>NZ_JQBY01000043.1 GCF_001437405.1 Pediococcus ethanolidurans | reverse complement strand
AATTCGGACATTTTCAAAAATGATTGACACTAAAAATTAAAAATAAATTAGAGAATCGGGGATAATAATCTGGAAAAATATTGTTTAAACTTCAACCATGGCGACTGTTCATCGTACATCTTAGTAGTTTGTAAAGTTGATTTTCGAATGTCTGCCTTAAATATTTCTTCCAGTTTTTCAGCCACTTTTTCGTCATACAAAAATGTGTTGACCTCAAAATTAAGTTTGAAACTTCGAAAATCCATATTGGCCGAACCAACGGAGCCGATTTTACCATCCACAACCATGGTTTTGGCGTGTAAAAAACCAGCGTCATAATTGTAAATTTGAATGCCCCATTTAGCACACTGTCGTGCATAGTACTGCGTAGCTCGGTACACAAAGGCATGGTCTGGCATGTGTGGAATCATGATACGCACATCAATTCCAGACAGCGCCGCAACACGTAAAGCATCAAGCACACTGTCATCCGGAATCAAATAGGGAGTTTGAATCCAAATTGATCGATGTGCAGAGTAAATCAACTTCAAATAACCCAATTTAATGGTTTCTGTATCAGAATCTGGTCCGCTCGAGACCACCTGTAAACTGGTATTCCCATTGACTTTAGCCACTGGGAAATAAGTAGACCCTGGATCAAACACTTTATCAATCGTGTGTTCAGGTTCAGTGGCATTCCAATCACGAATAAAACGCGCCTGCAGACCATAAACACCAGAACCCGCAATCCGCATGTGGGTATCACGCCAATAACCAAACTTTTTCTTTCGTCCTAAATACTGATCACCGATATTGAAGCCGCCAGTATAAGCAACTTGTCCATCAATCACCACAATTTTTCTATGGTCTCGAAAGTTCAAACGAAAGTCCGTCACTGGCGAATGAGTGCCCAAGAATGGTGATGCATAACCACCGAGTTCACGAAGATGGTCAAAAAACTTATTTTTAGTTCCCATCGATCCCCAAGAATCCCAAATAACACGGACATCAACACCTTCGGCTGCTTTCTTCTCTAGTAAGTGCAGCACATCATTTCCAATTTTGTCTGCATAAAAAGTATAAAATTCAATATGAATATGTTTTTTTGCGCGTTCAATATCTTGAAACATTTCGTGAAATAATTCCTTGCCATCGGTAATCAATTTCACGCGATTACGATGACTCAAAAAGGCGGCATCCGCATTCATAAACATGGTTGCCATGCCACTTGCGTCTTCAACAACTTTATCTGCTGCAGTATGATCACTGTTTAGCTCCTGTGTCTGTCGTGCTAAAACACGTTGCAATTCAATTTTAGTTTCTTTTTTTAATTGAAACATTTTGCCTTTAGGTAATTTTCGACCAGCAAATGCATAAAAAATAAAACCAACAACAGGAAGAAAAATGAGGACAAGTAACCAGGCCCAGGTTGCCGCAATATCTCGTTTTTCACGAAACACAGTGACAATTGCTGCCAGTGCATTAAGTGTAACAATGGTTTCTATGATAATATGTACCCAGTTCATAATTATCCCCCGTTAATTTATAGATTACTGTAACTCTAAAAGATTTAAGTTTGATTATATTGTAAAATAGGACGAAAAATCGTTTTCCTAATTTTATTCTACCCTTACCTTGTCTTATTTGAAACTACTTTTGTTTTTTACAGGCTGCGTATTAAAATTAAAAAAATAAAAGTAAAACTAGAAGAATAAGTCTTTCCAGCTTTACCTTTAATTTTGGACACAAAAAAAACCGTTGCCGCGGCAACGGAAAATAAGTAACATGACCATATACATGGCCATCCATTCACTTTATGGGGGGAGTAAATGAAAAAGTTATTTATGTAGTTAATAGTATTCACAAATTGTGAATATTTTGTGAACTTAACGTTTCAATTAAATTACAATTTTAAAAAAATATCATTGGAGTGAAATATGCAATGCAATCTGACAAAAAGATACTAGTTTTACCCGCTAAAACAGCAGATAATGCTCAATTGGCAAAAATTTATCTACATTCTCGGCAAGAAACCTTTGCTTGGGTTAAGCATCCCCACTTTTCTGACTTTGAACGTGACTCAAAAGATGAATTAATTTTAAAAGCTGTACTTAACAACAAAATTGTTGGCTTTATTAGTCTTTACCAACAAGATAATTTCATTCATCTTTTATTCATTGATCCTGCATATATGCATTTAGGTATCGGTGGTCAACTACTTGCCCAAATTAGGCAAATAGCAACCGATTTAGTCACTTTAAAGTGCGTTCGAAAAAATACGAATGCCCTTGCTTTCTATAAAGCACAAGGCTTTAAAATAATTGGCAAATCCTTGTGGGAATCGCCTGCGTACTACACCCTTCAGGACACCAAAAAAGAAGATTATCCACTTTATAAAGCGCAATAATCTTCTTTTTGTTTACTTCTTTGCCTGCACAAAAACACCATTTACAGTATCGCTATCCACCGTTCGTGCTGCATTAAACCCATAGAACGTCAGACCCTTATATTTCTTAGCTAGACCTTTTTTTAATTTAAATTGATAGGTTGCTGGAATTCCAGAAAGTTTCATTTTTAGTGTAACAACCGTTTGTTTTTGTTTATTAACACTTAACTTATACGTTCCTTGCCCAAATTTACTGATCCCTTTAGCCTTTTTAGCTGCCGCATAGGAAGCATAATATTTTTTAACGTTGTAAGCCCGAACGGTACCACCTTTAGTAAAGATAAAAGCTTCAATTCCAGAATTAGATTTGTACTTTAAATTTTTAGAAAAATACCATAGCTGGCTGCTGTTTCGAATTTGTTTACTAGGTGCAACCTTAGAAACTTTTGGTGTACTCACTTTTTTTACTGATCGACCCGTATCCGTTCCAGATTGTGCACAACCAGTCAAAACTAAACTTAAACCTAAAATTGAAACGCCAACAAAGATCGCCAATCTCTTTAATTTTTTCATCATCCTCGCCCCCGTTCTAGCTGCTCATCTTTTATCTGAATTATACGTTGTTTTACGGTTTCTTGCTATCAAAATTAGTCGAGATCTTTAAATTCCGGTCGCGCTTTAGGCACTAAAAATTGTCCGGGAATTGCACCGACTCGTTTCGTTACTTTATTCCAATACCGCGGGATTAAATGAATATGACAGTGAAAAACACTTTGACCAGCTGCCGCACCAGAATTAATTGTGACATTGTATCCGTCGGGCTTAAATTTAGCATCTAACAGTTTTTTTGCATCTGCGACCATTTGTACCAATTCAAGATTTTCTTCTCCTGTAACGTCCCAAATTTGCGTTACATGCCGTTTAGGAATAATCAGTAAATGTCCTTTGCTGACTGGATGAATATCCCAGAATGCAATTACGAGTTTACTCTCAAGTACATACTCTGAGGGTTGTTTTTGACAAAATACACAGTTCGGATCAAAATTCATAATCCCGCCTCCTTAGTACCTATATTGTACGCCCTATACAAAAAGAGATGTTACGATTTTTTAACTCGCACATCTCTTTTTAGAAACATTATAAAATTAATGTTTGTTTTTCTTTTTCTTAAACGAAATTCCCTCATACGTTAATTTAATTAAGCTTGGTAATAATACCGGGATGATAATAATCAAAATAATCAAGCCGATAATAACGACCAAAGCAACTTGAATTAACGTCAAAACTCCAGATGGAATCATCGCAGCGAAGGTCCCACTCAAGATAATCATTGCCGAAAGCACAACCGCACCAATAATTCCTGATGCCTCAAGAATTCTCTTGCTTGGTTTCAAGCTCTTGTTGAAATCACGATACCTCATCATTAAGAAGATACTGTAATCAACACCCAAAGCAATAATCATAATGAAACCAAAGAACGGTGTGTTCCAAGTAAGCATTGATTGACCCAAGAAGATATTACTAATTGCTTTTGTAATTCCTAATGAACCGTAATAAGCCAAGAGCAATGTCCCAATGATATAGAATGGCATCAAGATTGACCGGGTAACAAGCATCAACGCAATTAAAATACCAACAATCATAATTGCAGCTGTTCTGGTAAAGTCACTTCCAGCAACCTTATTGATATCAGCTGTTTGTGCTGTTTGCCCACCAACTGCAACGGTTGCGTTCTTCAATGAAGTTCCTCGCAAGTCATTTTTGACTTGTTGTTGAATATCCTTAACCTTGGCCATTGAAGCCCCAGATGCAGGATTAGAATCAAGCACAATCGTTAACTTGGTTGCTTTACGATCCTCAGAATAGTAAGTCTTCAAAACTGGTTTAAATGATTTGCCATGAATTTGACTTGCTGGGATATAGAAGGTCTTCCCAACTGAGGAATTACCCATACCGTTAAGATAACTATTTGCCGTTGTCATTCCTGAACCAATTGTCTTCGTTCCATCGGCTGCTGTCTTCAAACCAGATTGAAGTTTAGTTACCTTACCAGATAAGCCTTTCAATGTGCTATACATTTGCTTTTGACCAGAAACTTCTTGGTCAAGACCACTAGTCAACGCTGGGGTTGATCCAGCCAAGGTACTTGCACCACTTGAAAGTTGATCAAGACTGGTTGTCAGTGTTCCCATACCACTAGTTAACTTACCAACACCACCAGTTAATTCACTACTCTTACCAGATAATGTTGAGGCTCCACTAGCTGCCAATTGAACGCTATTAGCATACTTGTTAAGACCACCATTTAACTTCGAAACACCATTTACTAAGGCTGAGTTCTTATTAACTTGTGTATTTAATTGTTCAACACCAGCTGTAAACTGTTTCAACTTAGAAATACTGCTTGAGGCACCCTTCAATTGTGTACCAAGGGCAGTTAACTGATTTAATTGAGATTCGCTGATGTTAGTTGAATTCATTAACGATTCAGCTTTACTCATAACTGTTTCAAGCTGTTTTAACTCACTAATTGTATTGGAATCAATGTTAACTGAATTCAATTCCTTTTCTAAGCTAGCCACTTGTGTCTTCACACTTGAAAGGCCACTTAAAGTTTCACCAGTAGTTTTAATCGTTTGTGCAGAAGCACCAGCTGTTTTAGCACCAGCCGTAATTTGCGACTCAGCAGTTGCTAACTTCTTTTTATCATCTGTACTCATTGTACTTTGATCAATACCAGACAATGTCTTCAAGGCTGCCGTATTTGAAGCAGCTGCTTGAGCAGAGTCAGTTGCTGCAGAAGTTAAGGCACTTGAAACCTTATCCAAACTAGCAAACGAACTGTTAACTGCTGACAAGTTCTTCTTAGCTGATTCTAATTCGGTCAGTAATGGTGCTAACTGTTCCAAACTATTAATTGCATTTTGAGATTGAGCCAGTTCTGATTTCAGCGAGTTGAGTTGTTTAACGCTACTGCTCAAACCAGAAAGACTACTCATTGCTGAATTACCAGCACTCAACGTCTGTTGCAAACCATCCAATTGACTATCAATTTGAACAGCAGCTGAATTCAAAGTAGACACACCTGTTGAAAGTTTCTGAGCCGAAGTTAACAATTCCTGTGACCCATCAGTTAATTGACTGGAATTGCTATTTAACAAGCTAAGTCCCGAACTTAAAGTATTAACACCACCAGCATATTGATTTAAACCACTAATCAATGGTGACATTTGACTGCTCATGCTGGAAACGCCTGAAGAAATTTGCGAAGCACCACTAGATAATTTATTAGCACCTGCTGTTATCTTTAGTGATCCATTACGTAAAACTTCAGTACCGTTAATCAATTGTTGTACGCTGTTTAAGCCACTACTCATGTTAGTGCCGGCTAATTGGTCAGACGCACTTGTTAGCCCCTTACCAATTGTGTTTAGACCTGTGTGAGCCTTATCAATTCCGGTCGTAACTGTCTTGACTTGACCTTTAACGTATAACTTGCCAATTGCCGAACCACCTGGTTGAGTAGCCGATGCAACTGTTTTAATTCCTTTTTCTTTTTGAAGTTGTTTCGTAATTTGATCAACTAACTTCAAAGTCTCTTCATTATCTAATCGTTTGTTAGACCGAATATAAAGTGTGGAAGGTTCAGCAGTTCCGGCTGAGAAGTGCTTCTTAACCACATTAAAACCAATTTTTTCAGGTAAAGTATTACTTAATTCATCCAAGTTGTCATAATTAAGAGTTCCTGAACCAGTCACCACAAAAGGTACGGTCAAAAGTAATACTAATGCCAATGCAATAATTGGATGCAAGATTGATGAGTTAGCTAACGCATGCCACATCTTACTTTGTGAATGTCCATCAAATTTCTTAGATGGCCAAAACATCTTTTTACCCAGAACATGCATAAAGAATGGGTTCAAGGTTAAAAGAACCACAATCAAAACGGCAACTCCTAAAGCGACGCCAACTGCTGATTTATAGATTGAGAACTTGGCCAAACCAAGCGCCAAGAATCCAATAAATACAGAAGAACCACTATAGAGAATCGTTCGTCCCGCAGTGTGCAGTGCTTTTTGACTAGCCGTATGTCGATCCTCACCCTTACTTAGTTGTTCTTTGAATTGCTCATACAGCAAAATGTTATAGTCAGTTCCAATTCCGAATAGAACCACCACAATGAAAACTTGCGTAAAGTTTGAGAACGGGAAGTTAGCCCGTGAAACTAGATTTGTGACAATTGACAAAGTTGTAATAAACGATACACCAACTGTGAAAACAGAAATTAGTGGCACGATTGGTGATTGGAAAACCAAAATTAAAACAATGAAAATGAAAATTGCTGCAATAATTTCAGTTTTCTTTACGCCAGCCTGAGTGGCTTCCGAAAACTTCTCGTTTAAAATGTCACCACCAGTAATGTATGACTTCACATTAGGTGTCTTAACAGCCTTCGTTAGTTCCTTATCAATCGTCTTATAGGAACCATGACTTTTAGAAACTAGCACTTGAACAAGTTCCGTCGATTTATCTTTTGAGATTAATTGTTTACGTGTCTCTGCATTATCTGATGCAGCCGTAATGTCCTTAATCCCCAATTTCTTTTTGTTATCTCGCAGATAGTTAATCGTACTATTAATATTTTCTTTTTGATCTGCGGTTAATTTTTGATTGCCATTATTAAAAATTGCAACCACTTGCGTCGTATTCCCTTGTCCATATCCCCATTTGGACTGAATTCGATTTGCAATTTGGCTTTGTGCTGCACTAGGTATCTTGGTATCACCATGAGATCTTACTAATTGATCGATATTTGGCAAACTAAAAATACTAATTAAAATAATGCCAATCCAAACAATCAGCGCAATTCCGTGGTTTTTCACAAGCTTTTGCATGTTTATCTCCTTTCAATGTCCAGTTTAATATACAAGAGGATATTATAAGCGTTCCGAAAATAAATGTAAACAATTTTCTTTTATTTTCATTTAATATTTTTTAGTTGCCCGATTTACAATTCAAGTGCAACACCTGA
>NZ_JQBY01000042.1 GCF_001437405.1 Pediococcus ethanolidurans | reverse complement strand
TTGCTGGAAGACGGTATTTTAATCTAATTTTATTACCAAAAACGCATTTGTATTAGGCCGCTAAAAAATAATTAGTCACTTTCAAGCTTCAAGATAAATCACTTTTATGAAATTCAAGACTTGACTATCTGTGAGAAGTATTATAAGCTTTTTAATAATTTAAGAGGTTGCAACCAACAAGAGTAACTAGTGAAGTTTCTATCAAACGATGAAGCTGGTGAAAGGGGCGGTTGCCGAAGCGTCGGATCTGGATAGAGGTTCGGTGTGCTGGGACGCAGTTTAAGAGATTGCGGACTGTCGCAGCAAAACATGTCGGCTGCGGGGCGCTATCGACAATTGATACAGAATAATAATGAACTCATTCTGGGATCTTTTTGTTTGCGCTAAACAAAAAGATCTCTTTTTTGTTTAACAAAATAATTTTAAAACTGGTGGGAAAAACAAATGAATGAGCAACACACACAACAAGTAAATACAACGAATCATTTAATAATTGATGGGGCAGATGCCGTAGACTTAGCAAAAACGTATGGCACACCTTTAATTGCTTATGACGTTTCTGCTATTCGTCAACAAATTCGACGTTTCAAAAAGGTGTTTGAGAGTAATCACGTTGCTTATGCTGTAAGCTATGCAAGCAAAGCATTCGCGACAGTTGGCATGTTTCAACTTGTTAACCAAGAAGATGCGCACATTGATGTGGTATCAGGTGGTGAACTTTACACCGCAATTCAGGCCGACTTTCCGATGGAAAAAATTAGCTTTCACGGTAACAACAAGTCACGTGAAGAACTGGAAATGGCTGTGGATCATCATATTGGCGTTATTATTTTAGATAATTTTCATGAAATTGATCTCTTAAGTGCAATTTTAGAAGCAAAGCACGAGACAGTTAAAGTGATGCTGCGGTTGACGCCAGGGGTATCTGCGCATACGCATAAATATGACCAAACTGGCCAAGAAGACAGCAAGTTTGGGTTTGATATTCGATCTGGCCAAGCACAACAGGCCTTGCAAAAAGTACTGGCTGACACTCATATGGATATGATCGGCATTCATGCGCACATCGGATCGCAAATTTTTAAAGTTAACGGTTTTGTGTTGGCGGCCCAAAAATTGGTTGATTTGGCGGCCGACTGGCAAACTAAGTTTAACTTTGAAACCCGCGTTTTAAATGTGGGTGGCGGCTTTGGCATTCGCTATACCCAGGAGGACGACCCAATTGCACCAGAACAATTTGTTGATGCCATTGTAAAAACGGTGCAAAAACAGGTTAGTTTGCGACAAATAAAAATGCCAGCCATTTGGATTGAACCGGGGCGCTCAATTGCGGGGCCTGCTGGTTACAGTTTATACACAGTGGGATCACGCAAAGAAGTTCCTGGCATTCGTCCCTATGTGACCATTGATGGTGGCATGGGTGATAATATTCGCCCCGCGCTTTATGAGGCACAATACGAAGCAGTTTTGGCAGATCGGGTTAACGCCAAACCAGAAGAAACGGTTAGAATTGCGGGAAAATATTGCGAGTCGGGAGATATATTGATTCAAAAACAAGCACTGCCTAAATCTCATTCGGGTGAAGTGCTGGCACTCTTGGCCACTGGTGCATACGGGTATTCCATGGCTTCAAATTATAATCGTAATCCAAGACCCGCCGTTGTTTTTGTAGAAAAAGGACAGGCAAAATTAATTGTTAAACGCGAAAGCTATCAAGACCTTGTGAGTTTGGATTGTAGTTTTGTTTAACCTTTAAATGCCATATAATGTAGAAGGATCTTAAAATTTTAAAGTTCAGATAAACATTGAATTTTATAATGAAGTTATTACGAAAATAAAAAAGTTTATATAAAGGAAGGATTTTATTCATGGCACAGTTAGATGCACGTGAAATCATTGATTTTATCAGTAACGCAAAGAAGAAGACGCCAGTGAAAGTTTACTTGAAGGGTGACCTGGACAAACTTGACGTTCCTAAAAACATTCGAACATTTATTGAAACTAAAACAGGAACAGTTTTTGGTGACTGGGCGGATGTTAAACCTTTCCTTGAAGCTAATAAAGCAGTTATTGAAGATTATGAGGTTGAAAATGATGGTCGTAATTCAGCCGTACCGCTATTGGACACTAAAAATATCAATGCACGAATCGAACCAGGTGCCATTATCCGTGATCAGGTTGTCATTGGTGACAATGCAGTGATTATGATGGGAGCTTTAATCAATATCGGGGCTGAAGTTGGCGAAGATACGATGATTGATATGGGCGTTGTGATGGGTGGCCGTGCCATCGTAGGTAAACACGCTCATATTGGTGCCGGAACGGTATTAGCTGGGGTGGTTGAACCAGCTTCAGCACAACCAGTACGAGTTGATGATAACGTCATGATTGGTGCCAATGCAGTTGTACTGGAAGGTGTCCATGTTGGTGAAGGTGCTGTTGTGGCTGCTGGAGCTGTAGTGACTCATGACGTTGCACCTTACACAATGGTGGCTGGCGTGCCAGCTCGTAAAATGAAAGATATTGATGATCAAACCCGTTCAAAAACAGAGCTTGAGGATACATTAAGAAAACTGTAAGGGGATGGCTAAATAATGACGTTAACAGAACCGCAGTTAGTGAAAATCTATCAAAGTTTGCACCAAATTCCTGAGTTGGCAATGCAGGAAACAGAAACCCATGCTTTTCTTAAAAAAACGGTCCAGCAATTTGAACAAACTTATCTAGAAGTTCAAACGCCCAAAGAAATGCCAACTGCGTTACTCGTTTTAGTTCATGGTAGTGACCCCAAACGCACAATTGGCTATCGAAGCGATATTGATGGTTTGCCAGTTGAAGAACAGACGGGATTACCGTTTGCTTCAAAACATCCCCAAGTCATGCATGCTTGTGGACATGACATTCACATGACGGTGGCACTCGGGTTATTAAGCTATTTTGCTAGCCAGCAACCCAAAGACAATCTGTTATTTTTCTTTCAACCAGCTGAAGAAAGTTTGAACGGTGGCAAAACGGCCTACGAAAAACAAATTTTCACGAACAAATGGTGTCCTGATGAATTTTATGGATTACACGATAATCCAGATCTACCAACGGGTGCGATTGGCTGTCGGATGGGAACGTTGTTTGCCGGAACGACAGAAGTGGATGTGGATTTCTATGGAAAAGGTGGCCATGCGGCTTTTCCACAGAATGCTAATGACATGGTGGTTGCGGCTAGTCAGTTTATCAATCAGATTCAGACGATTGTTTCACGAAGTGTTGATCCCATTGAAGGTGGCGTGATTACTTTTGGTAAGTTTGACGCGGGCAGCATTCGTAATGTGATTGCTGGTCAAGCTCATCTTGAAGGAACCATTCGGGGACTGACACAAAAAATGATTGAACATATTGATCAACGCATTCAAGAAGTTGCGGATGGTATTGCCCAAAGTTATCAAGCAAAAGTGGTCGTCAAACTTAATCAAGGCGGTTATTGGCCAGTAGAAAATGATCCTGAGTTGACACGTAATTTCATCACTTATATGAAAAGTGCTAAAAATGTGCAGTTTATAGAAACTAAACCTGCAATGACCGGAGAAGACTTTGGCTATCTATTAGCCAAATTTCCGGGAACGATGTTTTGGTTGGGTGTGGAAGATAATTCACAGTTGCATTCTGCAACATTAAAACCCAATCCCCAAGCTATTCAAATTGGAATTCAGGCAATTAAAGGATTTCTATTAAATCGCATGCAAGAAAAAGAAAATTAGGAGGGAAGAATACGAATGTTTAAAAATGCAGATATTTTAACGGCCATTGTGACACCTTTTAATGACCAAAATCGAATTGATTTTGATGCTCTTGAAACATTGACTAATCACTTACTGAAAACTGGTAGTCACGGCTTCATTATTGGCGGAACTACGGGTGAAACTCCCAATTTAACTCATGATGAAAAAATAGAGTTGTACACAAGGTTTGCTAAAATTGTGGCTGGTCGGGTACCCGTTATTGCAGGTACTGGTAGTAATAATACTTTGCAAACCACTGAATTTACAAAAGAAGTTGGTCAAATCAGTGGGATTGATATGGCTTTAGTGGTGGTGCCTTATTACAATAAACCTAATCAACGAGGGATGGTTGCTCACTTTACCACGGTGGCTGATGCATCACCAATCCCCGTAGCAATTTATAATATTCCCGGTCGTACCGGGGTCACAATGGCAAATGACACAGTTGTCAAACTTGCTCAACATCCTAATATTCAAGCAGTTAAACAATGTACATCTTTGGAAGATTTAGCGTACTTGGTTCAAAATACACCGGATGATTTCATGGTTTACACGGGTGAAGATGCGCAAGCGTTACCTGGAATTGCCATTGGTGCACAAGGTGTAGTTTCGGTAGCTGCTCACGTTTATGGACACGATATGCGCCAAATGCTTGATGCATTTTATGCTGGTAACACAGCGTTGGCTGGTGAATTACAGCGTAAATTAATACCCAAGATGCAGGCTTTGTTCTTGTATCCGTCACCTTCTCCAGTAAAAGCTGTTTTAAATGCTCAGGGTTATCATGTTGGTGGGTGCCAGTTACCAATTCTACCTTTGAATAACGCAGAACGAGTAACGCTGGCCCGGGCATTAGATTTAAAGGATGATGCACTTGAGAGTAAGGGCGATTTAGCCGAGTTAGGAGTTAAACATGATTAAAATAATTGTTGCTGGTTTTCGTGGCTCAATGGGTCAAAAAACACTGAATCTTATCAAAAAAACGACCGATTTTAAACTGGTGGGTGTGTTTAGCCCAGATGCAACGGATACTGATCCAACAAGTTATGGGTTAGATACAGAAGTTCAAGTTTTTAATAACTTGAATGTTACGCCCACTAAAGCAGATGTGTGGGTTGATTTCAGCACACCGGCTGGAGTTTTTGATAATGCTAAATTTGCTTTGAAAAATCATATTCGACCAGTTATCGGAACTAGTGGGTTAACTGACCAACAGGTAACTGATTTAAAAACTTACGCTAAAGAACAAAATACAGCGGGGTTGATTGTGCCTAACTTTGGCATTTCGGCAGTTTTATTAATGAAATTTGCTAAAGAAGCTGCAACTTATTTCCCAGATGTTGAAATTATTGAAATGCATCATGAAGACAAGTTAGATGCACCGTCTGGAACGGCATTAAGCACCGCTAAACAAATAAGTGAAGTGCGTGAGGCCAATGATGCTCCTAAATTTAAAGAGACCTTAGAAGGCGCACGAGGTGCCGATTATAAGGGTATCCGAATTCATTCAGTTCGGCTCCCAGGTTACGTTGCGCACGAACAGGTTTTGTTTGGTGGCCAAGGTGAAGCACTGACCATTCGACAAGACTCGTTTACACGTGATTCCTTTATGACGGGTGTAGCAGTTGCTGTTCATAAAGTTGGTGCATTAAAAGAACTGACAGTTGGTTTAGAGAATGTTTTATCGTAAAAATTAAGGAGTGGTTAATATGCCTAAGTTAAGTGCAGCATTACAAGGACAAGTAAATCAGAAATTAAACTCAATTGGACCATCTGGTATTCGTGCATTTGATCAAAAAATTTCAGGAATTCCTGGATTAGTTAAATTGACTCTTGGTGAACCTGGATTCAATACACCAGAACATGTTAAAGAGGCAGGCATTCGCAGTATTCGTGAAAATGATTCCCATTACTCAGCTCAAAAAGGAACACCAGCGTTACGAAATGCAATCAGCGGCTTTTTGAAAAAACGTCATGGATTAGACTATGATCCAGAAACGGAAATTGTCGCAACAATTGGTGCAACAGAAGCATTAGCAGCTAGTTTAGCGGCGATGCTAAATCCTGGCGATAAAGTCATTATTCCAACCCCTGCTTTTGCTTTGTATGTTCCACTAGTGACAATTGCTGGTGGTATTCCAGTGGAAGTGGATACTTCAAAAGATAACTTTGTGTTGACTGCTGCAAAGTTGACGGAAACTCTTGAACACGAAGGGGATGCGGTTAAGGCTTTAATTTTGACGTATCCTAATAATCCTACCGGTGTAGAGTACTCTGAAAAAGAACTGCAAGCTTTAGCAGATGTGATTGCTAAACGGCCAATGTTTGTTGTGGCAGATGAAATTTATAGTGAACTTACATATGGTGTAACCCACCATTCAATCGCGGCAATGATTCCAGAACAAACAATTTTGATTAATGGTTTATCAAAATCACATGCCATGACTGGTTATCGAGTCGGTTATATTGCAGCACCCGCAGACTTTGTTAAAAATGCTGCTAAAATGCATGCGTTTTTGGTCACAGCTCCTTCAAATCCTGCTCAGGCGGCAGCTGCCGAAGCATTAGCGAATGGGTTGGATGATCCAAAGGAAATGTGCGTGCAATATAAGAAGAGTCGCGATTATGTCATTGCCTGCTTGGACAAATTAGGCTTTGAGACGGTTCCACCTAAGGGTGCCTTTTATATCTTCGCTAAAATTCCAGCGAGATATACACAAAACTCAGTTGATTTTTCTACAGAACTTGCGGAAAAAGGTAAAGTTGGTGTGATTCCAGGAAGTGCATTTGGACCTGGTGGCGAAGGCTATATTCGAATTTCTTATGCGGCAAGTGTGGAAGATTTGCATGCGGCCATGGCTAATATGGCGGCCTTTGTCGATGCAGAAGCAACAATTGCCTAACCAAATAAAGTTAAATTAAGAAGGCTAATTAGATGAGAGAATATAATGTAGCAATTTTAGGGGCCACTGGTGCTGTGGGAACCCGTTTAATTCAGCAATTAGAACAATCCACAATTCCAGTCAAATCAGTGAAGTTCCTGGCTTCATCCCGATCGGCTGGTAAGCAGTTGGCATTTAAAGGAAATCCGATCACGGTTGAAGAGGCCACCCCAGATTCTTTTGAAGGTGTTGATTTGGTTTTGGCTTCTGCTGGCGGGGCAGTTTCAAAACGTTTTTTGCCAGAGGCTGTTAAACGTGGTGCAGTGTGTGTGGATAATACAAGTGCGTTTCGAATGGATCCAGATGTGCCATTGGTGGTTCCTGAAGTGAATGAATCGGCACTGGAACGCCATCATGGAATTATTGCCAATCCAAATTGTTCAACGATTCAAATGGTGGTAGCACTAGAACCAATTCGTCAAGCATTTGGGCTGAAACAAGTGATTGTGTCAACCTATCAGGCGGCGTCGGGTGCTGGCCAACAGGCGTGGAATGAGATGAATGCACAGGCACAACAGCATTTGAATGGTGAAAAGATGACAAGTACCATTTATCCTGTGAAGGGTGAAGCAAAACATTATCCATTGGCATTTAATTTGTTGCCTCAGATTGATGTGTTTGAAGATGGTGGCTATACACATGAAGAATGGAAAATGATTCATGAAACCAAGAAAATTATGTTGGATGATATGGATGCAAAGGCTATTAAGGTGACGGCAACTTGTGTGCGAGTTCCGGTGGGAATTGGTCATGGCGAGGCAGTTTACTTTGAAGTGAAAGATGAGCAGAATGCGAGCCGAGAAAAGATTCAGCAGTTGTTGGCAAAGGCGCCTGGAGTGGTGTTGCAGGATGATCCGGCTAAGCAGTTGTATCCACAGCCAATTTATGCGGAAGGAAAGCGAGAGACGTTTGTGGGGCGTGTGCGAGCGGATGAGGAGAATCCGGGTAACTACCATATGTGGGTGGTGTCGGATAACTTGTTGAAGGGCGCGGCCTGGAATACGGTGCAGATTGCGGAGAAGTTGGTGGAAAAGAACCTAATGAGCGTAACAAAGCGGTAGTCAAAAAATATAAGCAAGGTGGAAGCGGGATTGCATCCCGCTGGGAGCCTTGCTTATATTTTTTGGGTCTCTGTCAAATCGTATTGGTGGAGAT
>NZ_JQBY01000041.1 GCF_001437405.1 Pediococcus ethanolidurans | reverse complement strand
TCAGGTGTTGCACTTGAATTGTAAATCGGGCCTATTTATCTAAAGATTGAAAGCACAAAAATGTATCTAATTGTCTGACACAACAGTATTCATGATAACAAAATTAGATTTAAATGCCGTCTTCCAGCAAATTTGGGCTGGAACGTAGTGGGCACGACTTAGAGCCGAAATACACGTCTCTAAGCTCGGCCTTTATCTAAGCGAAACCCGCTAAGATAAATGTCACTACTGAGCCCATTTGCTTCCAGACTAAGTAAGCCGCAGGACGGCGGTTAAACTATTTTTTTTAGTCTAAGTCGTTTAACATCAGTTATTGAAGTGATTTTGATACTTTCAACCTTTAGTATTTATTTATTTGCTGGATATCGTTGATTTAAAGTTTCAATGTTCTCTTGTGCTACCTGTTCAAAAGGAATATCCGCCCATTCAGCAACTTGAGAGAGATACCACAAAACATCTCCCATTTCTTTAGTTAACTCTTCTCGATTCAAATCCTTACCATGAAAGGTATAGTTTTTAACTAAATCTACTACTTGCCCACTTTCACTTGCTAAACCTAGGGCACAGTTTGTTAAAACTTGTTCATTGCCAAACAAAGTTCTGTTTGCTTTCTTTTGATAATCATTGAATTCCATTATTAATCCTCCCCGATACGTTTTTCAATCCATTGCCAAACCTGATCCTTACCCATTTTTGTTTGGGCCGAAAAAAGTTGAAATTCATCAGGTTCACTAAAATGGAGTGTTTTTTTGATTAAGCTTTCACTCTTATTCCACTTACCACGAACAACCTTATCACTCTTAGTTGCCACAACTAAAATTGGAATTTGATAGTAATGTAGCCAATCATACATTGCAACATCATCTTCACTCGGTGCATGACGTGCATCAACCAAGGAAATCACACCCTTTAATTGAGGACGTGTAGACAAATAGGTTTCAATCATTTTTCCCCATTTTTCACGCTCTGTTTTCGATACTTTGGCATAACCATAACCAGGAACATCAACGAAGTACAATTGATCCTCAACATTATAGAAATTCAAAGTTTGCGTTTTCCCAGGCTGCGAAGACGTTCTTGCATAACTATTACGATTAATTAAAACATTTGTCAACGATGACTTACCAACGTTAGAACGCCCTACAAGCGCGATTTCTGGATAACCAGTTGTTGGATACTGAGCTGGAGCTACGGCACTCATGACCAACTCGACATTATGAACTTCCATTTCTTGTACCACCTTTTTAATCTTGTTTAATTTTAACACACAAAGATTGAAATTTTTGATCAAAAAAATAATGACTTCCAGTTCAGAAGCCATCATTCTTTTATTACCACACATTTAGGAAGCTTTTTTGTCTTTTAAAATTAATTCTGGTTCTGCATGATCAACCACAGTTCGTTTCGTCACTGTAACTTGTTCAACGTCTTCTCGAGAAGGAATATCAAACATAATATCACGCATAACCTCTTCAATAATCGAACGTAACCCACGAGCACCAGTATTTCGTGAAATTGCCTCTTTAGCAATTGCTCGCAAAGCTTGTGGTGTGAAATGTAATTTAACATCATCCAGCGCTAGTAAAGTCTTGTATTGTTTGACTAAAGCATTCTTGGGCTCTGTTAAAATCCGAACCAAATCATCCGTGGTTAGTTTTTCCAAGGCCGTTAAAATTGGTAAACGACCAATAAATTCAGGAATTAAACCAAACCGGAGTAAATCTTCTGGAATCACTTGTTGCATGAGACTCTTAGATTCATCAATCACCTTAGTTGAGTCTGTGCCAAATCCAATGACTTTATCACCTAAACGACTCTTAACAATATCTTCAATACCATCAAAAGCACCGCCGACAATAAATAAAATGTTAGTGGTATCAATTTGAATAAACTCTTGTTGTGGGTGCTTACGTCCTCCTTGAGGTGGCACATTAGCAATTGTACCTTCTAGAATCTTAAGGAGTGCTTGCTGAACCCCTTCACCGGACACATCACGGGTAATAGAAACATTCTCACTCTTTTTAGCAATTTTATCGATTTCATCAATATAAATAATTCCTTTTTCAGCCTTATCTACATCGTAATCTGCATTTTGTAAAAGTTTTAAGAGAATATTTTCAACATCTTCCCCAACATAACCAGCCTCTGTTAATGTCGTTGCATCTGCAATTGCAAATGGTACATTTAAAATACGAGCTAAGCTTTGAGCTAGAAAAGTTTTTCCTGAACCAGTTGGTCCAATAATACTAATATTACTCTTTTGTAATTCAATATCCCCATCATCAGCATTTTCCATTTGGTTGATTCGTTTATAATGGTTATATACCGCCACTGAAAGGGTACGTTTAGCTTCTGTTTGACCAATCACATATTCATTCAACTTATTGACAATTTCTGCCGGTGTCGGAATATCAGAAAATTCCTCAGCACTCTCACGAGAAACCTCTTCATCAATAATCTCTTTACATAAATCAATACATTCGTTACAAATATAAACGCCAGGACCTGCAACAATTTTTTTAACTTGATCCTGAGTTTTTCCACAGAACGAACAAGTTATTGTCCCTGTGTTATCGGTGTTATCTAACAACCAACTCACCTCTCTAATGTTTATAGAACCATCATAACAAAAACCCTGATATTAAGCTAATAACTCGTTTTACAAAAATGAGATTGAGAAAATTTGCTTTTCCCAACCTCCTTCTTGTATTCAAGATAAGCTTGAATTATTTAGCTTCTTTATCTGTATCATCTTTTTTTGCAGCTTTTGCTTTACTTTCTTCTACAGCAGAATCTGTAATAACTGCAACGGCCTTCTTAACAGCAATATCATGCTTCAACATGTCTTCAGAAAGTGCCTTCTTAACAGCACTCTCTTCCATACCATATTGTGAAGCCAAATCTTTGATTTCAGCAGCAACTTCATCAGCTGTAGGGACAATCTTTTCAGCTTCAACAATTGCTTCTAGAACCAAATTAGTTTTAACTCGGTTTTCAGCTCCATCAGCTAATTGCTTTTTAAGATCATCTTCTGAAGTACCAGTGATCTTATAGTAAGTCTTTGGATCAATTCCTTGTTGTTGCATGTTTGCTAAGTACTGGTCAAGCTGACGTTGAACATCTTCATCGATCATTGCTTGAGGAACTTCTTTAACTTCAGCATTGTCAACAGCTTTTTGAATTGCTTCGTCTTCTTTAGCTTGAGCAGCTGCATCGTCTTTTTGTTTCTTCAATTCATCATGTGTTTTAGCTTTTAATTCTTCCAAAGAGTCGACTTCTTCATCAACGTCTTTAGCAAATTCGTCATCTAATTCAGGAAGTTCTTTTGTTTTAATTTCGTGAATAGTAACGGCAAAGACAGCTTCTTTACCTTGAAGATCCTCTGCATTGTAGTCATCAGGGAAAGTTACCTTAACATCAACCTTATCATCTGACTTATGACCGATTAATTGATCTTCAAAACCAGGGATAAAGGAATTAGAACCAAGTTCCAAATCATAATTCTCAGCCTTGCCACCATCAAATGGTTTGCCATCAACTGTTCCGGCAAAATCAATTGTGACTGTGTCACCCTTTTCAGCTGGCTTGTCTTCTTTCAAAACAAGTTCTGCTTGTTGTTCACGTTTCTTTTCAATGTCAGCGTCTACTTCTTTAGAAGTAACACGATGACTTTGTTTAGCAACGCTTAAGCCTTTGTAATCACCAAGTTTAACGTCTGGTTTAACAGTCACAACAGCTTTTAAAACCCAAGCTTTACCCTTTTCCATACTATCAACATCAATTTTTGGTTGATCCACTGGTTCAATTTTTGTTTCTTCAATAGCAGCTTCATAAGCTTCTGGAAGCACAATATTTAAAGCATCTTCATAGAGTGCTTCTTCACCATACATTTGATTAAAGATTTGACGTGGGACACGTCCCTTACGAAATCCGGGAACATTTAATTGTTTCCGTGTTTTTTGAAAGGCTTTGTCTAAACCTTCTTGAATTTTATCAGTACTAATTTCGAATGTTAATTCGCCATTACTAGCACTCTTTTTTTCCCATTTTGCAGTCATTATTTTCCCTCCGACAATAAAAAAGTGGTTTTACAATTTGTATTGCATACGGATACTAGTTTACCGTATACAAATAGAATTGTAAATGCTTATGTCCTTAATTATCGTGTATAAAGGCTAATTTGTATCACATTGAACTCGAAATACAAAAAAAGATTCGGAATTAAATTCCGAATCTTTTTAATATGCTTCAAAAATTAATTAATCATCAATTTCAGAAACAACACCGGCACCAACAGTATGTCCACCTTCACGAACAGTGAACTTAGTACCTTTTTCAATGGCAACTGGTTCGATAAGTTCTACAGTAAATGTAACGTTATCGCCAGGCATTACCATTTCAACGTTATCAGGTAATTCAATGACACCTGTAACATCAGTTGTATGGAAGTAGAATTGAGGACGATAGTTTGAGAAGAATGGTGTATGACGACCACCTTCCTCTTTCGTCAAGATATATACTTCAGACTTGAACTTCTTGTGTGTCTGGATTGAACCAGGTGCAGCAAGTACTTGTCCACGGACAACTTGTTCACGGTTAATACCACGAAGTAAGACACCAACGTTATCGCCGGCCTCACCTAAATCAAGAGTCTTACGGAACATTTCAAGTCCTGTAACAGTAGATTTGAGGACTTCATCCTTCAAACCAACAATTTCAACTTCGTCACCGATCTTAACTTCACCACGGTCGATACGACCAGAAGCAACAGTACCACGACCAGTAATTGTGAAGACATCTTCAACAGGCATCAAGAAAGGTTTGTCGTTATCACGTTGTGGTGTTGGGATATATTCATCGATAACGTCCATTAAGTGAAGGATAACTTTTTCTTGTTCTGGATCGCCTTCAAGGGCCTTCAAAGCTGAACCACGGATTACAGGAATATCATCACCAGGATAATCGTATTCTGATAATAATTCACGTACTTCCATCTCAACTAAGTCAATCAATTCGTCATCATCAACTAAATCAGTCTTGTTTAAGAAGACAACAATATAGTTAACACCAACTTGGTGAGCAAGTAAGATATGTTCACGAGTTTGTGGCATAGGACCATCAGTTGCAGCAACAACTAAGATGGCACCATCCATTTGAGCGGCACCAGTAATCATGTTCTTAATGTAATCAGCATGTCCTGGAGCATCAATATGTGCATAATGACGCTTTTCTGTTTCATATTCAACGTGAGCAGTATTGATTGTAATACCACGTTCACGTTCCTCTGGAGCAGCATCAATATCAGCATAGTCTTCAGCTTTTGCTAAACCTTTGCTAGCTAAAACCTTTGTGATAGCTGCTGTCAAAGTAGTCTTCCCATGGTCAATATGGCCAATTGTACCAATATTTACATGGGGTTTTGTTCTTTCGTAATGTTCTTTTGCCATTAATACGAACCTCCTGTATTTTCGTAAGAATTACTCAGCCCTTGGCGTGGCTGGATTCTTTAAAAACTATTATACTACATCCTCATGAAAAGGCAAAGGTTCACCTTAGAGAATCCTTAAACATTATATATAGAACATTGAAATTTGTAAACCAATTAAACCAAAAAAGTTACATTATTTATAGCTTTTTGCTTACTTTGTTTCATTAATTTTCAAAAAGCTCACTAGTAAGGGTCTGAAACTTCTTTTGCCACTTACTAATCGTTTGATTTTCTAGCGTGTTGGCATGTGACCGTCCGTAATAATCGTCAATCCAGTAATTCACCCATAATTCCGGCGTTTTAAACACTTGGTCGGCAAATGGATAAACATAACTCAAATAGAGATTTTTATCTTTTACAATTCCCTCTAATAAAATTGGATCTTGGTTTGCTAGTCTTTGTTGTAAAAGTTTATTAAATTTTCGCTGAATTTGATTATCTAAGATTCGCGTAAGCTTGGCTAAATCTACTTCATGGTTCTGTTTATCAATCCAATAAAATTGAATTTCTTGACTTAATTTTAAAGAAATAACATTTTCAAGAACCGTTGCGCGTATCAGCGGATGGACAAAAGGATCAAGAAAAATAAACTGAGCTGCCTGGAAATACTCAGTAGCCGGTAGTTGTTTGGATGCTTGAAGGACATCATGCGCAGCTGTTACCGACAAATCGCCTAGATGATAAAATTTCTTTAATTTTTGATTTAAGGTAACTTTTTGTTGCCTCACTTCAGCTTCTTTATCCGCTAATTCACTCGTAAAATTGGCGACATTCTCACCATGAACTTGTTTTAAATTTTCTAAAAAAGCATAGGCATCTAAAAAATTTTGGCAAGCAAGTAAAATAGAAAAATAAAGTTTCTGTGTTTTCAAACTGCTTATATAGAAGTTGTACTGGTCATTTGCGTATCTTAAGCTCTCAAGGTAATGCTTTGTTTTATAGAGACTTAATACAAAAAAATAATTCAATTGTGAATTATTCTGCAATTCACTTACAGATGGTTCAATTAGATTCAACGCCTTTTCCCATTGTTCATCTGCAATAGCCTGTTTAATTTTAAATAATTGTGCCTTACTCACATAAAACCTCCGAATCTAAAAATTGGTGATGTTTAACAATCAACATTACCAGTTTCTTAACTATTTCTCTTCAACTTTTTTTGGTGCTTTTACTGGCGCTTTTCGATGGTGCTGATTAACTTCCATAATGACAGGAAGGATCACTGGATGTCGTTTTGTTTGATCAAATAAGTAACGACTAATTTTTTCTCGAATGTCCTGTTTTAAATGACCCCAATCAAATTCCTTATTATCAAGGTTATTTTGTACCACCTCAGTCACAATTGAAGCACTCTCTTTGAGTAAATCATGGCTGCTATTCACGTAAACAAATCCTCGTGATGTAACTTTAGGTTCCCCAATAATCAGTTTTTTCTTTCGATCAATAGTCACAACCGCGATAAAAATACCGTCATCTGATAGTATCTTGCGATCACGCAACACAATATTTCCAATATCGCCAACACCAATTCCATCAATCATGGTATCGCCAACTTCAATTCCTTGTCCTAAATGCATTTCACCATTTTTATACTCTAAAACATCGCCCTTTTGGGTTAAGAAAATATGATCATCAGCCATTCCGACTTCACGTGCAAGTTGTGCATGCGTATTTAACAATCGATATTCACCCTGGATAGGAATCAAATAGGCCGGTTTTAAAAGATTAATCATCAATTGCAGATCATTTTTGCTAGCATGTCCTGAAGCATTTAAATCATCAGAAATAGCCTTAACTTCGCCACCAGCACGATAAATCATATTCTTGGTCTTAGCCACGGTGGTTTCCATTGCATGCGATGGTGTGGTTGTAATAAATACTAGATCTCCTGGATCGATATGAATCCCCTTACCAGGATCATTAGCCATTTTTTGTAGTGCTTTAATTGGTTCACCCATTTTGCCAGTCTCAAGAATAACTGTGCGTTCTTTATCTAAACTGTTTAGTTTATTGAATGGAACAATTACATCATCCGTTGGTAAATGTAGCTTTTTCAGATCTAAAGCCGTGTTTACAATTCTTTCTAAATCATGTCCGGTAAGTACTACCTTGCGGTCTGATTGTGCAGCGGCATCTAATACTTGTTGAATTCGCAAAATATTAGAGGCAACGGAGGCTACCACAATTCGACCTTCATGATATTTGAAGGTCTCCAAAATATAATTTGCAATATCACGTTCATTTGTCGATGGTTTGGGATTTTCATCGTTTGCTGATTCACTTAGAAGAGCTAAAACACCATTTGCACCAATTTGTCCCAATCGACCAAAATCAGTCGCATACTCACTCGAAGCTGTTTGATCAAATTTAAAATCACCGGTATAGACAATCTGTCCCTCGCTTGTTTTTAAAACAATACCCAAAGATTCGGGAATAGAATGGGTCGTTTTGAAAAATGAAACGGTCACATCGCCAAAGTCTATTTCCATTTTTTCATTGACAATATGAAAATCCTTAAAATTCTTTAATTTATTATCTTTTTCAACATTTAATTTGGCTAAGGCAATCGTCATTTCAGAACCAAATACTGGCACTGGAAACTTATCCAAAAAGTAGGGTAAAGCCCCAATGGCATCAGCGTGTCCATGAGTTAAAAAGACACCAACAATTTTGTCACTATGATCTTCTAAATATGAAAAATCTGGAATAACCACATCGATTCCAAGTAATTCATTTTCTGGATATTTCAAACCACAATCCAACACGTATATTGAATCATTAACTTCAACGGCATACATATTTTTACCGTTTTCCCGTACCCCACTAAAAGGGATAATTTTAATACTATTACTCATTCATTCCACCTCAAAATTTTTAATTGCTTTCATTATTCACTTGTTTATCTATCAAAATACGCGAACTTAAAATGAACCTAATATCACAAAACGGCTTTCTTTTTTAAATTCAAATGTAAAATTTCAGATGAATTTTTTAGTTCGCCAGCCCAAATATTACTTATTTAGTACTGTTTTAACCCAAAAATTCGTTCATTCTTACTGAATTACATTTTTTTGCGCTATTACAAATTTATTCTGTCTCGACGTATAAACTGCTTTAAGTTTACCACATTTTATCAATAGAGTTGTATTTCAAGTATTTGAAAGTTATTAAATTTTCTTTAAAGATGGAATTTTTAAACCAGTATGATCAACCTGAAATATTCATAGATCGAAATATAAT
>NZ_JQBY01000040.1 GCF_001437405.1 Pediococcus ethanolidurans | reverse complement strand
GTTATTCACCAATACCAGAAAGTGTAGACCCGCTATTCTGAGTCTTTTGTTGTGTGCACAATTTTTGACTTTCTGAGAGGACCTTGCTACCCTCTATTCAGGGTAGTCAATGATGTAAGTTAATGTGGGCTAAAAATAATCAAATAAAAATCTACCCGTTTTGACGAAAAGTTAATTGAGTTAGAAACCGACTTAGCGGAACTTTCAACCTGCGTTAGATTGTGACAATTCAAATTTGGGTGTCACGAGTTAAAAGTAGTCACAAACCTGGTAGAATGGGCTTTTGTCGTAATTATGCATCACAATGTCATTAGATCTTGGATAGTAGCGGTATACTTTGAACACTTAATCAATCTAGGAGTGAAAGAATTTGACAAAAACTGCGATTGTGACCGACAGTACGGCCTATCTTCCTCAAAATGTTTGTGAAAAATTACGAATTACTGTGGCACCAATTTCAGTAGGCTTTGGTGATCATCAATATCGAGAACGAATTGACATTAGTGATGCCGAGTTTTATAAACGACTAAAAACAGAAAAAAGTTTTCCAACCACAGCTCCGCCTTCGATGGGAGTTATGGAAGAAATTTACCACCAACTCGCCAAAGAAGGCTATGAAGAAGTTATCAGTATTCATTTAACTGGTGGTGTTAGTGGTTTTGTCACCAATTTGGCGCAATTCGCGAAGAGTGTTGCAGAAATTAAGGTTCATGTGGTAGACTCACAGATTTCCGTACAGCCACTGGGATATTTAGTTATTCAAGCTGCTAAAATGGCACTGGCACAAAGGCCGGTGACCGAAATCATCGCTAAGTTAACTGAGTTAAAAGCAACAATTGGCGAGTATTTTATTGTGGATGATTTGAAGAATCTTGTTCATGGTGGCCGCTTAGGAAGTGGTTCGGCGTTTGTTGGTTCATTGTTAAAAGTCAAACCAATTCTTTCTTTGAATAAAGAGCGGTATAATATTGAGGCTGTCGATAAAGTGCGTTCGTTGAAAAAGGCCAAAGCAAACATTGTGAATCGTTTTATTAATGAAACGAAAGATCTTCCATATGCAGTGCGTGTGTTTCTGTGTGGCACGGATAATGAACCTGCGATTGAAAAATGGCGTGAAAACATTCAATCAAAATTAACGAATGTTGCGGCAGTGGAAACTGGTCAAATTGGACCGGTCCTTGGTGCACATCTGGGACCAGGGGCAGTCGCCATTCTATGGGTCAAAGAAGAAATTTAAAGAGACAGAAGTGAGGGAACAAAAAACATGAGAAAATTAAAAATCGATTTAAACGATCAAGATTATATGGGTAGTCATGAAGCAAGCTCTATGTGGGGCAAACAGAAAGATTACGTCCGAACGATCTATAATAAGTATCCAAAACGATTTCCAGAAGGAACCATTCGTAAATTCGGTAAACAACTGATTGTGACACGTGAAGGAATGGAAACCGTCACGGGAATCAAGAAGAGTCAATTAAAAGATTTGAAGAAATAACAAAAAACGCTAAAGTTAGAGGAAATTGGCCACATTGGTGGATAACTCAACTTTAGCGTTTTTTTGTAGCAAAGTGCTAAAATTAGACGTTAGAATAGGGTGAAAATAATGAAAACAAACGAATTTATTAGAAAAGTGGAAATGCTAGGTGTAACCACAGTGGAAAAGGATAAAACAATATTACATATTAAACGGCATGGAATCGAAGCCGCCAATGTTAGTTTGAAGAAGACTTCATACTTTCAAATCTGTGGAAAATTACCACGACGTTTATTAAACTTGATTGTTGATTACGCCGTTACGGATATCTCTGAACGGGATGATAATTAGTTAGAGTGATTAGAATAGGTATGGTAGAGAATTTCGATTAATCGCTACTTGCTTTTAGTGTCGGTGTGATTAGTGAGTTTTATACGTCGTTGGTGCCAAAGAAGCATAATTTTCTCTAAACTAGTGATAAAAAATCCGCTTTCTACTCAAATTATCATGTGTTGTGAGTAGAAAACGGACGTAATTTTCACTTATTGATATATCCTGACTAATAATATTTAAGTATCAATATTTTACAGAATAATTTACATACTTCTCTTAGCAAAATCAAGTAACTCTTTAGCAGCATCAACCGTATCCACAAAATCAATTCCTTCAGCATAATCATGATCTTCACCATATCGTTTCCATAAACGTATCAAAACAGGTGTCTCTTTTACTGAATCTAATCTTGAGGAATAATCAGTTAGAAATGAAGTTGTTTTGCGTTTTTCAGCCGTTCTCAAAATTGCTTTTTTTAGTAATGGAAAATCAATATTTTGTTGCTCTAATTTATTTAGTTGATAAACATCATAAAAATCTTTGGCCCGTGTGTTGGCATTACCCCGTGCCACAATCGATTCTAATTTTTCGGCAAGAACTGTTTCAAGATTATACGCTAAAATAGGAATTTTTCTATCCTCAGTAATTAGTTTATGCTTGTAATGAATTTCTTTGGGTGTCATTTTATCACCAGTCGAGACATCAACCTTGATGACAGTTTGCACATCTAAAATAACTGCATCGATGTGTACACGATAACCACCGTATTCATCATCTTTTCTAATTGGTTCAACATTAACAACCGTCATTTCAATTTGATCATTATCAACTTCTATCGAACAAATATCAGTAAATGCATTTGTAATACTTTTTAAACTCAATGGGTATCCTACTAACGTTGTATCTAGATCCATAGTTGACCGAGTATCAACGCCGATTAGAGAAGCAATTAAAAAGCCACCTTTAAGTACCATATTGTTCTTATACGTGGAAACTGATAAACGTTCTAAAAGCTCATCAAGCATAATTTCTTGTAATATCAATTGAGCAGTAACATCATTCTCTTTAGCAAGCTTTTTTACGTAGGCTTTAAATTGCATACCGTTTCTAAATTGTTGTTTCACAGAAGTACCTCCAGATATGTTCTGATTTGTGTTTCCACATTCATCTTTTGGGCCATTTCTATCAACAAGTTAACATCTTTATTAGGTAGTGCAGCATAACCGTTCATTGCCATTGAAATTAGTTCTGAATCTTTTTTATTCTTGCCACGAATCAAATCACACAGTGTTTTTTCAATTGAATAAACACGGACTGTATTTCCATTTGGCGTAATTTCAGATTCAATTCCTAATTGATAATATTTATTAGATTGCGTATAGAATCGTATGTTATAGTCAGAGATTCGAGCAGAATGATAGCCCAAAGGAAATGTCATATCGTATTTACGCGGTGTACGATCTGTTAATCCATGGAGATATAGTGCGGTATTATATGAAAATATTCCCTTACCAAAGCGATATTGATAAATTGCCATTTCATCTTCAAATATAGCTGGATCAATATAAACACCACGATTAACTCGCTCAAGTTGACCACTGTCGGTTAATTCTGACAAGAAGTAACGGTTGACACCCATAGAAGCCGCTTCTTCAACAGTAATCATGCCGTTATGCGCTTTTAAATGCGAGAGGATCTTCTCTTTATTAGACATTATCATCACCTCTTTATATATTCTAACATATAAACGCTGTTTTCTTATAATAAGCGTATAAATGTTAGATTTCGATAACCATATTATTCTTTTATGCATTGAAAATTATTGTAATAACCTAATCATGTTTCGTTATTTGTGAGTGCAAACCAAGATTTTGAAATAGCAGCACTTGGTTCAGCTTTGACAAATTAAGTTAGTGTTGGAATATTAATTGATATACCCAATATAAGCGCTGTACCATTCTTAAGATACGCTAGTTTATCAATTATGTTTGTCTATTTATTTAAGTTTTTCAAAAAATAAGAGCAGTCTCTTCCATATAATAACAATGGAAGAGACTGCTCTATCAAAAATGTAAGGTATTTGATGAATATACCATTTATGTCCCCGGCGAGAGTCGAACTCGCAAC
Organism: Pediococcus ethanolidurans; assembly: GCF_001437405.1. Classification (GTDB taxonomy): domain Bacteria; phylum Bacillota; class Bacilli; order Lactobacillales; family Lactobacillaceae; genus Pediococcus; species Pediococcus ethanolidurans. The sequence continues at coordinate 5,447 of NZ_JQBY01000040.1, read as the reverse complement.
CTATCGCTTAGGAGGCGATTGCTCTATCCAATTGAGCCACGAGGACAAGGTTCCTTTCGTATTTTCCCATAGATATTAGGGATAATCAAGTCAGCTTCAGATAAAAAAATTAGCCAAAAATTGATGAATTTTGTAAAACTTGACCCCAGTCAATTTCAATAGTGCTATTTCCGACTATATTAGACTTATCAAATAAAGGCGAGGGGTTAAGAAATATGATGAAATTTGAGCAGGTTATTCAAAAAAATGTTAATGCGATTACGTGGACGTCAGCAGCATTAATCGCGATTGGTTTTCTAGGTGAGGCAGTCGGATCGCAAATGCTATATACAGTCGCTTTTGTGTTGGCTTCAATCATTGCAGCCACACCGATTATTATTCGGGCGGTTGAAGCTTTAAAAGTACGCGTAATTGGAATCGAATTATTAGTCAGCATCGCGGTCATTGGTGCCTTTGTCATTCAGGAGTTCAATGAGTCAGCAATTGTCACTTTCCTATTCTTATTTGGTAGTTTTCTAGAAGCAAAAACGTTGGCAAAAACGCGTGAATCCATTAAGACGCTAACTGAAATGGCACCAACCACTGCTGAAGTCGTTCAAGGCGATGGTTCAATCGTTGAAACTGATGTGGATGACGTAGATGAAGGCGACATTGTGCTTGTCAAAACGGGTGGTCAAGTTCCAATTGATGGTGATGTTGTAGAGGGTTCAGGATATTTAAATGAAGCAAGTGTTACAGGTGAATCTAAACTAGTGACTAAACAGGTCGGCGACGGCGTTTTCTCGGGAACGATCTTAGATAACGGGACTTTGAAAATTAAGGCAACTAAAGTCGGGGATGATACAACTTTTGCCAAGATTGTGGAATTAGTTGAAGATGCTCAAGATACAAAATCACATGCTGAAAAGTTTATTGATCAGTTTGCGAAGTATTACACACCAGCAGTACTTATTTTAGCGATCTTAGTTGGATTCATCTCGCGTGACTTTCGATTAGCGATCACGGTTCTGGTGCTTGGTTGCCCTGGTGCTTTGGTAATCGGTGCACCAGTTTCAAACGTAGCCGGAATTGGTAATGGTGCCAAAAATGGTGTCTTGATCAAAGGTGGCGAAGTGGTGGATACCTTTGCCAAGATTGATACGTTGGTGTTTGACAAAACTGGGACTTTAACCAAAGGTAATACAGAAGTTTCTGATCTTAAAAACTATGCGGATGATCAAAATCAGGTATTAGCATTTGCTGCAAAATTGGAAAGTCAATCTGATCATCCTTTAGGCAAAGCAATCACAACTTATGCTACTCAACAAAAAGTTGCGTTTCAGAATTTACAGGTAACGACGAATAATACCATTAAAGGCCAAGGAATTGAGGCTCAAATCGACCAACATCAAATTCTGGTTGGTAATCAAAAATTGATGACTGCTAATCAAATTCAATTGACCGAAGCAGAAGAAACCGATTTGAAGAATTTGCAAGCAACTGGAAGTTCAACTGTCATTGTCGCTGTAGATCATAAGATTCAACAAATTATTGGGGTTTCAGATGTTATTCGTGATAATGTCAAAGAGAATTTGGCCGCTTTGAAACAACTCGGAATTAAAAAACTAGTGATGTTAACTGGTGATAATGAAATTACGGCTAATCACGTTGCCCAAGAACTTGGTATCGATGAAGTTCATGCCAATCTCTTACCTGAAAACAAGGTCACGTTTGTTAAACAACTTAAAGACCAAGGTCATAAGGTAGCATTTGTTGGTGATGGGATTAACGATAGCCCATCGATTGCTACTGCTGATATCGGTATTGCAATGGGTGGTGGAACTGATGTGGCTATTGAAACTTCCGATATTGTGTTAATGCAATCTAGTTTTCATGAATTAGTTCATGCGTATGGCTTGGCCAAAAAGACCGTTGCTAACACACGTCAAAATATTATCATTGCGATTGGCACAGTAGTCTTCCTACTGATTGGATTAATCTTTGGTTATATCTACATGGCAAGTGGGATGTTTGTTCATGAAGCAAGTATCTTGGTCGTTATTTTCAATGCGATGCGTTTAATTCGTTATCACGCAGCTGGTGCAAAATAAATAAAAAACTTTTCAAAACTTGACGATGATCAATTTTAATTGATAACTGGGACACTATAATAAATGTATAAAGTAAATAAGGAGGAAATTTAAAATGACAAAAGCAATCTTACAATTAGGGGCGTTGACTTGCCCATCATGCATGCAAAAAATTCAAGGCGCATTAGAAAAACAGGCTGGTGTTGAAAAAGTAAAGGTACTCTTTAACGCTAGTAAAGTAAAAATTGAATTTGATGATGCAGTCAATACAGCAGATGCATTGGCACAAGTTGTTAAAAATTTGGGCTACGAAGTTCAAAGTGTAAAGGTAAAACAACCAGCTAAATAAGTTGAACGATGTGATCCAGAGTATTTTTTGGAGCACACCGTTTTTTTGTGTTCTGCTAATAGTGAAAACGATCTGATGTTGATAAACTAAAAATTCGGTGGTATAGTACTTAGTAATTAAAAACGAAATGCATATATAAACGCCTTAATATGGTTGGCGAGTTTCTACCCAGAACCGTAAATTCTGGACTATACGCAATAAATTCATCAAACGATGTCTTCTATTTGCGGACATCGTTTTTGTTTTGCAGTGCGATAGGTTATATATGGATTCAACAGGGGGTAACAAGTTGGTTTCAAAGGAGAAGTGGGCACAAGAACAGATAGATTTTGATGCTGGTGAGGGAGTTCCATTAGAGAGTTCAACTTCAAATGGGCATGCAGCAGTATTGGGATTGCAGCATCTACTGACAATGTATTCCGGAGACGTGATGGTGCCGTTACTAATTGGTGCAATTGTACATTTTACGGCCACACAATTAGCGTTGTTAATTTCCATGGATTTATTTATGTGTGGTATTGCCACCTTATTGCAAGTACATCGAACTCGTTTAGTTGGAATCGGTTTGCCAGTGGTTTTGGGATGCGCAGTACAGGTAATCACACCATTGGGCACGATTGGTAAGACGTTAGGAATCACCACCATGTACGGAGCCATTATTGTTTCTGGGCTATTTGTTTTACTGATGAGTGGTGTCTTTTCAAAACTACGTAATCTTTTTCCACCAGTTGTGACAGGTTCATTGATTATCGTGATTGGTTTTACGTTAATGCCAGTAGCCATTACCGATTTGGGTGGCGGTACCGTTAGTGCACATGATTTCGGTTCCTTAAATAATTTACTTGTTGGTGGTTTCACGTTAGCGTTAATCATTGCAATTAACGTGTGGGGGCGGGGTTTTATCAAATCAATTGCTATTTTGATTGGTTTAGTTGGGGGAACTGTTCTGGCAGGTGCCTTAGGGATGATTAAACTGAGTACGGTATCGCAAAGTGGCTGGTTTCGTTTTCCAGAACCTTTCATGTTTGGCGTTCCCCATTTTGAATGGTCATCTTCAGTGACGATGATTCTGATTGCATTGACCACGATGATCGAATCAACGGGGGTATTCTTTGCGCTAGGTGATATGACTAACCGTCATTTAACGGGCGACGATTTAAAACGTGGGTATCGTGCGGAAGGCATTGCCCAAATTCTGGGTGGCATTTTTAATACATTTCCATATTCAACTTTTTCAGAAAATGTGGGCGTGGTTCAATTTTCCGGTGTCAAAACACGTAAACCAATTTACTTTGCCGGATTATTCTTATTAATTCTTGGTCTCTTACCAAAAGTTGGTGCCTTGGCAACGGTTGTGCCAACCCCAGTTTTAGGCGGAGCAATGCTTGTGATGTTTGGGACAGTTGGGTTACAAGGTGTCCGCATTCTTAAAAGTGTTGATTTTGATGATAGTCGTAATTTGATTGTCGCTGCCGTTTCGATTGGTGCCGGATTGGGAGTTTCCAGTGTCCCAAGTATTTTTCAAGCTTTACCATCAGAATTATATTTAATTCTTGGCAATGGTGTTGTGGTCACAAGTATTGTGGCAGTATTATTAAACTTAATTTTTAAATTGCAACGTAAAAATGAAGTGAACTAAAAAAGATTCGTAAATTTCAAATCTGATCAAACAGATTATCGAAATTTGCGAATTTTTTTGTTAGGAGTTTAGCATTATTCAGCGGTAATTTGATTACGTCCATTTTGTTTTGAGTGATAAAGGTTTTTATCAACGCGTTCAAAAAGGGTTTCTCCGCCCGTGTCTTCTTGATAAAGTTGAGAAACACCAAGTGAGATAGTTAAACCAAACTTTTCACCGATTTGATTGGGAATTTGTAAAGCGTGCACTTTATTTAAGCATTGTTCAGCAATATCATTTGCGTGTTCTGAAGAACTTTCAGGAATTAGAATGCAAAATTCTTCGCCACCGGTTCGGTATAAGTTATTTCCAAGACCGTTTTTATTCAAAACGTGTTGAATCGCATGACTGAGTGTGGATAACGCAACATTGCCAGTTTCATGACCATAACTATCATTAATTGCTTTGAAATGATCAATATCAAACGAAACCAAGCTTAATTGCTGATTGTTATTATGGAGTTGATATTGATGTTGCAGATCCATTTCAAAGGTTCGCCAGTTACGAGCACCAGTAAGATCATCAAAAGTTGCCTCGATTTCAATCTTGACTTTCTTTTTGTGATCTTGCCGTAAGAGATTGGTGTAGAAATAAGTCAAAATGTTGGCCATGATGCATGTCAGTGAAAAAATAATGGCGTTTTGAAAGTCCGCTCGATTGGCAACATACATGTAAAGCCAAAGACCACTGCTAATCAGAATGTTAACAAAGACCCGAGATGGCCGATGACCGTCAATGGGATAAAGGAAATGACGCTCTAGAATCAAAAGTAGAAACGTGAAAGCTATGAAAATACTTAATGGTAAATTTAGGCCACCACTGGCAATTATAAATAGTAAGAAATTGGCTCCCGTAGCAATTAAAATTGTTCGTAAAGTGATCAATACGGAAGTTAGCCCAGTTAAGGTGAGAAATTGGAGACTAATCAATAAATCGGCCGTAAAAGTACTAAGTCCATTTGCGCCTAACCATAATAGCAATGCGGAAAGAATGGTTGAATATGTAGCGTACACGATCTCGTAGTGCCAGAGATATTTATTGTGGCCGATATTATTCTTATCGGTGAAATGAATTAAAAGCTGTAGGACAGCAACAAAACCGATGTTAAAAAGGGTTGTAACTAAACTGGCATAAAAAAATTTTACCATGGATCTCTTCTCCTCCGTTCGGATTCACAATGAGAAGTAGTTAATTTTTTCCAGTATCTCCGATTAACATACTTGATTATCGTTTTTTAAAAAATTATATCTATCCTAGCATAAACTACTAAAATGAACATTAAAAATAGGACGAAATTACAATCTTTTCAAAATAAATTTCCCTGAAATATTCATAAAAAAAGAACTAATGC
>NZ_JQBY01000004.1 GCF_001437405.1 Pediococcus ethanolidurans | reverse complement strand
CAGCCCAAATTTGCTGGAAGACGGCACTTTAATCTAACTTTGTTAACATGAACGCTTTTGTATCAGACAACGAGATGTGTTTTTGTACTTTCAACCATTAGTTATTTAGAAAAAGCAACGAAATCATTTCGAATGATTTCGTTGCTTTTTTGATCTAATGCAGCAGAAAAATTCTGATTAAATTTGCGCAAGTCGTTTCCTTAATGCAGGTTGACTAGCATAGATATAGAGGCCGTGAACACCACGTTTTAGTAGAACATTCAAAGTATTCATAATGAGTCTTTTTTTAATTTTAGTCAGTTCTACTGGATCCGATAAGTCAGCCCGTTTTTTGAAAATTTCGCTGTCGGTCACTTTATCTAAATTGACTGTCACACCGTCTGTACGGGGATCATATTCAATGGGTGGTCCCAAAATTACACCGACATAATTTAAATCAAATCCCTGAACAGTATAAATTGAGCCCACTTCATTAATAGTTTCCGGTTTTTCTGCCCAAGCCTGCCGTGAATAATTGTATTGATCCCATGGTAACTTAAAGTTGCCCTCGACAATGTAGTGTTTGCCGCCATCCAATTTTGAGGGGTAACCAGTAGTCGAGACAATGCGTGATAAACCAAATTTTTGATTTTGTTTTTTAATTAATTGATACATATCGTTAGCATCATTCATAACACGAAAATCAAAGTGATTCGCACGTTGTTTTGAAAGTGAATCAATCTTACCATGAGTAAAATCATCTATCCAAGTAATCAATTGAGAATCCACTTGCATACGAAATTGATCGTGCAAAACATAATTTTCATGAGGATAGATTTGAACAATTTGATTTAATCGTTGTCGATCCCAATAGCTTTTAGTTTTTAAAACTTGATTTTCATCAAAAACTAAAATAACAATTTTACTGTATTTAATGATTTCAGCTAGTTGGTTTTGTTGATCAAAGTTATTGTAGCGATCGGGACGCGACAGCAGCAGATGGGCTTCATCAATGACAGTGATATCGTAAATGACCTGATCTTTATGGCGGCGGTTAATGAAGGTAGTGGGGCGATCAAAATCCTTTTTATATAAATTGGGCTGCTCACCAGCAATTTCTTGATAAATTTTTAAAATTTCAGGATGATTCACAAGAAAAATATTTTTCGTTTTAGCAAGTGGTTTTTCTGAACCGCTACGGCTTACCGTTTGTAAATCATTAAAGATTTGACTTAGGACAACACTTTTACCAGTACCAGCTTCACCGTAAATTGTAAAAATGGCAGGGTTACTTTTGTTGATGTGAGCCGAAATAAAAGTCATGATTTTATTTTTCAAGTTCAGTTGTTCAGCAGTTAAGTGTTTAAATGGCGATAGTTTATAGCGGGCATCATTGACTTTAGTTGAATTCAATTGCAGTCCCTCTCTCTTAGTAGGCTAACTTTAATAGTAAGCCAAAAGTAGGCATCCTTCAAAGTGGTATACTTTGCACAATAAACAAATAAAGGAAGTAGTTACGTAAAATGCTTAAAATAGTTGCTTTAAATAAAGAAAACCTAATGGATTGGGATCGTTCTAATACCCAATTTGAGTTGACTGGTCGGGTGATTCCAACGTTAAAAAATGGTAAATGGACAATTCAAGAAGCACCATTTGAAAATGTCAAAACAACAAAATTTCCCGCCGAAAAACCGGATGAATCTTATTTGACGAATACACAAAAACAATTATATTTTGCCTATTTGGATGGTCAAAATGTGGGACAAATACGTATGTTTAAAAACTGGAACAAATTTTGTTATATTGAAAACATTGCAATTCAAGCCGGTCACAGACATGCCGGTATTGGTCAACAATTATTTGATGCGGCCGAAAAATGGGCGCGTGATAATGGATATATTGGCTTACAATTGGAAGCTCAAGACGACAATTTAAACGCTTGCCAGTTTTATCAGAAACAAGGGATGCAACTTGGTGGCGTCGATACCTTGTTCTACACAGCTAATCCCAATATCAGTGTGGCCTTACAATGGTACAAAATTTTTTAAGTTAAGTTAAATGTTCGTAATTCAATTTTGGGTTCTTTATAATGAGGGCAATAACTGATTGGGAGAACAGAAATGAACTTAAAAGACAAAAATATTTTAATTATTGGTGGCACGTCTGGATTTGGGGCTGAGGTTGCCAAACTAGCTTTGAAAAAGGGCGCGAATGTGCAAGTAGTTGGTCACAGTCAGGAACGATTAGAGCGGTTTTTAACTGAGAACACGACAAAATATTCAAAGTTATCGGGACAAGCGTTTGATGCGCAAAATTTGGAATCATTAACCTCGTTTTTTGAAAAACAAGAACCCTTTGATCATGTTATTTCGACACTTGGGGGTGCCATGGGTGGCGGCTTTTTGGATGCTTCAATGACGTTAATTCGTAAAACCATTGAGGATAAGTTTTTCGTGAATTTACAACTTGCTAAAATTGCGAGTAAGCATCTGAACCAGCAAGGCTCACTTATTTTCACTTCTGGTTCCGGTGGTCATCCAAGTGACGCTTCTGGTGCAATTGTGGGTAATCAGGCGATTAATACAATGGTAGCAGGTTTAGCGGTTGAGTTGGCGCCAAATTTTCGGGTTAACGCGGTTTCTCCAACGTGGACACCAACTGGTTTATGGCGCGGATTAACAACTACCGAGTTAGAGAAACAAAAGAAGACGTTTGCGAAGAATGTGCCTTTGAATAGGGTAGGAACGATTGCTGAGGTGGCGTCGGCCTATTTGTACTGTATGGAAAATGAATTTGTGACCGGTCAAGTTTTACGAGTTGATGGTGGCGTGGATTTGCAACGGTAATTCCGATTACGTCGCATGATAAAAATTATCCGTTGCATGTAAAATTGACTGGCCTGGTTCCGGAGGTGCATGGGGTGATTATGACAGAACAATTTATTTCAGTGGACCTTCAGGAACGTAAAATGAAAAAAATCACTAATTGTGGTCCGAAGATTTTGTCGAATGTCGATGAAATTATTGCAGATATGATTGTTTGAGCTTATAAAAAGGAGTTTGGACGTTTGATGACAAACGTTCAAAACTCCTTTTTTATCTCTGTATATTTTAGGCTATTCGTTGTGATCTTCACCTGGTGCAGTGTCGACCAGACTATCCAATGTTTCCATGTCTTCATCCGGAATCACAAAATCTAAGTGCGTATTTTCTTCGATATGCGCAGGATTGATCGCCTTAGGTAAGGGGAGAATATTATGTTGTAAGCAATACTTGATTGCCAATTGCGCAACTGACACGTGATTATTTTTAGCAATATCACCAACTTCTTGGTTATGCAACAGATAGCCGGTTGCCAAAGGTGAGAAAGCTTCGACTAACATGCCACTTTGTTTGGCAAATCTTACGTTACCGGGTTCTGTATAGCCAATATAATATTGAAGCTGGTTAACCATGGGTTCAATGTCGCAATGTTCTAAGATGTTCTTTTGATCTTGAACATTAAAATTAGAAATTCCAATTGCTTTCGCACGACCAGATTTATAGATTTCTTCCATAGCCCGCCAAACTTCAACGTTTTCTTTAGAGTAATCGGCACCCATTTCATCCCATGGCCATGGTGCATGAATTAAAAAGAGATCAACATAATCTAATCCAAGGTTTTGAATAGACTCTTCAAAAAAGTGGAGGCTATCGGCATAAGTTTTACTTTTAGCTGGTAATTTAGTGGTCACAAAAATTTGATCACGAGGAATTTTTGAATCACGAATAGCTTTACCCACACTTGCTTCATTTCCATACTGCCAAGCGGTATCAATGTGACGATACCCAGCAGCCAATGCGTTTTTGACAGAACTGTAAGTAACTTCACCATCAGGAATTTGCCAGGTTCCAAAGCCAACTTTAGGAATCTTAACACCATTACGGAGCTCAAAAGTTTCAGTTAAAGCGCTCATCAAACATCTCTCCATTTCAATTAACAATTTTTGATACCTTATGATACCACGGTTTTTGATTTCAAAAATTAATTTTGTGTATAAAAATAAAGTCAGAAATTTTCCTGACTTTATTTTTGAATTTAAAAGTTTGTTAGTTATGCTCGAATCCGTTTTCGCATAAAGAGTTTACGTCCTTCTTCAATTAAAACAAGTGGAATTGGAATACAGAAAAGTAAGAGCCAATCATGCCAGTCGATTGGAGCTGTATTAAACAGCCCTTGTAGAAATGGCACGTAAATCAAAAGGGTTAGCAAGATAACTTCAAAGATAATACCACCCCAAATACGACGGTTACTAAATAACCCAATGCTGAAAACGGACGAGTCTTTCGTTCGACAGTTAATAGCTGCCGCAATTTGACAAAAGACGATAGCTGCCAATGTCATGGTTGTGGCTTCTTGATAAACAGAACCAGATGCTGCTAGAGCCACATTTGGCCAGCCATGTTGACTGTTGACAAAGAAGTAACCAATGGTTGAAATGACTGAAGCCACCATACCATACCAAGCAAAGGCTTTAAGAATAATGCCACGATTAAGCAGATGAGCAGTTCGTAAGCGTGGTGGTTGTTTCATAATTCCGGGTTCGCTTTGTTCAGCACCAAGGCCAAGCGCTGGGAGCATATCAGTACCTAAATCAACTGTTAAGATCTGCATAACGGTCAATGGTAACGGAATTAAACCACGTGAAAACAGGAATAAAATCGAAGGAGCAGCTTCTGGCATATTACTATTTAAAATATATAGAAGGAACTTCTGCAGGTTACTATAAACAGTGCGGCCTTCTTCGATTGCGGCTACAATTGAAGCAAAGTTATCATCGGTTAAAATCATGTCCGCAGCATCCTTGGCAACATCGGTTCCCGTAACACCCATGGCAACCCCAATGTCAGCTTTTTTGAGGGCAGGTGCATCATTGACACCATCGCCAGTGGAAGCCACAATTTCGCCGTTACTTTGGAGAGTAGTGACGATACGATACTTTTGTTCAGGTGCAACACGGGCAAAAATAACTTCGCCTTTTAAGGCTTCTTTAAGGTCCGCAGTGTGCATTTCTGCTAGTTCATCACCGGTAATCACTCGTGCTTTATCAGTATTAATTCCGATTTTTACGGCAATACTTTTAGCTGTTAAAGAACTATCACCGGTTACCATGATAATTCGAATGCTTGCTTCGTGGCACTTATGAACGGCCTCAAAAATTTCTGGACGAGGAGGATCCGCCATAATCGTTAAACCAACGAAAGTTAGATGTTGTTCAGTTTCTTCAATTGTCCAATCTTTAGGATCATCTGGCAAATTAGCATCGGAAGCATCTCGATAAGCAATTGCCAAGGAACGTAACCCTTGAGCTGCGTATTTTTTATCTGCTTGATTGATTTGTTCCTTATCAGCATCTGTAATTGGCCGAATTTTGCCGTTGTCTAGGATGGTTTTACTGATTGGCAAAATACCATCTAATGACCCTTTGACACAAATAGTAGTTTTATCAGCCACTTTATGGAAAGTGGACATGCGTTTTCGATCTGAATCAAAAGGTAAGGCACCAATTCGAGGGAACTTTTTGGTTTCTTCTTCCAAATTGATTCCGGCTTTTTCCGACAAAATGATTAGTGCAGCTTCAGTAGGGGTTCCAATAATCTTAGGGTTATCACCGTCAGTTTTTGGAGCTTCTACCTTAGTGTCGTTGTTAAGGGTGGCAACTCTTAACAAAATTTGTAAATCTGGTTGTTTGCAGATATCAATATCTTTTCCATCTAGTTGAATATGACCGTTGTTGACATAGCCTTCACCGTTGACGGTATATTCATGACTAGCCAACCAAAGATGATTAATGGTCATTTGATTTTGCGTTAAGGTTCCAGTTTTATCTGAACAGATAACCGTTGTCTCACCAAGGGTTTCAACGCTGTTTAAATCTTTAACCAAGGCGTGTTTTTTTGCCATGCGAGTGACCCCTTGTGCTAATGAAAGGGTTACAGTTGGTAATAAGCCTTCTGGAATAAAGGCCACGATCATTCCCAAAGCAAAAATAAACGATTTGGCAATTGGATAATGAACAAAAAAGATTGCGGCAACGAAGAAAATCGCACCGATTAAAATAGCAATTAACGATAATTGACGGGTTAAGTGATTCAATTCAACTTCTAGTGGACTTGCGTGGTGTTTTTGACTCTGAGTTAGTTTGGCGATTTTACCAAATTCTGAGTGCATACCAGTGGCGACCGCCACAGCAGTTGCAGTTCCGCTACCAGCAACAGTTCCCGCAAATACTAAGTTTGATTCGGCAAAACGCCCGACACCATGTGAGTACTTGACTTGTTTGCTGACCAAAACAGATTCACCAGTAAGTGCCGATTCGTCAACCTGAAGTGAGGTGGACTGAATGATGCGGGCATCCGCTGAAATACTATTACCAGCCTGAATGATGAAAACATCACCAGGAACCAAATCTTCTGAGTTAATTTGTTTTGGTTTACCATCCCGCAGAACCTGGGCATAGGTCGGCAACATTTTTAAGAGCGAATTTGTCGCTTTTTGAGCCTGATGCTCCTGCCAATAACTGAAAATACCATTGATTACATTGACGGCCCAAATGGCAATTCCTAATTCAACCATTTGTGCGAAAATCGCAATGAAACCACTAATCCAAAGTAAAATGGCCATTAAACTTGTGAAGTTTTTTAAAAAGGCTTTAACCTGGGATTGTTTTTTGTTCCGCTGGATCGTGTTCGGTCCAAATTTTTTTAGTAATCCAGCTGCTTGTTCTGAAGATAAACCTGATTCTTTAGTATCAAAGTACTTATAGACATCTTTTATATCCATAGACGCATAACGCGTTGTACTTTTTTGGTTTACTTTATCCAAAATACTGGCCTCTTTCTATCCAATTTTAAGTGCAATTCCTTGCACCGTATTAGTATAACGCCATTTGATGAAAAGCAGTTATTTTTTTAGTTATTACACTATGATTCTATCAAAATAGTACATATAACTCATTTTTAAAGTCCAACTTTTTTAGGGCAGAATTAAGTTAAAGCTGTAATCTAATATTCAACTTTGCTAATGACGAACATTAACATCTGGTCGCTGTTTAGTATCAGAAATATGCAGGACATACTGTTGAATTAAACTAACGATTTCGCCATTTTGTGGTAAGTCATGGTGAGTAGTATCTTCGCCAGTAACTGTGATTTGAGTATAGTTTTTGGCTTGTTTTTGAAAAATGTACTTGCCAGCTTCAACACTCGCAAACGGTACTGTTCCATCGTTGTTGTAATTTTCGGTGCCGGCAACAGAATACATAACCAAATTACTAGGAATCTTTTTGTTATCATGAATCAAATCAGTCAACATTTGAGTCCGTTTATCAATGTTGGTTTCCGAGAAATTATACGGTGAAGCAATTGTCATCAAAGTATTAATACGCATTTTTTGCTGATTAAAATATTTTTCCAGATAACGTGTTAAAACTAACCCACCATTGGAATGACCAATAGCTGAAAAATGATTAAAGTGATATCTTGTACTCAAGATAGTCATGGCATGATTGAACCAAGCCGCTTGTTTTTTGATGTTTGAATAGCCGTCGTCATTATTTTCAAAAGCAATCACAATGTACGGGTGACTACGCCCGGGTTCGAAGGTACCACTATAGGAAAGATGGTTATCGGTGTGCACGGTTACTTTGAGAAGACTGCTGGTTGTTTTAGTTTTGTTGTTTAACTCATTTACCATAGCGTCAAAGCGCTCTTGGGTGGCGCTACTGCCGGGTACCAAAATAATGGGTGATACCCGTGAGTTTGCGGAAGGGATTGCATTACGCATATTTTGTTGGGTCCAGCGAAGACCAAAAATGCCAAGCAGACCAATTAATAAAAGTAGTACTAAGGGGCGTAACCATTTAAGCATGGGGGTCATCCTCCTTTTTAGCTGTCAGTTGATCAATTAATGAGACGAATGGATAGTAAATTAATCCGGAAATCACCAGGCTGAGCAAACTGATAAAAAGGGCGCCAAAGTTCCCGTTAGTGCCTAAAAATGCACGTAAAATACTAGGTGTTGCATAAGGAATTACGTATGCCGAAGCCGGGACCAGATGGACAACAATGGCTAAATAGCCAATGCTCATACTGACAATAGGTGCTACGAGAAAGGGGATGAGAAACAAAGGGTTAAACAAAATTGGAATGCCAATCATGAGTGCTTCCCCCTGATCAAATAAAGTTTGGGTAAAGGATAATCCGGCCACTAAGCGAGCACGCTGGTTTTTGACACGCATAAGAATGGTTCCCGCCAAAGCTAGCAACATGCCGTTGCCGCCGAGTGCACCATATGAATCATATAAAGAATGTAATGTAATTGGGTACGGGATTTTCCAAAGATTATGATGATCAGCTAGATAGGCTAAATTAACTGTTCCAGAGGAAAAATGATTGCCAATCGTTGTAGTAAAGTCGTTAATCACGCCAAAAAAGTGACCAATATTACTCAGAAAAGTTGCTAAAATAATTTTCCAAAATGAAGGACGATTACCAACTTGAATTAAGTTTTGAAGTTGTTGAGAAAGATAATTAGGGAATAGTTGCGTTTGATAAACGATGAAACTAATTGCGCCAATCAAAACAATCAAGAGGCTAAAAATGATAATTAGGCGATTGGTTGCCCAATAACTGACTGTTAGTTTGATATGTGAATTCTTTGCTAAAAGACTATAACCGTAACCGGTCAGCAAACCAATGACAATCGGGATGAGAAGATTGCCAGCGACCTCTGTAATTTGAGGGAAATCAAGACTAGGAGCAGTTTCAACGATGAGGAGAAAGTAGATAAAAAGACTGGTAATACCAGCTAAGTGTTCATGGGATAGTTTTGAACGCAATTCAAATAGATTTTCAGCCGTAAAAAAGGCTAATAACAGTGAAATTGTGATAAAGGTTAAGTCATTTGTTGATTTTAGAAGGTAGGAAATAACGTAAAAACCAGGTAGGTTAGTATGAAGATTCAAGATAACCTCTAAAATGCCATTTCGATGAAAACAAATTTCATAAATAATATGAAAAGTGACGGCAACAAATTCTAGCGGAAAAATTAACCATAATGCCGAAAGAATTGCCTGATAGAAGTTCTGCTTATACAGTTTTTTTGTGATTTTTATTAATTGACTTGTCATTGAACATACTCCCCCATGAACTTTCCTTGATTATACAACATCCATGTCTATTCTGGTCAATTACGAAGATAAATAGTGATTTTTGGGGTTTAAAAAAGATCGAGGTTGGTTTGCCTCGATCTTGATATTTATTTTGGCTTTTGTTTTTGTTTAATAATTGGGATCGCTACATATCATTTATATCCGAAACGTGCAAAAAAGAGCAGCTTCCTCCGCCTAACTACGAAACTCCAACGATTCCTAAACCGAAGCATTGGAGCTTCTAGGCTATGCTCGGAAGCTAAACGCCTCCCCTTAGCACTCTTTTTTAATCGCTCAAATAACTCTCCAACGTCACCTGCACGTGCTTTCGCTTTCGAATAATTTCCGGTGAAACATGCGGCAAGAACAACACTGTTTCCTTCTTTGCCTGCGTCACCCTTTGATCCTTATGAATCATCTGCCAAATTGACAACAACAGCAGCGCACAAACCGCAATCAATGGGAACCCAGCAATCGAACTGATCGCCTGCACCGTTTTAAATCCGCCAACAAACACAATACCAAACGAAAAAATAATGAACACAATCACCCAAATCAATCGGTTAAACTGACTCGGCTGTTCACCTGGTTCCAAGTGCTTACTAGTAAACGACGAAACAATGAAAGCCGACGACGAAATTGTCGTTGCCAAGAAAATAAAACAAGAAATACTATAAATAACTAACATTAACATTTTTAACGGCAACGTACTTATGACCGCAGCAATTGCAGCCGCCTGTCCTTGAGTATTTAAAATGTGAACTAAATTAATCACACCAGTTTGTTGTAAGTAAAGTGAATAGCCACCCAAAATAGCATAGAAACTCATGCAGCCAAGTGCCCCATAAGTTAACATACCCACAACAACCTGACGAATAGTTCGTCCACGCGAAATCCGCGCAATAAACAATCCCATAACAGGCATATATGACAACCACCATCCCCAATAGAAGATGGTTTCTTGTTGGGCCACGCCGGGCTTACCATTAGTTGTAGTGCTGGCACTCATGGTAATGAATTTCTCTACCATTAAACGTAAACTGTTACCTTCGTCACGGAAAATAGTCAGAGTTGGACCGACAAACAAAACAATCAGTAAGAACCCAATGGCTGTCCAAATATGCGCAGCACTAAGTTTGTCGATACCGCCTTTAATACCGTGAAAAACGGTCACAGCAAAAATTAAAAAGAGAATTAAAAACATAAACAGTTTTAAAAATAAGTTATCAGGAATTCCAGTTAATTGATTAATAATTTTTGAAAGCACAGGGATTTCCATACCAACTGATGAACCGATGCCACCCATAATGCCGAAAACAACTAGAAAGTCGATAATTTGGCGCACGACTTTTTTATAATGTTCGGGACCTTTTAGAAATGAAATGGCGGAACTAATTCGCATAACATGAACGTTACGTACATACATTACGTAGGCAATGGCAATGGTTGCAGAGGCAAACATCATCCAAGCCATGGGTCCCCAATTGAATTGCCCCAACATGTGGGCGTCACCATAAGCGGCGGCAGAATAGGGTTTATCACCAAAAACGGGACTTTGGACATAACGTAAGGGATCAACCATGCTGAGCATGAGAATGCTGGCGTCAATGGCGGTTGCAAAGACCATGCTGCCCCATTGAAAGCTGCTGTATTCGGGTTTGTCATTGGCGTGACCAAGTTTGATTTTGCCAAAATGACTGAAGGCAAGGTAGATAAAGAATATGAAATTAATGATGTAGATGCCAAGGTAAGCCCAAGACATGTGGGCGGTGATGCCGTTCATGACGTTGCTGAGAACGACACGAAGGTTGGAACCTCCAAGAATGAGCCCAAGTGAGACAAGGGCGAAGAGACTAACGGTAGGTATGAAGACGGTGCGGTCGATATTTCTATGGTGTAAAATAATGATCCTCCTAATAGTATAAGTGAGTGTAGGGGAGCGACTATGTGTTGAGAAATAGGGGCGCTGTAGGCGGAATTGTATTCCGCAGTAGGCGCGCCTATTTCTCAACACATGCTCCCAGGAACTGTCCTAAAAAAAGTGAGTGTAGGGAGGTGTCTAGTTTTGAGTACCTAAACGCACCGTCAGCGGGATGGAATCCTGCGTTAGGTGTGTTTAGGTACTCAAAACTGCCTCCAGAAACTGTCCTAAAAAAGTGAGTGTAGGGAGGCGTCTAGTTTTGAGTACCTAAGCGCACCGTCAGCGGGATGAAGTCCCGCGCTAGGTGTGTTTAGGTACTCAAAACTGCCTCCAGAAGCTGTCCTAAAAAGTGAGTGCAGAGAAGCGATAAGTTCATATTACCTAAGCGCACCGTCAGCGGGATGAAGTCCCGCGCTAGGTGTGTTTAGGTGTTCAAAGCTGCCTCCAGAAACTGTCCTAAAAAAGTGAGTGCAGAGAAGCGATAAGTTCATATTGGCTAAGCGCACCGTCAGCGGAATGAAATCCTGTGCTAGGTGTGTTTAGCTAATGTGAACTGCTTCTAGAAACTGTCTTAAAACAAAAAAATGGAAAAAATACAAAGAACTGAACAAAAAGACATTGAAAGAATAGCGAACTAAAATCAAACGGACGGAAAAGCGAGGAAAATAAAATCTGAAAATTCATGAAAATATAAGGCGGATCTTTCATGAATACAAACAAAAAAACGCTAAATACAATTATCCCATCAGGATATCTGCACAGCGTTTTAGACTTATACAAATACTAATGAATTCGCTCGCTTTTTCGTTGATTGAATTTAGTTTTTGATCACATTACCATCTTGATCTAAATGATGAATAATGCGGGCTGGATTACCAACAATAACCACATCATCTGGAAACGATTTGGTTACCACGGAACCAGCACCTACGACGACGCGATTACCAATGGTAACACCTGGTAAAACGGTCACGCGACCGCCCATCCAAACGCTATCGCCGATGGTAATTGGCGCTCCCATCTCGACATCGGCATTTCGGCTTTTGGCATCAAGTGGATGCACGGGCGTGTATAAACCAACATTGGGACCGAAGTAGCAGTGTTCACCAATGGTAATAGGACAAGTATCTAACATGGTAATGTCATAGTTGCCATAAAAGTGATCACCAATGTGAATATTAAACCCGTAATCGAATTTAAATTCACTTTCAACAAAGAAATTGGCGCCTGTTTTAGCAAGCAAACTTTGAAAACGGTGGTTACGATTATCATTATCAGTAATCTGGTTAATCTCTTGAAGTTGTTGCCGAATAAACTTGCGTCTTGCAATTAGTTCGGTATCAAATTCTTGGTAAGATTCGCCAGCGGTCATTTTTTCTCTTTCAGTTTTCATAATACAAGCGTACCACGTTTACCGAGATTTGTTAAAAGTGCGCAAAAGTCACAATGATTTGAAATGCCGATTGCAAGGCTTTTTGTCCCATTTGACGTGCCATTGGATCCCAAGAGTTGCTCTGGATGCGGAAGGCTTTTGTCACTTGTTGCCAATGTTTTAATAAATCGTTTATTGAAACAGCTTCACTTTTATCTAGAATTGTCCAAAAAGTGTCAATAAATAATTGCGCACGGTCATGTTTTTGCTGACGTAACCATGGTCGTAATTCATGTGTCAAAAAGTTATCCGTGGTACTAGCCCTTCCTAATTCAACGGGGATGGCATCATGTAGTTGCCAACTGTATAAATCATGTTGCCAAATACCAGTAGCTGTACTGTTTACGATGATGGGTGGATTAGTGAATTCAGATCCAATCCCAAAAAAAGGCAGTTGCGGTAGATAAGTTTGAAAACGACTTTTGACTGGTTCAGTTTGCGTTGGTTTAGAAGCCACTTGTGGTCCATCGAAATTGACCACTTGCTTAACACGTTTTTGAATGTCTGAACTAGCATGACTGGCCGCGTAAATGGCCATACTGCCACCCTTAGAAAATCCGATTACTTGTAAAGTATCGAAAGGTAAGATGCCCACTTGTTTTAAATAGTCGACTGCAAAATCCTGCCAGGTAGTAGAATCCGCATCGTAGATAATTCGTAAATCTGATTTCCATCCTAAAGTAGTGCCATCCGCACCACGAAAGACAATAATTTTTGTGTGTGAATCAATACTTACAGTAATTGCAGCGCATTGTTTATCTAAATTTTCTGGAGCTTGGATTTTAAAACCTGAAAGTTTTACTTTTTCGTAACGGAATGAGGTTTGTAATTTTTGAATGAGAATACGATCGTTGGGCAGTAACACGTATTCTGAAGTATGAACCAACTGCTGTTCCAACTGTTTTAAAGCATCTCGCAGAGGAACTTCATCTGAAAAATTTTTAGAAACAATAGCTTGCCAAGGCAAAAAAGGTAAACGGGTCAGAATCATCTGATCCGCTACGTTCAAACTTGCAGTAAGTGGGCGATTGTAATTATCTAAGTATTTTAGTAAATCAGGCATGATCATTTCTCCAAAAGTTACAGATTTCGATTGTTTTCTTGTTTAGAAAATAACATTGAAACGCCAGCGAGTCAATTTGCAAAAAGTTAAAGAACTAGTATGATAAAAGTGAATTTGTTAGAACCATTCTAAACGAGAGGAAGTTTTAATATGGTTATAAACAAAAAACAACGACGATTTTCGCCGTCATTAGCCCAAAAAATCAATGTGATGCGAGCAAGCGTGATGGGTGCAAATGACGGTATTTTATCGGTTGCTGGAATTGTCATTGGGGTTGCTGGAGCAACAACCAATAGTTTTTCAATTTTTATTTCCGGAATTGCTGGTATGATTGCCGGAACAGTTTCAATGGCAATGGGGGAGTATGTTTCTGTTAATACGCAAAAAGATGCGCAACAGCATACTGTTCAATTAGAAAAAGAGGCTTTAAAAAAAGATTACGACAAAGAGTTTGCCGCAGTTAAACAAAAATTCTTAGATTCTGGTATTTCTGAGAAGTTGGCTGAAAAAGCAACGAATGAAATGATGACCCAGGGAAGTTTAACGACAGTTGTCCGTGAAAAATTTGGCATTAATATTCATGACTATACGAATCCTTATTTTGCAGCGTTGGCGTCCATGATTGCTTTTCCAACTGGTTCACTCTTGCCATTACTAGCCATTACGTTTATTTCACCTGAATATAAAATTCCTTTAACAATCGCTGCCGTAGCGGTTGCTTTGGCACTGACGGGATATTTGGCGGCCGTACTTGGTAAGGCCATTCGCTATAAAGGGGTTGTCCGAAATGTTATTTCTGGACTGATTACAATGCTGGTAACCTATCTCATCGGTAGTTTATTTGCGTAATAGGAGGCAAAAATTTTGTTTAAAAAATTAAGTAATCACAAGAATATGGATAACTGGTTGAACACTTTACGAGCAGGAGTCTTAGGAGCCAATGATGGGATTTTAACGGTCGTCGGTGTTTTGTTCAGTGTGGCAGCTGCAACGACGAATTCCTTCACAATTTTTATAGCTGGATTATCCGATTTGCTGGCGTGTGCATTTTCAATGTCGGCAGGGGAGTTTGCATCAGTTAGTTCGCAAAGAGATACAGAAAAGTCAGTTGTTGGACAAGAAAGTTTGTTGTTAAATACACAATTTGAAGATGAAAAAGAACGCGTGGTTCGTTTTTACGAAGAAAAGGGCGTTCATCATGATACGGCTCAATCAATAGCCAACGAACTGCTAAGTCAAAAGGATCGAGCACTTGCCACAATTGTTAATATCAAATACGGAATGAATTTAAATAATTATTTGAATCCATGGCAAGCAGCAGTATCTTCATTGTTTTCAGCATCTTCGGGCGGTGTTTTTCCACTTGTGGCAATGACTTTTGCTCCTGCTGGTTATCAATTAATAGCAACGATTATGGCTGTTTTAGTTGCAGTCACACTGACTGGATATTTGAGTGCTCGTCTCGGTAATGGCATTCCTAAAAGGGCCATTATAAGAAATATTGTTGTTGGAATTATTACAATGTTTATTCATTACTACGTTGGAAAATTATTTTAAACTGAAAATTGTTTAGCTTGGTGTTTGCAATTTACATGCAAACACTTTTTTGTTATATTATCGTTATTTTATTTTAGGGAAACCAAAAAAAGTGTTTACAATATCTGAGTTTAATCTATAATGAAGTTGAAAAAAGGAGGAGATTGTTGATATGTTAGAGGATTTTGGTAATGGGAAAAAGCACGGATTGTTGTATTATGCGAACGGTCCTAGTCTTGAAGAAATCAATAGTACTGTACCAGTGCCCAAGGAAGGCGGCTTTTTCAAAAAGTTAATGGCTTTTTCCGGTCCTGGTGCATTAGTAGCTGTTGGTTATATGGATCCAGGTAACTGGGTAACGTCCATTGGTGGTGGTGCACAATTTGGCTATTTACTGATGTCTGTGATCTTGCTTTCGAGTTTAATCGCCATGTTATTGCAATATATGGCGTCTAAACTGGGAATTGTGACGCAGATGGATCTAGCCCAGGCTACCCGTGCTCATACCGGGAAAGTTTTAGGAATTATTTTATGGCTGACAACTGAAGCTGCAATTTGTGCCACTGATATTGCGGAAGTTATCGGTGGTGCCATTGCTTTGGAATTATTGTTTAGAATCCCGTTAGTTTTAGGTGTTACATTAACCGTATTTGATGTTTTGCTCTTATTATTATTAACCAAATTGGGATTTCGAAAAATTGAGGCCATTGTGGTGACTTTAATTGTCGTGATTTTAGCCGTATTTGCTTATGAAGTTGGTGTTTCTAATCCTAACTGGGCAGCCATGTTTGGTGGCTTTGTACCAAAACCACAAATCTTGCATCCTGGTGAGTTAACCATGGCTTTAGGAATTGTGGGTGCAACGGTTATGCCACACAATTTATACTTACATTCATCAATTTCGCAAACGCGTAAGATTGATCACAATGATGAAGATGCGGTCGCTGAAGCAGTTAAGTTTTCAACTTGGGATTCCAACATTCAGTTAACGGGTGCATTTGTTATTAACTGTCTGTTATTGGTTCTTGGTGCGGCATTGTTCTTTGGTCATGGCGAAGGTTTAGGAACATTTACTTCCTTATTCGATGCCCTTCAAAACAATCAATTAGCAGGAGCCGTTGCTAGTCCAGTGTTAAGTATCTTGTTTGCGGTAGCTTTATTGGCTTCTGGTCAAAATTCAACAATTACGGGAACTTTAACCGGTCAAATCGTTATGGAAGGTTTTATTCATATGAAGATGCCTTTATGGGCCCGTCGTTTGATCACACGTTTAATTTCTGTAATTCCAGTTTTAATTTGTACAATTGCTTATGGTGGCAAAGAAAGTGCTTTAGACAGTCTGTTAGTTAATTCACAGGTTTTCTTATCTATTGCTCTCCCAATTTCCATGATTCCATTAACCATATTTACTTCATCTAAGAAGATTATGGGTGAACGCTTTGCAAATAAAATGTGGATCAATGTTTTAGCGTGGGTATGTACAGTTGCTTTAACTATCTTAAATTTACAAATTGTTTGGCAATCATTATCGTCGTTATAAAGGG
The DNA here is from genome assembly GCF_001437405.1 of Pediococcus ethanolidurans. Lineage (GTDB taxonomy): Bacteria > Bacillota > Bacilli > Lactobacillales > Lactobacillaceae > Pediococcus > Pediococcus ethanolidurans. Next base: position 102,365 of record NZ_JQBY01000004.1, on the reverse strand, counting down.
GAGATTTTATGAATCCAAAAGAGTTTAAAAAAATTTTAGTTGGTGTTGACGATTCGCCGGATGCACAACTCGCCTTTCGATATGCGATGAATCGTGCTAAGAATGACCGTGCAGGATTGGTCATTGTTTCCGTTTCAGAGAATGATGATATGAATGTTTACCAAGCTTTGAGTAAGGATTATGTCAGTGAAAAACGGAAGCAATTAATGCAGCATGTTGCGAAATATCAACAAGTGGCACAGAGATTCGGTGTTGAAGATGTGTCGACAGTTGTAGCAGAAGGTAATCCCGGTAAAGTGATTGTTGATGAGGTTATTAAGGATGTGAAACCAGATTTGTTGGTGATTGGTGCACAGGCTAAGTCTGGGATAGAAAAACATTTTGGCAGCCAGGCAGCATATATGGCTAAGTATTCGCCGATATCCGTGCTGGTTGTTAGGTAATTAATATGGAAGAAAGTTGTGTAATTTGAACTTTCTTCTATTTTTTATGTTCATATTTTTGGTGATTTAGAAAGTTACGTTTAAAAATAAAAAAGCTTGCTTCTTTTTTTAATAGTCTGTACAATGAATTTAGTTACTTACGAAAAGTAAGTATAAAAACAAATACTAATAAAAAAGAGGCATTTAACATGGCAAAAATGAAAGCAGGACAAGCATTAGCAAAGGTTTTAGAAAGTTGGCAAGTAGATCATATTTACGGAATTACTGCGGATTCTATCAATAATACGGTTGATGGGCTGTATCAGGAAAAAGATAAAATTAAATACATTCAGGTTCGTCATGAAGAGGTGGGTTCTTTAGCCGCTTCAGCTGATGCTAAATTAACTGGCAAGATTGGTGTTAGTTTTGGCTCAGCTGGCCCCGGTGCTACTCATCTATTTAATGGTTTGTATGATGCCAAAATGGATCATGCGCCCGTTCTAGCAATTGTGGGTCAATCAGCAACTGGCGTCATGAACACATCCTTTTTTCAGGAAATGAATCAGGATCCCATGTTTGTTGATGTTTCTGTCTTTCATGAACAAGTGGTCAGTGCTCAACAAATTCCATACGTCGTGGATCAAGCGATTCGTGCCGCATACGCGCATAAGGGTCCGGCCGTTGTTATTATTCCAGACGATTTATCTGGCCAAGAAATTGAGTTTACCGAATTCAAAACAGCCCCTATTTATAAGGAAGAAATGCATACAAAATTTGATGCTGCCACAATTGATCAGGTTGTTTCTGCCATTCAAAAAGCTAAACATCCAATTATTTGGGCCGGTGTTGGGCTGAAAGGTGCTACAAAAGAATTAGTGGCTGTATCTGAGAAATTTAGTTTACCTGTGCTTTCAACAGTGCCTGCGACTGGGGTAATGCCAACTGATCACCCTAATTTCATGGGATCTCGTGGGCGTTTAGGAACCAAACCTGGTTTTGAAGTTTCACAAATGGCTGATTTAGTGCTTTCTGTTGGGACCAATTATCCATTCTTACGCTTTTTACCAGAGGGCGTTAAAATCATTCAGGTCAACAATAATGCGGCTGATATTGGTAAACAACGTGACGTTGATTTAGCTATTCTTGGGGATGGGAAAGACTTTTTGCAAGAGTTATTAAAACGTGATGTCACAATTGAACCAACTAAGTTCTTAAAAGCGGCACGATTAGATAAACAAAACTGGGATAGGTGGATAGATACGTTAGCCAGCGATGATTCAGAAGGTTTACCTGCAGAAGCTGTAATGAAAACAGTCAAGGCTCACGCGAAAGATGACACTGTTTTTGGTGCTGATGTCGGTAATAATACTGAGTGGGCAATTCGTCAATTGCCACTTAACAAAAATCAGAAGTTCACTTTGTCTTCTTGGTTTGCCACAATGGGCTATGGATTACCATCTGGAATAGCTGGTAAGTTAAGTTTTCCAGACCGACAAGTGGTTACAATCTCTGGTGATGGCGGCTATGCAATGGTGATGCAGGACTTATTGACTGAAGTTAAGTATCAACTTCCGGTTGTTAATGTGGTGCTCGAAAATAAAGTGTTTGGTTTTATTCAACATGAAAAAATTGCTGCCAAACAAGCACCATATGGCATTGATTTATTAGGTGCTAACTGGGCTGGTGTTGCTAAAGACATGGGTGCAATTGGGTTTACGGTTACGGATCAAAAATCACTGGATACTGCTTTTGATAAGATTGATGAATTACAAAAGGCAGGCAATACAAAACCAATTGTTGTCGATGCTAAAATTAAAAATGTGGATCCAATTGATACATCATTTATTCCAATGGATCCTGAACAGTTTGATCAAGAAACAATCAATAATTATAAGAAGACTTACAATGTGTTTGGACAACCAGCATTGTCTGAAATTTTGAAAAATATGTAAAAAATTAGGTAATTAAATAAAATCCCGCGAATGAAATTTATCGCGGGATTTTTAATTATGGTAAAGCTCGATGGATTAATTTTAGAAGCAGGTTTTTGAATGGTATAATTCTTACCATGGAGACTTATTCAGTAAAGAGGTAATTAAAATTATGAAATTAATTTCTTGGAACGTAAATGGCATTAGAGCTGCGGTTACTCATGATTTTGTGGCGTCGTTTAATACTTTAGATGCTGATATTTTTTGTATACAAGAAACCAAAATGCAAGCGGGTCAATTGGATTTGGATTTGCCTGGCTATTATCAGTACTGGAACTATGCGGATCGTAAGGGCTATTCAGGAACAGCAATTTTTACAAAAATTAAACCGCTCAGTGTAAAGTACGGCATGGGTGTAGATATTCATGATCATGAAGGTCGGTTAATTACTTTAGAGTTTAAAAACTTTTATATGATGACAAGTTACACGCCCAATTCACAAGCTAAACTAAAACGGTTGAATTATCGCATGACGTGGGATGATGATTTTCGCCATTATGTTGATGAGTTAGCCAAAACCAAACCGGTTATTTTTTGTGGTGATTTGAATGTCGCACATGAACCAATTGATATTAAAAATGATAAGACAAATCATCACAATGCTGGGTTTACGGATGAAGAACGAGGTAAATTCACTGAGTTGTTGGCAAGTGGGTTTACAGATACCTTCCGTTATTTTTATCCGGATAAAGAAGGCATCTATTCGTGGTGGAGTTATCGATTCCACGCCCGTGATCATAATGCCGGCTGGCGAATTGATTACTTCGTGGCTTCCAATAGTTTACAGGACAAATTACAGGATGCTAAAATTCATAATGAAATTTTTGGCTCGGACCATTGTCCCGTCGAACTCGATATCGATTTGAATTAGCTTTAATATGGAGGAATTAAAATGGCGTTACCAAAACCAATTTCAAAATATTCTGAACAAGAAGCAAGTGATACTGCTCAGAAATTAAGAAAAACGTTAAATCAATGGGGAAAAGACTACTACACAAAGGATAATCCTGAAGTGGAAGATAGTGTTTATGATGCGAAGTATCGTGACCTACAAGAATTGGAAGCAGCGTTTCCTTCAATTGTGACCCCGGACTCAATCACGCAACGGGTCGGTGGTGAGGTGCTTAGTGGATTTACTAAAGTACGTCATGAAATTCCCATGTTATCAATGGGGGATGTGTTTTCAAAAGAAGAACTAGTAGAGTTTGATGATCGTATTCAAAAAAATGTGGGCTACCCGGTTGATTATAATGTTGAGTTAAAAATTGATGGTTTGGCAATTTCTTTAGTTTATGAAGATGGCAAACTAGTGCGAGGCTCTACACGTGGTGATGGAAATATTGGCGAAGACATCACTAAAAATTTACAGACCATTTCCTCAATTCCACAAACTTTAACCAAACCTGTGTCGATTGAAGTTCGTGGTGAATGCTATATGCCAAAACAGGCTTTTGCCGATCTAAATAAACAACAAGAAGAACGTGGTGAGGCTGTTTTTGCTAATCCGCGGAATGCAGCTGCAGGAAGTTTGCGCCAGCTTGATACACGAGTGACAAGAGCACGAAAACTAGATACGTTCATTTACACGATTAGCACGTTCGATGATCTGCAGGTTGCTACCCAACATGAAGCCATTGAAATGCTGGAGGAATTAGGATTTAATACGAATCCGACGCAACGTGTTTGTCATAACTTAGATGAAGTTTGGCAATATATTGATGAGTACCAAGCGCAACGAGATCAGTTAGCTTATGGAATTGATGGTATTGTGCTTAAAGTTAACGATTTAGACTTGCAAGGACAACTGGGCCATACTGTGAAGGTGCCACGCTGGGAGATTGCCTATAAGTTCCCACCAGAAGAGGCGTTAACGGTTATTCGTGAAATTGAATGGACGGTTGGTCGAACGGGTGTGGTGACCCCAACTGCTATTATGGATCCTGTTCAGCTAGCAGGTTCAACCGTTGCCCGAGCTACACTTAATAATGTGGATCAAATCGCGGCGAAGGGTGTACGGCTAGGGGATACTGTCAAATTACATAAGGCTGGTGATATTATTCCAGAAATTACGGAAGTTATTCTGGATAAACGAGCGGCCGATAGTAAAGAATTACAGATCCCAACCAATTGTCCGTCATGTGATCGCGAACTGGTTCATTTAAATGGAGAGGTCGCTTTGCGTTGTATTAATCCAGATTGTCCTGCACAAATGGTGGCTCGTCTAGAGCATTTTGGTTCGCGGAATGCCATGAATATTAACGGATTGGGTCCCCGTTTAATTCAAGTTTTCTTTGACCATAAACTAGTCCGTAGTTTTTCGGATTTGTATTCCTTAGATCCTGATGACTTAGCAAAGCTGGATAATTTTAAAGAGAAAAGAATTAATGGGTTATTGGATTCCATTAATAACAGCCGACAAAACTCTTTGGAGCGGCTGGTGAATGGTATCGGAATTCCTGGTGTGGGAACTAAAATGGCGCGTATTTTAGCTGAAAACTTTTTGACAATGGACAAATTGGCAAAGGCTAGTGAAGAAGAATTAACCGCCATTGATGCAGTTGGCGACATTTTAGCTGCTAATATCGTGACTTTCTTTCAAAGTGAAGCCGCCCAAGATACGATTGAGGAGTTAGTTGCAGCAGGTGTCAATATGACTTATGACGGACCAACGACAACCCAGGTAGAAGATAATTATTTTAATGGTAAAAAAGTTGTCTTAACAGGGAAATTGGAAAACTATACCCGCAATGAGTTAAAAGAAAAACTTGAAGATCTAGGGGCCGATGTTACTGGCTCGGTTTCTAAAAAGACCGATTTACTGATTGCAGGAACTGATGCTGGAAGTAAGTTGACAAAGGCACAAACCCTTGGTGTTGAAGTGATGAGTGAAGCGGAAATGGAAGCACACTTTTAGCTTATGGACTTATATGAAATATAATCAAATATAAGGAATATCGTTTATCTATCAAGCTTTCATTGACGTAACAAATTTAATCGACTATACTATCAAAATGTGAATTATCAAATGTCTAAATACGAGAGGTTAAGGAAATGCATACAATGTATCAGATAATCTCTGAACAATTTCAAAACTTTAAAATTATTCGGAGAATGGCAAAGTTTGGTGACAGGGCTACGTACCAAAGTCATTATTTGGGACTAGCTTGGGAAGTTTTAAACCCTCTCATCCAGATTGGAATTTACTATTTGGTGTTTGGCGTTGCGTTAAAACGTGGCGATCCGATGCCGGGTGTGCCGTATTTACCTTGGATGGTGGTTGGAATTACACCATGGCTATTTATGAATAGAAGTGTTCTTGACGCATCAAAAAGTGTTTATCAAGAGGTTGGCTTGGCTTCTAAAATGAAGTTTCCAGTTAGTATTTTGCCATCTATAAAAATTGTGGGAAATTTAACAAGTTTTTGGACAATGTTAGGATTCTCTGTCTTTTTGATGTTAGTTAATCATATTTTTCCAACAATTTCATGGATTCAGTTTATTTATTATTTCATTTGTATGATGGCATTATTATATGCACTCGGAATTTTTAACTCTACGGTAACGGTGCTGATTCGAGATTGGCAAATTACTTTACAATCTATTTTAAGAATGTTGTTTTATATGAGTGGTGTACTGTTTAATTTTGCAACATCTAATTTCCCAGTTATTTTAATTCGAATCTTGGAATTAAATCCATTTTACTATGTGATTAATGGAATGCGTGAATCGCTTCTAAATAAGGGATGGGTTTGGCAAGAGCCTAATCTAACGATTACTATTGTTTTTTGGATGTTTGTTTTCATTGTGATGATAGTTGGCACTTTCTTGCATAATAAATTCCGTGCTAATTTCGTTGATTTGATTTAGAAAATGGAGAATATGTAATTATGGCTGAAGAGTACAAGATCAAATTAAAAAATGTGACTAAAGAATATGATCTTTATAGAACGAAGAATGAAAAATTAAAATCTTTCTTTAATCTATCAAAAAATAGTGATGTTCCTCATTTTTGGTCACTTAAAGGCATTAGTTTAACGATTCATAAAGGTGAGTCAGTTGGAATTATTGGGGTTAATGGTTCTGGAAAGTCTACTATGTCTAATATTATTTCTGGAATTATTCCACAAACAACCGGATTTGTGGATGTTCGTGGTGACACCTCAATTGTAGCTATCAGTGCAGGATTAAAGAGAAGTCTGACAGGACTAGAAAACATCAGATTAAAAGGACTTATGCAGGGCTTAACGTTTGAAGAAATCGACGCTGTCCGCGATGATATCATCGAATTTGCAGATATTGGTGATTTTATTGATCAACCCGTAAAGGACTATTCGTCTGGTATGCGTTCACGACTTGGATTTGCAATTGCAGTGCACATTAATCCAGATATTTTAATCATTGATGAAGCTTTGTCAGTTGGTGATGATACCTTCTATCAAAAATGTTTGGATAAGATTAATGAATTTAAAACGGAAGGTAAAACAATTCTTTTTGTAAGTCATTCTTTAAAACAGGTTGAGATGCTTTGTGACCGCACGGCATGGATTCATTTTGGTGATTTACGTATGATCGGGAACACAGAAGAAGTAGTGAATGCGTATCGACAATTCTCGGCTGACTTTAAGAAAAAGACAAAGGCAGAACGTTCAAATTATCAAAAAACCAAGAAGCAACTACAGTTAAATTTTGATATTAAGGGTTATGAACAAAAGGTTGCTAAGGAAGTAGGCCAAGCAGAAGGGCTAGAAGAACATGAAGCTCAAAAGGCTACACATAAACTTTTTTATGGCGAAGTTCTTCCGAGCAAAATGACTACGGCAAGTAAATGGATTATACTGGCAGCTTTAATAGTTATGGTTTTCTTTGCTTTTGTGTCAGTTTCTGGACATTCGGTTACAAAGAGTATCACAGATCCTACAGTACTTTTGCATCCAGTTTATCCAAAGACAACTGGAACTGGCCAGCAATTTAAATAAAAAATACTAAAATTATTAATTTCAGTCAAATTCGCAAATTTTTAAAAGCTAAAATATCTAAAACAGTATTGAAAATTAGGAGTCTCTTTCAATGCTGTTTTTTTGTGCTTATTTTGTATAGCAATTAGGTTTGTAAAAAGTTGTGAGATGATTGATAGAGCTAAAACATACTATCCTTCGGTAGCCTTACTGTGATACAATTTAACATGTTTGTTAATGGGGGGAGTAATAATGATTTTCAAAAAGCATAAAAACAAAGTTTATTTAACTGTCACAATTGTACTATTTATTTTATACATGATTATTTTGTTCTATAAATTATCAATAGTTCCGACTTTATTTGTAGATGAGGCCAATTATGCGAATGAGGTAATAAGTTTTACGCATTTCGGTACCGATATACATGGCTTTCATCATCCAGTCTATTTTTCCTCTGTATGGGGACAAGGACAATCAATTTTATATAGCTTGATTGTTCGGCCAATTGTTAAATTCTTTGGCTTTAGCTTTTTTACTTTTCGATTTCCTATGACTTTCTTATCGTTACTATTGATTGGCTTGTTGTGTGGTTATATTTTTTATATAAGTAGAAACTATTTAGCAACTTTTTTAATGATGCTTGCTTTTGTTACATCACCTGGTTGGTATGTAATGAGCCGGTGGGTACTTGACGCAAATATTGCACCATTATTTGTAAGCTTTTCTATTTTGGCGTTACTATTCTTTTTTCAAAGAAAAAAGTCAAGTTCAAAATTTATTTGGTTCATAATTTCAGCTACATTAATAAGTTTTTCAGCATACGGATATGTTGCAACATGGCTCTATTTACCAATATTTCTTACGATATTATTTTGTTATTTGTATTGGAAAAATTTACTTCCTTTCAAACCAATTATCCTGTATTTTTCTGTTATTACTGTGTTGGTTTTACCATTAGTTTATTTTGCGTATAATATTTTTGTCAAGCACATTACTCAACCAACTAAGTTTCTTTGGTTCAATATTTCACCCTTACCTCAGAGCAGGACTTCCTCATTGATTAATTTTTCTGGAAATGTCGTAAATACGATGTTCCATAATATTGTGACTGGTTTTGGTATGTATGTAACTGGTAGTGACGGACTTAGTCGAAATACTATGCCACCATTTGGTATGATTTTTCCATGGATTTTGATTATTTTTGCAATAGTTGGTATTTTATATGGTAAACGAGTTTTACCAGAAAAACTAAATTTGATAAAAACAATATGTATAATTGCATTAATTTCTTTTCTACCAATGACTTTCATCGTGGTTCCTAATTATACCCACTGGAATTTGATTCATGTTCCACTCATTATTTTGTGTGGATTTGGTATGTATATTGTAGCCCAAAAAGAAAAAAATCAATTTGGCATATTATTGATTCTTATATTAACTATATTGCCAATGATTTTTTTCGTATTTCAATATTTTCAAGAATCATCACCCTACCGGACAGGAAATATTCGTCAATTTTCAATGAAAAATACAAAAGCAATCAATCAGTTCATGGAAAGAAAAAGAAAAAGTTATTTGTTTACCAGTCCAGTTTCAAGAAATTTTACTTATTTTAGAACTTATCAAAAACCAATTGATCATAGGCAGTATTTAAAGTTACAAGAGGTAAAACCAGAATTTAAAAATAGAATGGGACCGATTCGAAAGTATGGTTATTTAAGAGATATGTGTGAATTTAAAACTAAGTATCGTGGGCACCGTGATTATGTTTTGGCTATAAGTAAGGTTAATGCAAAACAAATTGAGACACATAACTATATTCGGTTAAAGCCTGTTAAGAAGTTTAAGGATGGCAAACTAATTTACACGTTGAATAAGGCGACTCAAAAATAAATTGATAGTAATAGAATCTTAAAATGAACTGTTTTAATAATAAAAAAATTTCTTGACTGTCAAATCAAGTGCAACACCTTTAAACGATATCAAAAATTGGTTTAGAAAACTGCACTTAGTATTTTTCTAAATGTTTGATCTTTGAATAAGGAAGGGTCTTACGTGATTTACCATTGAACCGATTGTAGTTATTTTTGCATATTTCATATGACTAGAATTTCAAAAAATTGTAACGTTCAATCAATAAAAATACCACTTTTTCATTTCCATATGAAAAGTGGTATTTTTATTGATTTATAATGGTCTTTGTAAATGTACGATGATTATCAACAAATGTGAGTTTACAAGAAAGGCATGCTAACTAAACTTAGAATTTTGAATTGCGATCTTTAAATGGAACAAAAACAAGTTTGTGATTGGTTATAGAGATATGCATGCGTTTCATGTACATATTGTGTTGAAAACGTGTAATATTTGGTGAGGTATCCCAGTTATACTGTTGAAATGGTAATCGTGATACATAGATTACTTTTTGATTTTTAGCCAACTGTGTATTAATTTTTTTTGCTCGTTCTTGATTGATATAACCATTTGTCGACATAATAATAAGTATAAAAAGCATAGAAAAGCAGCCAAAAACAAGGCTTAATGATCTAGAGATATTTATTAGTTCGGACGAAAAACTGGTTACATAATTAAATAGTTTCAAAGCAGCTAAAATCATAAAGCAAATTGTTGCAAACGCACACCGTGGTCCATATGGTGAAATAACAGCAAATGGAGCCGATAAAATGAGAGCTGATAATATATAAAAAAGTAAATGCCAACGAATGGTAGTATTACCAATGTAGATTAAGGACAGACAGAGAGCTACGATGAACAAAATACTAAAGCTAGCCAGTAAATAAGAAACCATCATTTGATCGAAGTTGGTAATTGGTAGCAAATTACGAATGAATGCTGAAAAAAAAGCATAGCTGATTAAAATCAAGCTCAATATGGCCTTGAAAATAGAATTTAAGACATTAGATGTTTTTCTCCATAAACAAATAATTAGGCAAATACTTATGATCAGAATGATTAATCCATTTTCTTGAAATACATATTTATACATGGCAGAAGTGTAAATTTGTGAGACCTTTGTCCACATAGCGGCACCAAAAGCTACGTGACGAAAATTACTGTTACCAGTAAGCTCTGTCTTGTAAATTGGGTTACTAAACATGATGATGGCTCCAATTAAAGTTCCAATTGTGTAAGCGTATATGCCTAGTAACTGTGATTTATTTTTTTTAAAAAAGTAGATAATTGCGGTGATAGCCAGTAAAATTGAATAAATTGTCACATTCTCGATAATCAAACTGGAAGTTACACCAACAAGTAGAAGTATTACGGAGTTGTAAATAGATACTTTTTGGTGATTATTTTTGTGTTCAATATTCCACAAGATAAAATAGAATATTGGTAACATTCCCAAAATGTAATTTATAAATCCCGCAAACCATCCGAAAGTTTGTGAATATACCTCTGTTGATAGTGTTAAGTACAGACCAGTAGTTAAGAAATAGGGCCAAATATGAATCGTTGATTTATAAAGTGCAATTTTGGTTGTGAGATATACTAATCCAGTACTTAATGAAGCGTAAAGGAAAACACGTATAAAGATATTTCTGGTAATAATGATTTCAAGAACATTACTGATAATGCGACCGTTGTAGCCAATAAAACCAGTTGATAATCTATGAAGTCCAATGCTTGAAGCCCAGGTCCAGTCATCGCCACTTAATGGTGTAGCAACTCCTAATAACAAAAAGAAGATAAAAATTATTCCCAAAGTCCAGAATAAATTGTTTTTTTGAAATGCTGTTTGGGTATTTTTTTTTGGCATATTTAGTTTGTCCTTTTTTTTAATTCATTCAGTTTAATATTTACTAATTAAGAGAAGCACAATATAATTGTATTGTTCGTCTATCAATGAACGCAAGCATCAAAGAACTTTTCAAAATCACTAACAGTCTAAATATACAGGTTACATATAAATTTGTAAATAATTAGGAGAGTATAAATATGGTAGTAGTTAACTCTTTAATGAATCATGCTAAATCGTTTATCATTCGTGTTCGTACAATCTTTATAAGAAATTTGATGAAGATCAATTTTAGACCATACAAAAAGCCAACGATTGTTTTTGAAAGTTTTGGAGGGCGACAAGTAAGTGACTCTCCATATGCAATTTATGAAGATATGAAGATCAATTCCAATGTAAATTGTGTTTGGTCAATCAAGCAGAGTCAACAGGCTTATTGTGAAGCCCATCATATTGACTATGCTATAAGGCGAAGTTTAAAATGGGCAGTTTTGATGGAAAGAGCTCAAGTATGGGTGGTCAATGCACGAATACCAAAGTGGGTACGTAAGCCTGCACATGTTTACTATGTTCAAACATGGCATGGGACACCTTTAAAAAAGTTAGGACTTGATATTTTACATGTAACGATGCCCAGTACAACAACAGATGCATATCATCGAAATTTTGTTAGTGAAACAAAACGTTGGGATACGTTGATATCGGCAAATTCGTATTCAACTGAAATTTTTCGAAGAGCTTTTGATTTTCACAATAATATTGCGGAAATTGGTTATCCAAGAAATGATAAATTAATTAATACAACTTCAACTGAAATTTCAAGAATCAAACAACGACTAAATATTCCTATGGATAAAAAAGTAATTATGTACGCCCCGACATATCGAGATAATGCTTTTGCCGCAAAGGGACAGTATCTATTTAAAATGCCTTTTTCAATTGACAAATTACTTGAAGCACTGGATAAAGACACAATTTTAATATTACGTATGCATTATTTAATTGTTGGTCAATTGGATCTTAAAGCGTACCATGGAAGAGTTCTTGATTTTTCACAGTATCATGATATATCAGATCTATATTTAGTTTCTGATTTATTAATTACAGATTACTCATCCGTTTTTTTCGACTACGCATATCTTAGGCGACCAATCATTTTTTATCCGTATGACTATCATGAATATAAGGATCAGTTGCGTGGCTTTTACTTGAACTATGAAAAAGATCTTCCTGGCGAAATTGCTTGGAATGAAAATGACTTGTTGATGCTGACTCATAAAGCACTTCAAATACTTGGAGAAGACACTTCTATAAAAATGGATAATTTTTATCAAAAGTTTTGTCAGCAACATTCCGGTAGAAGTTCTACTGAAATCACAAAAAACATATTAAAAAAAATTAAAACTAAGAATAAAACTAAAATCTAAAGTATAATAATTAATGTGTAAAACATTGATTGATGTTTTGTTGTTCAAGGTTAGAATAGTTATATTTTTAAGGATGATTCTTGTAACACATGTAATTCAATTTTAAGGATAATCCTTGTAAAAGAGAAAGGAACATTTGATGACTAATAATTCTGATATTTCGCTTGTTCAAACGGAAAGCAAATTAAGAATAACTATTTCTTCACCAGAAATGCAGATTACAAAAATGTATGTGTCGGCTGTTTATTCAGATGAAATGATTATGACATTAAGCCCAGATCAACAAAATACATTTATAATTGATCTTACTGAACTGAGCAAAATTCTAAAAAAAGACAATATTAATAGTAATAAACTCAATGTTCAAGTTTTGGATGAATTTATTTCTAAAAATGACTTAGAAACCAAAAGTGAGGAGAAAATTGATAAGTCGGAAGATCCGGAACCAAAATCATTTAACTTAAAGTCTCACCAATTGAAAGTTGAAAATTTTCATACGTATAAGTTTGAAGAGAATACTTTGACACCATACATTACACGCAATGGTTTTCTTTCATTTGCTCGTAATGTTGATCTTCCAACCAATACCTATATTCGGCAAGAAACTATCTCCAAGCTTTCAATTAGTGACGAAGAGATTAATGTTGAAGGTACATTTACAAGTAACTATCTAAAGACTGATCAAATTTTTATTGATTTTTATCTACGTAGTTTTGATAATAATCTACGTTTACCTGGGAAGCTAACTTATGAAGGTTCCAATGCTAATTTAAGCCGTCACCGTTATAACTTTTCTTTTCATATTTTTCAAAAAAATGTTCAAAATGTAGTGAATAAAATTGACTATATTCGAGATGTCTTAGACTTTGATATATATGTGAAAGTCGCTGGATACACAGAAACTTTAAAACATCGCTTAGGTAACCCGCGTGCTCGAGTTAAACAAGAATTGCGGGGAAATATGATATTAAAAAGTGGTGATAATAATATTGAATTAACACCATATTTTACTTTAAAAGGTAATAATCTAGCGATGTATTGTAATGTTTTTGATGATGCTGCAATCGACATGTATCACAAGGTTTTAGCTAAACAGGTAAGAAAAGAAGAAAATGTTTGGCTAATCGGCGAAAAGAGTAATAAGGCTCAGGATAATGGTTTCTTTTTCTTTAAATATTTACGTGAAAATCATCCGGAAATTAATGCTTACTATGTGATAGATAATGAATCTTTAGATATACGTAATTTATCTTCGCTAGATCATGTGGTGAGATTTAATTCTGCTGAGCATTTTCGTGTTGCTTATTTAGCACAAGTGATCTGTGGAACTCATGATTATAAAGTTTTATTGCCTACAATTAATCATGATTTTTTGGCTATGATTAAGGCAAAAATCGTTTTTTTGCAACATGGTGTCTTAGGAACAAAAAATCTGATCGATATTAATGGGCGAAGATTTGATACGTTCTATGCAGATGTTTTTGTAACAAGTTCGGAACGCGAGAAAAAGATTGTGACAAATGATCTACAATATCCTGCAAAAAGTGTCATTGTTTCAGGCTTACCACGTTTCGATCGTTTGTTTGCTTCGGGAACTACAGCAAAAAGGCAAATTCTTATCATACCTACTTGGCGAGACTGGCTACGTGATGATGATGCTTTTAAGAAAAGTAACTATTTGGCCGTTTACAATAGTTTAATTAATCATTCGCATTTTAAAAAACTGGCGGATGAAGGTTATAAGATCCTGTTCTGCTTACATCCCAATGCACAGAAATTCTTGCATCACTTTAATATTCCTGATTACATCACACCCATTAGTCAAGGGGAAGCAATGGTGCAAGATCTGATTAAGGAATCTTGTTTGATGATTACAGACTATTCTAGTGTGGGTATAGATTTTTCATTTCTGGATAAATCAGTCATTTACTACGAATTTGATCAAGTCCGTTTTCTTGGAAAAAAAGGATCACATCTTAATCTTGAACGTGATTTACCGGGAGATGTGGTTTATACCGAGAATCAAGTTATTGAGAGTATGGAAGCCGCAGGTACGCGAAATTTTGCAATCTCGGATACTAATAAGGTTAAATCGAGTAAGTTTATCCTTAAAAAGGATCAAAATAATTCTTCACGGGTATTTGAAGGTATTCAACATACGGGAAAAGAGACAAAGTTTGAACGCTTTAAATATGGCTTCTTTTTCAATAAACTATTTAATCGTTTTCGCAAGTCAAAACATTATTTTTCGTCAATGCGATTGATTTACTGGTTTATGCGTCATTGTCTACCAACGAATCAAAAACAAATTATTTTTGAAAGTGGTATTGGAAAACAGTATTCAGATAGTCCAAAACAGATTTATCAACACATGTTGAAAGATCCATATTTTAAGAATTATAAATTTATTTGGATTTATAATGGTTATGATATTGAGAAGGATAAGCGACTAATCATTATTAAACGATTTAGTTGGCAGTATTTTCACTATCTGGCCACTTCAAAATTTTGGGTTAATAATCAGAATTTTCCACATTACATTCGAAAACCGCGACATACAATTTTCTTACAAACTTGGCATGGAACACCATTAAAAAAAATGATGAACGATGTGGACAGCTTTGAAGGTAAAAATGATAATTATGTTCCTATGATGAATAAGGTTAATTCACAATGGGATTATCTTGTTTCACCCAGTCGTTATGCCACTGAACGATTTAAATCAGCATTTCATCCACGAGCTCAGATTCTGGAAACTGGGTATCCTCGAAATGATATCTTTTTTGTAAATGAAGAACAAAAAAAACAGATTCTACGCCAATTACGCAATATGTGGGGGATTGGGAATAAAAAAGTTATATTGTATGCACCGACTTTTAGAGATGACGAACGTACTTCAACAGGAAAACAAGATTTTAAATTACAACTCAACATCGAGAAAATGTATAATGCGTTGCATGAAGATTATGTGATACTTTTTAGGCAGCATGCAATTGTAAAAACTAAGATGTACATTCCTGAATATTTCAAGGACTTCTTTATTGATGTTTCTAAATTTTCAGATGTACAACAGTTGTATTTATTAGCCGATATTTGTGTAACTGACTATTCATCAGTCATGTTTGATTACGCAATTACGAAAAAACCACTGTTGTTCTACACATATGATTATGAGGCATATAAGGATAATCTTCGAGGCTTCTATATTGATTTTAAATTCGAAGCACCGGGTCCTTTGTTATATAATACGCATCAACTAGTTGATGCAATTCAAAATATTCAATTAACTGTAAAAAATTATAAAGAAAAATATGCAAAGTTTTATAAAAAATATGGTTATATTGAAAATGGAACATCTACTAAAAAAGTAATTAAGGCAGTTTGGGAAAAAGACCGATAAGAATGTTTATTGACGTATTTTGTTAACGGCGTAATAATGGTTGATAATGACCAATTATCACGTCGTTTTTTATGGTCGTTAATGGAATATGTAACATAAATACAGGGGAGAAACGAAATATGATATTTTCAAAAATGACAAAAAAGATTTTTGTAATGGGAACTATTTCTCTAATTTTTTTATGTCTTGCACTTGTTAGTAGTTTACTTTTAAATATGCAGTTTGTTACAAAAACAATTAATTTAGAGATTTTTTTAAAAGTTGGATCACTGTTTAAAAATATTGGTATTATAGGAATTATTGGTACCTTAGGGGCAACAATTGAATATTCTAAACTTTCGTTAAGCAGTTTAGCAAAACTTTTTTTAGAAATTTTGGCGTATACAATTTCTATTTCGACATTTGTATTAGCAGTTAATGTTACAAGCATTACTAAATTTGCCTTAATACAAAGCATTTTGCCGTTTATTAATAAAAGTTACTGGATTATTGGTGTTATTTTGTTTGGTTTGATTCTTTTGACCGGATTAAAGTATTTAAAGAGTAGCATCACTCCAAAATTAATTATTTCTGGAATTTTTATAATTGCAGCTTTCTTGTTTATTTTTTCTCTTGTTTTTTCAAACCGTAATCTGTTATTAATGATTGCATGGAGTCTATTTGTTTTTTTGGTTTCCAGCTATTTGACTAACCAGAATCTAATCACGCGAGTAGCTTATGTATTAGTGCCGTTTTTTGTAGCTGTATTGGGAATAATTTTAACTTTGATTGTTCGAACACCTTCATTACAGATAGAACATGCACTGTTAATTGATTGTGTTTCTTTTCTAAGTTTGAGTTTGTTAGTCTCACCAAATGGAAATGAAAAATTGCATCTTTTTTCAACACTTGTTATTTCACGAGTGTTTTTAGGGCTTATGTTATTACTTTTGAATCCATTGGTAATTGGCACATTAACAAAATATACAATGTTGCAAGTTGCTAGATCTTCAACAATTTATGTGTTGCTAAGATTTTACATGTGTACATTTATAATTGCTTTGGGATTAATTATTGTGGAATCTTTTGGAGTTGCTCGACGGTATTTAGGAGTTCGCAATATGCAAATCACAATTCCAGTAGTTGTATGCATGGTAAGTAGTACTTACCTTATTTATAATGGTCTTCAATTTCTAAGCTCTGGAATTATTTCTTTAAAAAATCTTCAAGGAAATGCGCTTTATCTGGAATTGTTTAATCTTGTCATTATTTTATTGTTATATTTATTTATTCAGGGTGTATTAAATCGTTTTTGGTACTCAAATTTTTTGTTTGTGATGTTAATGCTAATTTTGAGTTATGCTAATTATGCAAAACTGCAGGCTAGAGATGAGCCAATTATTCGACCTGATTTTGGAATGATTAACTCTTTACCAGAAATTGTTAAAATGGTAAATATGAACGTTGTATATGGGCTAATTGCCGGACTAATAGGATTGACAATCTTAGCAGTAATTCTACAACGTTTTTTTATGAAGGGTCCAATTTTTCATTGGCCACTAAGAGTCTTGGTGGTTTTGGGATCTGCGTTATTATTGTATAATTTTGCACAAACCGAAAATCAGATGAATCTAATTGCTTGGAAAGATAAAAAAGTTACTGACAGTAGCTTTTTAATGGCATCATTAACTAACGCTGGCTTTAGTGCTCATCCAGGTGCACTAGAAATGTCGTCAACGCATTATGGTCCAGCAGTTACATTTATGAGTACGGTTATTATAAAAACCATGGATAAACCAAATGGTTATTCGCAGGCACGTATCAATCAAATTGTCGAAAAATATAAAAGAATTTCCAGAAAAATAAATAAAACACGTAAAAATCGTTCTTTAAATAAGCAAACCGTTGTATATGTGCTTAGTGAAAGTTATGCAGATCCACGAATGATGCCAACTGTAAAGTTGTCGTCTAATCCGATTCCATTTGAACAGTCACTTGCAAAGCATAATACTTCTGGATTGATGGACAGTCCTAGTTATGGAGGAGGAACAGCCAATATTGAGTTTGAATCATTAACTGGTTTGTCAATGAATAACTTTGATCCCTCAATGGTTACGCCATATGTTTTCTTGGTTCCAAAAGTCAATAATTTACCAGTTATCACAGATTACTTTAAAACAAAAAATGCGATTCATCCATATTCTGGTGTTACCTATAACCGAACAAATGTGTTTAAAAAGTTTGGTTTTCAACATTTTTACAGTTTTACTGGAGATAAACTGACCTTTGCAAAGCGACTTGATAAATCTCCGTATGTATCGGATGATTCTGCCTATCGTCAGTTGTTAAAACAAATTAATTCAACTAATAAGGGTCAATTCATCCAATTATCCACGATGCAAAATCATATGCCGTATCATCTTGGTACTTATACTGAAAATAATTATAAGGCAACAGGAAATTTGACGAAGGCTAGTCTTGACTCAGTGGAATCTTACTCTCAAGGTTTACACTATACTGATCAGGATTTGAAAATGCTTATAAAAAAAGTTTCAAAAATGAAAAAACATGTGACAATAGTCTGGTATGGGGATCATTTACCCGGTCTTTATGAAGGAAATTTGGTTAGTGGTAAAAACTTGGTCAAATATGATAATAAGTTACATCAAACAAATTATTTCATTTATAGTAACTTTAAACATGCAAAGATTAAACATACAAAAGTAGTGTCACCAAACATGTTTACGCCAATAATGTTCAAGCAAACAGATACAAAGGTTTCAGCTTATGTGGCGTTGTTGACTGAAATTAATAATTACGTGCCAGCGGCGGAACGTGATAAGTTCATGGCACAAAATGGTAAGTATATTACTTATAAACGATTATCAACAAAAGCCAAAACAATTATCAACGACTATAAACTAATTCAGTATGATATTACGGCTGGAAAGCAATATTCTATTAAGCAAGGCAACTTTATCAAATAGAATTTTTTTAAGATAACAGTACGGAGCCCTGCAAGGGGAACCGCTGTTGTCTTGTTTTTTATCAATAGAATTGAACGGTTTAAATAAACGAAAACTAAGTTATAAATATCAAGAAATCGATTCAATGATCATACAAATTTTGTGCAATTATCCTTAGGTGTATATCTAAAATTAGCCATAGAAAAAACTTCATGGTGATTAGATGAATTTATGTTATTTCATCTAATCACCATGAAGGGATTATTGTATATAGATCAATATTCTATTTTTTAGCTTCTGCCACCATCTTTGCCATTGCCTGCTTTTGATAAGCAGCAGTAGCTTTTTTAGTTGCAGCAGCTGTCAGAGCTTTTTGTTTGGCAGCTGACATAGTCGGGTCTTTCTTCATAGCTGCTGTAACTGACTTCTTAACGGCAGCCATGACATAGGCCTTTGCTTTTTTTTTCATGCTTGCTGAATTTTGTTTAACAAGTTTTTGAAGCTTTTTGGCTTGAGCAGAACTTAAGGTTAACCAGTCTTTATTAATTTCAAGCGTATTACGATGCTTGATTAATTTATGGTTATTTCCAGCAATTCCGAACCAGAGTTTGTAACTTGAGTTCTTATATACCCATCGCGTCGTCTTTGTCACAACGCGTGGTGTTCCAGAAACAACTTTAACTTTGTTGGAAGTGTTGGTTGGATCTGGATTTGTTGTGGTAGGGTTCTTTTGTGTCTTATGTTCTTTATAGATATAGACACGTTCTTTGCCAGAAGTTCCTACATCTTGATATAACAACATTTTCATTTGACTTGAAGGTGAAACAGAAATCAAGTCGGTTGTCGTGGTGGTCGTTACTTTCTTCATACCAAAGTGGTCGCGGTCATTAGCCACCATTAAAGCCATGGAGACAATAATTAAGGCGGCAATGATTAAGCTACATAGCATACGCCAAAAGGTTTTGGGGATGCTAACCATACAGATGAACAATAGAATCGCGAGGATAATTAAAGAAAAAATAATCATTAATCTTCACCTCCATCTAAGGCATCGCTTTTGATTGAGTGTGGGCTTCGACCACTAACGAAGAAGGCTACAACCAAACCAAGCACACAGAAACCAATAGCTGCCCAAAATGTTGCGTGATAACCGCTTAAAGTGGCGTTTAAGGCACTGTTCTTATAAGCAAGTGGTGCAGACTTCAACAATGATTTGCTAGGCATATCATTGGATGTCACGTTTGATAAAATACTTACCAAAACAGCTGTGCTGACAGATGAAGCAACCTGACGAAGCGTGTTATTAACAGCGGTTCCGTTACTCATCATGCTAAATGGCAAGGCATTCATACCGGATGTTGTAACTGGCATCATCGTCATCGCAATTCCGGCCATTCGAATGGCATAAAGGACCACAATGTAAGCCACCGGAGTTGTACGAGTGATGAAGGCAAACGGAATTGTTCCAGCAGTTAACAAGAACATTCCAGTAATTGCTAATCGTTTTGCACCAATTCGATCAAAGATTCGACCTGTAATGGGACTCAAAACTCCCATCATTAAAGCTCCAGGTAACAAAGTTAGACCGGATTTGAAGGCTGAGTCACCACGAAGAATCTGTAAGTAAAGGGGCAAAACCATTTCAACGCCAACCATCGCCATCATTGAAACGGAACTTAGAAGAGCAGCAATTGAAAACTCTGGATTCTTTAAAACACGTAATTCCAAGAATGGCTTTTCAACAGTAAGTTGACGCCATCCAAATAAAATAATAAAAATCACACCTACGATTAAGCCAGTAATGACAATTGAACTACCCCAACCTTTTTCACCAACTTCGGAGAAACCATAAAGTAAGGATCCAAAGCCAAGTGTTGAAAGAGCAGCAGAAATCCAATCAAGATTAGACTTCTTTGTTGGCAAGACACTCTTCATTAACCAAGGACCAGCAATGATTACAATGCTGACAATGGGAATGATCATTCCAAACAAAGTTCGCCACTGATAGTTGTCAATGACCCAGCCAGAAAGTGTAGGGCCGATGGCTGGTGCCACTCCAATAACTAGTCCAGCTAATCCCATGGCAGCTCCACGGCTGTTAGCAGGGAAAATAGATAACATTAGGGTTTGAAGAAGAGGCATTGTCACACCAACTCCTAAGGCCTGAACTAAACGACCTGTTAATAAAACTTGAAAATTTGGTGCCATGTAACAGGTAATGGTTCCAATCAGAAAAATAAACATGGCACTCTCATATAAAATTTTTGAGTTAACTCGTGAAGTTAACCACGCACTAATCGGAATCATAATTCCGTTTACCATCATAAAACCAGTAGTTAACCATTGAACAGTTGATGTGTTGATGTTAAAACTCTTCATTAAAGTTGGAAAGGCGGTTGTTAAAATTGTTTGATTCAACACCGTACAGAAAGTTCCGACTAAGAGGAGTGCAACAAGTAAGGAACGGTTATATGGTTTTCCATTTGTATCGATTGCTTTTCCCAAGATGATGCTTCCTTTCGTAAAAAAATGTTCAAGAACTAATATAGGCCATTTACTTTTTATTGTCAACTAATTTGACAATAATGTAAGAATATATATAATTAGTGTTAGTTATTCTAACGAATACGTTTTCTTTTCTGACAAATAAATTATAAATAATAAATTAAAAAGAAATGGAATGAAGGTAAACATGAATAGTGATTTTACTCAAAGAGTAAGGACGATTATGAAGGCACATGATTTCCTATTGGGAATTGGTGATATTGCTAGTGCAACAAAGGTGTCACAACGTCAGCTTAGATATTGGGAGAAAAAGGGATATATTCATCCCGCAAAGTCGTCTGAAGAACGACGACACCGTAAATATTCTTATCATACGTTGATGAAAGTAGCTATGATTCAGTCCTATGTTGATTCTGGGTATACGCTTAGTGTCGCAGTAGAGAAAGCTTCTCAACATGAAGAAATGTCTAACGCTTTGAAACATTTAATTGGTGATCGTTTACGCGATTTTAATATCCTTGAAGATGGCTATGAATTAGATTTCGGCATGGTTGAAGGTGTTTCTCAAGATAAGAGTTTGATCGCAATCATGCGCAAGGATCGACCAACCGAATTTGTTTTACGAAATAATAGTAATGACTAATCTCTGCTATGAAAATTTTGAGGCTCTTCTGTATGATTTAGTGCTACACTTAGTGGTGTTAAATACATAGCAGGGGAGCTATTTTTATGCAAAAAAAATCAAAGTGGGTATCTCGACTGATTTGTGGATTAGCTGTAGGGTTGATGACCTTAAGTGTGGGTGATTTTGCGTTTGCTGCAACTTATACCCAAAAAGGAAACGCACTGTCATCATACAGTGCTAGTAAGTTTAAGTATGTGAGCAACAGTAATTACTATTTAACTGGTAATTTTACTACCAAGAAACAATATTCCTATGCTGCTGGTTATAAAACATCGACCTTTCAAACTAAACCTGATTCAGTTAACTATAAAAAGGGAAATAAGAAGGTTAGTTTTAAATCAAATTATTTTTTACCAGTAACAAAATGGAAAAATTTGAGTTGGGGAAATCCACAAAGCTTTGCAATGACAAGTGCTGATACGGCCTATGTGTTCTGTACCAGTGGTTCTTACGGTTGGATTACAAAATATAATTTGAAGGCGTTACGAGCGCTTGGGGCAACTAAATCTGGAAAAATGGATATGATTCGACGAGCCACTTTTTACAACGCAAATAGTAAAAGATATCCAACTCAGAATCAAAACGCCACCTATAAAAAGGTATTGAAGGCAATCAAAGTTGGTCCTAAGTTCAAAAACTTCGGTCATGGCCAATCACTAGCATATAATCCTAAGGATAGTTCACATTTGTGGTTTGTGGGTACGGGCTTAGCGTCAGGCAACCATGTATCGACAAAGGCAAATGTACAACGTGTTAAAATTAGTACATTGAAGCCTGATAAAAAAATCAACTTTCGCTTTAAGAGTAAGAGTGGATATATTGCAGGTGGGCTAAACTTGGCGTTTGATAAATCGGGTAATGCTTACTTAGATTCAAAAACTGGTAGTCGGAGTTTGAAGCTTTTTAAAGGAAAAATTTATACTAAATCAGTTAAGTTCAGTTTGGTTATGCAAGGAATTAAGTATGCACCGGGTCCACGAACACAGTCACTTGCTTATAATAAAAAGCGTAATCGTTTATATATGATTGCAGATGACAGCGTGATTTCCGTACCTGTTTCTAAATTAGGTAAGTTGAAGAAGTCTGATGTGCAAGCAACTCAATTTAGTGCTAAACGTGAATTTGAAGGTATGCAGTTCACTAGTGATGGTAGTTCTTACCTACTAACGAATAAGGGTGCTGAAATTATGAAAGGTAGTACGAAATCTTTCTAAAACAAATGGCTAGTCATTTGTTGAAAATTAGTGTAATATAGTTTTTGAAAATTAAATAAGGTTCGTCTTCAGGGGCAGGGTGAAATTCCCGACCGGTGGTTGTAAAGTCCACGACCCATCCTTGTGATGGTTGAATCGGTGAAATGCCGATACCGATAGTTAAAGTCTAGATAAAGAAGATTGGGTTATTTGGCTTACAAAAAATTCAACTGATCTTTTATGCTCTGTTTTTGCATAAAAGGTCATTTTTTTGAGAAAAATAATCCACCTGGGATGAGTCCTTCAAGGAGGATGTCTCACATGGGTAACAAAAGAGTTACACGTTTGGTGGTCATTGCTATGATGGCTGCAATTTCTTATGTTTTATTGTTGTTCGGTTTTCCAATTTTACCAGGATTTTCATTTTTGAAAATCGATTTTGCCAATGTTCCTATCTTGCTTACAATGCTCATTTATGGGCCAGGCGCAGGCGCAATTACAACGGCAGTGGCTGGCTTGCTTGATATCGTAACTAAGGATAGCAGTATGGTCGGAATAATTGGAATTGTGGCTAATTTCTTGGCTACAATGTGCTTTGCACTTCCTATCTATTATGCGTTGAAGAAGCATATGGATCAGGGAATAAAACAGCAGGCACGGTACTTAGTTCAGGGAATTGTTTTCGGTACCGTTCTAATGGCAATTTTCATGAGTTTAGTTAATCTTTTTATTTTATTGCCAATTTACTTCAAATTAGTAAGTTTTCAAGTCAGTGTGTCGACTCTTAATATGGTTCTATATGGAGTTTTACCTTTCAATCTTATTAAAGGGGTCATTGTGGGAATTGCGACGGGTATCATTTACGCACGGATGATTCCGTGGCTGCAAAGTCGCTTTCAGACTGTTAAACATTCATAAAAAATAATGGTTGTTTGGATAAAATTATCAATGCGATAATTCAGTCTAAACAACCATTTTCTATTTTTGGCGCATTAATTCAAAATAATTAATTCGCGAGTAATATCCGAGAGTCGTTGGCAGCCGGTTTTAGTGACTAGAACGTCATCTTCAATGCGAATACCACCAAGATTTGCAACGTAAATACCGGGTTCATCCGTTAAAATTTCATTTTGAGAAACTTTAAAATTCGGCATAGCACCATAACTTTGAGGATATTCGTGAATATCTAAGCCAATGCCATGACCAATACCATGATTAAACTCTTTACCATAGCCTTGTTCCGTAATGAAATCACGACCTATTTTATCTAAAGTAGTACCAAGAACACCGGGTTTAATGGCATCCATTACTTTTTGTTGAGCTTCTTTCACAATTTCGTAAATTTGTTTTAGTTTGGGATCAGGTTCGCCTAGTGCAATGGTTCGCGTAATATCTGAGGTGTAGCCGTCTACATAATACCCGAAGTCAATGGTAACCATTTCACCTTTATTCAGGATTTTTGTGGTAGCGTCTCCGTGGGGCATTGCCGCTCGTGGACCGCTGGCTACGATTGTATCAAAAGAAGCACCTGAGGAACCATGGCCTTTCATCCAGTTATCTAGTTTGTTGACAACTTGAATTTCAGTCATACCGGGATGGATTTGAGTGAGAAGGTATTTAAAGCCCTGTGATGAAAGAGTGATTGCTTTTTCTGTGGCTTCAACTTCTTCTGGCCTTTTCACTGCGCGTAACTGATCAATAACTTGAGAAGTAGCTGTTAAAGTGAGATTTGGTAGCTTAGTGAGTTGAAAATAATCTGAATAAACAATGGTATCCTCAAATCCCAAGTGCTCAATGTGCCGATCAGCTACTATATTAGTGATGATTTTCATGTAATCGCGTGTAATGGCAAGATTGATGTGTTTTTCAAGACGTTCGTGAAGGTCTTCTTCGTAACGAGCATCAGTGATCAAAGTTGCGTTGGTAGTGGTAATAAGTAGACGACCATCACCTTCGAGACCATCAAAACCGGTTAAATAAAGGAGATTGAACCGACTCTCAACTAGAAGGGCATCTATTTTTAAATCGTCTAATTTAGTTTGTAATGTATGAATTCGTTGAATGTACATAAAAAAGCCTCTTTTTTTTAAAGTGTCATAAATTTAGTTTAACCTAATTTTAATGAAAAACAACCTGATTCAGTGAAATGTCAAAAATATTCAAATTGACTTTTAATGTTTATTGGCTTATATTTATTGGCAATTTAACGAGGAGGTTGAAGGATGACAATTGAGGAAAAACTATTACTTAATAATCATTTAGAAACGCAACGGTTGTTATTAAGACCAGTTACGGTTGAAGATGCGGAGGATATGTACGAGTATGCGAGCGATTCGGAAACTGTAAAGTATATTTATGCGCGTCATAAAAGTCTTGATGACACAAGAACTCAGATTCTCAATTATTTTGTGAAGGATCCTGAAGGCAAGTGGGGGATAGAATTAAAAAGTAGTCATAAATTGATCGGCAGTATTGATTTTCGTTTAGATGCTAAAGATTTAAAGGCTGAAATTGGGTATGCAATCGGTCGTAATTATTGGGGGAACGGTTTTGCCCCAGAAGCGGCTAAACGACTTTTGAAAATGGGTTTTAATGATTTAGGATTGAAACGGATTGATGCTTTGCATTGTTCAGAAAATCTGAAGTCGGGGCGTGTGATGCAGAAAATTGGCATGCAAAAAGAGGGACTTTTGAAAAATAACACGCAGCTTAAAGGTCGAACTGTTGATGATGTTTTGTATGCTATTACGGATGATCAGTGGCAAAATCAGCAATAATTTTCTGCGAGCATTTTAATTGTAACCGATTGCAGGACGTGATATTATAATGGTGAGGAAGGGATAGGATCCCAACCGTAAAGTTCTTCTCAGAAAGATCGCTAACTGGTTAAATTTGAATCAGTCCAGTAAACGAATGTTTTAAAAACATCATCTACAGACGTGATGTCAAAAAAGAGTCTGGGATTGAGTTAGAGATAGACAGTTAACGAGGGAACACCTTAGTTTGTTGGAGGATTTTCAACATCGATAAGATAAACTGTATGAACGATCGAAGTGTTCGCTAAAGCTTGAGGCAGTGTGGAATCAGTAGGAGACTACTTGAATCGCACCGGTAGATAGAAAAATGAAAAATTCAAGTGGGCTAGAACGAAGATCGATAAGGCACAATTAGTGAGAATAGCGAATGTTAGCAAGTTGTGATGTTGCGCAAGGTCTTACGAAACAAAAAAGTTAGTTGTGAAGGTGTAAGATTATTTCAAAAAGCACAGTATTAATAGGTTGGGAAGCTTCCTCATAAGGGAATCCAAGAAATGAGAAGATCTTGGGTTCTTTTTTTGTGCCATGTGTGAAATAAAACGATAATGAAAAAAATAGACGCGTTAGAGGTGGAAAATTTCCACGAGAGACGTGTCTATTCCTATTTACTACTTTAGTAAGCCATTTAAAAAAGGCTGAGAAATGAAATCGAATTACAGGCAAGATTTATCATGCTTAAGTTTTTTACAAAAATAACAAAACAAACACAACTGTAGCAGGTAAAAGTTGCAACGTAAAAATCTTCTTAGTTGCAGTTAATCCTCCATAAGTACCAACGATCATAACAAAAAACATTAATAAACGCATGATTGTCAATAATGTGGATCCACTGAAAAAGAATAGGACACTAATAATTAATAGTCCAAGGGCACCATTATAAATACCTTGATTACTCAATGCAGTTTGAGAGTGTTCTTGGTTAACAAATGTGAACGGCATATCAAAAGCCTTTGCCTGCGTTTTTGGACCTGCAAACATTTCTAGAAACATAATTCCTAAATGTTCAAGTCCCACTAACGCGGCTAAAAAAAGTGCGAATGTTGTCATAATTTCCTCCTAATTGATATTAGTTTCTATTGTAGAGCATTTATACTTTCGTGCCAATAGATAGTATCAGTGCTAATAAACTTTCAAAAAATGATTTTTATAGTGATAACTAATAGTAATTTTGTGCTATTTGCAATTATACCCGTTAGGAATTACGATTATGTTTAGTTGTAGAATTTTATAGATTTGAAGAAATCTCAAAATGAAATTATCGGGGGAGTAAATATGATTCATAAATTATCAAAAAAACAAGTTAATATATTAAAGCAGTGGTATATTTGGCAGTTGACGATCGGTTTTGTGACCTATATTGGTGTACTTGTCTCAAGAGCTTTGTCAAAACAACATGCACCGTTATCGAGTAGGCAACTTGTGGTGATTATTATTAGTTTTGTAGTGATGGGGCTGGCAATTAAGATTCCATTTGAAAAAGCATTAGAACCTAGTCAAAAAATTAGATGGATTTTGCGAAAATGCAATTATTATTTTCAAACTATAGGACAAGCACTCCTGTTGCCACTTAGTTTCTCATTTGTGATGCTATTGATACATCAAGTTACGCATATTAATTTTTTTGTTTTGGCAATAATATTTTTAATATATCTGTTGTTTATGTATATTCCAATGACGTATTTTGTTTATGCCAAGATTGAATCCTTGGTAGGTCGTATAATTTTATTGTGTGAACTTATTGCTCAAGGAATTTTTGCTGGATCGCAGTTAATTTTGGAATTTACCAAACCGGCACAGATTGGACATGTAATTCAAACAATTGATAATACTCAGGTTGCCGATGTGATTAGCGTTTTAATTAGTGTGGCATTTTTGATGTATTTATGGGGATTTAAATTACCTAATTTTACTTTTTCTAAAAAAGCTAGTTGGATTGTAATAAGCTTTTTAATTGTTTTCTCAGTTTGGTATGTAATCTGGAATGGCTTTGGTGATGGTGGTAAAGTTTCTGACGTTCTATTCAAATACGATATTACAATGGATAAAATTAACTTAAAAATGGTATTGACATCACTGGAAACGGTCATGGAAGAGTGGCTTTTTCGTTTTGCAATTCTTTCTTTGTTATTAAGGGCCCTTCAAAAACATGCACATCAAATCGAATGGGCTGTAATCATTAATGGTGTTTTATTTGGGTTGTGGCATTTCAGCAATGGTTTTTCTGGACAAGCTTGGTCAGCTACTTTTGAACAAATGCTTTCCGCTGGAGCAGCCGGAATGCTGTTTGCTGCTATATATTTGTACACACAGAATTTGGCCTTTCCAATCATTTTTCATTTTTTGAATGACTTTTTAGGTCTATCAAGTTCAGCGGATATGACCATGTCAGCACCTGCATCACTTGATTGGATCACGACACTTGGACAAGTAATTATTTTTATATTGATCGTGGCTTTTTTAATTACTGGGAAACGCAAGAAAGTAATCCAAGAAACACTTGATTATCAGTATACTACGGCATAAAATTGCCTCTAAATAGCTGTCTTTTACGACGCTGTTTAGAGGTATTTATTTAAATAAAATATTTTATTTTAAAACTTTAAATCGATCACTATCTGCCACGTACGTTTTTGCAGCCGCCGCCTTTTCAATAGAGCCAAAAGGCATTTGACCACGTAATTCCCAATCCATTGGAATATCAAAAGCCAGACGAACTTCACCATCAATTAATGGATTGTAATGCTGTAAATTAGCACCAATATGGTTGTCCGCTAGAGCCGTCCAAACATTTTGTTGCGCACCACCAATGCCTTGTTCTGCCCACGGTGCAATGTTTACCGCATACAATGGAACTTGCTTTTCATAGTCGGCCACAACACTGAGGTCGGTAAAATACAAAATTGTGCCATATGCAGCTTTGAAACTGGCAACTTTTTGTTTGGTGTTAGCATACACTTGTTCGTTAGGAACTTCGGACTTTAAGCGATTAGCAACAATATCCCAAAGTTGATCATGTTTTTCACCATAAAGGATTACGGCACGTGTTGTTTGGGCATTAAATGAAGTTGGTGATTCTCGAACCGCCGTTTCTACTAACTGATTAATGTCGGATTCTGGCAAAGTCACATTTTTACCTAAATTATAGATGGAGCGACGTTCTTTTAGGATATCAAGATATCTAGTATTCATTTTCTAATCTTCCTCTCAATATTATTCCTAATTTATCGTATCACTTATATTTCGTAAGTAAAGTGATTGATAAATGTTGCAATCTAGTTACCATTAAGCAAATGATAAATTTTCAAAATTAGTAATGGTAGAATTAGATGGAAGAGTTAAGTAAAAGGGGTAAGAATCATTATGAATATTCATGTAAAAAAAGAAATTAAACGGGCACTGTTGGCCGGGACGGCGATGCTAATGTTGACAACGCCGGCATTTGCTAGCACTCAACATACGGTGACTGGAAATAAAGCAGTCAGTCATACTGCGAAGGTCGTGATTCGTCAGTATCGAGCTAAATCAAATAAAAAAAGAATCTACACACTGAAGTCAGCTGGTCACAGTAAATATACGTTAAAAGCTAAATATTACGTACATAGTTTTACTAAGTTCACATTAGAGAGAACCGCAAAGGTCAGTGGTAAAACGTATTACGAGGTAAAGAGTCCCGCTGGATACACTGGCTGGATCTGGTCGGGTTATCTTGGCAATCCGACAACGTACTATAGTAAGCTTTCAGCCAAAACACTTCGGATTAAATCAAATGCGACAAATGATTTCTATAACCATGTTCCTGGCGGTGATTATGGGAATGGTAAACTTACGCACTATGGTAAAAACTACCGTGGTAAAACAGTTACTGTTACTGGTGAAGCTAAAAAAGTTTACAAAATTCACTATTTTCGTGTGTCTTATAATGGGAAAAGCTTTGGCTGGATTTACGGTGGTGCCCTACAAAAAATTCCTGCAGTTACCAAGAAAATAGTTAATGGTATGCCGGTTTATACCCAATCAGCAGTGGCTTTGAAGGCTTTCAGTACGAGCAAATACTCATACGTAAATAATCCAAATTACTTTTTAAATGCACCTAGTTCATATGGTGAGGCACCTGGATATTCTAAATTATTTAATACAGTTGCAAACACAATTAAACGAAAAAAAGGGACTGGTAAAACAGACTTCACAACGGATCTTTATTTGCCAGGTACAGTCAAAAAGAGTGGTGATTTGGCTAATGCACAAAGTGTTGTTATTGATGGAGATACTGCTTATGTGATGAATGAAAGTAAAAGTAAAACTAACGATCAAGGCTTTGTAGTTAAATATAATTTGCCAAAATTAAGAAAACTTGCGAGTGATTCCAAAGATTTATCTGTCTTAAGACGAGCTGCTAATCGTAAAATGAAGGGTGAGACGTTAACGGATGACGAAAAAGCTGCGTTAACATGCATGACGATTGGACCAACATTCACTACAGGTCATGGACAAACAATGGCACTTAATCCAAAAACACACCAAATTTGGTTTATTGGTAAAAGTGGAACAAGTACGGAAACAAGTAATATTCAAGAATTAAACAAAAGCACGTTACGTTCCGATAAAGAAATTGACTTTAAAATGGGTCAAAATCAAACAACACCAAGTACACTAACTTTTGATAGCAATGGTAACTTCTACGCATATGTTAAAAACGCAGCGGCTTGGGCACCTACTAATAGTTTGAAACTTTATAAGGGCGTTATTAATTCAAATAATACGGTCCAAATTAGTTTAGTCATGCAAGGGTTGAAGTATGCACCTGGAACGCATTCACAATCAATGGGATTTAATGCAGTTAATCAACGATTGTACTTTGTTTCAGATGGGAGTATTCTATCTGTGCCAGTTGCTAAATT
Source organism: Pediococcus ethanolidurans (assembly GCF_001437405.1). GTDB lineage: Bacteria > Bacillota > Bacilli > Lactobacillales > Lactobacillaceae > Pediococcus > Pediococcus ethanolidurans. Next base: position 71,368 of record NZ_JQBY01000004.1, on the reverse strand, counting down.
AGGAAAACTGTCTGTTAAGGATGTACGTTCTGAACAATTTCAAACTTTTGATATTGATAACAAGAAAATCAATACTCGTGAATTTGAAGGTCTAACTTTTGATCAAACAGGGACTGGTTATCTATTAACTATTCGTGGCGTTGAATTAATGCGGGCAACTAGTTCAAACTTTTAGCAAATAACTCAATCAGACTTTTTCGGGAGGAATTAAATATGACGGCTCATAGTGCAATTTATCCTTATCTAACTTTTTCCAATACAAAAGAAGCGCTTGACTACTACAAAACAGTTTTTAATGCCCAGGACATTGTTCGATTACCAGTAACTAAAGAAGCTGCAACGGCTATGCATGTTCCTAATGACGTGAATTTTTCACAAATGACTATGCATGCAGTTTTTACAGTGTTGGGCGTGTGGTTGTACGCATCAGATAATTTTGAACAAAATCAGAACTTAACTAATAGTACGCGGTTACTAATTGATATCGATAGTGATAACGAAAAAGTGTTAACGGCAGCGCAAACGTTATATCAACAATTAACGCAAGAACCATCAGTTAAGATTAATATGCCATTGGCCGATCAAGGCTGGGGCGCTAAACTAGCAATGTTGACGGATAAATTTGGTGTTCAGTGGATGCTACAAATTCGTTCTTGGTCAAAAACGCAGAATCAGAATTAAAGTCGTTCATCTTGTTTTGGCAGCAACTTTTGAGATATAATGCAAGTTATAATATGCAGAAGTGAGGTTGAACAATGATATCGGTATTTGATGTAGTGCGAATTAGTCGGATTGATCATACTGTGGTGAATAGTCGTCAGTTAGTCATTACCGATGAAAATGGGAAACCGAATGGTCTATTAACAGATTTGCTGCGCGATGTTGTCGAAAAAATAAATATTTTTATGACAATTTCTTTAAGTACCACGGTAGATGATGTGTTAGTTTCGTTAAGCAACAACACACCGTTGCCAGCTGATGCCTTGGTAGAATACGAAAAAATTCTAACGGAGACGGTTACTAATATTAATTTTGCGCCGCGAAAAAGTGTGATTGAATTGGTTCTGGATCATCATTAAAAAAGAAAAAAATTGGGACATGAGAATTTTTCTCTAGTCTCAATTTTTTTATTCTTAATATTTGATAAAAAATTATACACATCATTAGCTTTTTTTACTGAAATTTGTAATAATTAGGTTAGATATTTAAAACGAAAGAAAAGGTGATGTGATGAAAAAAAGAGAATTTCATTGGTTGACTCAAATGGGCTTAATTATAGTGGCTCTCGAAATTATCGCCATTAGTATAAACATGTTTTACGCACCTCATAACGTTGCTTCAGGAGGAACAACCGGAATTGCAATTCTGTTACACGAAAGCTTCGGTTTCAACATGTCACTTGTTGTCCTGATTTTAAACGTTGCAATGCTGGTATTATCCTATTTTACTTTGGATAAGGCCACAACATTGCGAATTACGTTTGGTAGTCTATTTTTACCGATCTGTTTAGCCCTAACTCCACAGATCAAGTTGGTTGATGATCGATTATTAGCCGTGATCGTGGGTGGTGCCATTTTTGCTGCAGGAGTTGCACTTTTATACCACATCGACGCCTCTAGTGGCGGGACAACGGTACCACCATTGATTTTCAAAAAGTATTTCAATATAAAAACGTCGTTTGGCCTTTTAGCGATTGATGGACTGGTTTGTTTTTTCAACGTGTTTGTTTCTGGTTTTGAGGCCTTCTTTTTAGCAATCCTCTCCTCAATTCTGACCATGTTTATTATGAATTACATTGAAACTGGCCTGGATCGAAAAAAAGTAATTTATATCATGAGTGATGATAATTTGGAAGAGGTTAAACATAGTTTGGTAACCGTGATGGAAAAGGGATTGACCATTTTTGATGTCAAAGGTGGTTATACAGGTGATCAAAAACAAATGTTAATGATTGTTGTCGAAAATGCTGAGTATCAACACATTTTAAATCGAATTCACGCGGTGGCTCCTGATGCGTTTGCGCTTGTGTACAATGTGGCGGAAGTTCGGGGTGGAAATCTGTAAAAGCGTTTTGAATTCTTGCTTAAGAGCTGTAGTATGTAATTAATAACTATAGATAAAGTGGGGATTAAACATGACTAATTTTTACATTGTGCGCCATGGCGAAACACGTGGAAATATTATGGGCTTTAAACAGGGGCAAATCGATGGTGAGCCTTCACAACTTGACGAAAAAGGCATCGAACAGGCCAGAACGTTGCATGACCATTTTGACATCAGCTTTGCGGATCGAATTATGGTTAGTCCGTTGACACGTGCACAGGACACGGCAGATTTATTGAATGAAGGCCGCAATTTGCCGATTGAGGTTGACGATCGTTTACTAGAAATCTCATATGGTGATTGGGATGGTCAGTATGATACGGACTTAAAAGCTAAGTATGGCAAGTATTTTATTCCTGGCAGTAATGCAATCTATCCTGACTATTATGAAGTAGCAAATGGTGAAAAATTTACGGATGTAGAAAATCGAGTCGCGCAGTTTACTGATGAAATTCGTCAGAAGTATGCAAATCAAAATATTATAATTGTGACGCATGGATTTACGGTTCGTAGTTTTGCCCAGAATGCAGTGAAAGCAGCGGATCCATTAGCGTTTAAAGAACCGTTAAATTGCAGTGTGACAAAAATTGAAGTAGCAGAAAATGGGCAACAAGGTTTGTACTACTATGGCAGAGTGTTTGCATAATAGTGAACAGCGCCAATTTGATTTTGGAGAAATAAACTTACAAGAATAAATAAGCGAAAAAATTAAAAACATAATCACTTTTACAAAAAGGAGAATCTCATGAAAAAAACAACTCTATTGCTGCTTTCTTCCACATTCTTTTTACTAGGTGGATGTGCAAATAATTCAAATAATTCGCAATCAAAAAATGATGAAACAAGTTCTTCAGTTTCTAAAACCAGTTCTTCAAAGAAAAGTTCAACTGTAAGTGAGACTTCATCTAGTCAAGTGGTTGATAGTGATAATGAAACAACATTGTTATCAAGTACTTGGCAATTCGACAAATTTACTGTACATCAAATTGAAGCTGAAATTGATGATGGGCAGCTAGAAGTAAAAGTTGAATGGCAACCTAATACAGAGAAACGAGCCGCATTTTCCAATTTTGGCCAAGTTAAAGTTACACAGAATGGTCAAACTTTGAGTTCAGTTGAACAAGATGATGATTTTGATGCGGATGAGGCCATTCGTGATCTTGATCTGACTTACAGATATCAGAATAAAACTAATCCGGTTAAAATTGAAATCAGTTCGGCAGATGGTGGAAAACATGCTGTTAGCTTTAAATTACAGTAGGTGAAGTGTGCTTTACTACTCTATGAACTTTTTATGCTTACTAATAGAACCACATAAATGAACAAAGCTTTTGATGGGAATTTCTCGTGCTCTCGCTTTGCTGTGTTTATGTGGTTCTTTTGTTTTTGCTTCACTCACTAGTTTAGGACAGCTCCGCAAAACAGAGCCAGATAAATAAACAAAGCTCTCAATCAGGCATTCTCCTGACTTTCGCTTCGTCTATTTATGCGACTCTTTCGTTTTTGCTTCACTCGCTGATTTTAGGACAGCTCCTGAAAACAGCCCACAAAATATAAGCACGCCTAACGCAGGATTTCATCCCGCTATCGGCGCGCTTATATTTTGTGGGCTTAACGTTTTCCGTCACTCACTAGTTTTAGGACAGTTCCGCAAAACAGTCTCGTAGCAATAACCAAGGTTCCCAGTCAGGACTTCTCCTGACTTTCACCTCGCTTATTGCTACGAGACTTTCGTTTTGCTTCACTCACTATATGTCATCATCTGGTTCGCTATCGTATCCGCCATTCTCAATCGGACATCATTCACACTTGGAATCGGACTTCCATTTGTCAACCAATGACGGCCCTCCGTCGTAATTCCCCACACATACACATTTGGCACCGGCGTCCCATCATTATCAATCAACTCCGCCGTTTCCGTTGTCACATCCATCGCACCCAACTGCTCAGTACTACCATCCTTAAAATGCAATTCATACGGCCGCGCCATTCCCGTCTTCAACAAATCCTGAATCAGTGGATTCTTACTAATTCGAATATCAATCGATGCCAATCGCGCTTCAATCACGTCCGTCACCGGCACTTTATATTCTGGGAACAACTCGGAATACGTCACAAAATGTGTCTGTTCCGTTGCTAATTGTAATTTTGGTCCTAAAATTTCAACCACTCCAGCCTTAATCAAAGCCAATAGCTGTTCTAATCGTAAAATTGGCGGTCCCACTGCAAGAAAACTATTAAAACTGTTGAAACCACCTAAAATATCCTTTGCATAGTCTTCATCAGAAATTAACTTGTAAGTAATGACTTTTCGAATGTTAGTACGCAACTCACGCAAAGTATCCATTGCACTGGCAAACGGACCTGTCTTATTTCCTCGTTTGGCCTCCGCAATGTCTTGCTCCAGATACGCTAACATGACTTGTTTAAAATCGTCAGCCGTTTTCACATTTCCTTCGGGATGCGCAAGTTGATCCCAATTTAAGCGATCGTCTTTAGCGATTCCATAGCTATCCAAGACGTGATCCGAGAGCGGATCCTTTTGAAAAGCTTGTTCAAATTCATGAAAACTAATTCCCGTATATTTTTGTGCGACTAGTTTGGTGTAATACGTACATGCCACGTCGGAATAAATGTAATTTAAAAACTCTTGACCACTCATTTGTTCCTGATGACGAATCATATGGGCTACCAGTTGGTTCGACAAAAAGTAGAGTGGACGTGTTTCACCCACAACCTTTTGATCAAATCCCCGTGCGTGATAAGGAAAACCGCGACCTGATCCGGCAAAGATCTTGGGTTCTTCACCCGAGGCCTGATAAGTTAAGGTATCATCCGAATTGCGATAAAACCTACCACCGCGATGCTGAGTCAACATAATCATGGCATCCATAAAGTTTAAACCAAGACCGCGCAACAGGATATGACTGTGGGCGGGAATTTTATCAAAATCTTGTTCAGCTGGATAACCAGTTCGCAGATAAGTTAAATGATGCGCATGTGCAAACTGAGTTAAGTCTCTTTCGTGAGTAGAAAGTTGTGACATTCCTTCACCTAACGCCAATGAAACTCCGTCAAAAGTCTCCGCAGCATCATCAAAACGTAACTCATAAGTATGGTGAGTTAAACGTTTGATACCAGTTACGGTAGTTTTATGAAAAACAATATGAACGGTTTTTGAATTTTGTGCATAAAGTTGTTGATAAAACCATTCCTGATAAATTCCAAATAAGCCACGACTGGCATAACTCTCTGGAGTTAAATGGGCAATTTCATTTAAGAGATAGTTGGCTTTTTTATAATTGTTTTCTTTAATAAAAGTTGTGCCAGAACGACGTGCCCATTCAAGCAACGTCGGTCCAGGTATAACAGGGCCTTCCATTTCAATTGTATGATCTGTAAATAAGGTAATTTTTGCTGCTAAGGAATTCATCAAAAGCTCATGAGGTTGATCAGGTCGCCAAACACGACCAGCGATGCCCGCTGGATCAAACAAATGGATTTCAAGATTTGGAGCAGACACTCTTTTATTCCAAGCCAATAGGCGTTCAAGTGCCATTAAATTTCGTGGACCAGCACCAATAAGAGCTAATTTCATGATCAATCACCGCGTTTCTATAATTTCGATTCTTCCTACCATATCGTAGCACAGAATTCTACAAAAAGGCGGGGCAAGCATGATGATGAAAATAAGTTGACACCGCTTTCTAAAAACGGTTACACTAATCTTTGTAAATAAGTGAAAATTAGGAGGAAAACAATGACAACTGAATTTCCAAAGAATTTTTTATGGGGTGGCGCAACTGCTGCTAATCAAATTGAAGGCGCATGGGATGTTGATGGTAAAGGCGTTAGTGTCCAGGACTTGTTGACGGGTGGAACGATTGAAAAACCACGTCACTTCACAGCGACCATTGATCCAGATGCTTATTATCCTTCTCACACAGCTAGTGATTTTTATCATCACTACAAAGAAGACATCAAATTATTAGCGGATATGGGTTTTAAAACGTATCGCTTATCAATTGCATGGACCAGAATTTTTCCAAATGGTGACGATGAAAAGCCTAATCAAGCTGGCATTGATTTCTATCATAAAGTTTTCCAAGAATGTCATAAATATGGTATTGAGCCATTGGTGACAATTTCGCATTACGAAGTTCCGTATCATTTGACTGAAGCTTACGGTGGCTTTTTAAGTCGCAAAGTCATTGACTTCTTTGAAAATTATTGTCGAGTTTTATTTGAATCTTATAAGGATGAAGTTCATCTATGGCTTACGTTCAATGAAATTAACACTGCGTTAATGTTTGGTGGTGGTTACATTCAGGCTGGGGTTCCGGTTAAAGACGGCAGTTCAATTTTTGATGCTGTTTCTAAAGAGGCACGCCAAAATGCATTTCAGGCAGTGCACAATCAGTTGGTTGCAAGTGCTAAAGCAGTTAAATTAGCACATGAAATTAATCCTAAAAATAAAGTGGGTTGCATGATTGCGGGTTCTGAAGTTTATCCCCTGACACCAGATCCAAAAGACGTTATATTAGCGCAACAACAGATGGAAATGAATAATTTCTATTGTGGTGATGTTCATGTCCGCGGCGCTTATCCAGCGTTTGCTAAAAAGTACTGGCGTGATAATGATATTCATTTAAATGTGGATCCAAGCGATGCAGCAACTTTGAAGGCTGGTACGGTCGACTTTTATAGCTTTAGTTACTATTCATCTGGTGCAGTAACTGTTCATCCAGACAAACAAGAAAAAGTAAGTGGCAATATGTCGGCGGGAACCAAGAACCCTTATCTGAAGTATAGTGATTGGGGCTGGAGCATGGACCCAGAAGGTTTACGTATCTATTTGAACCAAGTTTATCAACGCTATCAAATTCCGTTGATGATTGTAGAAAATGGTTTGGGCGCATACGACAAGGTTGAAGCTGATGGTTCTATTAATGACGACTATCGAATTGACTATTTGCGTGGTCATGTGGCAGCGATGAAAGAGGCGTTGGATGATGGCGTTGATCTGATTGGCTATACGCCATGGGGATGTATTGACTTGGCGTCAGCAAGTACAGGTCAGATGTCGAAACGCTATGGTTTTATTTACGTAAATCGTCACGATGATCAAACAGGCGATTACTCCAGAACACCTAAGAAGAGCTTTTATTGGTATAAAAAAGTGATTGAAAGCAATGGGAAAGAAATAGAGTAAAAATATTTAATTTTTGGGGATATTAAATTTTAAAGATAGAAAAGTAAGAGATCGGGAAACACATTTTCGGTCTCTTTTTGAATGCAATTTTTTTGGTAAACATACTCGATTGAGGAGGCATAAGTGAATAATTTCAGTTGTCTGTTTGAAGAAGCGTATTTGCACTATATTTATAAAACATATGTTACAATATTGCTGAAGTAAGACGTCTTACATCTTACTTGATAATCTATAGTGATATTCAACGCAATATTTAATATTGGAGGTTATACTATATGGCTACTATAACTAGCAAATCATCTAAATTATCGAGTCGAGGGCAAGTGGTAATTCCTGCTGATATTCGTAAAAAAATGAATTTAAATTCAGGTGATAAGCTTAATTTTAAAATAGATGATTTTGGTCAACTCACAATTAATAAATTACCAACTGACAATGATTGGCAAAAATTAATTGCTGAAATTCCGGTTGAAAAAGTTGTGAAAGATAAAGATGGTAAAGTAGATGCTAAAAAAAGTCCTGACTTTGCTGCTTGGATGAGTGGCAATGATGACGCCTATTAAACCGATGACATTATTTCTAGTTAATGTCCCTTTTGATGATCAAAATAAAGCCAAATATCGTCCAGCACTTGTTGTTGCCCGTGGAAATAAGGTAATTTTTATCTTTAAGATTACAAGTCAAGACAAAACAAAATCAAAGCTTATTAAAAAGGTTTACTATCCCATAAAACTGTGGCGAAAAGCGGGTTTGCGAAAACAATCTTATATTGATATTCATAAACAATACGCAATTGATTTTAAAGAATTTCAACATCAGAAACCAATTGGCAGTTTGACTGATGAAGACATTTATGGACTGGCTCAATTTATTAAAGTACATCAAGTTGATATTACAAAAATAAACTCGTAAAAAAGATTCACCTCGATCTTTATTCAAATGAATAAAGTTTTTTAAATACGAAAAAGTTGTTAGGTACGGAATTATACTTGGTAAATTCAATTGTCTACAAAATAAATAACAATTAAATTTGATTTTTACTTGACTTACAATAAGTAATTGGATAATCTAGGTATTGGAATAACCAAACGGAAAGGAAGATAATTATGACGAATACACGAATGCAAGTTGAATGTTGTACAGCATGTTGTCAAAACAACATGGTTATTTGTGTAACTGCAGACTGTAATTATCTTTCGCTAAAATGGGCCTAGTTTTTTAACATAGGTCAAAGTGAAACCGGCTAATTGCGTAATGCAGTTGGTCGGTTTTTTTGTTTGGTATTTGAAAGGGCGTGATGCTGGATGTCACCAGGTTGTCCGTGTTGGAATAAAAATGATTCAAAAGTAGGCACAAAGATTCGCGTTATGAAGTATAAAGAAGATTTCTAAAATAATTTTTTGGGGAGTTTAAGCATATGAAGAAAAAATGGACAATTTTAACGACCGTTTCTGCCGCACTATTATTGGTGTTGGCAGGATGCGGTAGTCAGAGCTCAACAGGTGGTTCTGGGAAGTTAGCAACAAAGCAAGTACTTAATTTATCGGCCGATGCACCACTAGATACGATTGATATTGCTAAGGCCACAGGTTACGGGCAGACAGGAAATGTATTTGAAAGTCTTTACCGATTAGGCAATAAAGGTAAACCAATTGCCGGATTAGCATCATCTGGCACAGTTTCAAAAGATGGCAAAACTTGGACGTTTAAAATTCGTAAGAACGCGAAGTTTAGTAATGGTCAAAAAATTACAGCCCAAGATTTTGTTTACTCTTGGCAACGAACATTAAATCCAAATACAAAATCACAGTATGCATACTTATTCTCAGGAATCAAAAATGCTGATAAGATTAATTCAGGTAAGTTGAGTCCTTCAAAATTAGGTGTTTCTGCACCTAACAAACAAACTTTCGTAGTTAAGTTAGATGAACCAATTGCTTACTTTAAGGTTTTAATGACCTACCCATTGTTCTCACCAGTAAGTAAAAAAGTAATTGACAAGTATGGCAGCAAGTATGCCACAACTTCTAAATACATGGTATACACAGGCCCATTCAAGATGACTGGCTGGAAAGGTACCAATGATCACTGGTCATTTGTTAAAAACAACCAGTATTGGGATAAGAGTAAAGTTAAATTAAGTAGAATTAACTATTCTGTTAATGAAAATCCTTCAACAATTTTGAGTTTGTATCAATCTAAGAAATTAGACATGGCACAACTTTCAAGTACCCAAATTAAAAATTACAAGAACAACGCCGATTATCAGACAGTGCCATATAGTATTACGCGTTTCTTAGCTTTTAACTTTAAAGCATCTAACTCAAAAGTACGAAAAGCTATGAACAATAAGCATATCCGTCAGGCAATTTCATTAGCGGTAAATCGTAAACAGTTAATTAATAAGGTTATTGGGGATGCTTCAACGACTCCAAAAGGGTTTGTACCAACTAACTTGGCGAATAATCCTAAAACTGGACAGGACTTTGCCAAAGAAGCTTATCTTAAGGGAACCGTTGATTACGATAGTACTAAGGCTGAAAAGCTTTGGAAACAAGGCTTGAAAGAAATTGGGGCTAAGTCGTTAACTATAACTTTGATGTCTACAAATGATAATGATGATAAAAATATTTCTGAATATTTCCAAGTACAACTACAAAATAAATTACCAGGAATGAAAGTAAATCTGGTTAATATTCCAGATAAGGTGGCTTACTCTCGCGCTTCCAAAGGTGATTTTGATATCTATGTTTCTGGATGGGGTGCAGACTTTACCGACCCAATTTCCCACTTACAGATCTTAACAACTAACAGTGGTTATAACTATGGTAAATGGAGTAATAGTAGCTACGATAAATTGATCGATAAAGCTCAAAACGCAGATGCTAACAATAAGAATAAACGGTGGGCAGACATGATTAAAGCTGATCAATTGGTCGTTAAAGAGGCTGCCATTGCGCCACTCTATCAAACAAATTACTCGTTCTTAATCAATCCAAAGGTTAAGGGAGTTATTCACAACACAGCTGGTACACAGTGGAATTATAAGACGGCGTACATTAACAAATAGTCGACTAATTTACATTTCTTAGGTGGTAAAAAACGACTGTGATTTTTCACCAAACAAAATAATTAAACGAACAAGCATTGTCAAAGACACCGATTTTTTTGCCAAGCGAGCGGCATAGAATTGGTGTTTTTGTCTACATAACTAAAGGTTGAAACTACAAAAACACGTCTCGTTGCCTGATAGAAAAGTGTTCATGGTAACAAGATTAGATTAGAATGCCGTCTTCCAGCAAATTTGGGTTGGAACGTAGTGGGCACGACTTAGAGCCGAAAAACACGTCTCTAAGCTCTGCCTTTATCTAAGCGAAGCCCGCTAAGATAAATGTCACTACTGAGCCCATTTGCTTCCAGACTAAGTCTAATTTTTGCAATCAATACATCGATATAAAAGTTATTATATCAGTGTTGCTGAGCATTATTGAAGCATCAAACGTTCTTAGTCCAGAGGCGATTGGTCTCGTGCCCATCCCGTTCCAGACCAGGCGAGCCGCAGGACGGCAGTTAAACCACTTTTCATGAACTAAACGTTTAACGCCAGTTACTGGAATCGTTTTGGTAGTTTCAATCTTTAACTACATAAGTGAGGTAAAAAAATGAAACCAAGAATTGGCATTGTCGGAAATTTATTTACGAAGGATTCCGAGCTGTTTTATCATAATCGGGCAACATACACTTTTCAGGGAAATATTGAAGCCATTGTACAAGCCGGCGGACTGCCCGTTGTCATCCCAATCCAGACCGAAAGCATGGCGAAAGATTATTTTAGGACGATTGATGGCTTATTTTTACCTGGTGGGCAAGATGTAACGCCAAGTTTGTATGGGCAAGAACCTAATCCATTACTCAAAGAAACTTCCCTAAAACGTGACCAATTTGAATTAGCTTTGTTTAACTTGGCCTGGGATGCGCATAAGCCAATTCTTGGCATTTGTCGGGGAGTTCAGTTAATTAATGTGGCGTTAGGTGGGACGTTGTATCAAGACCAAACCTTAATGACCCGTTCAGTGCTGGTTGAGCATGATCAAGCACCTGAAATTCGTGGTAACGTGGCAACCCATGAAGTTCAAGTTGAAGGTGAGCTACAAAAAATATTAGGAAAAAGAGTTTCGGTAAATTCATTACATCATCAAATGATTGCCAAACTGGCGCAACCTTTGAAAAAAGCCGCCTGGGCAGATGATGGTGTGATTGAAGCAGTTCAGCCAACTGACGCTGATCAGCCCTTATTAGGAATTCAGTGGCATCCGGAAATGATGCTGAAGCGACCAGAAATGCGCGCAATTTTTACCAAATATCTCACTTTTTTCAAGTAAATTGAATAATTTTATGTTTCAAATCAATCGCTTTGTCACTTCTTATCGAAAAATTGCTTAAAACACCCATGAATAGTGAGTTTTATGGTGCTTTTACAAAATATTAACGAATAATTTTAAAAATAGTTTAAGGCCTTATCTAATTAGGGTTTTGAGCTATTTTTTTTGGTTTAAATTATTTTTTTGAAAAAAAGTTGCCTTTGACGGTTTCTTTAGCGAATATTAAAGTTTTTATTTGTAAGTGATTTTTGAATACGTGAATAACACAGGAGATGGCAAAGAGATGATTTTTAAGAATTGGAATCCGCGAACGAAACGATGGAGTTTTTTGATATTAGCCCTTTTAGTTCCAATTTTATTAACTGGTCTTATTTTCAGGTACATTAATTCTTCGCAGGAGGCACATACAACCAATACCAATGTGGCGGTTGTTAACAATGATAAATCGGCCAAGTTTCAAAATACCGATGTTAGTGCTGGAAAGCAAGTAATTCAGAATTTAAGTCATAACGATCAAGTTAAATGGCATTTTGTTTCAGCTGCAAAAGCAAAAAGAGAATTGAAAAATGGCCATTACTTAATGACCATTACGATTCCAAAGAACTTTTCGCAAAATATTACCACGGCTTTGGATAAGACGCCTAAAACCAGTAACTTAAAAATTAAGCTATCTAAACATAATAGTTATGTATCACAGGTAATTAATGAACAAGTTGCGAGTCAGGTAAAAAATGAAGTCGTATCTAGCGTTCAAAAATCATATGACAAAACGTTGCTTTCTTCAATTAACAAACTAGGAACTGGAATAAAAAGTGGTTCAAACGGTGTGAAGAAATTAAAGAACGGAGTGGTACAACTTAAGGATGGTAATGCCAAAGTTGATCGTAATTTGCACGTTTTAGCAACTAGCATGATCACTTTTGAGAGTGGGACCAAGCAATTAAGTGATGGCATTAATACTTATGCGGCAGGTGTGGATACCATGGCATCCGGTAGCAAGGCATTGGCAAGTGGCTTGAGTGAAATGAAATCTAAAACGGCTCCCCTGGCTAGTGGCGTTCAAAAATTAACAACTGGTGCTAGTCAGTTGAATACTGGTGTTCAAAGCTATACTGCGGGCGTGGCAAAGACGCAGTCCGGTGCTACTCAACTTAGCACGGGATTAGCCCAACTTTCTAGTAAAACGGCCGCTTTGCCTTTGGGTGTTTTGCGACTGTTTAATGGTTCTTCACAGGTCACGGCAGGGTTGAAAACTTTATCTGGTAAAACGGGTGAGTTGGCATCTGGTGTTGGTCAACTCAGTACGGGGTCAAAGAGCCTAACAAGTGGTATTAACTCTTATACCGATGGCGTAAGCTCACTAAATGGTGGTTTGAGCACTTTGAGTGCTAGCTCTGACACGCTAAATAATGGATCGACTTCGTTACTTAGCAGTGCAACCCAGTTATCAGCAGGTGTGAGTCAATTAAATTCGGCTGCAGATCAGGCAAATGAGCAGATTGCGGAGATGCAACAATTGTTAGAAACTGATTCAACTGCTATGGAGAGCTTGAAGGATGCGCCAACCACAATTGAAAGTGCACAACAATTACAGACTAAACTCCAGGCGTTGGCACCTGCTTTGAAACAACTTTCGAGTTTGAGCAGTGTGCTATCCGAATTAAGTGATGCACAAAGCAGTTTATCCGATGTTAACAGTGCCTTTTCCAGTTTGGATAGTGCTTCAAGTGCACTAACTGATGCAGCAACCAAAGCCAAAACTTCGGCAACGGATAGTCAAAAGGTAGCAACTCTTTTAAGCGATGTCGATACATCAAAATTGAGTGATACTGATAAAGCCAAGCTTACAGAAGCTAAAAGTTCTGCAGCTGATGGTGCCACAAATGCGGCCGCTTCTGCTAAAGAAATTGCGGCAACTGGCACTAGTTTACAAAGTTTAAGCAGTGCGAAAGAAAAAATTAGTGGATTAGCCACAACGTTAGGCAAGCTCAATATTGACAGTAGTACCACAACGGCACTCTCTAGCTTGAGCAGTGTGGTTAGTCAGGCTAATGATTTATTAGCTTCGCCACTGATGAGTGATACAACCGTTCAGACCTTGGAATCACTTGAAAAACAGTTACCAACGTTAAGTGATAACTTGAATGATTTTAAAGAATTTACAGCAGGTGTCAAACAGTTAAACAGCCAAGTTAATGGTGAAAATTCACTTGTCTCAGGTGTAACCACATACACAACTGGTGTTTCCAAGTACACTGCTGGGGTTAGTTCAGCCAGCCAGGGTGCTGCCCAACTTACCGCTAATAACAGTGAGTTAACTGCCGGAGCTACGCAACTGCAAACGGGGTTAGGTTCATTAAACAGCCAAGTACCAAGTTTGACGAGTGGGGTTACGAAACTCAGCAATGGTTCTAGTCAAGTGACAACCGGTCTTTCAAGTTTAAATAGTCAAGTTCCTAGTTTAATTAGCGGAGTTAGTCAATTAACTTCTGGTTCAAGCAAATTAACTACTGGATTGACAACTTTAAAAAATAATTCATCTAAACTGAATTCTGGTTCACAACAATTAAGTTCTGGTTTGCAAACATTGAATGGACAGGTTCCCACTTTAGTTAGTGGTGTTAATCAGTTATCAACAGGTGCAAATAAACTAGCCGCAGGTGGCACGAAGTTAACCAATGCTAGTTCGCAATTAACTAGCGGGGCTAGTCAGTTGGAATCTGGTGCTAAAGAAGGTAAATCAGGTGCTGATAAACTGGCAAGTGGTTCTGATCAGGTTCAAAGTGGGTTGAAAACAGCAACGGCAGGAATTGGTTTGTTAAACTCTAAGCTTCAAGATGGTGCTCAACAGGTTCAAAATGTGAATGCTGAACCTGAAAATGTTAACCATTTTGTTAATCCGGTTAACCAAGTTCAAACATTAGACTCGGTTGGTTCAGTGAAGAATATGTTTGCACCACTGGTTATTGCAATGATCTTATTCATTGCTGCTATTCTTAATCAGTTGGGACAATATGCGCGTCGAAAAGGTCATCGGCATAATGGCTTCGGTCTTTCAAATAATATGTTGCTTCTCCTAACGCTTCTTCAAGTAGTCGGTGTGCTTGCCTTTATTGCGATTGATGGAATTCAGGTTATTCATCCGGTTGAACTAGTGGTCGCAGCAACAGTCAGTGCCGTAAGCTTCACAGCACTGTGTGTCTTTATTGATTTATTGTTTGGCGCACCGGGAATTCTGTTCTCCTTAGTTTTGATGCTTGTTCAATTAGCGGGCGTCTTACTTCCGACTTCGATGCTGACCAATGTATATCAAGCAATCTCAGAGTTATTACCAGTCACTCACGCAATGAGCGCATTTAATTACGCAATTAATGGGGTTGGTAACGGCATGTTGTTGCAAAGCTTGATTGTGTTACTTTATCCAATTGTAATTGGTGCAATTTATTTTTTTGTTTCACCACAAACTAAATTTGGATTGAATCATGTAAAAGATTAATAAAACTAAAAAACTGGGGAAAGTTGAAATTGAGATAGCAGAGCTATTTTGATGGCTAACTTTCGCTAGTTTTTTTTAAAGATAGCGTAAATTTATAATAATAAGGGAAAATTTTAAAAATGCCATTGAGAGAAATCGCTTTCTTATGATATAATGCATTGTTTGTTTCATTAAAAAGAAGAGGGGGGCTAGATATGTATAAAGTTATTCTATTTGATGTGGATAATACACTATTGAGAACTGATAAGGCCGTGTGGGAGACCGAAAAAGCAGTTTTTGATCGTTTATCAATTCCGGTATCAAAGCAACAAGCACGGCAATTAATGGGCTTATCGGCGGTAGAAATTTTTAAAAAATTAGGTTCCCCCGATCCGAAACAAACGGTTCAAGAATATGGCAAAGAATTTCTTCGTCATCAGAATTTAGTAGAAGAGTTTTCTGGTGTGACGACCTTGTTTGAGGCGTTACAAAATTTAGCTGTAAGAATTGGTATTGTAACTTCAAAAACAAAATATGGTTGGCAGACACAGGTTGCTCAATACGAATTTACTAAATTTACAGATCAGGTTGTGGTTGCGGAGGATACTAAACAGCACAAACCACATCCTGAACCATTAATTGCAGGTATGAAAAAATTTCCACAGTTTACTAAAGATCAATTCTTGTATGTTGGGGATGCCCAGTATGATATGCAAGCAGCTCATGCGGCGGGTATTGATTTTGGGAATGCTAAATGGGGTGCAATCCCGAATGCGGATTTTAGCGACGCAGAGTATATTTTTGAGGAACCGTTAGATCTATTAAAAATTTTATAAAATAGTTAGTTAAATGGAGGAGCAACGATGGATAAGCAAGTAATGACAAGTGAAGAAGGAATTAAGGTTCAAGTAGCTAAGGAGTTAGTGCAATTTCGAATTCGAAATGGATTTACACAAACACAATTAGCAGAAAAGGCTGGTAAACGACAATCACAAATTGCCCGAATGGAAAGTGGCCGTGCCAATGTTTCCTTTAAAACGTTGGACGAAATTGTCAGTCGTGCTGGCGGAAAAATTGCCATTAAAATTGAAGATTAAAAATAACAATTTCATTTTTTAAAAATAAAAAGGCAAGGTAGAGAAAAAATTCTCGTACCTTGCCTTTTTTGCTGTGTCAAATTGGTTAAGATCAGTAACTAAAGTTGCTTTTATATTTTTTCTTTCAGTAAATTAACGTTAGGACTTTGTTACCGACATTCCTTCGCCAGTTGGAAACGCACTGTCTTGTGACGTGATGTTTTTTTGCAATCTCAGCACCGGTCAACTGGTGAACATAGCAATCCAGTAAAAATAACCGCTCTGCGTTTGTACAAATACTATACAATCGATGAAACAGTTGATCAGAATAAATCGATTCGTAGCCCTCCTCTAGTGAAGTTTGTTGCAAATTTAAAAGTTCCTGGTCAGTTTGAGTCTTTTCTATGAGTTTATTTGAATGCCTAATTAAATCAAGCAGACGCCAGTAAACAGCTTGGTAGGCAAAGACACGAAACTTTTCCGGATTTTCACTCACATCGTTAGGATACCTAACGTATGCTTTTACAAAGGTGAGTGCGCCTTCTTGAATAAAGTCATCGTAATTTGCATGAAATGGTGAGAGATGTAGTCTTTTAGCAGCTCCATAAATAATCTTTTCGTTGTTGTCAGAATATAAGAAATTAAACCCGTCTTTTATTAGTTGTTCTTCCAATTCTTGAATCTCCTTATAAATAAAGATCCAAGGGCCCTTGGTCATTAACTAGAATATAAAAAAATTAATTGACAGAAAACTGGATAAATTGCGTATTCAATTAGAAACGAAAAAGTGCAATCGATTCAAGCTAAAGGTGAGTTTAAAGGGAAAAACTATAAGTTGAAATCAAAAAAAATATCTCGTTACCTGATACAAAAGCGGTCATAGTAACAAAATTAGATTAAAATGCCGTCTTCCAGCAAATTTGGGCTGGAACGTAGTGCGAGTTCTTGCGGCTGATTTTTGCCACAAGAATCGACATCGTACGGAGTATCAAGATTTTCGGAACGAAAATCATTCTTCTAAACGTAGTAGTGGGCACGACTTAGAGCCGAAATACACGTCTCTAAGCTCGGCCTTTATCTAAGCGAAACCCGCTAAGATAAATGTCACTACTGAGCCCATTTGCTTCCAGACTAAGTCGTGCAATCAACACGTCAATATAAAAGTTATTATATCAGTGTTATTGAACATTATTGAAACATCAAACGATCTTAGTCCGGAGGCGATTGGTCTCAGGGGTGAAATTATTCTTAGTAATTTATTACTTAGAATAAGGTCGAGTTTGAAGACAAGTGTATTTCTTGGCTTCAAATCGTGCCCACCCCGTTCCAGACCGAGTGAGCCGCAGGACGGCAGTTAAACTATTTTTTACAGGCTACGTCGTTTAACAGCAGTTATTGAAATGACTTTGATACTATCAATCTTTAGTTGGGAAACCAAAGAGAAAATGAAAATCATTAAAGGTATATACCTTTAGCAAAACAGGAACAAATTAATAAATGCACAGCAACGATTAGTAATATTACATAAATTTAAACAAAATTATTATGAAAGGGTTTACATTATGGTTTTTAAATCTTATACTGAGTTTGTAATTAAATTGTGGGAGGGTGATTATCTTGAAGAACTTCATGAATTGGATTCAAAACGTGTTAATGCCACCTTTAGCAAAGGCTGGTAACAACAAATATCTGGTTGCGGTTCGTAACGGGTTAGTTATGACACTACCAGCGGTAATTAGTGGATCAGTATTTTTGATTATTGGCAATATTCCAATACCTGCATGGACAGCTTTTATGAAACCTTATATGTCTGCCATCAGTGTTGCGGTCAACGGGTCATTTGGTATTATTTCACTTCTATCAGCGATTGGCATTGGTTATGAGCTTGCTAAGAACTTAGATTTGGATGCCATTAACGGAGCCGGACTTTCAACGATGGCCTTTGTTATTGTTTCGTTTAATGATAAAAACGTCTTGGACACAGCTAATTTTGCTTCGTCAGGATTGTTTACGGCAATTGTTTGTGCCTTTGTTTCCGTACTTATTCTAAATTTCTTTGTTAAACGTAATCTGGTAATTAAATTGCCAGATGGGGTACCAACGGCGGTTAATCATTCGTTTGTTTCGTTAGTACCTGGATTTGTGATTTTGCTCTTATTCTGGACAGTTCGTGTACCACTTCATTTTGATATCAATGTATTTATTCAAGATATTTTCCATCCATTATTATTTGCGATGAATAGTTTGCCAGGAATCATGTTCTATACATTATTAGTTAGTTTACTCTGGGTAGGCGGAATTCATGGTGATATGACACTTGAAGGAATTGCGGATCCAATTTTTCTTCAGTTTTTGACAGCAAACGCAACTGCTTGGTCTCATCATCAAGCAATTCCTTATTTCACTTCAACTGGATTTTCAAGTTTGTTTGTTAATGTTGGTGGTACAGGAGCAACGATTATGTTGGTCTTCTGGATGCTTTCATCTAAGAGTAAAACGTATCGTGAATTAGGGAAAGTAGCTTTTCCAAGTGCCTTGTTTGAAATTAATGAACCAGTTATCTTCGGATTCCCAGTTGTTATGAATCCAATTACCTTGATTCCATTTGTTGTCTTGCCTCAGATTTTGGTCGTTGGTACTTATGCATTAATGGCCTTACATTTGTTAAGACCCGCAGTGACAATGGTGCCTTGGACAATGCCACCAATTATCGGCCCATTAATGGCTACAGGTTGGGATTGGCGCGCAGGCGTTTGGTCAGCAGTTGAATTAGTAATTGCGGCCGCAGCATACTACCCATTCTTCAAAGTAGCTGAAAAACAAATGGTCGAAAAAGAAACTTTGAGTGACGCTAAGGCAAACTAGTTTTAGAAATAAGGCTTGTTTGATAACCTGATACGGATTTTAAAGTTTTTCTGAATTGTGAAATCAACTGACTTATAATATAGAAGGAAAAAATATGAAACCACAAAAAATCATTTTATTAGGAATTATTGGTGCCTTCATTATTGGGACGTTGGCATTGATAACTACAATTATCAAAGTAAAATTTGGTTCTGCACAAACATTGGTTGATATTGTGGGGATTATCATGTTTACCGGTTTTGGTTTATACGTAGCTAAATTACGGGATAAAGCGAAAAAATAAACGTAGGCGGAGGTGTCATCACATTGAGTGAAATTGTCAAACTCACGAGCAAGGATTTAGATGAGTTTTATCATCTATATTTATACGCATTTAATAATCAAGATAGTGAAGAACGACGTGCATTTTTTAATGATCGCTATCAGCATTCACAGGTTTATGGGCTTTTACATGGTGACAAACTGAGTAGTGGAATGCTGAGTATTCCGTTTAAAGTCAATTTTCATGGGGTCATTTATAAGATGAACGGAATTGGGGATGTCATGAGCTATCCGGAGTTTGGGGGCCATGGTGCAATTACCGCTCTAATGCGACAGGCCTTTTCTGATATGCGACGTGATGGCGTGGCTTTGTCTTATCTAGCGCCTTTTTCATACGAGTTTTACCGCCGTTTTGGGTACGAGGAAGTGTTTGATCGCGCGGTCTATAAAATTAAGAATACGGATCTACCACGGGTAAAAATAGCGGAAGAACGCGGACAATTTTTGCGATTACCACTCAATGAGGCGGTTTCTTTAATCGATGAAGTTTATGAAAATAATGAACAGAGTCGTAATGGTGGTGTGCACCGTGATGATTGGTGGTGGCATTATTTAGGGCTTAAGCATCCCGCTTGGCAAGTTGGCGTATATTTAGAAGATGGTAAAAATGCGTCTGGATATGTCATTTACGAAGCAGCCGGCGATACCTTCAAAATTCAAGAAATTATGTATACCAACCAAATAAGCTATCAGTATCTTCAGCGATTTATCTGTCAGCATGAGTCTATGTTTGCGAGATTTGAGTATGCCTCTGGAGATCCGAAAGGCTACCCAGATGTAATGGCTAATCCGTATGTTGTTAGTGTGAATATTCAACCATATATGATGGCACGCATAATTAATCTTCAAAAGTTTATGAATGATTATCCATTTATTCAAAAAGTTAAGTCGTTGCGGTTGGGTGTTAAAGATAGTCTGATTCCACAAAATAACGGCATTTGGCGATTAAAAGTTAATGTCAATGGGACAAGTTTTGAAAAAATCAGTAAAAACGAACAAAACTTAGCTGACATTCATTTAGACATTCAAAATTTAACGAAAGCATTTATGGGTTATCGTCAGTTAGCGTATTTGAAACAGGTAGGAAAAATAACAGGAAATATCGAATCAATTCGTAATTTAGACCTTGCTTTGCGAAACGAATCACCCATGCTTTGGGACTATTTCTAGATAAAATATAACAAAATAGTGATTAAAAACCAGTAATTTCAAAAAAATTACTGGTTTTTTTGTGTTTTTAAAACAGATTTTGTCATTTTTATAATTTGATAACCATGGGGTTTAGAGACATTTTTTTAATCCACAGTTACAGAACATTGCAAAAAGGCCGTAAATAGATATCTTTTTGACATCTGTTTGTAAAAAAGAGGGGGTAACATAATGCACATAAATTAAATAACAAACGAAAACACAACTACTAAGGAGAAATTCATACATGACATTAAGAAGCAAAATTACAAAATTTTCAGTAGCATTATTATCAACAGTTTCATTAGGTTCAGTTATTTTAACAACAGCTGCAAGTGCCGATGAAGTTTATACAGTTAAATCTGGTGACACACTTTCAGGTATTGAATATAATTTGAACAAAGATACTAACTATTCAAAATTAGCTAAAGCTAACAAAATTTCAAACGTTAACTTGATCTATGTTGGTCAAAAGCTATTGATCAAGAGTGATGGCGAAATCAAGACGGCAACTAAGAGCGAAGTTAAGAGCACTCCAGCTGTTAAGAATATTGCTTCAACAACTAAATCAAGTTCTTCAACTTCTAGTTCAAGTGCATCAACAAGCAACCAAAGCTCAACTTCAAGAAGTTCAAGCAATACATCTGCAACAACTAGCACTACATCCACTTCATCAACAAGTAGTAGTGAAGCAGCTGCAAAGGCATGGATTGCTAACAAAGAATCTGGTGGCTCATACACAGCTACAAATGGTAATTACATTGGTAAGTATCAATTGAGTTCATCATACTTAAATGGTGACTACTCAGCTGCTAACCAAGAAAAGGTTGCTAACTCATATGTATCATCACGTTATGGTTCATGGACAGCTGCCAAAGCATTCTGGGTTGCAAACGGCTGGTACTAAAATAAAATAATTAAAATTCACAACAATTCTAAGCTGAAACTGACTTAGAATTGTTTTTTTGTGCGTTATTAAATTTTAAGAAAGATGACCTGATGACTACATCTAATGATTCACTTAAGTAGGAGGTAATAACACAAAACGAGAATTATTAAGTAAAACGCTTAACATTTTAGAGAGATTACAAAATATTACAAAAAGGATAAAACTGATATCTTAGCGAAACTTGTTTGATAACTTGAGTCTGTATCATTGTGCTCGTTGGTTAATAAAAAGGCATAAACAAAGAGGAGAGTTTTATTTATATGAAGTTAAACAAATTTACCAAGTTTTCAGTAGCATTCTTATCAACCATTACATTAGGAACAATTGCATGGACAACTGCTGCTAGTGCTGATGAAACATACACAGTTAAATCTGGAGATACACTTTCATCAATCGAGTATAATTTTAAACATGATACAAACTATCAACAATTAGCTAAAGCAAACAATATTGCAAATGCAAATGTGATCTATGTAGGTCAACAATTAGTAATTGATACTGACAGCACAACAAGTCAAACAACATCTACACAACAGTCACAAGCTACTCAATCAACTAACACTGCTAACACAGCAAGTAGCACACAGAGTAAGCAAAATACACAGTCAACTCAAAATAGTTCAGCTTATAGCAAGCAAAGTACACAAAGTACTACTAAGAGTCAATCAACCAACACCAATACTACAAGCTCAACTAGCACAACAAGTGGTAGTGATGCATCTGCTAAAGCATGGATTGCAAACAAAGAATCAAGTGGTTCATATACAGCAAGAAATGGTCAATACATTGGTAAGTATCAATTGAGCTCATCATACTTAAATGGTGACTACTCAGCTGCTAACCAAGAAAAGGTTGCTAACTCTTACGTAAGTTCCCGTTATGGCTCATGGACAGCTGCTAAGGCGTTCTGGCAAGCAAACGGTTGGTACTAAACTACTTAGTGTTTAAAGATTAAAAATGTCGTTCAACAAACTTGGAGTTTGTCTCCAAGATGTTGAACGATATTTTTTTGTTATTACGGCTTTACTTTGCTTTTTTTTAGGACAGCTGCTTGAAGCAGTCCCATTCATATAAATACACCTAGCGCAGGATTTCATCCCGCTGACGGTGCACTTATATGAATGGGACTAATCGCTTCACTCCGCTCACTTTTTAGGACAGCTACGTGAAGCAGTTCAAGTCATATAAGCACACCTAACGCAGGATTTTATCCCGCTGACGGTGCACTTATATGACTAGAACTAAACGCTTCACTTCGCTCACTTATTTAGGACAGCTGCGTGAAGCAACAACAGAGAAATAAGCCTGACTAAACGCCCGATCACGATCGTTCGCCCGTCAGTCTTATTTCTCTGTTATTAGCGCTTCACTCCGCTCACTATTCTAGGACAGTTCCGTGAAGCAGTCCAAGTCATATAAATACACCTAGCGCAGGATTTCATCCCGCTGACGGTGCATTTATATGACTTGAACTAAACGCTTCACTCTACTCACTTATTTTAGGACAGCTACGTGAAGCAATAACAGAAAAATAAGCCCGACTAAACGTCCGATCACGATCGTCCGCCCGTCAGTCTTATTTTTCTGTTATTAGCGCTTCATTCCGCTCACTTATTTATGCAATCGCCAGCACCGTGAAGTTCAAAACGAACAACGCCGAGACAATCCAAATCAATGGATGCACTTCCTTTGCCTCTCCCGTCACCGTTTTTACAATACAATAGAAAATAAATCCAGCCGCAATACCATACGTGATATTGTAACTAAAAGCCATAAAAATCGACGCCATAAACGCCGGCACCGCCTCATTAAAGTTCGACCAGTTAATTTTCTGGAAAGAACTCATCATCATAATACCCACAATAATCAAGGCCGGCGCAATCGCCGCATCAGGAATCACCGAAAGTAATGGTGAAGCAAAACTACTAAGCAAAAAGAGAATTGCAACTACGACACTTGTTAAACCCGTTCGACCACCAGCACCAATTCCGGCCGAACTTTCCACATAGGTTGTTATGTTTGATGTTCCGAAGATTGAACCAACACCGGTTGCAATTGAATCTGCAAACAATGCACGATCCAGTTTAGAAGAAAGACCAGCATTATTTTCCAAATCTTTTTCGTCTTCAGCGGAGAAAATTCCGGTTCTTCGGCCAGTACCAATGAAAGTCCCAAGAGAATCGAAAATATCTGATAAACTAAATGAAAGAATGGTCATAAAGACTAAAATTAAACGATGCCCACTTGTAAATAGGGATCCCATACCTTGTGCGGAGAAGGCAGCCAAGAAGGTTGTCTTAAGAGCACCAATAGAATTGATTAAGGAATTAGCCGCAGAGATATGCAAATCAGTAACGCCCATGGGAATTCCGATTAAGGTTGTCACAACAATACCAATTAAAATACTTGCAGGAACTTTTTTGATTTGAAGAATTACCGTTAAAACAATACCGATTAGGGCTAGAACAACACTAGGATTATTGAAAGTGGTTAATGATGGCGTAATTCCACCGCCGGTAACAACACTTGTCACACCGTGTGTAAAATGGGTAACCGCAGTGTTATAAGCTTGATTGTTAATAGAAACAATGCTACTTGAGTCACTTGAGAATTGTAGCAAATTAGCATTTTTTAACCCCAAGTAAGCAATGAAAACACCAATACCACCACTAATGGCTAGTTGAATTGTTTCGGGAATGGCCGTGATCAGCATTTTCCGAATTTTAGTGATGGTAATGATAATGTTAATCACGCCGCAGAAGAATACTAAAGCAAGTCCTTCTTGCCAGGTAAAGCCCAGTGACATGACAACTGTATATGTAAAGAAGGCCTGTAAACCAACCCCAGGGGCCAACGCGTAAGGAACATTGGCGAAAAGACCCATAACTAACGTTCCAGTAACTGAGGCAATAATCATAGCTAAGAAAACCGCTTGAGCCGGCATCCCGGTTTGACTAAGAATTTCCGGGTTTAAAAATAAAATATAAGACATGGCGAAAAAAGTAGTGATACCAGCAACAACTTCGGTAGAAACTTTAGTACCGTTTTTCTCTAAATCAAAAAACTTTGACATGAAATTTCCTCTTTTCTTATGATGTATATTTATAATAAACGTTTTTAAAAGAAAATTCTAGCCTAAATACGTAAAATATACGAATTAGTTTTATTATAGTTCGTGTTTTACGATTGATGATGAATTAAAATTATATTTATATAATTTAGTTCAATGAAAACAAGAATAAGCGTTAAAGGACGTCTCTTGGATTACAAACAAAGTCAATTTTTTTCGTTGTAATTTGAGTCAAACAAGTTATAGTATAGAACTAAACTGTAAATCGAAGAAACCGGTTTCGATGTAGAAATAACGGTAGAGGAGGTGCATGCAATGGACAATTCGCTCATTAAGGGCAGTCCGATTAAAGGGATTATCTTTTTTAGTATTCCATTATTTTTAGGAAATATTTTTCAACAAATTTATACCATGTCTGATACGTTAATTGTGGGTCGCGCGGTCGGTGTAAATGCCTTAGCAGCTGTTGGTGCAACTGGTGGACTTAGTTTCTTGATTATTGGATTCGCTCAAGGAATGACAACTGGTCTTTCAATTGTGACAGCTCAAGATTATGGAAATGGTAATCTTAGGGGTGTTAAGCAGAGTTTCGCTAATAGTATTTGGATTTGTGCGGGGATGAGTATTATTTTAACCGTGATTAGTGTGAGTCTGGCTCGACCTCTACTGCAAATTATGCAAACTCCCGCAGTGTTACTGAATGGTGCGGAAACATTTATTAGTATTTTATTTGCGGGTGTCACGGTTACCATGTTTTTTAATTTATTTTCAAATATGTTACGCGCACTGGGGAATAGTCGAACGCCACTGATATTTTTAATCATTGCAGCCGTTTTAAATGTTGTTTTAGATGTTGTTTTGATTATTGGGTTGCATTTGGGGATTGCCGGTGCCGGAATTGCGACAGTTGTGGCACAACTAGTTTCTTGTATTATGTGTATTTGGTACATTAAACGCCGTATTCCCGAACTAGATGTATCACGTGAAGATATGAAAATGGATCGAGATATTATCAAACAAGAGCTTAAAATTGGATTGCCGATGGGATTCCAAGCGTCAATTATTGCAATTGGATCCATTATCCTACAGGTTTCATTAAATGAACTGGGACCACAATCAATTGCGGCATACACGGCGGCTGGTAAAGTAGATCAACTAGCCACACAACCAATGGTGTCATTGGGAATTACGATGGCAACTTTTACTGCACAAAATTTTGGTGCCAAAAATTATGATCGAATTTTAGTTGGTATTCGGCAATGTTTGACTGTCACCGTCATTTATAGTGTCATCATTGCGGCAGTTATTATTTTAAATAGTCATGCCTTAGTAAATCTTTTTATCGGAAACTCGGAACCCCATGTTACGCAGTTGGCTCAGACCTATTTCTGGGTGGTCAGTACGAGTTATTTCCTGCTATCAATTTTGTTTGTTGTGCGGTATGCTTTGCAAGGACTTGGGCAAAGCTTTGCACCGACAATGGCAGGTGTGGCCGAACTTATTTCCCGAATTTTTATTGGGGCTGTCATGGTACCGATGTTTGGGTTCATTAGTGCTTGTTTTGCAAGCCCGTTAGCCTGGTTGGCATCTAATGCCGTTTTGATCGTTTCATTCTTGCGAACTATTCGTAATTTACGTGGTGCAAGTGGATTAAAACGCGAAATACCAATTCCAGAGAAAAAAGATTAAGTAGGAGAGTAAGATGAAATTTTCAACTATCATTCTGTTAGTTTTAGATGCTTTGATCGTTCTTGGTTTACTTGGTGTAGTGATCAATCAAATTCGTGCAGGCAGTTTTTCAGATAAATTCTGGATTGGTATTGCAGGGATGTTAGCGTTTGGTTATTGTGGCTGGTATTTGTTTAAATATACTGGGAAAAAGCAAAAATAAAAAAACGATATTATGCGTATACTAAAATCTGTCAAATTAACAGACATTAGTAAATTAACATAATATCGTTTTTTTATGGGATTGGGACATTAAATTTGTTATTTGAAGGCTGTAATATCTACACATTTATCAACAGCTGCTTTCACCTTATCATCATGAGTGGCGATAATGACAATTTTGCCTGAATTAGTCATCGTTCGTAAACTATCAAGCACTAATTGGCCATTTGCATGATCCAAGGCGCCCGTGGGTTCATCTGCCAGTACAATTAAAGGATCTTGTAAACTCAAACGTGCTAAGGCAACTCGCTGTGCTTCTCCACCAGATAATGTAAATATTTTACGCGTTAAATAGGTATCATCTAAACCATACTTAGCCAAATGGTCCCGTAATTCAGCGGTTCGGTAATGTTTCACAATATTAAGATTTTGGGCAACCGTTTCTTCATCAACCAGGGCATAATTCTGAAACAAATACCCGATAAATTGACGAAAATATTTTAAACTCGGAATAGTTGTGATATCTGTGCCCGCGAAACTAATTGAACCAGCGGTTAACTTTTCTAACCGCCCAATGCTATTTAACAGAGTAGTTTTTCCACTCCCAGATGGGCCGACAAGTGCGTACATTTTTCCGGATTCAAATTGATAGTCGACATTTTTGAACACATGATACTGATCAAAGCTTTTGCTACATTCGGTAAGTTTTAAATAACTGGTCATGATTTATTCCCCCTTGATTGCTTTATTAATATTCAAATAGTGGTTCTGAATGCTCAATATCAGCAGTTCACCAACATTGGATAATCCTAGTAACAGGATCGTAACCATCATATTTTTAGTAATTACCCACACAATGCAGGCTTCAAAAAGACTTAGTATTAGATTCAAACTGATGAATTTACCAAAAATACTAATGAAGTGACTTCCTAATAATCGTTTAATGGCAATCTTCTTACGATTATTATTAAAATAAATACTGTTAAACGAGATGTTTTCAATGATAATGATTGTTAAGGTAATGACCAGCACAGCTATTGAAATTTCCAGCTTGCGACGAACTAACGTCAATTGTTTCATCGCATAACTTTTGGTATCCACAATCCCGCCAATATAGCGGGACATTCCCGATTTTTGAATAGCTTTGCGCATCACTGAAACATTGGAACTAAGAAAGGCTTCATTGGAAAGATAACTGGACCAAATACTATTTGCGTCCGTATTATTCTTACTGATGCCACCTAAAGACTCGTTTGTTAAAACAAGCACAACTGGAGAATTGACATAACCATCGTAGTACCCCAAGTCCAGTGCATCCGCACTATAGGTAAACGAACGTTGTGAATTCTTGATCTTAATTGCTTTGATTGTCAGTTTCTTTCCAGTTTTGTGCTCGGCACTGTTTAGCCACAAATCACTGCGATATTCTCGTAAGATCTGACTACGATTGGCATACTGGGCTTCCGGAATTAGGACATAAGTTGTCCTGGTTTTATTTGGGATACGAACCCGCTTACCATCAGAAGCTAGAACCGAATTTGTTTTTAAATAACTGGGATTTACAGTCAAAACATGACCGTTGGAAGAGTTCATGATGTCTGCTTTACCAGTGCCCCAGCCCTGATAATTAGCAAGCATCCCACCGTGATTCTCAAGATAATGGAATAAGACGGTAGATCCATGATTAATGAGTTTATCTTCTTTACTTGTCGTATCAATCGGAGAAAGATTGACGGTATAGTAAGTCTTACCATGTGTCCAAACAGATAATTGGTTGCTTAATTGTTGATTTTGTTTTAACGTTCCCAGTAAAGTCACGAAAGTCAAACAAGCAAAGATTTCTACGACAATTTTAATGATCATATTAATATAGAAGGCAAGTTTGTTTTTAACATTACCTTTAATAGCACCAATAATGGTTCGTTCAGAATGGGAGTGAGCTCTTAAAATAGCGGCTACTCCGGTTACCAAAATAACTATCAAGTATAATAACAACGCAAAATAAGCCACGATTTGATAACAATTCATGAACTTACTTATCCACATATAAAGCGTCAATAGAACAATACCAAGTAAGTAGCTACTTAAGAAATAACCCTGATCATCTACAAAAGTATCAAAAGCATCATCAAAATTCGACATACCCAATAAATTACGAATATTGGCTTTTTTTAAATTATGTAAATTAGCTAAAATAATAACGATTCCCATTACTAAAAAGGCCAATATTAGAATACTAGATATTTGATTGGTATTCAGGAAATTCGAAATTCCCCAATTCCAACTCTCATTTATTGATGAGTATTGAATTCTATTACGCTTAAACATTCGTTGAATGGATTTCTGACTCACATTCCCAACAAAATAAAGTGGATATCTTATGTCGCTGGTTTGCATTTCTTGTTTTGATGCCAGCGATTCTTTAGGTACTTTTGCATCCCCAAAAACGTACATTTTAGTTTGTGTATCGCCAGTATCATTTACAGTTTGAGCATTGAATACCTTTATTGCTGAAACATGGTGTCGCTTTGTGTAATTTGTGATCGCGCTATTAAATCTTTTACTATCGATACCGCCGCGCATACCATTGATTTCATAGGCAGTACGACTTGATTCAATATAAGTTGGCGCGATAGACCGAACAAAAGCAAAGAGCACGATTAAACAGATAACACTGACCATTCTAATTGTGATCCGTCTAATTTTATTCACTTTAGTTACTCCCCCCCGAAATAAGTGATCGTTATGAATGAATTAATAAAAAAACTGAGTTTCAAAAATTTCTTTATTCTTGAATCTCAGTTTTAATTTAGATTGTTTTATCTTTCAGTAGTTAATTTTTTAACAGCTTTAGCAATTGCCAACTCTTCGTTAGTTGGGATCATTAAAACTTTGACCGTGGAATCTTCAGAACTAATTACCCGAGGCCCCTTACCGTTGTTATTGCTTTCCTCATCTAACTTTATGCCTAAAACTGCTAGTCGATCGACAATATCGGTTCGTAACGAAGCCTGATGTTCCCCAATGCCTGCAGTAAATGTAATCACATCTAAACCACCAAGTTCTGTAAAGTAGCCGCCGATATATTTAACGGCAGAATTGATAAACATCTCATAGGCCAATTTAGCACGTGCATTAGTTGGTGCATTGGAAACGATGTCGCGCATATCAGCTGAAATTCCGGAAACACCTAACAATCCAGATTTTTCGTTGAAGATATTAATGATTTGATTGGCATCTAAATGCAACTCGTCCATTAAGAAAGGAACCACAGCAGGATCAACAGTTCCGGAACGCGTACCCATTGGCAAGCCTTCAAGGGGTGTAAAGCCCATAGATGTATCAAATGGTTTACCTTTTTCACTAGCGGTGATGGATGCACCGCCGCCTAAATGAAGAGTGACCAGTTTCAAATCATGATAATCTTTTTTGAGAAAGTTAGCTGTTTCATGCAGAATATATTCATGACTGATGCCGTGTTCACCATATTTACGAATTTGATACTTTTTTGAATAGTCGTAAGGAATGGCATATAGTGCATTTTGTTCCGGCATATCCAAGTAAAATTTACTATCAAAAACAGCAATTTGCGGCGTTGATTTTGGTAAAACCTTCATGAGGGTTTCAATACATTCCACCTGAACGGGATTATGCAAAGGGGCGTATTTATTTAAAGCTTTTAATTGGCTTAAATTTTTTTCGGTAATCTGGGTTGGTTGCGTAAAAGTTGTTGCACCAGCAACCACTCGGTGACCAACGGCAGCAATTTCGTCAACATCCTGAATTAAATGAAGATGTTTTAGTTGATCAAAAAGTAATTCGACTCCCTGTTGATAAGTCAAATTAGCAATTTGTTCTGTAAATGCTTCACCGTTGCGAACAATGGTAAAGATGGCTTCAGGTGTTTTCATTCGTTCCATGACACCTTTATTAATGAGAGAAAGATCATCAATTCCAAAAAGCTGCCATTTCAAGGAAGAACTTCCGGCATTGAGAACTAAAATTTTTTTCAAAATACGCACACTCCTAGTTATTTTTCGTATTAAAGATTTTGCTTAAACTGGTTATTATAACTTCAATAAAAAGTGTAGCACAGTTTCGACCCTGATAAATAGTAATAGTAGGAAAGAAACTTAAAGTAAAGGGTTTCAAAAAATAACTAGGTTTAGTAAGGGCTTACTTGTTATAATGGAACTAATCGTAACAAAAAATCACTGAGGGGGAGATACCGAATGGCAACTTTAAATGATGTCGCAAAACTCGCAAATGTGTCGAAAATGACCGTTTCACGAGTGATTAATCATCCTGACAAAGTAACGGATGATTTAAAACAGTTAGTTTATCAAGCAATGCGTGAAGTAGATTATCATCCAAACGTTGCTGCTAAGGCACTGGTGAACAATAGTACGCGTATTATTAAGTTTTGTGTACTGGAAGATATTGATACGACTGAACCTTATTATATGAATCTGATGATTGGGATTGCGCGCTCACTGGATGCCCAACAGTATTCACTTCAGTTGGTAACGAGACGAAATTTTGATATTGGTAATTGTGATGGTTATGTGATCACTGGTATGCGAAAAAAAGATTTTGACTGGATTGGTGAATTAAAAAAACCGCTGGTTATTTTTGGAGAGAATCGGTTTGGTTTTGACTACGTGGATACAAATAATAAGGCCGGAACCTTCATGATTTCTAACTTAGCGTTACAGCGTGGGTACAAACGCCTGATCTTTATTGGTATGGATAGTCGTGAATCATTTGAATATTCTCGTGAAGCGGGCTACTTACAACTGTTACAGGAAAATCAAATGTTGGCCGAAATTCACCGTTTTGACAATCATAGCCATTTGTCACAACAGTTTGTTATTGATAATTGGGATAAGTTTGAACCCAATACTTGTTTTATCTGTGCTTCTGATCGCTTGGCACTGGGAGCAGAACGTGGTATTGAAAGTTGTGGTGGTTTAATTCCTAAAGATTATGGTGTGACTGGTTTTGATGGCGTATTTTTAAACCAGGTGGCGTTTCCCCAGATTACAACCGTCAAACAAGCCATTGTGGAAATGGGAATGGCCTGTGGGGACAAACTTTTGGACAAGATTGTCAATCATCTTGATACATCAGGATCATTAATGTTTGAACCTAAAATTAGTGTCGGTGGCACTATTCGAGACGATGTTAAATAATGTTATCGGTAACATGCACGATAAGCCTTGCAATCAGCGGGCTTATTTTTTATGCTTTCAATGAAAAGGTTTTCAAACCTAGTACGATTAGTTGAGATGAAAATCGAATTTTATAAAAGATAGCATGAATATGAGGAGGGGTTGCGATGAACAAATGGTATCAAAAAGCAATGATTTATCAAATATATCCTAAGAGTTTTAAGGATTCCAATAATGATGGCATCGGTGATATAAACGGAATTACGGAAAGTTTAGATTATGTACAACAGCTAGGAACTAACACACTTTGGTTGAATCCCATCTTTGTTTCTCCACAAATTGATAATGGCTATGATGTTTCCAATTACTTTGCCATTGATCCACTGCTGGGAACTATGGATGATTTCCAAAAGTTAGTTGAAGCAATTCATAAACGAAAAATGCATTTGGTTTTGGATTTGCCAATTAACGATACTTCTGATCAGCATCCCTGGTTTCAGGATGCGATAAAGAATAAGGA
Organism: Pediococcus ethanolidurans; assembly: GCF_001437405.1. Taxonomy (GTDB): domain Bacteria; phylum Bacillota; class Bacilli; order Lactobacillales; family Lactobacillaceae; genus Pediococcus; species Pediococcus ethanolidurans. The sequence goes on along the minus strand of NZ_JQBY01000004.1, from coordinate 39,146 downwards.
TAGTATTTTTCGAGACTATTATATTTGGAGTGAAAATCAAGGTAACCGTCCGAATAACTGGGGTTCTTTCTTTGGTGGAAGTGTTTGGGAACCAGATCCGAATGGTGGATCGCAATATTACTGCCATATTTTTGATAAGAAGATGCCAGATTTGAATTGGAAAAATCCAGAAGTTCGTAAATCAATGGCTGACATTGCTAAGTTCTGGATTGATAAAGGCGTGGACGGTTTTAGACTAGATGCGTTTATCCATATTGCCAAGGCAAATTTTGGTCAAAATATTTTAAATCAGAAGGAAAAATTCCCAGTTGATTCTTCTTTTTATGCCAATTTACCAGAAGTAAAACTTTATCTAAAAGATTTCATTAAGTTGGTTAAAGGCTATAAAGACGATGTTTTCTTTCTTGGTGAGGCATCATCGGCAGACGCTTATCAGGCTGCAGAGTATACACGACCCGAGAGATTTGGTTGTGACATGGTTGTAACTTCAGACAACTACGGTGAAATGTATCCGATGACAGATTCAAAGATTCCGATGTTTTTTCAGCCACGCCAATTAAGTATCAAACGATTGAAAGAAACCTTTTCAGTTTGGGAAGCCGTGTTAGAAAAGATTAGTTTACCAGCTTTAACGTGGGGCAATCATGATATTAGTCGCGTTTTAGATCGACTACATATTGATTCTCAAGATAATGATTTACCAAAAGCGTTAGCCGTTTGTATGTATTTGCAACGAGGAATTCCGATTATTTACTATGGTGAAGAAATTGGGATGCGCAACTTGAAGTACAAGAAGTTACGTGATTTTCACGATCAACGTGCACTCGACTTAATTGATTTTATGCAATCAAAGGGCTATTCGGATGAAGAAATTTTAACGCTGTTAAATCAACAAGATGAGATGACTGCCCGTGGTCCATTTCAGTGGTCGGCAGATAAGTTTGTGGGCTTTTCTAATCATCATCCATGGAATTGGGCAACTCATAACGATGCTGCGGCAGACGAAGCTGTAAAAAATGATGGGAGTTTGTTTGCCTTTTATCGAGCTGTATTGAAGATTAAAACACAGCCTTTGTTCTCAGAAGGTCAATATTTATTATTGAAGACAGATGCAAAAATCTATGCATTTGAACGTGAATTGAATGGTAAAAAGGCATTTGTTATTGTGAATTTTGATCATAAAACTGTTAAATACCGTGTGCCAACAGTAAAGGTGGTTCACACTTTGCTGTCTAATAAGGCAAGTTCGTTAGTAGATAATGTGGTCACGATGGAACAGTCAGGCAGCATTGTGATTGAAGAAAAGTAGAGGAGAATAACAAGATGGCAGATGATACAAGTACTGATTTACGAAAGTTACAGATTTATAGTGTTTTTGTGAGAAATCATACGCAAGCAGGAACGCTAAAGGCGTTGGAAGCTGATTTACCAAGAATTAAAGCACTAGGAACTGATTTTATTTGGCTTTTACCGATCAACCCCGTGGGTGAAGTGGATCGCAAGGGCAAGTTGGGATCCCCGTATTCAATTAAGGACTATCGTAAAATTGATCCAGCACAGGGAACCTGGGATGATTTTATTCACTTGGCAGAACAGATTCACCGACAAGGGATGAAGCTGATGATTGACATTGTCTATAATCATACTTCCCGAGATTCAGTGTTATTAAAGCAACATCCAGAATACTTTTTACATGATGAACAGGGGAAACTGTTTAATAAAAACCCCGAATGGTCAGATGTTGCGGAGCTTGATTATTCTAATCATGATTTGTGGAATTATCAAATTGAAACTTTAAAACAGTATGCCAAAATTGTGGATGGTTTTCGTTGTGATGTTGCGCCTCAGGTTCCCTTACCATTTTGGTTAGAGGCACGTAAAGAAGTGGCTGAAGTTAAACCAAATATAGTTTGGCTTGCGGAATCGACAGGTGGCGATTATATCCGTGACATCCGTAGTAAGGGCTTTTGGATTTCTTCGGATGGTGAAATTTATCGAGCGTTTGACCTTGCTTATGATTACGATATTGATCAAGACTGGCATGAATATCTTGCTGGAAAGACTTCATTGAGTGAATACGTGAAAGTACTGAACCGACAGGATCTGACTTTTCCTGCTAACTATATTAAAATGCGTAATCTTGAAAACCATGATCATGAACGTGCGCATGAACTCTTTCCAAATTTAAATGATTTAATTAATTGGACTGCGTTTTCTGAATTTCAAAAGGGAGCTACATTAGTTTACGCTGGTCAAGAATTTGGTTTAAAGGAAACGCCATCGCTATTTGATGCAGATAAGTTAAATTGGCATACTTCTGTCGATTTATCAAAAATGATTAAACGAATGCATGAATTGAGTCAAGACGAAATTCAAGTGAACGGTAGTTGTCAATTAACGAGTTTCGAAAATGATATTGTCAAAGTCTCTTTTTCTAAAGGTAATTCAAAACGGATTGGGATATTTAGTTTAAAGAGTAATAATGGTCGAGTAAAAACAACCATTAAAGATGGTGAGTACATGAATCTGTTAAGTCACGAAACAGTAGATGTAACAAATGGTGTGATTCAAATTGCTGGCGAGCCAGTGATAATTGAAACGGGTAGTTTGCACAAAAAATAAGGACATTTGAAGGATGTTAGTTAAAAATAAAAGAAAAAGCTGTTAACGGTAACAGTCGGAAAGCGCTTGCATAACATTAATTAGCCTGCGTACAATGTGAAATGTAAGAACAAGTTAAAAAAATTTTACAGGGAGGTTCTTATCATGAGTCATAAGTTTTGGAAACATCTCGCGACGGTTACGATGGTAGCCGGAGCAGCTTTAACATTGGCTGCTTGTGGAAGTAGTTCCGCAAAGAAAAATGTTAAGATCACAATTTTGCAAGGAAAGGTTGAAAATAATAAGCAGTTTAAAACAATTGCTGCTCAATATGAAAAATCTCATCCTAATGTCAAAATCGAGGTTACCTCAATTGGTGGTGGTACTCAGTATGATCCAGTATTAAAGACTCGTATTTCATCTGGTAATGCACCAACAATCTTTAGTTTAGCTGGTCCAGCAGATGTTAAACAGTTCAAATCACATGAAGCCGATTTATCAAATACTAAGGCTGCAAAAGCAGCACAACCAGGAACATTGGATGCTGTAAAGACGGATGGTAAAACAGTTGGATTACCATTTAACGTTGAAGGTTATGGATTTGTCTACAATAAGAAAGTCTTTAGAGAAGCAGGAATTGATGCAACAAGTTTAACAACCTATGCTAAATTACAGGCCGCTGTTAAGAAGATCGATTCCATGAAGACTAAGTTAGGAATTAAGGGTGTCTTTGCTTTACCTGGTAAAGAAGCCTGGATTATGTCAGACCATTTAGCTAACTTGTATATTGGTCAAGATTTCAATGGTAATGCTTTAAAATTATATAACTCTAAGACAATGCCATTCACAAAGAATGCTGACATGAAACAAATGCTTGATTTGCAGAGTACATACTCCATCAAACCAGTAATGCAAATGGATTATTCAGCACAAGTTAACCAGTACTTCTCACAAGGTAAGACAGCTATGATTCAACAAGGTGACTGGATTTATCCAACTATCGAACAGATTGATAAGAAATTTGCTAAAAATGATGTTGGTATGATTCCAATTCCTGTTAAAGGTGAAGAAGGCAAATTACCAGTCGGAACATCATTGTACTGGGCTGTTAATAAGCAAAAATCTTCTGCAGAACAAACAGCTGCAAAGAACTTCTTGGATTGGTTATACACATCTAAAGCAGGTAAAAAAGATGTTGTAAACACATTACACTTTGTACCAGCTTATAAAGGTTATAGCAATTTCAAGATGCAAGATGCTTTGACACAAACTGTATTCAAGTATTCTAATGAAAATAAGACTATCGGCTGGGCATTCCCTGGATACACTGGTACTTCATGGGATCCAGATGTTGCACAACCAAACTTACAGAAGTATCTTTCAGGCAAACAAAGCTGGACTGCTACTGTAAAGAACATGAAAGATGGTTGGAAGAAACAACAAGCAAGTAGTTCGAATTAATAAATAAAAGAGGGTAATGTAACATGAAAAATCGTAGTCTTTCATTTTGGCTGTTTCTGACGCCAACCCTCGTTGCGTTAGCCTTGGTTGTCTTTATTCCGATGTTAGAAGGATTGTTTTATTCCTTTACTGATTGGGATGGATTGTCATTTACCAAAATGGTGGGATTTCAAAATTACATTACGTTGCTTCACGATAAGGCGTTTGTTAACGCCTTTTGGTTTACAGTTGCGTTTGTAATCGTCACCGTTATTGCACTTAACGTAATCGGGTTAGGTTTAGCACTTTTAGTTACACAGAAGTTTAAAGGGAGTAGTTTTTTAAGAACCGTATTCTTTATGCCGAACATGATTGGTGGATTAATCTTAGGATTTATTTGGCAATTTATTTTCACTCAAGGTTTTAGTGCTTTAGGTAGTGCACTTCATGCCGGGTGGCTGGAGAATTGGTTGACAACGGAAAATACCGGATTTTGGGGATTAGTTATTGTAACGGTATGGCAAATGAGTGGTTACATTATGATTATCTACATTGCTTATTTGCAAAATATTCCTCAAGAAATTATTGAGGCTGCAGAAATTGATGGTGCTTCTGCTTGGCAAAGATTTACCAAAATTACTTTTCCAATGATTGCACCAGCATTTACCGTTTGTATGTTCTTAACACTTTCAAATGGGTTTAAGATTTATGATCAAAACCTTTCGTTAACTGGTGGAGGACCTTACAATTCGACACAAATGTTAGCAATGGATATTGTGAATACAGCTTACAACTCTAGTAATTTTTCGTTAGCAGAGGCCAAGGCCATGATCTTCTTCATCATTGTGGCAGCAATTTCGTTAATCCAAGTCTTCTATAATCGTAAACGGGAGGTGGATTTGTAATGAGTAAGAAAAGTACACATTTGATTGCCATTTTTGGAGCTTTGATTGGATTATTATGGTTATTTCCATTCTATATGATTGTGACCAACTCTTTTAAGACACCTAAAGGTATTTTTGCTTCCGTACTAGCATTACCACATCCAGCTACCGGACATAACTACGTAAATTCATTTAAGGCTTTGGATTTTATCGGATCGTTAACTAATTCGCTTATCATTACCGTTTGCAGTGTGTTGCTAATTATTCTTTGTTCGTCGATGGCAGCTTATGCATTACAGCGTAATCACAGCAAATTAAGTAGTGGCTTGTTATTACTCTTTATTTCAGCAATGTTGATTCCGTTTCAGTCAGTTATGATTCCTTTAACTGCCAATTTCGGTGGTGTGCACATGTTAAACATGTGGGGACTTATGTTCATGTATTTGGGATTTGATTGTAGTTTATCCATATTCCTTTATCAAGGAACACTTTCAAGTATTCCATTTGCTATGGATGAAGCGGCTGAAATGGAAGGTGCTAGTCGATGGCAGATTTTCTATAAAGTTATTTTTCCAATGTTAAGTCCGATGACTGTGACGGTTGCAATTTTAAATATCATTGCAATCTGGAACGATTACCTATTACCTTCATTGGTATTACCACAGGCACAATATACAATTCCGCTGCAAATGTTTAATTTCTTTGGCGAGTATACCAAACAATGGCATTTAGCACTTGCTGGAATTACACTTTCAATTATTCCGGTAATTCTATTCTATCTTGCAGCACAGAAATGGATTATTAAAGGTGTTACTGATGGTGCCGTTAAATAAGTGAGGAGTTGGGATAACAAATGATTAATCTAAAAACTAAAGGTGGTCAAAAATTACTTGCAGCAGGCAATTGGGTCTGGTCACTTTTTACCATTAACTTCGCGTGGTTTTTAATTAATTTTTCCGTTATTCTGACGGCGATCATTTTGGGAAGTCTTGATTTTAACGTAACTTTTGTGGTGATTAATTTAATCTTAACTTTTATGTTAGCAATCTTTACGATTCCCAGTTTGATGGCAAGTTTTGCAACTGTTCAAGATTGGCAAATTAATGGGAATGCATCATATTTTAAAAAACAGTTTATAAATTGGATTGATATGCTAAAAAATTACAAACTTAATATTGGTTTTGCGTTTGTGTTTGGTATCCTGATCTTCTTGAATAAATGGTTCTTTGGTAATGTGTTTCCACATATGTTTATTTTAACAAGTACAGTGATTGTTATGGCGATATTAATTACCATGAGCTTTCAGGTTGGTACGAAATCTGAGCAAAGTTTTACGGAATTGTGTCTTGAATATCCAATGCGAATTTTAGGTGCAACTTTGATTTTTATCGCGTTATTGGTTTTAAATTTAGTTTTACAATTGGCATTCTTGATTGTAATTTGTAGTATTTCTCTTTCGGTTTATTTCACATATCGGATGTTTGGCGGAAGAGTGGAAAAGAATGATTGACTTTGGGATGTGAAGTTACCACATCTAGACTGATTCATAGAAGTATCTATGATTACTGAAAGTCAAAAAATTAAAATGAGGGGCGTTTCAGAATGGTACAAATTAATTTAGATCACATTTATAAACGCTATCAAGGCAATACTGACTATTCAGCTAGCGACATCAATTTAGCTATAAACGATGGTGAATTTATAGTCTTTGTTGGACCTTCCGGATGTGGTAAATCCACCACATTACGTATGATAGCAGGTTTGGAAGATATTACTAAGGGCGACTTTAAGATGGACGGTAAAGTGATGAACAAAGTCGCGCCTAAAGATCGTGATATTGCGATGGTTTTCCAAAACTATGCACTTTATCCACATATGTCAGTCTTTGATAACATGGCTTTTGGTTTGAATATTCGTAAAAATGATAAAGCCGATACGAAAAAAAGAGTTGATAATGCAGCCAAAATTTTAGGATTAACCGATTATCTTAAACGCAAACCAGCTGCACTTTCAGGTGGCCAACGACAGCGTGTTGCGTTAGGTCGAGCAATTGTGCGCGATGCCAAACTATTCTTGCTTGATGAACCTCTTTCAAACTTGGATGCTAAGTTGCGAGTTCAAATGAGAACCGAAATTGCACAATTACATCAACGATTAGGTAGAAACTTCATTTATGTTACGCATGATCAGGTAGAAGCTATGACCATGGCGGATCGAATTGTCATTATGAATGAAGGACGAATCCAACAAGTTGGGACGCCTGCACAATTATATAACGAGCCAGTTAACAAATTTGTTGCCGGATTTATGGGCTCACCTGCCATGAACTTCTTCGAGGTTAAAGTAGAAGACGGGTTTGCAGTTGGTAAAGAAGGGCTTAAAGTTGCTATTCCTGAAGGTCAACTCAAAGTATTACAAAGTAAAGGATACGTTGGCAAGAATTTAACATTGGGTATTCGTCCTGAAGATATTCATGCCGAAGAGGTTGCCTTACAAACATTTCCAGATGCAATTATTGATGCTACGGTTGAAGTCTCTGAATTGATGGGTTCTGAATCTATGCTATATTCACGCACAGGAACAACTGATTTCATTGCTAAAGTAAATTCGCGAGACTATCACGAACCAGGTGATACTCTAAAAATGGCATTTGAAATGACAAAAGCTCATTATTTTGATGATGAAACTGAAGAAACGATTATTTAGGTTGAATTATAAGAGGGATTGGGCGTAAGTCTTGCCTGATCCCTTTTTTATAGAGGAGGAGATTAAATCATGCTACGAACTTTTGAGATCGATCCGTGGAAGATTGTGACACACAAGCTGGATAAACAAAATAAGCGACTTCAGGAGTCCATGACCAGCATCGGTAATGGGTATATGGGAATGCGGGGAATGTTTGAAGAAGACTATTCTGCTGATACCCACTCAGGTATTTATATTGGTGGCGTTTGGTATCCTGATAAGACCGTTGTGGGTTGGTGGAAAAATGGTTATCCAAAATATTTTGGTAAGGTAATTAATGCAGTTAATTTTGATAAGGTTAATGTTTGGTTAAATGATAAGAAAGTTGATTTGGCTACCACAGCGATTGAAGACTTTGAATTATCACTGGACATGAAAAATGGTATTTTGACACGGAAATTTACAGTATCTGAACCAGATACGAAAGTGCGTTTTACTATTCAACGTTTTGTAAGCGTTGCCGAAAAAGAATTGTTTGATGTCAACTATCAAATTCAAAATTTGGGCGATCAGCCGGTTTTTGTAAAATTAGTGTCTGAAATTAATGCAGATGTTTTTAATGAAGATTCTAATTATGATGAAAAATTTTGGAATGTAAAAACAAAAGCACAAACACCAGATAGTGGCTATTTAATAGCAGAGACCAAGCCAAACAATTATGGCACACCTCAATTTACGGTTGGAATGGAAATGACACATAAGGCGGACCTCAAGGCACTTGAGGAACCCGTTGATGATCTCAAAGTAGCCAATACGTTTAGTGGTGCACTTGATACTCAACAGACTACTAACTTTGAAAAACGGGTGATCGTGGTAACTTCACGTGACTATGACGATGATGCAACCCTAAAAGCTGCTATGCAAAATCTCAGTCAACAAGTGACAACGGTTGCCTATCAAAAACTGGTGGCCGACCAAACTGATGGTTGGGCTAAACGATGGGAAAAGGCCGATGTTCAAGTGACAGGTGATGATGCTGCTCAACAAGGAATTCGGTTTAATCTGTTTCAACTGTTTTCCACTTTCTATGGTGAAGACAAGCGTCTAAATATTGGTCCCAAAGGATTTACAGGTGAAAAATACGGCGGTGCAACTTACTGGGATACTGAAGGATTTGCCATTCCACTGTATTTGTCGTTAGCAGATAAGAAGGTATCTGAAAATCTGTTAGAATATCGATACAACCAATTGGCAGGAGCTTTCCATAATGCACGTGAACAAGGGCTTAAGGGTGCCTTATATCCAATGGTGACGTTCAACGGTATCGAGAATCATAACGAATGGGAAATTACTTTTGAAGAAATTCATCGTAATGGGACCATTGCGTATGCCATTTATAATTACACCCGTTATACCGGCGATGAAACGTATCTCAAAACTAAAGGTATTGATGTTTTAACTGCAATTTCGCGTTTTTGGGCAGATCGCGTTCACTGGTCACAACGACAAGGTGTTTACATGATTCATGGTGTCACTGGACCTAATGAGTATGAAAACAATGTGAACAATAACTGGTACACCAATATGTTGGCGCAATGGACACTTAAATATACACTCGAAAGTTTGGATAAGGTAACACCAGAGAAGCTAGATGAACTGGCAGTGAGTGCAGAAGAGAAACAACATTGGCAAGAAATTATCGATAAGATGGATTTACCAGAAGACAAAAAACTTGGTATTTTTGTTCAGAATGATTGTTTCTTGGATAAAGATCTGAAGCCTGTTACGGCTATTCCTAAGGATCAACGACCAATTAATCAACACTGGTCATGGGATAAAATCTTACGTTCGCCTTATATTAAACAGGCTGATGTTTTACAGGGAATTTGGTACTTTATTGATCGTTTCCCAGAGGATGTGAAAAAGCGTAATTTTGATTTTTATGAACCTTTAACAGTTCATGAATCCAGTCTTTCAGCATCTGTCCATGCTATTTTGGCAGCGGATCTTCATTATGAAGACAAGGCTGTTGAAATGTACGAACGAACAGCACGTTTAGATTTGGACAATTACAATAATGATACGGTTGACGGATTGCATATCACGTCGATGACAGGCAGCTGGTTGGCAATTGTTCAAGGTTTCGCGGGTATGCGTGTTAAAGATGGTACGTTGTCATTTAAGCCGTTTGTGCCTAAAAAATGGACTTCTTATCAATTTCGCATTAATTTCCGTGATCGCTTGATTAAAATCGTGGTTGATAAACAAGGAACAAAAATTAGTTTATTAAAGGGCGCTCCCTTAACTGTTGAGCTGAACCATGAATCCTTAGAACTTAAGGGAGGCGACTAACATGCAAGGCGTTTTGTTTGACCTTGACGGTGTGATTACGGATACTGCTAAGTTCCACTTTAAAGCATGGAGTAGGTTAGCTAAAGAAAAGTTGAACGTCACATTACCAGCTAGTTTTGAAAGTGATTTAAAGGGTATCAGTCGACTTGATTCAATGAATCGAATTCTTAAATTTGCGAAATTAGAAAACAAGTATTCGGCTGATGAAATTGATGCGATGGCACAGTATAAAAATAAACTGTATTTGAACGAAATTAGTAAGTTAACTCAAAAAGATATTTTACCTGGTATTGAAAATTTATTGGATGAATTGGCCGTTAATAAAATCAAATTATCGGTTGCTTCAGCAAGTAAAAATGCCCCTTTTATACTAGAAAAATTAGGTTTGAAGGATCAGTTTGATGCTATTGCTGATCCGGCCAAGGTAGCTCATGGGAAACCAGCTCCAGACATCTTTATTGAGGCTGCTAACAAGATCCATGTTGACCCTGGTCAATGTGTGGGCATTGAGGATGCTAAAGCAGGAGTCGAAGCTATTAAGGCCGCTGGTGCTATTGCAGTTGGTGTGGGTAGTTCCACCGACTTAAGCGAAGCAGACACGGTAGTTGCAAATACTGGTGAACTTACTTATTCAGTTTTGGAACAAGCATTTAGAAAATAAAACAAAAAAATCCGCCATTGGCGGACTTTTTTGTTGTTCAACTAACCGTTTGAAGATTGAAAATACGAGCCTATATTTTGCCCTTTAGTTAAACGTATAGGAGTTCTGATAAATCATCGGACTATCAGGAGTAATTACAATATTATCAAAACCGGGATGATTTGGAGCATCCGGTAACATTTGTGGTTCAATGGCAAGCCCCAACTGCGAAGTCATTGTTCGTATGCCATCAACGAGAAAATCACCTTCAAACCCGGTTGTTGAAAATAGAATCAGGGAATTTGAATTGGTATGAATGGCTAGTTTTCTCCCAGACAAAGGGTCCTGTAAACGCAACTGTGGTTTTGAATCGGTTTGTGTGTTCAGTTTAAATGGGGTGTCTAAACCATTAGGTAACTTTGATAGCGCATCACCTAAGTTAGTTTTTTGACGAAAATCAAAGGGCGTTTCAGCAACGGAAAGCAACGTACCAGTTGGCACGTTAGCTGCATCAGTCTCGGCAATTTCATCAGCGTTAACTTGTAAGTCAGAGTCGTTGATTAAGCGCTGAGCATTACCTGATAAATTAAAGTAGATGTGAGTTGTCGGATTGAACAACGTGGGTGCCGAAGTGTTGCCAAAATAAGTAATGGTAAATTTATTGTTTTGATCCAGAACAAACATAGCCGAAATTGACAGTCGTCCTGGATAGCCGTTTTGCCCAGCTGGACTGATGTATTGTAAGACAGCGCCAATCTGACCATCTGTTTTAATTAATTTGATCAGGTTCCAGTGTGAATAACTAATGGAGGGATGATCACCGCCATGAATGTGATTTGTACCGCTATTTTGATCCAGTTGATGGCCGTTCCAACTGGCACCGCCTAGACGACCAGCAACGCGAGCTACCGTGGCCCCAAAATAATCATGGTGTTGCGCATAGTAATGTGAGTGCATGAACCCTAAGGTAATGTTAGCAACGTTACCATCTTTATCTGGGGTATTAATTGCAATCACCGTGGCACCAAAATCGCTGATAATAATTGAAACATCGTGATCATTAGTTAAAGTGAACCAGGTTGAGTGGTTATGAATTTGTTTAGTAATATCCATTAATAATTCCTCCATTTTAATCCTTACTTTAAGAATACCGCAAACGTTTTCAATAGGAAAGTAACGTGTAAAACAAGTTTGTGTTTTTAAGTACTAATCTGTAAGTTGCGTTTAAAGAAAGTAACGTCTAAACTAATAGCATATCGGAATCGTACGAGGGGGTAATCTAATGAAGATGGACTGGCAGCAAGGTTTCTTTAATGTTTTGAAGTTTATTGGGATGTTCATTGTGTATCAGATTGGGACAATTCCTTTACAAATGGCTTATTTGATGCCAACCAATCAAATCTTCGTGTTAATTGCGTTTACTATGTACCTGATTACAACTGGATTTATGTTGGTTTTATTTATTCAGATGTATTCAACTCAGCTACATAAAGATAATCCCGCTCATTTTGGTCGTACTAAACCAACCAAACGAATCACACGGTTTATGATTGTGATTGTAATTTTATGGATCCTATTTTTGGCGTTGCAAATCTGGCTAAACCAATCTAATCTGTTACCACAGTCTGAAAATCAACAAACGGTGATGGCTCTAGCAAAGGCAATTCCTTGGTGGCTCGCGCTTGATGCCGTTGTGTTTGCACCAATTATTGAGGAACTTTTATTTCGCGGATTATTTTTTAATTGGTTTTTTAATTCCAACGACAAAAAAGTTCGCCTGCTTGGCGTATTTTTTAGTGGAGCTGTATTTGGTGCGGTTCATGACGTTAGTTCGTTGCTCGGTTGGTTAGTTTACGCGGTGATGGGGTGGTTATTAGCTCTCACGTATGCATACACCAAAGACATTCGGTATGATATCGGACTGCATGTTTTTAACAACCTTATTTCACTAATTTAATTAATGAAAAAGGCTTATAAATCGAGATAATTGAAACCGATTCCGTGACGCGTCATAATGAAGTTGTTAGATAGTTGATATTTCTAGATGGGAGTGTTGTTTATGGAAAAACATTGGTGGCAAGAAGCAGTTGTCTATCAAGTTTATCCGCGTAGTTTTCAAGACACGAATGATGATGGCGTCGGCGATTTAAACGGCGTCATTGAACATTTGGATTATATAAAAAAACTTGGAGCAGATGTAATTTGGTTAAACCCAATATATAAATCACCCAATGATGATAATGGCTACGATATTGCTGATTATGAGCAAATTATGGCTGAATTTGGTAATATGGCAGATTTTGATCGACTTTTAAAACAGGTACATGCAAAAAAACTCAAAATTATGATGGATTTAGTTGTAAACCATACTTCAGATGAACATCATTGGTTTGTTGAAAGCCGCAAAAATCGCTTGAATGATTATCGAGACTACTACATTTGGCGTGATCCTAAAAATGATCAAGAACCCAATAATTGGCAAAGCGCTTTTGGCGGATCCGCTTGGCAATTTGACGAAAAAACGGGTCAATATTATTTGCATTTGTTTTCTAAAAAACAACCAGATTTGAACTGGGATAATGAAAAAGTACGCCACTCAGTTTTTGATGTCATGCGCTTTTGGTTAGATAAGGGTGTCGATGGTTTTCGAATGGATGTTATCAATTTGATTTCTAAACCAGAGGGCCTTCCCGATGTAAAAACTGAAGGTCAAGAAAATTTGGCGGCCAATGGACCACATGTGCATGATTACCTTAAGGAAATGAATCAAGAAGTGCTCTCACATTATGACGTGATGACGGTAGGGGAAACTCCGGCTGCTTCAACGCGAGATGCGATTAGATATACTGGTTTTGACAGCCACGAACTAGAAATGGTTTTTCAATTTGAACATATGGGTTTAGATGGCAATGAGAATCCGGTGATTGGTAAATGGAGCACAAATCAAGTAAAGTTAACTGATTTAAAACAGGTAATGTCGAAGTGGCAAACTGATTTGAATGGTAAAGCTTGGAATGCCTTGTATTGGAATAATCATGATCAACCACGAGTTGTTTCTCGTTTTGGCAATGATCAAGATGAATTCCGGGTTGCCTCAGCAAAGATGTTGGGGGCAACACTTCATTTTATGCAGGGAACACCTTATATTTATCAAGGTGAAGAGCTAGGCATGACTAATGCAAATTTCAAGACTTTAAATCAGTATAAGGATATTGAAAGCCTAAATGCTTATCATGAATTGGTTGATCAGAAAAAGTTAGTAAGTTCATCGCAAATGCTAGCCTATCTTCGTCATTCATCACGTGATAATGCGCGGACACCAATGCAGTGGGACGCGACTAAAAATGCGGGATTTACTAATGGAACCCCCTGGATTGAAGTGAATGCCAATTACAAACAAATTAATGCCAAACAAGCTGTTAATGACGATCAGTCCGTCTTTAATTTCTATCGACGAATGAACTTGTTACGCAAACAGTATGACGTTATTGTGTATGGAGATTACCAACTGTTAGATCCTGATGATGATCAGGTTTGGGCATACACCCGTCATTTAGACAATCAAGATTTATTGATTATCAGTAATTTTACGGAACGAACAGTGCAACGGTGGTATGATTTGAGTCAACAGAGCAACAAGATCGAGCTGTTGAGTAATTATGAGGATGATCAAAATGAAACTTTACGCCCTTATGAATGTAAAGTTTATCTGATTCAATAAACGAATTTTATCTGTAACATGCATTTACGATGAATAGTTGTATAATGGATTTTATGAATAAAAAACGCTGAACAATCAGTGTGGGAGGTTAATATGCTTTACCAATATCCAACATTAGCAAAGATCAATGAAACAGGGCACGCCATTCAGGTTAATGAAGACAGTGTCATTCAAAGCTTACCAAATATGTCAGGAATCGATTACTTTGTTAAAAGTAAGAAACAACATGACTACTATGTTTTTATTGATCGCGGTGAACAGGGTGGAGCGGTTATTCATACTGACAATTACAGCGATTTAGGTTTCTTCTTAATTGAGACACCATTATCTGATTTTGATTTGGATATTAATCCAGAAACAAGTTTAGTGGAAATGTATGATGGCGCAGGTGTTGTCACTGACTTTTCTGATGCTGTTGAAAAAGATGAAATCAAAAAAATGTTGACTGAATATCAGAATGCTTCAGATGATGAATTGGCAGCAAGTGATGTTTATAAAGAGCTAGATAAATATGTTAGTCGTTATCTGGAATTAGACGAGACGACAGAAAAACATGTCAATCTTTCAATTATTCGTGTAGCCATTTTGAGTATTAGTCAGGATGAGACAACTAAACAATAAAATTTGACCTTGGTTGAACTAGTTTGAACTTAAAAACGACCCTATTTATTAGGATCGTTTTTTGAGTTAGTTTTGTTTTCTCAGCTTTAAGTTACCAGTAAAAAAAGACAAGTAAGTTTTCAACAAGCACTTGTTTAAGGCTTTTCCTTAATTTGTGTCCAGTTGCAGTAAAATTCTGGAGTACGTAAATTGGTTTGCGATTGTCATTAGAAAAGTAAAAGACAGCTTGATCGGCAGGAAAGTCAGTTAATTTCCAATAAAAAGGAAGCGAACCAAGAGAGGGCAACACATCAAAAAAAGTGAACAGATGGGAGAAATGTTTACTCAAAAATTGACGGATAGCTTTGATATCATAATTAGTAGCGCGTTGAAAACCAAATCTGCCTTCTATAATGTGGCTAATTCTATACCATTCTTTTTGATTTTCTGGAGGAAGTTTGTCAAGGGCAGTACGGAATTCTCCGGCGATTGGGTCTTGATTCACAATCAACATTTCATGTGCATTCAATTCATAAGCATAGCCCACTTTTAAAAGGCGTTGGTTGGTTTGAACTTCATTGAATAAGGAATGAATTTTCACTTCTCGAATGATTTTTTCAATAATTTCGTATAGTACAGCTAACTCCCAGACGGTAACACACCAATAGATGATGGATGCCGGTGTGAAAGAGAACGGAATGGCTAACACGGGTACAATTTGTAGGTACAGAAGATCAAATAAAGTTGAGAATGCGATATGTGATCCGATTGCAAGAAATGAAAAGAAAACAAGACCAATAAGATAGATAATTAGTCCAAACCAAACAATAAGTCTTGGAAATACTGCGTAGTTAATGAACAATGCATGTTTAAAGGTTCGATAATTTTTAAAATTGTGCTGTATATCTTGTTCAAGTGCTGTGAGTGTTTGGGGATGTGTCATGAACCTAGCCTCCAAAGAAATGGTGTTAAATATATAGTTAAAGATAAAATTAACTGCCATTTTTAACTTTATTTTATTATAATTGAGTTTACCACATATATAAGAAAACAAATAATAGAATTAGAAAAATAAAAAATAATACAACTTAAACAAGAATCAAATACCTGTTTAAGTTGTCTTACTTTTTGATAAACATGAAATTTATTTATGAAGGATTTTCAGAAGAATCTTTGGACTTTGTTTCCGTGTTAGGAATAAGGTCTTCATCATCTAGCTGCAGTAAAAGATTGTAAAGTGCTCCATATAAATTGGCATCACTCTTAAAATGAGCCGTGAGAATTTCGGGAGCATCCAAAGTTTTACGCAAAAGTGTATTTTCGTCTCTAAGTAATTGTAATTGATGTTTGATTTCGGGAACCAAAATGCTTTCACTACTAATACCTCCGCCAATTACGTAACGACTCAGATCCAACACGGCTTGAATATTTACAATCATATAGGCTATTCGGCGACAATACTGGTCAAAAATTTTTCGGGCCGTGGGTTCACCGTTTTCAATGGCCTTGAAAACGCGCATGCCATCAGTACGATCAGGAAACTCTAGGGCGGTTGCAATTTTATCAATCATTTTAATTGCTGAACCCGAGTTGAACATTAGATTTTCTGGATCTTCCGGCGCGCCGTTAATTTGAGAAAGCATGAAGCTAAGATCGCCACCCTGAGCATTAGTGCCATGCCACAAATGACCATTTAAAATAATGCCACCATCTACAGCAGTACCCAGAATAATGGCCGCACCATTTTTTATATCTTTTAAATTTCCTAGCCAAAATTCGGCTAGAGCTCCTGCTTTACCACTGTTTTCCATGCTGACAGGTAAGTTATAACGACTACTGATAATTTTGCTTAGGCTGAGTCCATGTAACATTGGCAAAGAACCACCATGATAAATAATTTGTTCTTTTTGATCGATACGTCCGGGCACACTAAACGCGACGCCCTTGATGTTAGGGAGAACTTCATTAATAACGCTATATAATTTTTTTAAGAAATTGTCCACACTGTCGCGTGGGGTACTAAATTGGGACTTAACCTTTAAACTACCGCTATGGTCGATAAGTGCGTATTTTGTATAAGTTGCACCAATATCAATACTTAAGTAATCTTTTTCAGGATTGTAATTCATTCCATTTATCCCTTCTTTAACTCAATAATGCTATTATAGCGCAATTGGTAGCGATGTCACAATTTGAATTGATGATGAAAAGAATATGTGTTTTTCTGGTAGATAAAAACTACCAAACATCACAGAACAATCCAATTTTTTGGAAATGTCCTTAAAAATTACCGAATTTTGAATATTAATGAATTGATCAATTTAATTTGCTATTCTTGCGTAAGTCTTTATACTAAAAGGTATCCAAACAATGAGGAGAAATGTATGAAAACAGCAATTGTAACGGACAGTTCGTCTTACCTTTCTGAGCAACAGGTTCGGGAAAATGATATTATTGTTGTCCCAATTACAGTTATTTTTGGGCAAGAAACTTTTTTAGAAAATATTGATATTGATGATCAACTATTTCATGAAAAACTTCAAACATCTGGTTTGATGCCGTCCACAACTCAAATCACGTTGGGACAAATGCAGGAAGTTTTTGATAAACTGATTGCTGAAAATTACGATGAAGTGATTTGTATTCATCTTTCAAGTGGCATTACGAGTTTTATTGAGAACTTAACCGAATATGCAAAGGACATTACGGAAATTAATGTGTTGCCGTTTGATTCACGAATGACTAGTCAAGGTGAGGCCAATATGGTGTTGCTGGCGGCTAAGTTGAGAAAAGAAGGTAAAACGGGCAAAGAAATTATTCCGTATCTTGAGCATTTAAGAGAAACAACTAAGGTTGACTTTATGGTAGACAATTTAAGTTTTTTGATGCGTTCTGGTCGCATTACAAATCGTTCGGCGATTATGGGAAATCTTTTGCGAATTAAGCCAATTCTGGATATGGACGAAAAGGGCCAGATTGTGATTCAGAGTAAGGAACGAACGCGAAAACGAGCGTTGCAAAAGGTTTTGAATAATATGCATTCAGACTTGGATAGGGGAGCGGAGGAGTATCGGGTTTCAATTATCTATGGTGTGGATCATGAGTTGAGTGCGAAGTGGGAAGAAACGATTCAGCAGGAATTCCCGGCGGCTAAGTTTGAGAGTAATCAGTTGGGTCCAGTGATCATGTCGCATACGGGTGAAGAAATCGTTGGCGTGATCTGGGGTAAGGATTGGATGAAAATGTAGAGTGTGAGGGAGGGCGAATAGCTGTTGAGCATTAGCCTAGCTATGTGAATGATGTGTGGGGTTGCACATCATTTACATGGCGTAGCTAAGCGGAAACGGCTGCCCGAGAGAACACGTTTCAGCTATAAAATATAGTAGGAATCTAAACAAAAGATAGTTGAATTATATCTTTTCGGCGTAGCTATCTGCCCAAGAGAACACATTCCAACCATAAAAACCAAAAATAGATAGTACACCAAGCCCGGGAGAAAATCCCGAGCTTTTTTGTTACTCATTTTTTGAAACTTGAGAAACTGATCAAAAAATGTTATATTATTAAAATTAAATTAAAATAATGAGAAAGAAGTGTCATTTACATGAAACCAATTATTGCAATTACCGCGGATATTAGGGTAGCTGCCTCAGAAATCATTAATGAACGGCGGGCTGATTTTGCTCCTCGAGGGGCCGTTGACGCTGTTTTGGCAGCAGGTGGCCTTCCCATCGTTTTACCTTACACTGCACCTGAATTAGTTGAGGAACTTGTAAGAACGTTTGATGGTCTAATCATCCCGGGTGGTCCCGATGTCGATCCAACTTTTTTTGGTGAAGAACCGATCCCTGAAATCGGCCGTACTTATTACAAACGCGATGCTTTTGAAATTGCCTTAATAAAAGCAACAATTGCTGCTCAAAAGCCAATATTTGGTATTTGTCGAGGCATTCAAATCATTAATGTAGCCATGGGTGGTACAGTTTTTCAGGACTTGGCCACACAAGATCCTACTTGTCGTATTCGACATGCACAGGCAGCTCCAGGAGAGTTTCCAACACATCATGTCATGATTGAACCTAATAGTTATGTAGCTTCAATTTTAAAAACTTCACGAAGTTATGTAAATTCCCGTCATCATCAAGCAGTTCGTAAAGTTGCGGTTGGTTTGACTGTTTCTGCGCAAAGTGATGATCAAGTCATTGAAGCGGTGGAATCAACCCAAAATTCTAATATAGTAGCTGTTCAGTGGCATCCAGAAAATATGTGGCAAGAATTTCCAGAACAGTTAGAATTTTTTAAAGATTTGGTGCATCGTAGTCAACCTAAATAAAATTATTGAAAGAAGGACAACTTATGCAAACTGAAACCGAAAAACAAAAGATGGGATTCTGGAGTATTGTTCTGCTAGGAATAAACGGAATTATTGGCTCAGGGATCTTCCTTTTGCCTAACCAGGCCATGAAACTAATGGGTACGGCAAGTATTGGTGTTTTTATTTTTGACGCCTTGTTAGTCACGAGCATTACAGTTTGTTTTGCTGAGTGCGCCTCTTTATTTGAAGTTAACGGTGGTCCATACATATATGCAAAGGCAGCTTTTGGAGAATTTGTGGGCTACGAAGTTGGCTTTGTGACTTGGGCAATTCGAATGATTGCTGAGGCAACAATGGCAGTTGCTTTTGCGACTGCTTTAGGCGGAATTGTACCTGCTTGGAATACGGTGATTATCAAGAATGTCATTGTGACTGTGGTTATTGTTAGTTTAGCTTTGATGAATATTTCTGGTGTGACCCTTTCTAAGATTGTCAATAACATTGTGACAATTGCCAAACTACTACCATTACTGCTATTTGTTCTAATTGGTTTCTTTGCGATTAATGGCAGTAATTTTACACCCATGTTTCCAGGTGGAACCTATCATAGTGGTGCATTTGCTGCTGCCGCTGTGTTGCTCTTTTATGCTTTTACCGGTTTTGAGGGCTTAGTGGTGGCTGCAGGAGATATGCGTAAACCTGAAAAAAATTTGCCGCGAGCAATTTTACTAGTAATTGGAATTGTGACGTTTTTTTATGTTTTATTGCAGATAGTTTCTATTGGAATTTTGGGTCAAAAACTAGGCGCCTCAACCGCACCAATTCAAGAAGCGTTTGGAAAAATTGCTGGAAACTTTGGGACAAGTTTGGTAGCCGCAGGAACTATTATTTCAATTGGGGGTATCTGCGTGGCTTCTTCCTTCATCACCCCTCGTTCTGGAGTAGCAATGGCAGAAAACGGGATAATGCCTGCGATTGTTGGACGAAGAAATCGAAAGAACGCACCCTATGTAGCCATCATCATCTCTGCAACCATTTCATTATTAATTGCGTGGTCAGGAACTTTTGAAACCTTGGCTCAAATCAGTGTTGTCTCTCGGTTTGCACAGTATATTCCAACGTGTTTGGCAGTCATTGTCTTTCGGTATACCCGGGCACAGGAACCACGGACTTTTAAAATTCCCGGTGGATGGTTAATTCCAATTGTTGCAGTTTTAGTCAGTATTTGGTTGTTAATTCAGGTGGATGTCTCCCAGTTGTTATTTGGATTTGGTGCACTTCTAATTGCGGTACCATTTTACTGGATCATGAAAAAACAGGTTAAAAATTAATTGAGAAATATTGTATTTTTGGTAAATAAAAAACTGAGAAAGTAATAATCTCAGTTTTTTTGTCGTCAATTTTAAAAAGTTTCTAATTTTGTTTAAGTTAAAATTCTTCATAAACCGCAGGATCCTGATTTTTGACACGGCCATCTGGGCGATCTAAGTCCGTGATCATTTTCATTTCTTCTGGAGTCAATTCAAAATCAAAAATGTGGAGGTTTTCGCGTTGACGGATGGTCGAACTTGATTTAGGAATTGGCATAATGCCCAACTGTGTTTCCCAGCGCAAAATTGTTTGACCAACCGATTTTTTGTGTGCATCGGCAATTTTTTTAATGGTTGGATCCTGTAAAACGGAACTGGCACGACCAAGCGGACTCCATGCTTCAGTTGCAATATGGTGATCAGCATCATAAGCCCGTTGGGGTGCTTGAGAGAAGTAGGGATGCAATTCAATTTGATTAACAGCAGGTGTTACGCCGGTTTCATCAATTAAGCGATCAATATGTTCAGGTAAGAAATTAGAAACACCAATTGAACGAACTAAGCCCCATTTTTGTGCATCAATTAAGGCCTTCCATGCTTCAACATAGTGATCTTCCTTTGGATTTGGCCAGTGGATCAGATAAAGATCAAAATATTTAAGCCCAGTTTGATAGAGTGACTCCTGAATGTTGGTTAGCGCCTCTTCATATTGATGATGACGACCTGGTAGCTTAGATGTAATCATAATCTGAGAACGAGGAATGTCACTTTGCCGAATTGCTTCTCCAAGCGCTCCGTGGTTTTCGTAATTGTATGCGGAGTCTAGGGCACGATAACCATTATCAATGGCACTACGAATTACACTTACGCCAGATGCCCCATTCAATTTATAAGTGCCAAAACCAACCTGTGGAAAAACAGCACCATCATTTAATTTAATTTGTGGATTTTGATGACTCATTAATGACATCTCCTAGAATTTAAAATAGTTGACATTGTCCTGAAACGGTTAAACAATGAAAACGTTCTACAGATTTAGGATAAGCTAAATTTGGTTTTCATGCAAAAATTAACGCTTTAGTTTAAAGAAGGATAGGTGACAGAATTATGGAAATTAATGCTAAGAACGCTGGAACATTAACCTTGGGTGATAAAACGTTTAATCGATTAGGCTACGGAGCAATGCAACTGCCTGGAAAGGGAGTTTGGGGACCTTCAAGAGATTCTAAAAATGCAGTGGCCGTATTACGTCGTGCTGTTGAATTGGGGGTTAATTTTATTGATACAGCCGATGCTTATGGACCATTTACAGCCAATTTATTAATTCGGGATGCATTTGCGCCATATAAAGATAAATATAAAAATGTGTTTATTTCTACTAAAGTGGGCTTTACACGACAAGGCCCGGATAAGTGGATTCCGGTAGGCCGTCCAGAATATTTACGCCAAGAAGTAGAGATGAATTTGCGTACTTTAGGTGTTGATAAAATTGATTTACTGTTTCTTCATCGAATCGATCCAAAAGTTTCAGTAGCTGATCAAGTTGGCGAACTTGCTAAAATGCAACAAGAAGGAAAAATTAGTCATATTGGACTGAGTCAAGTTTCAGTAGCACAAATTAAAGAAGCAAGTAAGTATGCCAAAATTGAAGCGGTCCAAAACTTGTATAATGTCACAAATCGAAAAGATGAAGATGTCCTGTCTTATTGCGAAGCACATCAAATTATTTTTGTGCCTTGGTTCCCATTAGCAACGGGAGCACTTGCTAAGCCAGGATCTGTTTTAGATGGATTAGCAAAAAAGCATCAAGCTAGTCCTTCACAGATTGCGTTAGCTTGGTTATTGAAACGCTCACCAGTTATATTACCAATTCCAGGCACTTCTAATTTAGATCATTTGGAACAAAATGTGGCTGCTACGAACGTTAACTTAACAGATGAAGATGTTGCAGCAATTAATGCGTTGAAATCATAATTTAGATTTAAAAAGTAAGGTTTAATAGCTTCTTTTGGCGATAAGAATATATCAATTGTAATGATAAGCAATAATATTGCCTGAAGCCCTTAATTTTTGCTATTCTGACTGTGTAAACAGATCTTGTATTTTTGAAGAACTGTTTATGACGGAAGCTGAGCAATCGCTAGTTTGGAAATGAAATTTTGTGATAGCAAAATAGTCATTAATTACAAAAGGAGCCATTTCGACTAACCGGTGTTCGGAGTAGGTCGAATGGACATCCTTTTGCAGATGAGATTTTGCGGTAGCAAAATAGTCATTAATTACAAAAGGAGTGATGCACGATGCTTGGATGGTTATGGGCTTTAATTATTGGTGGAATTATCGGAGCACTTGCTGGTGCGATTACAAGTAGAGATCTGCCAGCTGGGTGGATTGGTAATATTGTCGGCGGATTAGTTGGTGCGTGGATAGGACAATCACTATTAGGCACATGGGGGCCTCAATTGGCTGGAATGGCTTTAATTCCTTCAATCATTGGGGCAATCGTGGTTGTACTGATCGTATCAGGAATTTTTGGAATGAGAAAAAGAATGTAAGCATCATTGACTAGTGATTTTTACTCCGTTTTCTTAGGTGTAGGCAGACAAAAACGGCGTACTCGCAAATTGGAGTACGTCGTTTTGTTGTATAATTTTAAGCGTGTGTAACGTCGCCAACGGTTTCTTCTTTTTCGGAATAACCATTTTCTTCTTTAATAAGACGAGCACGTTCTTTTTTGTTGTACCATGGAGAAGTGGTGAATGCTAAAACATCATTAATTAGATAAATTGAGCTATTCACGAACATAGCTAAGGTTGCGGAACCCTGACGGAATGAAATGAACCAAAGAACCATTTGAGCAATTCCGGAAGCAACCCACCAGAAATATTGGTTGTTGAAACGTAAGAAACAAATAACACCGGCAGTCAAACTAATTGAAAAACTAATAGCATCAACCCAAGGGCGAGGATCATTTGTGAATGTACCAATTAAGTAACCAGAAATAAAGTAAACAATTACTGTTGAAGCTAGTGCAACAAACCAAGTTTTACCAGTAAATTTACGGATCTTGGAAACCATGTTGACATTCCAGTTGGCACTCATTAGAACTGGTAAATCAAGTGTAACGACGTAAGCAAGTTGTTCAGCCATACTTAAGTAGTTTTTAGCCGCAAATCCGGTAATAATAAAACAAAGGGCAGATAAGAGACCTAACCAACCATTAACCGATTTTGCTGCATTAATTGCTAAAATACATAAAACGCCTAAAGTGGTTCCAATAAAAGTTGTGATTGTTAAAGCTGTAATCGGTGAATTGACTAAGGTCATGATCTGACAACCCAAACTGAAAAAGAATAAATAGTAGTTTTGTTGTGGCCATCCCTTTAATTGATGTGCCAAAAAATGTAAGTAATTAGACATTTGATCCTCTCCCTAACTTAATTTCTATATGTACGGCCGTACACAATATGTTCTGATCTCAAAATCAGATAACACTATATATTGTATCTCGAAATAAAATAAATGAAAGTCTTGATTTTGATTTTTTTTTGATGTATGAGAGAAAGTACTATAAAATATATGTCATTAAATTTTGAAAAATAGTGCAAGCGTTTTAAAATATTACTATAGAGGGAAGTGATTAAAGATGGACTTTAGTTATTGGGGAAGTATTTGTTTAGCTGTTTTTATCACCTTATGGTTAACTGATCGTCGACGGTTTTTAAATGGGTATTTTTTAATTGCCGGTCTCCTTTGTTTTGTTGTGGCTGTTTGGCAATGGCTTGAAATTACGCAAGCTCCTTGGATGCAAGCACTATTGCTGGTTGTGAGCTTAGCACTTACTGGAATCATTCCCGTTGCTTTAGCCCTCTTTGCACTGGCTTGTGTACTTTATAGTCACCGACTGATTCGACATGCAGGGTCAAATCCTGGTTATGTTCTCCTTGAGATGGTGGGTTTTATAATTTGGGGTATGCTATTATTAACATTACTCAATTCACTTCTTTTTCATAGTCAATTTATTTGGCTGATCCTTGGGCTCCTTTTTATATGGATTGGTTATTTTATGATTGGCTTTCTTTCTTATGGCTTGGCTTCTTTACTCGATGAATTACCAATTCTGTATTCAGTTGATTTTATTGTGATTTTAGGGGCCGGTTTACTCGCTGATGGGACTGTTTCAAAGATTTTACAACGACGGCTTGATAAGGGAATCGCGATTTATCAACAACAACTAAAACGTGGTGCCCATCCACAATTTGTTGTGTCAGGTGGTCAAGGCGCCGATGAAATCATGCCAGAAAGTCAGGCCATGAGGAATTATTTGGAGAAAAAAGGAATTGCCAGTACACAAATTATTCAGGAAAGCACATCAACTTCTACTTATGAAAACTTACGCTTTTCAGAAATTATCATGACTAAAATTAAAATATTTCATCGAGCCATTTTTGTAACCAATAGTTTTCATGTATTTCGTGCTGGCGTCATTGCAAAAAGATTAAATACTACAATGTCTGGGGTGAGTGCCTCGACTTCAATGAATTATCTGCCGTTTGCTGCCTTTCGAGAGTACCTAGCATTGTTCATGATGTTTAAATGGATTAACGCAATTATTTTGGGAGGTATTACCGTGGTTTACTTAATCTATGGGTTATTCATTTATTAATTAAATCTGTGGGTAACATGGTATAATATCTCCAAGGAGGAGAAAATCATGACCTTACAATTAAATATTAAAAGGAGTTTAACTGGTGTGATTGCCATTGCAATGCTGTTTTCTCTTGCAGCATGTCGTAATAGTAGTCAAAGTGGTGCAACAAGTGGTTCTTCCAGCACTTCTAGTTCGGAGCAATCTGACC
Organism: Pediococcus ethanolidurans; assembly: GCF_001437405.1. Lineage (GTDB taxonomy): Bacteria > Bacillota > Bacilli > Lactobacillales > Lactobacillaceae > Pediococcus > Pediococcus ethanolidurans. The sequence continues at coordinate 13,739 of NZ_JQBY01000004.1, read as the reverse complement.
AAAAAAGGGCCGCAACTCTTTTAAAAAAAGCACAAAAACAAATTGAAAATGGACAAACAACGAGTGCGTTAACAACCTTAAAAAAGGCACAAGAATTAGATAGTAGTAACGATAAGGTAAGCAAACTACTTGCGAATGTTCAAAACTATCTGGATGCAAAAGATGCTTTGAATGATGGGGATACCAGCTCTGCTAATGAAAGTTTGGCAAAGATGACTTCGGAACAAACTAATGGTGATGCGTTGACTTCGCAGGCCAAAGATTTGAGTACCAAAGCGGCTCAATTAAAAGAAGCCAACCGATGGTATCAAAATGCTTATGACGCTGTGTCAAATGGTTATTATGAAACGGCTAAGGCTGATTTGGCAAAATTAAATGCTTTACCATCATCTGTTAGAGGAATCAAAAATCTCCAAAATCAAGGTAAAAGTCTAACTAGTCAAATAAATGCAGCCAGCAGTAGTACAACTACAGCCCAAAGTTCTAACTCAAGTTCTAGTTCAACAAGTAGTTCGACAACATCTCAAACTACTGGGGGGTTAACCGATGAACAGACTGATCAAGTTATTACTTCGTTTACTGGGACGGTAGGCATTACCAATCAAAGTGGTCTTTCGTTTGGCGTAACGCAATTAGGGACTAATTACTATCAGGTTGAAGTTCGACAAAATAATTCTTCAAATACTGTGGGTAGTTTGACCGGAATTTATCGGTACAATACACAAACAGGTAGTTATACAAAATTAAATACAATTACTGGAAAATACGAAAAATAACCAAAATCGTAAATCGCAGTTTAAACGTCATGACACAATTGAAAACCAATTGTACCACGGCGTTTTTTTATAGAAGCAAGGTAAATTAAAATTTGTTGTAAGCGTTTCACGATTAATATGATAAAGTGAAGTAGATAGATAAAGATAAAGGAGCCAATGTTCATGTATAAAACAGATTTATTAGAAAAAAATCAACAGTATTTATTCAAAATATTAGAAATCTTATACTTGAATGGAGCCCCGGTGACCAAGCAGTCGCTAACTAAGCAGTTGGAAATTTCACCGGCCACCTTGAAACACTATCTGGAAGATCTTCAAACAGATGTTCAGCCACTAATTGACGAAAAAAAAGTCAAAATCAAAATTGAAGCGAATACGGCAAGTTTTCAAATGCTCCAAAATTTTGCCCTTGATGATTGGTTATTTCTTCGGTATTTGAAATCATCACCTAAATTTCAACTTGTGATGCTTTTTTATAATCATGTTGGCCTCACAAATTATGAATTACAAGAAAAGTTGAACTTGAGTGAGGCTTCGTTATATCGGACAATCAAACAACTCAATGGTATTTTAAAAGAGTTTAATTTGACTATTCGTAATGGCAATATAGTGGGCAGAGAATTACAAATTTGCTTTTTTTACTATAATCTTTTTCAAGTAATTAATTATTTTCCGGAGCAACAGGTTTTTAACTTAGATCATTTTATTAACGAGTTACAAACGGAATTACATTTCTACTTTCATTCAGAAGCGGTCCATCGGGTTCGCTTATGGCTCACAATTTCGCAGCACCGGTTAGCCATCCAACCAAATTTGAATATGACAATCCCTGACACGGTTCGAGAATTATATCGGAATAATGAATTGTACTTTCATATTAGAAATGTCTTTCAGCGAGTTTTTCATGTGCGTTCTAAAGAAAAGGCTCAGTTTGAAACCGAGGCCTTTTGTACGATGCTAGTCAGCATGGCTGTGTTTAACAGTAAAACAAACGTTGCCAAACGGTTTTACGATATTTACAATTCTCAAAAAACGCACTTATCACAAGTGGTTGATAAGATGAATCATCTGATCCAAACGACACTAAAAATTAAGGATAATCAGTGGCCGTTTGAATTAATGAAGCTTGTTTTTGATATTTGTGCCCGTCCATTCTGTTTTGCTGGTAATTTAGAAAATATGGATGATATTTATGCGAACTACTACATTAATCACTTTTTTTCACATCAAGCCCGACAGGTTGTTAAAGAATTAATGCGTGTTCTGAGCGTTTCGGATTCTAATGAAGTAAGCGACTTGGTTAAGCAACATCAGATGTATTTTCAACGCCGGCTGTTGTTTGTGATTCGCGATTTTCGATATCAACAAATACAAGATATTAATATTGGTGTGGACACAACGTTTGATTATTATATAAGCCAGTTGATTATCAATCTTGTGCGCCAAATGTTTAAAAAGGATTTACGCGTTAGTGTTAATTATTATCAACCAGGGAATGCCTATGACTTGGTGTTAACAAACTATCATGAAGAACCCTATGATGATACGGATTATACCTATTGGCTAACTAATTTAGGCACAACGCGAGATTTGGAAGCCATTAAAAAAATTGTAGAAACTCATTTTTATGAAAAGACGCCGGTGCATGAATTAATGTTTAAAAAAAGAAAATAGAATGTAAAGAGAAACGCAACCTTGATTCAAAGAAGAGGTTGCGTTTTTTTGTAGTTGTAGGTACTAATTAGCCTAGTAAATGTTAAAAAATATCAGAATTCTTGCAAAAATTTTGAGTGAACTATAAAAAAATGAAATCGCTGCCACTGAGAAGCTGTTATGATTAACTTGTAAAAAGGAAGTGGATTAGTTAGAGAGGTGATGATTGTGAAACGGCTTTTAAAATTGATAGTTGTATTCGTGTCTTTAGTTGGCATTTCCGGTTTTTATAATTACCAAAGAACTTACGCAGACGATGATAGTCCACTTTTTAATCTTGAAACCAGTAAAAGTACAGTTAATGTTGGCGATCAGATTGTTGTGCAGGCCACACAACTTGAACACTCAGACGCAGTTTCGAAAGAATTTCAGATGGTGATTCCTACTGGGCTAAAAATTGATAAACCAGCCCTAAAACAGGCTGCGGCTTCTGAGAACTTTCAGTACCGTCAAGAAAATGATCGCTTGATTTTACTGATTTCTGATCAAACGAAAGAAAATTTTCAGTTAACATTTATTGCACAAACGGCAGGTACCTATTCAGTTAGTTTACTGGATAAAAATCAAAATCTTGTTAGTAATGTTCTACAGATTGTTGGTGAACAAACTCAATCGCAAGAAAGCTCAACCAGTTCCTCTAGTGACCAAAGTCAGACAAGCAGCTCAAGTAGTAATGAAACGAGTGCAGCAGAAGACTCTTCACAGGTAACCTCAACTGATTCCTCAAAAGAAAGTTCGTCAGTGAATTCAAGTGAGAAAGTGCAAAAGGAAACAAGCTCGCAAACAAGCAAGGCTGATGAAGCAAATAGTAGTTCGCAAAGCAAGTCAATCACCAAAAGTGCTAGAACTATTGCGAATTCAATATTTTCAGTTGATCAAGCGACGAGTCAAACTGCCCTAACTTATTTATACTACTACGCAGATAGTAATGGACAACCGCTAAGTGGTTATGTCCAAGATCCAGATAAAGAAAGTGTTTTGGTTAGCTATATTATGAATAAAGTTTCTGGTAGCGGACCAGCACCGCCTCAAGCTGGCGTTTCACAATCATTAGGAACCATTCAAACAACGGGCGGAAATGTTAAAGATAAGTTTAGTTTTACCATTCCAAGCAACAAACTTCCCACGTATGCGACAGCTGTTGGTTCTGTTTATTCAATGAGATTGAATTTTTCAGATAACAAGGGAAGTATACGAAGCTTTAATTTTCGTTTTGCTTATCTGACGGGACAATTGAGTATTATAGCGCCGGATCAGATCGATTTTGGAACGGCTTTGGATGCTACCGCAACCGGTAATCCAGTTTATATGGGAACTATCGGGACAGGGAGCCAAGCGCTGGCCGTGAAAGATACTAGGACGATTCCAAGTGGCGTGACGATGAACGGGTGGAGTTTGACAGTTTCTTTAGCCAAACAAATGACCGGTGAAACTACTAGCGGTGTTTTAACCAATAGCTTGCATTATCTAAATGAAGGAACGGACTACACGTTAAGTTCTGCCGCGAGTCCCGTCAAAAAATTGGCGGTCTCGACACCGAATACGACAACAAACATTTCGGACTCATGGGATAGTAAAAATGGTTTAGCGTTTGAACCTACTGCAGGGCAACCGGTGGCAGGTGAAAAGTATTCTGGAACGGTAACATGGAATTTGCAGGATACGCCAGCAAACAAGTGAGGAGTTGATGCGATGTGAAAAGAAAACTAATGCTCGTGGTGCTGAGTATGGCAGCGATGTGTTTGTTTAATTCACCGATTCGTGGTGATACCCATGTTTCTGAAAGTTTTGTGGGATTTTCAAAACCAGTTGCTCAGCACAATGTTTCTGACAAACCAATTTATACCAAGGTAGAACCAAATCGACAAGCATATTTACCGCAAACAGATGAACAGGATGGTGTTTGGATGAGTGTGGTGGGTATGACAGGTGTGGTCGTGATTGTAGGTTATGAAATTAAGAAAAGGTTGATTCGGTAACAAAATGGAAACTGATGTAGAAGAAAAATAGACATTAAAAACGAATAGGAGCCAGTCCGACTAGCCGCTTTAGCGGTGTAGGGAGGATGGACATCCGTGAAGAGAATAAGATTTTGTTGAAAACAAAATAGACATTAAAAACGAATAGGAGCCAGTCCTACTAGCCGTTTTAGCGGTGTAGAGAGGATGGACATCCGTAATGAGAACAGGATTTTGTTGAAAACAAAATAGACATTAAAAACGAATAGGAGCCAGTCCGACTAGCCGCTTTAGCGGTGTAGGGAGGATGGACATCCGTGAAGAGAATAAGATTTTGTTGAAAACAAAATAGACATTAAAAACGAATAGGAGCCAGTCCTACTAGCCGTTTTAGCGGTGTAGAGAGGATGGACATCCGTAATGAGAACAGGATTTTGTTGAAAACAAAATAGACATTAAAAACGAATAGGAGCCAGTCCGACTAGCCGCTTTAGCGGTGTAGAGAGGATGGACATCCGTGAAGAGAATAAGATTTTGTTGAAAACAAAATAGACATTAAAAATGAATAGGAGCGATTATCATGAAAAAAACAACTTTAATCTCACTTATCAGTATGAGCGGTCTTGTTTTGGGAGCAATTGCCCCAGTTACGGCCTTTGCAGCAGATAACCGTAATGAAAGTACCAACGCAACAGCAACATTTGAAGAAAATATAACTAATCCAATTGATCCAGTTGATCCAACCGATCCAAACGAACCTGGTGATGGTGGTGGAACGGGTGAAGTAGGACCATTAAGTATTGATTATGTTTCTAATTTTAACTTTGGAACACATGACGTTCCAACCGCTGATACGGTTTATACGGCAGAGGATGATACAGGTAAAAACACCGGTAAAACTTATCCGAACTTTGTCCAGGTATCAGACCAACGTGCTGGAGATCCAAAGGGATGGAGTTTAACGGTTAGTCAAAACGGTGATTTCAAGGATAGTGAATCAGACAGTTTAACTGGAGCCGAAATCATTTTAGGTAAGGCCACTGTTAAGACCACAACGAACAGTTACCCAAGCACTAACAATACAGTAACCTCAGCTACTAATGGTGCTTCATTACAACCTGGTGGCGCGACGATGAATGTAATGGCTGCTAAGGCCGGTGGTGGTGCAGGAACTTGGCTTGATGTGTTTGGAACCGCGAATGATTCAACCGTCAAATTAGATGTTCCAGCAGCTGCACATCCAAATGCAGCTAGTTACAGCACAACATTAACATGGAGTTTGGCCGATACACCAACAAACTCTTAAAAAAACTAGTTAAAGGGGGTTGTCACTGTGAAACGAAAAACTTTTATCTTGATACTAATGACTTTGGTACTGAGCTTGCTCACTATTTTGCCAGTTTCAGCAAATGAATTAACATTTGGTGTTCAGGCAAATTTACCGAAAAATCAAATTGACACAAAGGTCACCTATTTTGATTTGAAACTAAACCCGGGTGCTAGTCAAACAGTCACTGTTACAGTAACCAACGGAACTAAAAAACAAGTTAAGATAAAACCCGAAGTGAACACAGCGACAACCAACTTAAATGGGGTAGTTGAGTATCAAAAAGTATCTGCAAAGAACTTTGATTCTTCGTTAAAGTATTCACTGGCAGATTATGTAAAACCAGTAGAAACATCTGTAATTTTAAAGGCGAACCAATCTAAAAAAATTCATCTTCGCATAAACATGCCGAAGGGAAAGTTTAACGGTGTCATGGCTGGCGGTATTCGTCTTCAAGATGAAAATGCGGAAGTGAGTAAAAATGCTAAAAAGAAAAAGGGAACCACAGTTCAAAATGAATATGCATACTTGATTGGGATGATATTACAACAAAATACAACCAAGGTTACCCCTGATTTGAAACTAGCCAGTGTTAAACCTGATCAGAATAATTTGCGAAATGTGATCAACTCCCGGTTACGAAACGTTAAGGCAACCTATTTAAACAAACTGTCAGTGAATGCCAAAGTTTCAAAAGTTGGCAGTACCAAAACGTTGTATCAACAAAAATCAACGAACATGCAAATGGCGCCAAATTCAGTTTTTAATTATGGATTAAAACTAAATGGGCAACCATTGAAGGCCGGAAAGTATGTTATGAACATCACAGCGAAGTCGAAGCAACAAACTTGGCACTTTAAGAAACAGTTTACGATTACAAGTAAAAAAGCGGCCACGTTGAATGCGAAGGATGTGTCCATCAAAAAAGATTACAGTTGGATTTACGTGACGGTGGGTGTTGTCATTTTGCTTATCCTGATTGCGATTGCCTTTTGGATTGTTCGAAAGAAATTAAAGGCAAAAGAATTTGAAAATGAAGCACTGAGAGCTCAACTTAAAAAACATGAACATGATTAAAATCGCAAATAATTTGTATTAAATAATAACGATTATAAATAATTTGAAGGCTAGAAAGATGACTTTTTTCTAGCCTTTTTTAATTTGTTCTATATCATCTTATTATTTTTATAAGTGATGTTCCAATGGTAAACTTAAACAAAAGGTGAAAGGAATTTTGAACATGTGGAATCAATTTAAAGAGACGAAATCATTTAAATTTATTACGATTTTTTTACGTCGATATAAAAGTGGCAATATCTCTAATAACAGTATTGTTTTGTCATATTATACGTTATTATCATTTTTTCCGTTACTTTTATTAATTGGTAATCTTTTACCTTTCTTGAATTTACCGGTTCACACTGTGTTGATGTATGTTGAGCAGGTAATGCCTGAAAATATATATGTTATTTTAAGGCCGCTAATTCGTCAATTACTTACTACGAATAACGGTGGTGTTCTATCAATCGGATTAGTTGTGGCTCTTTGGTCAGCGAGTCGAGGTATTTCAGCATTTCAAACGGCCTTGGATGCAACATATGATATGAAAAATGCTGCGAATGCAATTCTAAATCGGATATTTTCATTCGTGATTGTTTTTGCATTTATAGTTGCGCTGGTGATTGTTGTGTTGTTTTTCTCTTTGAGTTCAATAGTGGTGGCCTACTTAACTCCAATTTTACATTTGCCTCAAGATTGGCTTGAAATTGTTGGAACTATAAAATGGCCAATTGCTATTGTGGGTGTCTTTGTAATTTTAGCTGTTTTATACGTTGTCGTACCAACGGCTAGGGTGTATTGGCGTTATGCCTGGGTCGGTTCTGTATTTTCAATGATTGGATTATTGTTATTAACTCAATTTTTTACGCTATATTTACGTTATTTTGGCGGCGCAGTGACAACCTATAGAACAATTGGGACTTTTATTGTGATTATGTTATGGCTTAATTTTTTTGCGGAAATTTTATTGATCGGTGGCGTGATCAATGCTTCGGTTCAAGAAAACTATCATCAAAAGAAATTCGAGCCTAAACCACCTCGTTCAAAGAAAGCAAAAATTTGATAAACTGTTATAATACTGTTATTCAGATTAGAATTGAAAATAAAATTAAGGTCAGAGTTATGTTTGACCACAAATAAAGGTGTGAAAATTACGAATTTTATTAAGGCACATAAGGCATTAACAACGGATGCTGTTTTAGTTTTGATCGGTTTTATTGATTGGTTAATTACACGAAATACAATTGTGACCAGTAATCATTTTTTTATGGTCGGTTTGGCACTATTGTTGATCGGCGTGGTTTTTGTTTTGGAACGGGGCCATTTATTTACGGGTTGGTTTAAACGACCCGCAAAAGGTGAAGAAAAATTACCACAAAAAAAGATTGATGTTCACAAGGTTGGCCGAATTAAGAATAGTCCTATTGTGCTGACAAAACCGGCACGGTACTTTTTACATGTGGGTATTTTTACGGTTGTTGTAAGCATATTAGTTTCATTTATATAACATAAAAATCGATTGCTTTCCTAGAAATGAATTCAGGAAACAATCGATTTTTTGTTTGGTTAAAAAGTTAAAACTATAGGCCTAAAACGAATTTTTGAATGGCCTTTGCAACGCCATCTTCTTCGTTACTAGCGGTGATAAATGTGGCTAACTGTTTAGCCTCTGAAATGGCATTTGCCATTGCAACGGGTGTGCCAGCCACCTTGAGCATGGATAAATCATTTCCTTGATCACCAATAGCCATGAGATTTTCGGGCTTTAATTTTAAACGTTTGGCTAAATCTCTCAATGCGTGGCCTTTACTAGCGGATTTATTTAAAACTTCTAAGAAATAAGGCTCGCTTTGCACAAAGTAATAGTTATCCAAAAAAGTTTGTGGAATCTTGTGTCGCAGTGCAGTAATCTTTTCCGGTGGGTCAATGAACATCCCCTTAGGAATTTTTAAACTAGTCGGCATTTCACTGACTGCACGATAACGAATGCCCATTCTGACATAAAAACTTTCACCAATTGTATAAGGACTGAGATTTTTATTGGCAGTGTAAATATGATTTTCGGTTTCTACGTGAAAATGACTGCGTAATTTACGACTCAAGGCTTCTAAGTCTGTGTAATCGTTGTAATTTAACGTGTGGCGAATAATGGTGTGACCTTCAATCGTTTGCACGAGTGCGCCATTATAAGTAATGACATATTGATCGCTGCCAGCTAAGCCTAGTTTTTTTAAATGTTCAGCAACCCCAGTTAATGGTCGACCGGTACACAGTACAATTTTTACGCCTTTTTGACTGGCCTGTTTAATGACAGTAACGGTTTTATCGGTGATTTGTTTTTCATCCGTTAAAAGCGTGCCATCAAGATCAATAGCAACTAATTTGATTGCCATGATTAACGTCCTCCTTTAGCATCCTGCAAAACACCATTTTTAAGATAAGATTGAAATTCTTGGTAAATTGGATGAAAAAGTTCACTATCGTCTGTTGATAGCATTTTCTTAGGGAAAAAGAACCGTTCATCCCCTGAAACACGACCAGTTATAGCTGCAACGAGTGCACTAACTGTGGAGAGTTCAACCAAACTACCATCGTGTTGCATTAATTCAATTTGTGTTCGTGGCTTGCTAGTACTTGGATCGTAAGCATCATAGGGTAAATCATAGCTGTTATTAACAGCAGTGTAATAGGTACTATTGAAGCCAGCTTTTTCAATAAGTTGACGTAGCTGCGGCAAAAGATATTCCGTTTCGTGTGTAAAACGCACAGATTTTAAAGGAATTCGATTTAAGAACCGTTTGGACAAATCATTTAAAACGGGGTCTTTATCGTCTTCCCATTGCTGAAAATACGTATTTAAAACACCATCATCTAAACGCAAATAGTCGGCAACCGTTGCGGTGTGATTAAAAAAGGGCATTAAAAAGTAGGGAACAAAATCGCGCTGTTGACTAATGTCTTGAGGACCATCACCATAAATTTCGTTCGCACGTTGAAGCAGATGACTCAAAATCATTTCCATAGAACGAGAAACGGGATGGAAATAAACTTGTAAGTACATTTGGAAACGACTTACGATGAAATCTTCAACAGCATGAATACCACTAATTGAAAAGGCAATTCCATCTTTATAAGGGCGCATAACTCGTAAAATTCGCGTTAAATCAAATGTACCGTAGTTGGTTCCAGTGTAATATGAGTCACGAAGCAGATAGTCCATCCGATCGGCATCAATTTGACTTGAAATCATTTGAACAACCTGAGGATTGGGATATTTATGAGAAATAACACTCGCAACTTCAGCTGGGAACTTGGGTGAAACACGGCGCAAAACTTGATTTACTTCCGTTTCAGGGTCGGTAATGATGTGTTCGGTGTAACTTTCATGATCAGTATGGAAAATGTGCTCAAAGGTATGAGAATAAGCACCATGGCCTATATCATGTAAAAGAGCAGCACATAGCGTTACTAAGCGCTCGGAATTATCCCATAAGCCATCGTCAGGTGTTTTTGAAGGGTAATTTCGTTCGAAGCTATCACAAATTCGACGGGCAACTTCATAACAGCCAAGTGAGTGTGAAAAACGGGTATGTTCGGCTCCATGAAAGACAAGTGAAGTTGTACCAAGTTGGTGAATGCGGCGTAGTCGTTGAAATTCTTTCGTATTAATTAGGTCTAGAATAACTTGATTTTGAACATAAACATAGTTGTGAACTGGATCGCGAAACACCTTTTCCATTGGTAATAATTGATTGCGATAATCCATGAAAACAGGCTTCCTTCCATCTAAATTTATTTGTTAAGCTTAGTATAACAATTCCGTTCAGATAAAGCCAAAACGCTATGATGAATGCATTTTTGGGTTTATACTAATAAAGAAGATATTTAGAAGAAAGAAGGGTGCTGGCTTTAATGGATGAACTTAATACTGGCGTACCGGTTGCCATTCATTTGGACACGTATATCACACAAGAAGGAGAAGAATCCCACTTTGCGTTTGATGAAAATGGGCAACTTTTTCAAATGGGTGATTCTTTTTATATTCGTTATCAAGAAACGGATGAAGATACCAAAGAACAAATTCCGGTAACTATGAAAATTGATGGTGAGGGCGATGTCTTACTCACAAGATCTGGTGAAAATAAACTTCGTCTACGCTTCAGTAACGGCAAACGAATTCAAGCTCGTTATCGAACACCATATGGCATTTTACCAGTGGATACTGTTACGCCATTTTTAGAGGTTCGTTTGCGTGATAGACCATTTTCAGGAACCGTAAAAGTTGATTATCAGTTGTTTGCCGGTGAAAGTTTGTTAGGTGACTACAAAATTAGATTGCAATTTACAGCTTAGGTAATGTATTATAGGGAGTAGACTGTTGAAAGGACGTGCACCAGTTTGGATTTGAAAATTTTTGATGGTCAAGACAAAACTGAACTTTCATTGATCGAGGTTGCGCATGCAATTCTCGCACAACATGGAGATCCGATGGCTTTTGTGGATCTTGCTAATGAAGTTCAACAGTATCTTGGCAAAACCGATGAAGAATTCCGTGATCGTTTGTCACAATTTTATACTGATTTAAATACGGATGGTAGTTTCATTTCACTAGGTGACAATAGTTGGGGCTTACGTACTTGGTATCCCTTTGAGTCAATCGATGAAGCTATTATTCATGCTGACGAAGATGAAGATGATGATCGTCCAAAACGTAAAAAGCGTAAAAAGGTTAATGCGTTCTTAGCTGACGCTGCCGATGACGATGATGTAATTGATTATGATGCTGATGATCCTGAAGATGATGATGTAGTTGCCGATGATGACAACGATTTTGATTCTGACGATAATGATGATTATACTGATAGTTCAAAAGACGATGATAGTGATGATTTACCTGATGATGACTTACCCGATGGTATCGAGGGCCAGTTGTCAGAGTTAGATGATGACGATTCTGACGATGATGAATAAGTCAGTTTTTCGAACTTGACATTAGATTGGTTACCTTGTATTATCTTTATTGGGCGCTTTGCTGTATGCAGAGCCAAACAGTACGGATTTTAAATTGTGCTCCCTATTCCAAATGAATAGGGAGCATTTTTATTATTTCTTGAAAGTCCCTTAAAAAACCTCAAAGGAGTTATAAAATGACTAAATACATTTTTGTCACTGGTGGCGTTGTTTCTTCGCTTGGAAAAGGAATCGTAGCAGCTTCTCTTGGCCGTTTGCTTAAGAATCGCGGTTTAAAGGTTACAATTCAGAAGTTTGATCCCTATATTAATGTGGACCCAGGAACGATGAATCCTTATCAACATGGGGAAGTATTTGTTACGGATGATGGTACGGAGACCGATCTTGATCTCGGTCATTATGAACGTTTTATTGATAATGATCTTAATAAATACTCCAATGTGACGACTGGAAAAATATATTCTGAGGTTTTGAAAAAGGAACGCCATGGTGACTATTTGGGAGCCACTGTGCAAGTTATTCCACACATTACCAATACAATTAAAGAAAAAATTATGCGAGCAGGCACAATCACAGATTCCGATATTGTGATTACCGAAATTGGTGGGACAGTTGGTGATATTGAATCTCTTCCATTCCTAGAAGCTTTACGTCAAATGAAGAGTGAAGTTGGTTCAGAAAATGTTATTTATATTCATACGACTTTAATTCCATATTTACGTGCGGCTGGTGAAATGAAGACAAAACCAACACAACACAGCGTTAAGGAACTTCGTGGCGTTGGTATTCAGCCCAATATTTTGGTTGTGCGAACAGAAAAACCAATTACACAATCAATGCGCAATAAGATTGCTTTGTTCTGTGATGTAGATCCTGAGGCAGTTATCGAATCTCGTGATGTAGATAACCTCTATCAAATTCCATTGAATCTTCAGGCTCAGGGAATGGATCAGATTATTGTTGATCATTTTGGCCTCAAAACTCCTAAGGCTGATATGGAAGATTGGCGTAAAATGACTGAACACGTTCGTAATGATTTGGATCATGTGGTGAAAATTGCACTTGTTGGTAAATATGTGGCGCTGCAAGATGCTTACATTTCTGTATCTGAGGCCTTGAAACACGCCGGTTATCCAGTAAATGCCAAAATTGAAATTAAAAAGGTTGATTCTGAAAAAATTACAACCGATAATGTTTCCGAAATCTTAGGCAATGTTGATGGGTTGATTGTGCCAGGTGGTTTTGGTGATCGTGGAATTGAAGGAATGATCATAGCCATTCAGTATGCCCGTGAAAATGATTTACCTTTCTTGGGAATTTGTTTAGGGATGCAGATGGCTTCCGTTGAGTTTGCCCGTCACGTGTTGGGTCTCAAGGATGCTAATTCCACTGAAATGGATGCTAACACACCACATAATATTATTGATTTAATGGCAGATCAGGAAGATGTTCATGATTTGGGAGGTACCCAACGTTTAGGCCTGTATCCATGCAAGCTTAAGGCTGGTTCGGTAGCTGCTGAAGCATATGACAATCAAGATGTCATTCAAGAGCGTCATCGTCATCGTTTTGAATTTAATAACAAGTATCGCGATGCTATGCAGGAACACGGATTAGTATTTTCTGGAACTTCACCAGATAACCATTTGGTTGAAGTCATTGAACTACCAGAGAAAAAATTCTTTGTGGCTTCTCAATATCATCCTGAATTTCTTTCAAGACCACAACGTCCAGAGGGATTATTCAAGGCCTTTATTGCGGCTGCTAATAAGTAAACGAATATAATTTAAAAAAATGGTACATGGATATCAAAAACTGAATCCGTGTACCATTTTTGCATTTAACTAAAGGTTGAAAGTGTCAAAATTACTTCAATAACTACTGTTAAACGACTTATCCTAAAAAAAAAGTAGGCTAACTGCCGTCCTGCGGCTC
>NZ_JQBY01000039.1 GCF_001437405.1 Pediococcus ethanolidurans | reverse complement strand
GAGATGTGTTTTGGACTTTCAACCTTTAGTTGTATAATAAAAATGTATCCGATTTCATAAATTAAAATATAAAGACAGAAGTGATTGAAAATGAGCAACATTGGATTGATTGATATTGGCGGAACCACAATCAAATTTGCAGTTTGGGATGGACAACGTTTAGTGGGTCACAATTCTCGAAAAACGCCAAAGACATTATCTGAATTTTATGAGATTTTAACAGCTGAAGTTACAAAAATGAAAACCCAATTTGAAATTTCAGGAGTTGGCATCAGTTCGCCTGGTGCAGTAAATAAAAAAACGGGTGTGATCGAAGGCGCAAGTGCCTTACCGTACATTCATAATTTTAAGATTCAACCTGAACTGGAAAAAAGATTTGATTTGAAGATTAGCATGGAAAACGATGCCAATTGTGCTGCCCTGGCCGAGCTGGTAGATGGTGCCGGCGTGGGTGCAGACAGTTTGTTATTTTTGGTGATTGGTACTGGAGTCGGCGGTTCTGTTATTATTAATCATAAAATTTGGCATGGTGCTCATTTATTTGGTGGCGAGTTTGGATTCACTTTATCTGATGACAAACATATTTTAAGTGAGTTGGGAACCTCGGTGAGAGTTGCCGAAAGATATAATAAAAAAACAAATGCGCAAAAAACTGGTAAAGAAGTGTTTGATCTAGCTAAGTCTGGGGATGCTATTGCTCAAGCTGAAGTGAACAAAATGTATTGGGCACTTGCAAAAGGAATCTATAATTTACAGTACAGTTTTGATCCCGAAAAAATTGTCATTGGTGGTGCAGTTTCAAACAACCCTGATTTAATTCCAAATATTGAACAAAATATTGAAGAAATCAGAAAACAAGTTAAAATTGCTTCAATTAAACCAGATGTAGTGGCTTGCAAGTATACGGACATGGCGAATTTAAGAGGGGCCGTTGTGGACTTTCAACAAACATATGGGGAGCTATGAAGCTTTGAAGTGATATTTGGATAATAGAATGAAACAAAAAGGATGGCAATCAGTGATTTGCCATCCTTTTATATCGGAATTTTAAATTATTAACAAATCTTGCCACCCAATTCAGACATTTCATCCTTCATAGCTTGTTTGTCTTTAGTAGGTGCTTGATAGGTATCTACAGTAACAGCTCCGTCAAGAACACCGCTATCATCAGTTAACCGTAACGAAGCGTTCTTATAATCAAGTGCTAAGCCATTACCAAGAAATGTGGTTTCTGGTTCAGCGGTCGTCATTGTAAACCCGGCGTTATTTTCTAATGTGACAGAATATTCTGGATCTTCCTGATCAGCCACAACTAATTGAAATTTATTTCCAATTGCACATGAGCCACCAAGTTTTGAAAATTTACTGGAACCATCATCCAATGCTAAAAATACGTGTTTACCAGCTGAAATTTTGTTTGCCAAGTAAGTTTCCGCTTGATCTTTAATATTAATCTTCATTAGATTTCACCATCTTTCAAAGTTTTGTTTTCTTAGTTACAGTAAGTATAATACAAGCTTACTATAAATAAGTAAAGCAGACTGCTCAAATTTTATTTTAAAAAAATTGTTGTTTTAATCTTGGTTTAAGGTTGAGACTTTATTATAAATATATTCATTAAGAAAGAGCATTTCAAGATGAAGATGAGATTTTTCATATGTTCAACTCCCCTGTGAATATTAACTTACATCAAAAGCTATTCAATTAGCTTAGAGACCGAATCATACCGCGAATGTGATTCGGTTTTTTTGTGTCTTTTTTGAGCCAATTAATTACTAATTGCATATAAAAAACCATCCTAGTTATTTTGCTTTTTATTTTGATAATAGGCAATAAGTGAGTCCCAAATAACAAAAAGTATGCCGCCGATAATCAACCACCGTGATGTAGGATTAAGGACCAGCCGCTGCCAAAGTGATCGCTTGTAAACTGGAATTTTTAAGGTTCGGATACCAGCCGCTGGCATGACTACTGTTGTGGGTTGATCACTTTTCATGCGATAGCCAAGCGGGGCAGCTAGTTTAAAATCAGCTCCGGTTTTAACTTGAACGAAAACCTGTTTAACTAATTTTTGTTTTTGTAAATAGTTGATGGTGACACCTTGTAAACTAGGTTTTACCCAGATAGTTATCTTTGAAGTGGTTCGATTGGTAAATTTGTATGAATTAGGAGCTCCCTTTTCCGTTGTATAACCGGCAGTTGATGCTTTGCTGATATTAATTGTTTGGCCAACCTTGCCGCTAATTGATTCAGTACCAACAATCTTATTGTTCTTTTTAATGCGATAAATTAATTTTGCGTGAGTTTGTTTTGCAACTCGTTTTACTTTAATCGTGATGGTTTGATTAGCAGCAGTTGTGAAAGTATAGCTTTGTGGATTTTTAGCAAGAGTAGTGTAACCATTCACTGAGGCATGACTGATGTCAAAAGTACTTCCCACATAACCACTAATCGGTTCGGTTCCAACTTGTTTGCCCGTTTCATCAATATAACGTAGATAGGCTGTCTTCATAGTGGTTGCTGCGTGCACAGGTACGGCATGCCCAATCTTTAAAACTTGACTGTGAAAACGAGTTAACCATTGATAAGTTTTCCAAGTTATACTTTGTCGATTAATCTTGACTTTAGCTGGTGGAATTGTGTTGTCAACGGTAATCGACTTTAGACCGTAATAACGTGCCATCCAAGCGTTAAACCACTGTTTGTTAGGATTTCCAGGGCTGACATAAGTTGAAGAGAGATACATATTGTGATCGTCAGTAACCGGTGGCATACCCGGAACTTTAGCGTGCATAATGCCATGTTTGTGATCATAGCGCGCAATTGTATCGCCGGCCTTCCAGTAGGTAAACGAAGTATAATTAGATTTCACAGCGTTGTCATAAATTGGAATACTGATAAAGCCGATAATTATAGTTGCAATAATTGGTAGTAAACGTGGTAACCAAAATGATTGTCTCAGTTTGGCGTGATCGGACAATAAATTTAAAAGCGCAATAATAAAGTAAATATTGGGACCAAAAAATACACGACTTAGAATCTGAGGTGAGACGATCAACGCCACGATTCCTAAAAAACCGCCAATTCCATAAAGGACACCAGCTAGGTAATTTCGTTGATCGTGCCAGTTAAGGGTGTGATCATAAGCATGATGTTGCCCATACAGATAAACGGCTAATAGAACCAGAATTAAAATTAAAGTTCCGGAATATTTAAGGGTGTCAGTAATTAAACTAGCAATATCATATTGATCCCCGCGAACAGCGACTTGATTTAATCCGGAGATAACCAAGATACTAAAACTTTCCGCTCCTGCAATACCACCAGCCCATTTCCAGGCAAGTTGACTATTTTTCCAGTCGAAAACAGTAAAGGCAAAGGCGACGAACAATGTCAGTGGGGCTGTGTTTTCGTTAGTTCCGCCAGCCAAGAAACCAAGAACCAGCATACCAATAAACATCAGGCGCGGATGTTTAGCGTGATAATTGAAACGATAAGGTAGTAGAAAAGTTAAATAAACTAAAGCGACCCACAGATAATTGAAGCCACCTGATAGCCACAAGATTGAGGTGCCAAAATCCGGTAAACATACCCACATTAAAGCAAAAGTCAAAGCTAGGTAACTGACGCGAAAATTTTTGAATTTTCCAAAGACATGAACGTTAATTAACAGGCCAACCAGTATATAGACGATGCTGTTAGCAATGTTATAAACAGACTTTGGAAACTGCATAAATAATTGCACACCAGTATGAGCAACAAAACGGCCATTATTAATTCGTGTGTGAATTTGAATTGATTGAATTAGGTCTAAGAGGTTATGAATACCACGCAGATGTTTGGTGGGCCATTCACCTTGAAAAAAGAAATGATACAAATAATCATCAGCCGAGTAACCGGTGTAGTCATTCAGTTGTTTAAATAGGATGTAGACAAAAAAGATAATTAGACTAAAGCCAAGAATTCGTCCCCAAAATAGCCATTTTTTATTCATGATAAGCTTCACCTACTCAGCTCATTAGCCGAATTTAATATTTCATTCAATTGTAGCATATAGGAATACGGTCAGATAAATAGATTACATCTAAAGGTTGAAAGCACAAAAATGTATCTAATTACCTGACACAAAAATGTTCATAGTAACAAAATTAGATTAAAATGCCGTCTTCCAGCAAATTTGGGCTGGAGCGTAGTGGGCACGACTTAGAGCCGAAATGCACGTCTCTAAGCTCGGCCTTTATCTAAGCGAAACCCACTAAGATAAATGTCACTACTGAGCCCATTTGCTTCCAGACTAAGTCTAATCTTTGCAATCAACACATCGATATAAAAGTTATTATATCAATGTTACTAAGCATTATTTAACATCCAACGTTCTTAGTCCGGAGGCGATTGGTCTCAGGGGTGAAATTATCCTTAGCAATTCATTGCTTAGGATAAGGCCGAGTTTGAAGACAAGTGTACTTCTTAGCTTCAAATCGTGCCCACCCCGTTCCAGACCGAGTGAGCCGCAGGACGGCAGTTAAACTATTTTTTGGAGCCTAAGTCGTTTAACAGCAGTTATTGAAGCGTTTTTGATACTTCAACCTTTAGATTACATAAAATATAGTTTTTAGGCTCTTAAATATTTTTCAAAAAAAGTTTTGCTTTTTAATCTTGATTTAAAGTTTGGCAATTAAGATGAATTTATTCATTAAGAAAGAAGTGATTTTTTCAAAACCTTCCAAGTTNCCGCAGGACGGCAGTTAAACTATTTTTTGGAGCCTAAGTCGTTTAACAGCAGTTATTGAAGCGTTTTTGATACTTCAACCTTTAGATTACATAAAATATAGTTTTTAGGCTCTTAAATATTTTTCAAAAAAAGTTTTGCTTTTTAATCTTGATTTAAAGTTTGGCAATTAAGATGAATTTATTCATTAAGAAAGAAGTGATTTTTTCAAAACCTTCCAAGTTTTGGAAGAAGATGGATATTTTCCATATGTTCAACTCCCCTGTAAAAATTAACTTACATCATTGAAAGCTATCTAATTAGCTTAAAGATCGAATCATACCGCGAATGTGATTCGATCTTTTTCTTTGGTTCTAAAAAAGAATTTAAATTATTTTGTCTTTTAATCTTGATTTAAAGTTTAGGTTNAAACCTTCCAAGTTTTGGAAGAAGATGGATATTTTCCATATGTTCAACTCCCCTGTAAAAATTAACTTACATCATTGAAAGCTATCTAATTAGCTTAAAGATCGAATCATACCGCGAATGTGATTCGATCTTTTTCTTTGGTTCTAAAAAAGAATTTAAATTATTTTGTCTTTTAATCTTGATTTAAAGTTTAGGTTTTAAGATGAATTTATTCATTAAGAAAGAAGTGATTTTTTTCTAACCTTCCCAAGTTGGAAGAAGATGGATATTTTCCATATGTTCAACTCCCCTGTAAAAATTAACTTACATCATTGAAAGCTATCTAATTAGCTCAAAGATCAAATCATACCGCGAATGTGATTTGATCTTTTTTTGATTATTTTTGGTCGAGCAAAAAATATTTCTTCCTATGAGAATCCTTAATCTTCGTTTAACCTAATTTGCGTAAGATAGAATTATCAATTCAAGGAGATGAAAGAATGAATTATTTAAAACGTTCAATGCTTTATTTGACCCATAAAAAAGGTCAAAGCTTGTTATTATTGTTGATTATGTCAGCAATTTTGGTTTTTGTATTATCAGGAATTATTATTCAAAATGCTGCAGTTTCTGCGACAAACAGTGTGACAAAATCGGCGGGAACCACAATTAGTGTTTCCGCTAATCGAAATAAAATGTTTTCAAAAATGCGTTCAAGTTCATCGAAGTCTAAAACGAAGACGATCACAACGCCTACAGTTTCCAATACAAAGATTAAAGAGGCAGGTAGTTTAAGCACAGTTGCTTACTATAATATTACGAACACAGCCTCAGTTAACGCAAGTTCATTTGATACCGTTTCAACGTCAACTGGTTCACAAGGCGGCGGTATGATGAAAGGTGGCTCTGGTGCCTCAACCGGAAACATTACAATTGATGGTGTTTCAAGCACAAAGTTAACTTCATCATTCATCTCTAAAGAAGACAAAATTGTTTCGGGACGTAATATTACGTCAAGTGATGCCAATACTAAGAATGTCGTAATTGAAAAAGAATTGGCAAGCTCTAACAGTATTAAAGTTGGCGATACAATTACAGTTAAAATGACGACTTCGGGCAAAAAGAAGATCAAGTTAAAAGTTGTTGGTATTTATAAAGCTAAGTCAACAAGTTCTAGTGGTATGCCTGGAAGTGATCCAAGTAACACGATTTATACCAGTTATACATTACCAGCAACAATTACGGGTACAGAGGGCAAGTCAAGTACAGTGACCTATACACTCTCAAATTCAGCTAAAGAAAAAGTAACAACTAAAAAAATTAAGAGCATTATTAACAGTAGTTCATTTAGCGTAAGTTCAAACGATGAAAGTTATCAACAATTATTACAACCAATGAAGAATGTTCAGTCGTTTGCAAAGAAAATTGTCTGGTTGGTAGCAATTGCTGGAACCATCATTTTGGGATTGATCATTATTCTGTCAGTCCGCACACGACAAAGAGAAATTGGTGTTTTAGTTTCACTAGGTGAATCAAAACTAAGAATTATTGGGCAGCTTTTCTCTGAACTGTTTGTCATTTTGATTGGTGCAATGGTTATTGCGCTTCTCCTAGGAAACTTTGTAGGTAATAAGGTAGGAAATCAATTATTAGCCCAACAGGAAACAACGTCAGTGTCATCGACATCAGGAGCCAACGGTGGACCTGGTGGTGGCGGTGGTGCACCTGGATCCAGTCAAAACGGTGGTATGCGTGGTGGCGCAATGACATCACAAACCACAACGAGTGCAGCAAATAAAAAAGCATTGAAGACGTTGAACACAAGTATTAGTCCAAGTTCAGTAATTAAATTGGGTGGTATGGGCTTAGTTATTATTGCTCTAGCTGTTTGCGTTGCTGCCATTAGTATTTTGAGGTTGAGACCGAAGGATATCCTAATAGGTGAATAAACACTAAAGGTCAAATAAACAAGGAGTTGAGTGAATGTTAACAGTAAAAAATCTAACCCATTGGTATGGACAAGCAGACAAACCGCTTTATGAAAATGTGGATTTGAGCTTTGATTCAGATAAAGTTTATACGATTGTTGGGGCCTCAGGATCTGGAAAAACAACTTTCTTATCTTTTATAGCAGGTTTGGACAAACCACAAAAAGGTGATATTTTCTTAGATGGTAAAAACATTAAAAAAATCGGGGCAACAAATTATCGTAAACATAAAGTAGCTATTGTGTTCCAACAATATAATTTGTTGACTTATATGTCAGCTTTAGATAATATTTTGACAGCTTTATCAGTAACTGATTCCGGACACAAAGGTGAAAAACAATATGTGCTGGATTCTCTGAAAAGTGTTGGAATTGAGGAAGCTGATGCTAAAAAGAATGTGCAAAAGCTCTCAGGGGGACAACAACAACGGGTGGCCATTATCCGTGCGATGTTAGTGGATGCAAACATTGTAATTGCTGATGAACCCACTGGAAATTTAGATGGTGAGAATTCTGCGATGATTATCAAACTGTTTCAAGATTTGGCACATGAGCACCACAAAACCGTTATTATCGTAACCCATGACCCTAAAATTGCGGATCAAGGTGATGTCAAAATTAGTTTAGAAGATCGAGAATTTGTTGTTGCGTAATACCAAAAAGTTGAAAATGGGGTTAGGACAATATTATTCTTTGTCTTAACCTCATTTTATAGGTTAAAATGGTAATGAAATAAAAAAAGAAATTAGGGATGCAGGATGACAGACATTGTAAAAATTTTATTAATTGAAGATGATCATCAGCTTTCAGACAGTGTACGTGACTTTTTGGTTGATATTGGTTCAGTCAAGCAGGCGTTTGATGGTGAAGAGGGCGAATACTTGGCAACTGAGGAGCCCTATGATCTGTTCATTGTTGATCTGATGTTGCCGTTAATGAATGGCCTAGAAATTATCAAGAATATTCGTAAGGAAAAGATCGAAACACCAGTGTTGGTTTTGACAGCCAAGGATAGTTTGGAAGATAAAATTACTGGTTTTGACACTGGAGCTGATGATTATTTGACGAAGCCGTTTCATCGTGAGGAATTGATTGTGCGTGTGAAGGCATTGCTCAAACGAAGTGGTGTGTATCAAGACGATAAGCGCTTGATGGTCGATGATAAGATGTGGCTAAATACGGAAAATCGGCAGGTCACGGTTGATGGAGAGCCTCTTAAATTGGTAGGTAAAGAGTATGAAATTTTGGCCTACTTAGCGCAGAATAAAAATATTATTGTGTCGCGTGAACAGATTTTTGATCGCATTTGGGGAATGGACTCCGATACAACGATCAACGTGGTTAACATTTATATTAGTAATCTTCGACGTAAACTAGAAAAGGCAGGTCGTCCCAAATTGATTCAAACTTTACGTAATGTAGGGTTTCTTTTGGAAGTGAATTAATGGATAAAATTGTAAATCGAAAGCAACAAATTAAGTTATTTCTCCTTGAGTTTTTCAGTTTTTTAATTGTGTTTTCAATTTTGGGAACGATCCTTTTTGTGTTTTATCAGCGCAACACGTATACGAGTATTGATAATACGTTGAGTCGACGGGCAACCATGTCAGCGAATAGCACAAACATGATGGGGCCACCTGATTTTCAAACAATCACAATTTATTATAATGCTAAAGGAAAAATTGTTAATTCTCAAAATTTAAGCAATATGTCGAGTACGGTTGCTAAAATTAAAGTTAATAAATCAGAATTAAATAAGATCTATAACATTGAACTTGGCAGCGTAACTATGCGTGGTGTTTATTTGAAGGTAAACTCGCAAATGATGGTAAACCGTCAGGGTAAGACGTTGAAAAAAAATCTACAGCCTAAATATGCACTGGTTTTAAAAAATATTACACCAGAAATTCAAAGTATTAACCGATTTAAAAATCTCTTGCTGGCGTCTTTGATCGTGTTTGGTTTGATTGTGTTTATCATTAGTTATATTATTTCACGAATCAATATGAAGCCGGTTTTAAAGGCGTGGAAACAGCAAGAGGAATTTGTGGATAGTGCGGCACATGAGATTCGTACGCCGCTAACTATTATTCAAAATAAGCTAGAAGGTTTGATGACAAAACCGAATGATACGATTAAGAATCAGGTTGGGGCCATTATTATGTCGTTGTCGGAGATTCGTCGGTTAAACGGATTGACGAGTGACATGCTGACGTTGGCGCGTGCTAATTCTAATGTTATTACGTTGGATAAGGCACCGGTAGACTTTTCAAGTTTTATGAGTGAGATTTTGGAACCGTATAAAGATTTGATTAAGAGCGAAGACAAAAAATTGGTGACAGCAATTGATGTGAATAAGCCAGTTTTGGTGGATGCAAAGCGGGTGCATCAGTTAATTGTTATTTTGTTGGATAATGCAATTAAGTACACGCCTAAAGGGGCAACGATTACGGTAAATAGCAATATTGAGAATCGAAATCTAAAAATTCAGATTTGCGATACGGGAATTGGAATTAGCGATAAGAATAAGAAGTCGGTTTTCAAGCGATTTTATCGAGAAGAGAAGTCGGGCAATAAGCAGACAGGTGGTAACGGATTGGGATTGTCGATTGCGGAGTGGATTGTTCGTGCGCATAAGGGAAAGATTAAGGTGACGGATAATCCAGGTGGTGGAACAATCTTTACGGTGTTGTTGCCGGTGGCGAAATAAAGAAGAGTGCTACACAAGGCGAATAGCTTTTGAGCATTAGCCTAGATAACTGAATGATTCGG
>NZ_JQBY01000038.1 GCF_001437405.1 Pediococcus ethanolidurans | reverse complement strand
CTTATCCCCACCTGGTGTATCTGGCGTGTAAGTAATAGCTGTATAGCTAACCGTAATATCACCAGGTTGCGTCAGTGTTGCCGATTCATTTGGATCAAATAAGAAAGTTTGATCGAAATCACTAAAATCAATGGAAGTATAATTTCCATCATCGTCTTTCTTAATAGGAACCTTACCAATCACTGCAGCAAAACCTGCAATTGTTACAATCGCTACATCCATTCCGTTTTTAAGCGTATATGATACTTCACCAGTAGCCTCGTTGGTTACGGTTGAATATGTTGCGGTTTGAGTTACATCCTTAGGTGTCTTGCTTCCTGCACCTTCAAAATGAACAGTTCGACTAACTGTCTTAGAACCATAACTTAAAATTGGATTATAAATAAATGTCGCTGTATTATTCGCACTAATGGTACTATCCACATTTTTATCATCCACCGTAATAGTTTTGGTTTCAACGCCCTTATCTGTTCCAGTCAATGTATACCCTGCCACTTTTGGAGTAATAATTACCTTATCACCAACATTCGCATTGATTAAAACAGAACCATCAGTATTATAGGTAGCTTTTTGTTCTGCACCCCCATTTACTGTATACGTGAAACTGGTTCCGTCTGGAGCCCCCGTTTCCGTAACTTTAATTTGTGCAGCAATCACTGGAACACCGTACGTAATAGTGACAGTATCATCACCATTTAATGTATCATCAAAACTAATCTGATACGTACCTGTATTTTCAATTTCCGTTGCACCATCAACTGAGACAGCATACTTAGTTGTATCCGGGTTTGAAGGTGTAATGATCGCGTACTCCCCATCACTCAAATCAAGAGAAAAATCATCACTATATGCATTTTCTGTTCCGGCACTAATAAGTACATCACTGTCTGTTGAATTCTGAGCTTTACTATAAATTGTATAATCAAAAATTGCAGTATCGGGAACATTTACACCCTTTACAGCTACCTTTCCTGCAAGAACTTGTGTTATTCCACCATAAGGGATATAGACAACGCCACCACTTTCAGGAATTGTAATCGCAGCCAATGTTGCCGCATCAGGAGCATTAAGGCCACTAATTGTTGCTGGTAAGTTACTTATGTCAATCGGATCATTAAAAGTACCTGTTAATCCACTAATTGGATTGCCAAGATTTTTATACGATTGCTTTATAATATTGCCATCACTATCAACATATTGGGTTTCTTGAACTGGTTGCAAAGAATACGACACTGTGTTCGGCGCTGTTGTAAGCCCAGTATAAAAACTAACAAGATATTCTTTAGTTTGTTCACTAACATAATTAGATTCATCATGCGGATTAGTATCGTTTGTCGCTTCTCCAGAATAAGTTGTGGTTAATGTATTTCCCTTTGTATCGGTCAAATTATAATTGGTCATAATCTTGTTCCAAACTTCATCAACATAATTTGAATCAGTTGGATCAACCGCATCATCACTCGCAAGATCTTTTAACTTTTGATTGTAAAACGGCAAAATATATTTATAAACATCAGTCAGTCCAGCTTCATAAGTAGTGGTTGTCGTACCTGTTGGAATTACATCATCACCCGTTGGTGTTGTGATACCGGCAATTGTATTATGAATCGTCTGCACATTATCAAATCCATCGTTATCATGTAGATACCCTAATAGACTTTCTGTTCCTGCACTTCCATCCGTTACAACATTACCATTAGCATCTACCCGCGTATACATAGCTTGAATTGCATCATATTTTCCCACCATGGCGTAACCATATGCTGCATCAATAATTGCTTTTGAATACGCCAAATATAAATCGTTGAAAACTGAGAAGTTAGAATATGCAACTCCATCACCAGATAAAGTAGTATCATCCCAACCTGTTGCTGTACCGCCTTCCAAAGCACCAACATACTCACCTAAAGTTTGCCCATTCATATAGGATTCCACAAGTGTTCCTTTAGAAGAACTATACATCGTTCCAATATGGGGAATAATAGTAGTTAACGAATACGCCCCATCAATTGTCATTAACTTATGAGCCAATTGATACGATTGTTCATTGATACTTGTCAAAACAGAAGTGGCATCATTTGCACTATCAAATGACTGTGTATCAGAGACCGTATTAACTGCGGGTAAAACAACATTTAGAACATAATCCTGTGCTCCTGGTACAATTTCCGAAATATAAAGTCCTACAGTCCCATTGATAAACGTTTGAATATTTTTCCATTGATCATCCGTCAGCCCAGTTGGCTTTGTAGTTCCCCATCTGCCAAGCAACGATGTTACATCACCAGACGCAGGTATATCATTAACTCCACTTCCAGCCTGAATAAAGTATTCCTTCCAAAATTCAGAGTTATCTAGAACAACTTGATACCAGTCAGAATCAGAATCAGTTTTAGCTGCATTTGACAATCCAGCTGCTGTTGCAACATCCATTTTGCTAATTTGTGCTTTTAAATATCCAATATAACTGCTGTCTCCACTACCAATAAAATAGTAGTAAGCTCGCGATAATTCATTTAGTTCACCAACAAAAACCTCATTATTTGAATCCTGAATATCAAGTTTCATAGAGCTACTAAGACTTTGCCAATAACTAAATAGATCAGCTGATTTTGCATTGGTTACCAATGTCTCAGTTGATTCGTTATAAAAAGTACCTGTCCCAACTGCTTGCATAAAAGCAAAGTCTGCCATTGAAATTGGATAACCAAAAATTGCATCAATTCGACCAGCTCCGGTAGCATTATCCGCACCATAAGTCAATGGTGCAGTTAATGTAGCTGCATTCTTAGCTGTAATCTTAACCGCACTTTTCAACTGAGCATCATCAACAACTTGTTGTACCAAAGCTACATCGTCATAGTCGGATGGTAATGCGATTAAAATTGAACCATCACTCTGAACTGTTACTTCTGTACCTGCAGGTAATTCGGTACCCAACGTAGCTAATTTTTCTTGATCCGTTTCGCTAGTGACAGCTTCTGAGCTAGTTGCACTATTCGAAGTTTCACGAGTCTCTACTGAATCAGTTGCACTTGAAGCGGTTTCAGAAGTGATACTTGATACGCTACTCGTTTCTAAAACAGCACTAGAACTATCAGTTTCACTACTTGACACATTGCTAGTTGCTACACTAGAACCCTCACTTGTACTTGTGGCTGAAGTTTCTTGCGAATTACTGCTAGAACTTGAAGTTGCAAGTGAATCAACACTAGTGGCTTCACTTGAAGTTGCACTGCTACTTGTCGAATCACTCGAAGCTGCAGATGAATCGGTGGTTCCTACACTACTTGATGCAGCTTCGGATACAGCTGCAGCCGAAGTTGTTTCACTATTTTCAGACGAACTACTTTGCAGACTTGAACTACTCTCACTTGCAGCAGAGCTAGAGGTCACTGCTACAGAAGAAGTATCTACCGTTGAATCAGCAGATACTTCTGGTGGCCCCATATAGACTCCTGTTCCAAAAAACAAAACCGTAATTCCTGCAAAAAGCCAGTTTCTACCGGCCTTATACATCTTAAAACGTTCTTTTCGCTGTGCGGTGTCATACAACAGTTTTTGACGTTGTTTATTATGTCGCGAATTATTTAACATATTGCTCCTCCATTCTAATAATTAAATCAATTTCATCAAATACCTGCAATCGCTTTAATTATATCATCATTTTAACCGATTTTGTTTAATAAACAAGATGAATATAGATTATTGTTTCAGTTTAATTGTTCAAAATAACCAATTAAGTAATATAAAGTTCGTGTTTTTTAAATTATCTTTAAAAGCGACACTTCATCTCAAAAGTAGCCAAGCTGCGATTAAACTGACTTACTTGGAAATTTTTAGCAAAACCCCATTTACGCGTATTTATAGAAATGTGCAATAATCTGACTAAAACACTTCATATCCACTAGTTAATGTTTGTATATCAGAAACTTAGCTGATTTGACTCATTATTTTTAATTTAGAAATAAAAGATAAGAAATTGATGCTTTTATAGTCTCAATGTTAAAAATTCTAACTAATTATCTGATCATTTTGATTAAATTTCCAAACTATCGATTTTTTGGTCAAAAAAATAGGTAATTGATTTCTCAAATTACTTAATCCTTTTGTGATTAAACATCACTATTTTGCTATATTCGTTTAACTAAGCGAATCTGGTCATAAAGTCAACATACCCCAATCGATAATCAAATTAATAGCATGTCCCATTTGTTTAGTGAAACATCCATCCTCTTTTGAAATTTTTGTTTATGTTTAAACTAATGGCACAGAAAAAAAATTACAATTTCGTACACTTGAATAAATAACAATTTCCCAAAATTGATGCATATCAATTTCAATTTTCTAAAATGGTTATATACTGGTCTTAATTATTACAAAGGAGGATTCTTAATTATGGCTAAGTATAAAGCGAACATTGTTTCGTTGAACGCTAATAAAATCGGCACTAGTGCACATGGCACTGCCAATTTTACCGAAGACGATGACCAGCTAACTATCACGATTGAAATGTTTGACACACCGGCAAACACACAACACTGGGAACACTTTCATGGTTTTCCAAATGGCAAAGCTGCTGACATTGCAACTTCTGCTCAGGATACAAATCACGATGGATTTATTGATCTAATGGAAACTGAATCTGTATCCGGAACTACAATGGTTCCTTTTGATGATGCTCCAGAAAATATGGACATTCCTCACAATCGCTATCCCGTTTCAGATGCTAATGGTTATTTTACTTACACAAAAGTTGTCCCTTTAGCAACACTTGAAGCTAATTTTGAAAAAGCATTCGGTTCCAAAGATTTACAATTAGACAAACGAGTTATTTACATTCATGGTGTCCCTAAAGACCTCAACTTACCCGTAACGGTTGCTGGCATGGTCGGCGAATTCGATGCCCATGTGACGTTACCAATTGCTGTAGGTAAGATTGAACGAATCGATTAATTCAAGTTTTATGACTACACAAAAAAGCTCCGTTACTGAAACCTCAAAATTTGGCTTCAATAACAGAGCTTTTTTTATTTGACTATTACTTTTTTAATTCATCAACAGCACCATTGTTACTAACTATTTTTGGCAGTAGTTACGAAGGATTATCAACTCAGAATTATATTTTCAAATCAGTAACTGTAGGTACCAATCGGATAATTGCTAAAACTCTCACCAATCAAAAAAAAGGAAACTCAAATTTCGAGTTTCCTTTTTAAACATCAATTATTTATTTTTTTGAAGCAGTCTTACGACGTTTAGCATCTTTTTCACGTTCGTTCGTATTCAAAATTTGTTTACGAAGACGAATGTGATCTGGTGTGATCTCACAATACTCATCTTCATTGATGAATTCCAATGATTCTTCAAGAGTTAAATGAGTTGGCGTCTTGATCTTAGCCATATCATCTGATCCAGCAGCACGAACGTTTGTCTGGTTCTTACCACGTGTGATGTTAACCGAAATATCATTTTCACGGTTATTTTGACCAACAACCATGCCTTCATATACTTCTGTACCAGGGTCAACAAAAATTGTGCCTCGGCTTTCAATTCCCATGATTGCATATGTTGTAGCTTTACCTGAGTTAATTGAAACTAAGGTTCCGTTACGACGACCAGGGTTCCAGTTTTTAATAACTGGTAAGTATTTTGAGAAGGTATGGTTCATAATTCCGTAGCCACGAGTCATTGACAAGAAGCCAGTTGAATAACCAATCAAACCACGAGTAGGAGCCAAGAATGTTAAACGAGTCTGACCATTATCTGTGGTTTCCATGTTTTGCATTTCGCCCTTACGTTGAGACAAACTGTCAATGATTGAACCAGTATACTCATCTGGTGTATCAATCTGAACAGATTCAAATGGTTCACAAAGTTTGCCATCAATTTCCTTATAGATAACTTCTGGACGTGAAGCTTGTAATTCATAACCTTCACGACGTAAAGTTTCAATCAAAATTGACAAATGCAATTCACCACGGCCAGAAACAATCCATGCACCTGGATCATCTGTGTCTTCAACACGAAGCGAAACGTCGGTGTGCAATTCCAATTTCAAACGTTGTTCCAATTGACGTGAAGTAACAAATTTACCTTCACGGCCCGCAAATGGTGAGTCATTAGTTCTGAACGTCATCTGTAATGTTGGTTCATCAATTCGAAGTAAAGGCAAAGCTTCTTGATGATCTGGATCGGTAACAGTTTCCCCAACGAAAATGTCTTCCATTCCGGAAACGGCGATTAAATCACCAGCTTTTGCTTCGTTAATTTCCAAACGCTTTAAGCCAAAGAAACCAAATAGCTTCGTTACTCGGAAGTTCTTGACCTTACCATCAAGCTTCAAAACCGAAACATTGTCGCCAACCTTGATTTTGCCTCGGAAAATACGACCAATTCCAACACGGCCAACAAAGTCGTTATAATCCAACATAGCAACTTGAAATTGTAAAGGTTCATCACTGTTATCAATTGGTGCTGGAATTGTTTTGATAATTGTATCAAACAATGGTTTCATAGTGTGTTTTTGATCATCAGGATCACTAGAATAACTAGAAGTACCATTTAAAGCACTTGCATAAACAATTGGGAAGTCCAATTGATCCTCATCTGCACCCAGTTCAATAAAGAGATCTAACACTTCATCCACAACTTCTTCTGGACGAGCGCCTGGACGGTCAATTTTATTAATAACTACAATGGGTGTTAAGTGTTGCTCTAAAGCTTTTTTAAGCACAAACCGTGTTTGTGGCATTGTTCCTTCAAAAGCATCAACAACTAATAATACACCATCAACCATGCGCATAATTCGTTCAACTTCACCACCGAAGTCCGCATGTCCTGGAGTGTCCAAAATATTAATTTGTTTGTCGCCATAGCGAACGGCTGTATTCTTAGAAAGAATCGTAATGCCTCGCTCACGTTCGATCGCATTAGTGTCCATGGCCCGATCCTCAATATGGGTATGTTCATCCAATGTATCTGATTGCTTTAGCATTTCGTTCACCAAAGTTGTCTTACCGTGGTCAACATGGGCAATAATTGCGATGTTTCGAATATCATCTCGTCGTTTCAAAAGTGTTTCTCCTTTTCCTGGGCATCTCCATAAAAAAACTGCAACTAGTTTGTCACAGTCAGACTACCTAATCATATTTAATATATCCTTTTGTGTATCTTTAGTCGATACTAATACATCATTTGATGATAGCATATCAACCGGTGTTCCGTCAACCTTTGTTACCGAAAGATTAAGGGTTTCTGCCAAAATTTTCCCTGCAGCAAAATCCCAAGGCATCAAATGTGAAATGTAACCGTTTTGCTTTCCTTTTAGCACCTGAATAAATTCAATTCCTGCACTACCAATAATACGAACTCCGGAACTTGCTTCATCAATCGCCTGTAAATGATACTTATCATGAATTAGCATTGGTCCACTAACACCCAGTAATCCGTCCCTCAAATGAAGGTTGGTAGGTTTAGTTAATTCATTATCCTGAGTAAAAACGCCTAAACTTGGGCCACCACCATAAATCCGGTTACGCATCACATCCATAATGTATCCAAGAATGCCTTTACCATCAATATATAAGGCAATCATGACGGCAAAGTTATCACGCTGTTTAACAAAATTAAGCGTTCCGTCTAAAGGATCAATAATCCACACGTGTCCTTGCATAGACGTTACCTGATCACCTTGGCCCTCTTCACCCAAGATTTTAGCTTGCGAATCAAAACTACGAATAGCCTTAATTATCTTTTTTTCATTAGCTTTATCAACATTGGTAACTAAGTCTTTTCGACTTGTTTTTTCAGCAACTGCCAGAGGATCATGTAACTCGCTTAAAATATCTTCTCTAACTTCTTTTAGCCAACCACGAATGATATGGTCAGTCTGCCACAAATTTTCTATAATATTCATAATTCACCTATTTACTCAACGGTCCAATTCTTTTACGATCTGAGGTTTGTGCAGCTTTCACAGCCACATACATGTCAAAACCTGAAACCTGTAAAAACTTTTTTGTTAATTGTTTTTCTTCAGCCTTACTTTTCACAATTTGTTTAAAATCATGATATTGATTCAAAAACAACTGACGATCTATCCCGTTTAGATAAGCCGTTTCTACTGCAGTATAAAAGGCAACCACCGTTGTAATTTCCTCGATCTGCCACTCTGCTTCTAATGGGTACGCGTAATTTTCGCTCATCACAGTATTCCTTCCATAATTTCAGTTATATTCATTCTACCTCTTTCAAACTCGTTTTAAAAATGTTCTTACTCGGTTTTATTATTTCTAAGTATGGTAAAATAATTTTGAAGAAACATTTGGAGGTTTTGAAAGTGATTAAAATGAATGACATCACCCGTGATGGTGATCCTGTTTTAAGAAAACGAGCTGCCAAGGCCACTTTTCCCTTAACAGCAGAGCAAAAAGAATTGGCAGATAGAATGATGGAATATTTGGTTAAAAGCCAAGATCCAGAAATTGCTGAGAAATACAAGCTACGGGCAGGTGTTGGTTTAGCTGCCCCACAGGTTGGCGTTTCACTGCAAATGGCTGCTGTTTTAGTTCCTGGCGGTAAAGACAAACCCGTACTTTTTAAAGAAATACTTGTCAATCCAGTGATTGTAAGTGAATCAGTGCAAGTTGCGGCTCTTGAAGAGGGTGAAGGCTGTCTCTCTGTTGATAAAGACATTCCTGGTTACGTTCCTCGCCATGATCGTATCACGATCAAATATCAAACCGTAGACGGTGAGAACAAAAAGATTCGCCTAAAGGACTATCCAGCAATTGTTTGCCAACATGAAATCGATCATTTAAAGGGCACTCTTTTTTATGATCATATTAATAAAAAAGAACCCCTAAAAATTGCAGACGATGCTGTAATTATCGGTTAGAAAAAAAGAGACCTGAAAAATTATGAATTTTTCAGGTCTCTTTTTTACTCTACTTTGTGAAGATCTTCAATATATTCTCTGGTTGGTTCATTAATCACATTTGCCACATCCACATGTAATTCCTCGTGGTACAACCAGATATCTGTCACACAAAATACTGGGTACTCGAACCTGCTTTGAATGTTGTTATCTTTAGCATACTTTTTTACTACTTCATTAATCCAGTGTCGAAGTGATTCTAATTCATTTTTTTGTAAATCTGTTTTGCCAAACGAAAATTCAAACGCCAAAACACCACGTCCCCAAATATCTGAAACTAATTTTGGCGTTGTATCGGTTTGTCCTGTCAAAATCACTTTCTGTTCTTTTAAGGCATCTGATACTTTTGCCATCGCCAGGGTTACATCATGACGACTAGCCGATTGGACCACTAATAAAGCTCGCTTTCGTTTTCGCCGTCGAATCGCGTAGCTTCCCACTAAAACAATTACGATAAGAATAATCAAAACATATAGGATGATCATAGTCTGGCTCCTTTATTTGTTACTTTCATTTTAGCATAAATTCAACGTACTCCGTGGTTTATAGCGTTTCGATTCTATACTTCAAGCAACTGGTATGCTAGAATAGTCTTGTTAGTCATTAGAGTCGCTTGCCTTTTCAGACAGGTCTATAAAATCTTAAATTTTCTTAAAAGGAGCTCAAATTATGATTTTTAAAGTTTTATTCCAAACAGCTGCAGAATCCACCCCTAAACGGGAAACAACCGAATCAATTTATCTCGAAGCACCTACCAAAGAAGATGCTATCCAGTTAGTTGAAGACAACACCGATTACAATATTGAATTTGTAGAACCACTTGAGGGTAAATCCCTGGAGTACGAACAACAAAGCGTTAACTACAAGTTGACCAAGTTTTAAATCTAATTTAAACAAAACGAAATCAGGAAGTTAATTTGGCAAATGCTAAATTAACTTCCTGTTTTTTTGGTATAAAAAAAGGATCCGACAATTGACTGTCAGATCCTCGAGACTTTTAATTATGGGTCTACACTTTCTGGTATTGGTGAA
>NZ_JQBY01000037.1 GCF_001437405.1 Pediococcus ethanolidurans | reverse complement strand
ATTAGACTTAGTCTGGAAGCAAATGGGCTCAGTAGTGACATTTATCTTAGCGGGTTTCGCTTAGATAAAGGCCGAGCTTAGAGACGTGGTTTTCGGCTCTAAGTCGTGCCCACTACGTTCCAGCCCGGTTTTGCTGGAAGACGGTATTTTAATCTAATTTTGTTACTATGAACGCTTTTGTATCAGACAATGAGATGTGTTTTTGTGCTTTCAACCTTTAGTTAAATAAAATTATTAACCAAAAAGAAACGAGGAAAAGTTAATGAGATTAGATAAATTTTTAAAAGTTTCAAGAATTATAAAACGACGCTCAATTGCAAAAGAAATCGCGGATCAGGGTCGAATTTTAATTAATGATCGCACCGCAAAATCTTCGTCTGACGTGTCAGAAAACGATCAATTGGTGATTAAGTTTGGTAATAAGACGTTAACTGTTCGGGTAGATGCTCTGTTGGAAACAACCAAAAAAGATGACGCAGAGCGCATGTACACAATTTTATCTGAAGACTATGCAAAAGATTATCGAAAATAAATTTCAAAATTAAATTTGGTTGTTTTTGAAGTGAATATCAATTTTATTGGGACTGGCTTACCACTTTGTGGAGGTTTGGTTCCTTTTTTAGTGATTAGGAAACCACTTACAAAATTTAATAAATTCTTTGTTGAAAATGCATAGACAGTCATATAGGACCTTGTTATAATTACTGTCAGAGAGATGAATCTTTGTAAAAACGGGGGTTGTATGAATGGCAAGTAATGTAAATGGGTCGCAGAGAACTTTGACCAAAACTACTGAAAAAATCAGAAAAATTCGTACAACACGATTGCACCGTTTTTATATCATTATGGGTATTTTTATTGTTTTTGCTGGTATCTTTGGTTTTCAAATTGTTCATACACATTACCAACGAGCAGCGGTTAATCAACAAATTCAAACTAGTAAGGCACAATACGCCACAGCTAAAACGCAAAATAAATCTTTAGGTTTGCAAGTTAAACAGTTAAATAACGCAGATTATCTCCAAAAATTGTTAAGAGAAAAATATTACTACAGTAAATCTGGAGAAATAATCTATAGTTTACCTGCTGATCATTCTTCCGATGTAAGTCAAAAGTAATTTAGTTATTTAATAATGATTATCATTTTGTAAGAACTAATCCTTACAGGATGATGGTCATTTTTTTGTTGTAAATTCAATTAGGATATTCTCGCACTTGCGATGATCTGGTGCTATACTAGTTACACATAGTCTAAGGAGGAAGTACTTTTTTATGGCAATTGAAGTTGGGTCAAAAGTATCTGGCAAGGTTTCGGGAATCACTAATTTTGGAGCATTTATCGATTTAGGCGACCATAAAACCGGGTTGGTACACATTAGTGAAGTTTCCAATGGATTTGTGAAGGATATTCATGATGTTTTAACGGTAGGCGATACAGTCACAGTTAAAGTATTGACAGTTGGCGATGATGGCAAGATTGGTTTGTCAATTCGTAAGGCTGAAGAACAACCAGCTCCAGAGCATCATAATCAATCTAGTCATTCTAACCGTTCTAATCATTCAGAACATACGAATCATGCAAATCATTTTGAGCATGAGGCTAGTTCACACCGTTCCTCAAAATCAAATTCTCATTATCAAGGACATGCTAGCAGTCATCATGAAGATCCAAAAGATTTTGACTCATTGCTATCAGGTTTCTTGAAAGATAGTGAGGCACGTTTAACAACCTTAAAACGTAACACAGAAGGTAAGCGCGGCGGTCGTGGTGGACGTCGAAGTTAAAAAATAAAATAAAGTGAGAAGCCCGTTGCAAAACATTCGTTTTGGTCGGGCTTTTCTTCAAACTAGAAGGTGAAGTTCAGTGAACGGCTCGTTACAAAGAGAATTTAATTTAACTCTTCGTAAGTACAATCTGAAGCCAACGGATACAGTGGTTGTCGGTGTTTCAACCGGTGTGGATTCGATGGTGTTACTAACTTTATTGGAAGAATTACCCTCAAGGCGACGTCCAAAAATTGTTGTGGCCCATGTCAATCACAAGCTAAGGGCACAAAGCACCCAAGAGCAGGCATTTATTGAAAAGTATACGCAAACTCATAATTTACGCGTGAAAATCAAAGTGTGGTCAGTAAATCAGCATCCCAAAACAGGAATCGAAAATGCAGCTCGAAAGATACGTTATGATTTTTTTGCAGAAGTTGCGCGAAAATTTCAGGCACGTTTTTTATTTACGGCACATCAGGCTGACGATCAGGCCGAAACTTTCTTAATGAAACTGGTCCGTGGTGGTGCGCTTCAACAATTACAAGGTATCGATTCAAGAAAATTGACCAAAAATACCATGGTGGTGCGACCGTTATTACCCTTTTCAAAAGAAGCCATTCGTCAATTTGCGACTCGTAAGCAACTAAAGTGGTATGAAGACCAGACGAACACTGACGAAAGCTTTACTAGAAATCGAATGCGACATCAAATAGTCCCGCGACTAAAACAGGAGAATGCACAGTTTTTAAAACATGTCCAGGACTATGAAACCCAATTGCAACTATTAATTAGGGCAACTGAACAACGTGAAGAGCAATTAACAAAAGAATTAGTTTTTGATGATGGTTATCGAACAGAACGCTTTTTAGAATTAAGCACAGAGTGGCAAAACCTGACGATTCAATATATTAGTGATCATGAAGTTGGTGAAGGAAAAGTTTCTAAACAGCAACAAGAAGAAATTCTGCGTCTTTTGGGAAATTTGCAAAAACCAACTGGCAAATTACAAATTAATGCACAAATGGATTTTATAAAAGATTATCAAAAATTTGGATTTTTTTTGACGACAGAATTGCAGAAAAAACCACTGATAATCAGTGATTCTATGTTAATATTGAACCAATGGCATTCGATTGAAGGCTATGGCAAAGTTGGCGTATTTGAAACTGATTATGATGCGAAGAAATTAGATGATTTATGCCAGGTGATGCAACTTAGTGAAAATCAACTAAATTTTCCTCTTACAGTTAGGTCAGCCAACCCACACGATAAGTTGGGCTTGAAAAATACTCATCAAAAAAGTGTGCGCCGGGTACTGATGGATGCCAAAGTACCAAGTTGGCAGCGAGTAAGTTGGCCCTTGCTAGTGGATAAAAATGAACAACCGCTTTGGTTGTTAGGTCTTCGAAAAAGTTGGCTTCAAACACCATTTGATGGTGATGTACAAAAATATTTCATAATCTGGAAACCAAATAATCTGGAGGAATTGAATTGATGAATGATGATATAGAACGCGTTTTGTATAGTCAAAGTGACATTGCGGATGCATGTAAAAGGTTAGGAAAACAATTGACAAAAGACTATGAAGGCAAAGTACCCGTAGTTGTTAGTGTTTTGTCAGGAGCAGTATTTTTTACAACTGACGTGATGCGTCAAATGGATACATATACACAATTGGATTTTGTGGATGTTTCAAGTTATCACGGTGGTACTCATTCCACTGGCGAAGTGCAACTGGTTACGGATATTAGTCGTGATGTGAGTGGCAGGGATGTTTTAATCATTGAAGATATTGTGGATACTGGACGTACACTTCAATTTATTATTGACCTATTCAAGAATCGTCATGCCAAAAGTGTGAAAGTTTGTACGTTACTTGATAAACCAACTGGACGAGTATTAGAAGCAAAAGCTGATTATGTTGGTTTTGTTGTCCCAGATGAGTTTGTTGTGGGTTATGGCTTAGATTATAAAGGTGAGTATCGGAACTTGCCATATGTCGGCGTTTTAAAGCCAAAAATTTATGTGAATAAATAATTGGTCAAAATTGGTCAAGTGTGATATTATCTATCTATCGAGGGTTGAGCAGACCTCTGCTTGCCGTTCGTAAAACCGTCAACAAGGAGGATTCCAATGAATAAAAAAGGGAATAACAACGGACTTGTTAAAAATAGTTTGTTTTATATCGTTGTTTTCTTAGCTTTAGTTGGCATTATTTATTTTGTCACTGGGCAGGGAAATAATACACAAACGGCATCTATTTCATCAAGCCAATTTGTGTCCCAATTACAAAAGAACAAGGTTAAGAGTTTTGTCGTGCAGCCTACGAATGGTGTTTACAAAATTACTGGTAAATATCGCACTGCACAAAAGGGCAATACTCAATCTGGTTTATTCCCGGCGTCAAGTTCGTCTACTAAGGTCGAAAGCTTTACAACGACTGTGTTGGAAAATGATTCAACCACAGCTCAAATTACTAAAGCTGCGCAAAAGGAAAATGTCAAAATGGACACAAAACCAGAAGCTTCAAATAGCTTCTGGGTACAATTATTAGTTACCGGTTTGCCTTTGTTGCTCTTCATCGTTTTCTTCTATATGATGATGAGCCAAGCAGGCCAAGGTGGCGGTGGTAGTAAGGGTGTAATGAACTTTGGTAAGTCGAAAGTCAAACCAGCCGATAAAAAGGCAAACAAAGTTCGTTTCTCTGATGTTGCGGGTGAAGAGGAAGAAAAACAAGAACTTGTTGAAGTTGTTGAATTCTTGAAAGATCCTCGGAAGTTCGTTTCGTTGGGTGCTCGTATTCCATCAGGTGTGCTTTTAGAGGGGCCTCCTGGTACTGGTAAAACATTGTTGGCAAAAGCAGTTGCCGGTGAAGCAGGAGTTCCATTCTACTCAATTTCCGGTTCTGATTTCGTTGAAATGTTTGTTGGTGTCGGAGCCAGTCGTGTTCGTGATTTGTTTGACCAAGCAAAGAAAAATTCACCTTCCATCATTTTCATTGATGAAATTGATGCCGTTGGTCGTCGCCGTGGTAGCGGTGTTGGTGGCGGTCACGATGAACGTGAGCAAACTTTAAACCAATTATTGGTTGAAATGGATGGATTTACCGGAAATGAAGGCGTCATTGTAATGGCTGCTACTAACCGTTCTGATGTCTTGGATCCCGCTCTTCTTCGTCCAGGTCGATTTGATCGAAAGATTTTGGTTGGTCGTCCAGATGTTCGCGGTCGTGAAGCTATTTTGAAGGTTCACGCTAAGAACAAACCACTTGATAAAAATGTTGATTTGAATGAGATTGCTAAACAAACTCCCGGGTTTGTGGGTGCAGATCTTGAAAACCTATTAAATGAGGCTGCTTTGCTTGCTGCAAGACGTAATAAAAAGATCATCGATGCTTCTGATTTAGATGAAGCTGAAGATCGTGTTATTGCAGGACCAGCCAAGAAAAATGCAGTTGTTAATCCAGATGAACGTAAAGTTGTTGCTTATCATGAAGCTGGTCATACAATTGTAGGACTTGTTTTGAATGATGCCCGTGTGGTTCATAAAGTTACAATTGTTCCTCGTGGTCGTGCTGGCGGTTATGCAATCATGCTTCCTCGTGAAGATCAAAACTTGATGTCCAAGAAGGATGCTATGGAGCAAATTGCTGGTTTAATGGGTGGCCGTGCCGCTGAGGAAACCATCTTTAATTCACAGTCATCAGGCGCTTCAAATGACTTTGAGCAAGCTACTGGCATTGCCCGTGCAATGGTTACTCAGTATGGAATGAGCGATAAAATTGGACAGGTTGAATTATCAGCACCTGGTCAATCCTACTATGGTGAAAATGGTCCAGCTTATTCTGAAAAGACAGCGGCAACCATTGACGATGAAATTCGTCGCCTCACAGAAGAAGGCCATCAAAAAGCATTAGACATTATTGCTACTCATCGTGAACAACACAAAATTATTGCTGAAGCTTTGCTGAAGTACGAAACATTAGACGAAAAGCAAATTTTGAGTTTGTATAAGACGGGTGAAATGCCTGCTAAAAATGGTGCTTCAGAATTTCCAAGTGAAAAAGCAGCAACTTTTGAGGAATCAAAACGTGAGCTAGAACGCAAAGAAGCTGAACGTCATGCTGATGATAAAAATAATAACGACGACAATACAGATACAAAGTTAGATACTCCAAGTGAACATGAGGACGATTCTACCAATAATTCTGGTAGTAATCATCGTTTGCCAAGTTCACATGATGACTCGGAAGATCATAATTCTGATGATCATACAGATCTGTAAAACGGTCAAACTTGTATAAAAGTTTAAAAAACAGCAAATTGGTAAGGACTTTCCTTATTGATTTGCTGTTTTTGAGTAGTTAGGGTTGGCTTAGATTATAAGATGTGTAAAAATATAAGACGGTAAAGAAAATTTTGAGGAGAAAATATGGAAGACTATTTAATCAAAAGTATTATTAATGATGGTATGTTTCGTGCTTATGTAGTCAATGGTACGAACTTGGTAAGAGAAGCACAAAAACGACATGATACTTGGAGCGCGGCAACTGCGGCACTTGGCCGGTCGTTAGTTGGAGCGGTTATGCTAGCATCTTCATTGCTTAAAGGTAAAGAAAAATTGACGGTTAAAATTAATGGTGGAGGCCCAGTTGGTAATATTGTGGTTGACGGTAATGCTAACGGTACTGTAAAAGGATACTTGCAAAATCCTCATGTTTCTTTGCCACTAAATGCTAAGCATCATATTGATGTTGGTAAAGCAGTTGGCAATCGGGGAACCTTTTCAGTTACTAAGGACATGGGACTAAAAGATCCGTTTACAGGCAATGTTGCCTTAGCTTCTGGAGAAATTGGGGACGACTTTACTTATTATCTTGCTCAATCTGAACAGATACCTTCTTCCGTGGGAGTTTCGGTTTTTGTCAATCCTGATGAATCGGTGGAAGTTGCCGGTGGTTTTATGATTCAGGTAATGCCAGGAGCTAGTGATGAAGCAATTGACCGATTACAAACGACTCTGAATGATCTGCCATTAGTTTCAGAGCTCTTGCGACAGGGAAAAACGCCCGAAGATATTTTGAAATTACTATTTAAAGACGATAAGGTAAAAGTTTTGGATAAGTTACCAGTTTCGTTTAAGTGTGATTGTTCTAAAGACCGATTTGCAGCGGCAATGTCCAGCTTATCCTCCAAAGAAATTGAATCGATGATTAAGGAAGATCATGGTGCTGAGGTTACATGCCGTTTTTGTGGTAATAAATATCAGTATAATGAACTTGAATTAAAAGCAATTTTGATTAAATCACAAAATTAATTTCTATTTGGGTGAGTATTATTTATGTGTTATTATAAGCTCTGTGACTATTTTTAATAGCAGAATTTTTAGGCTAATTAATGATCGTAGTTTAAATAAATTGAAAAATAATTTAATGAGGTGAACAGAATGGAATGGCAAATTGGTGATGTTAAAATTCCTAACCAACTGGTCGTTGCACCCATGGCTGGTGTTACAAACTCAGCTTTCCGCTTAATTTGTAAAAAGTTTGGTGCTGGTCTTGTTGTTTGTGAAATGATTTCAGACCGTGGCATTATGTATAAAAATAAAAAAACATTGAGTATGATGAATGTAGATCCACACGAGCATCCAATGAGTATTCAAATCTTTGGTGGAACCAAAGAAACATTAGTGGAAGCAGCTAAATTTGTTGATCAACATACTGCAGCAGATATAATTGATATTAATATGGGTTGTCCGGTAAATAAAGTGGTCAAAACAGAAGCAGGTGCGCGTTGGTTATTAGATCCTAACAAAGTTTATGAAATGGTATCTTACGTGACGGATGCTGTTAAGAAACCAGTAACGGTTAAAATGCGAACTGGTTGGGATTCCGATCATATATTTGCTGTGAAAAATGCGCTGGCTGCTGAACGTGCTGGTGCTGCTGCTTTGGCAATGCATGGACGAACACGAAAACAGATGTATACGGGACATGCGGACTGGAATATTTTAAAACAAGTTTCTGATGAACTCACCATTCCTTTTATGGGAAATGGGGATGTCAGAACCCCAGAGGATACCAAACGGATGCTTGATGAAGTTGGTTCTACGGCTGTGATGATTGGCCGAGCTGTTTTAGGTAATCCGTGGATGTTGCATCGTGTTTCCACTTATCTTGAAACTGGTGAATTGATTGACGAACCAGCACCAGCAGAAAAGATTAAAATTGCAAAAGAACATTTGCATGGATTGGTGGAACTTAAGGGTGACTATGTTGGTCCACGTGAGTTTAGAACCCAGGCTGCATATTACTTAAAGGGAATTTCTCATTCAGCAAGAACCAAAGTCGCACTCAATAATGCAGAGTCTGAAAAAGAAATGGACGATATTTTTGACCGTTTCGCTGAGCAACAACAAGAGCGTGCAATTAAACGACAACAAATGGCAAGATGAAACAGCACTTGCTTTTTTAATGTAAAATAGGCATCATGGATACGTGAGAATAATGGTAGAGGAGGACTTTTTAGTGGCAAAGAAAGAACAAGACATGAACGATCAACTGAGAGTTCGTCGTCAAAAAATGCAAGATTTAAGAGATCAGGGGATTGATCCATTTGGGCACGCCTTTAAGCGTACTCATTTGACCAACCAACTTCATGAACAGTTTGGTGAACTGTCTAAAGAAGAGTTGGAAGAAAAGGACGTTAAGGCAACCATTGCAGGACGAATGATGTCAAAACGTGGTAAAGGTAAGGTAGGTTTTGCTGACCTGAAAGATCGTAAAGGAACTATGCAGATTTATGTGCGTAAGGATACGGTTGGTGAAGATGAGTATGCACTTTTCAAACAAGCTGATTTAGGTGACTTTATTGGGATCACTGGTGAGGTCATGAAAACTGACATGGGTGAGTTAACGGTTAAGGCAACTGATCTAACGTTCTTAACCAAGGCTTTACGACCACTTCCAGATAAATATCACGGTTTACAAAACGTGGAAC
Organism: Pediococcus ethanolidurans; assembly: GCF_001437405.1. Classification (GTDB taxonomy): domain Bacteria; phylum Bacillota; class Bacilli; order Lactobacillales; family Lactobacillaceae; genus Pediococcus; species Pediococcus ethanolidurans. The sequence goes on along the minus strand of NZ_JQBY01000037.1, from coordinate 1,420 downwards.
AGATCTATCGCCAACGCTATTTGGATCTTATTTCTAATGACGATAGCTTCGAACGCTTTATGAAACGTACTAAGATAATTAGTGCAGTTCGTAAGTATTTAGATGGCTTAGACTACACAGAAGTCGAAACACCAGTGTTGCATTCACAAGCTGGTGGTGCAAATGCGCGTCCATTTATTACTCATCATAACGCACTAGATATTGACTTATATCTTCGAATCGCTTTGGAATTACATTTGAAGCGATTAATTGTGGGCGGTATGGAACGTGTTTATGAAATCGGTCGTGTATTCCGAAATGAAGGAATGGATACGCGTCATAATCCTGAATTTACTATGTTGGAAACTTATACAGCATATTTCGATTTTCATGATGTTATGGATGAAACTGAAGGTATTTTTAAGGCTGCTGTTAAGGCTGTTGCACCAGATGGTAAGATTACATTTCAGGGAACTGATCTTGATTTAAGTCAAGACTTTGCTCGTATGCATATGGTTGATGCAATTAAAAAATATACTGGGGTAGACTTTTGGCCTAAGATGAGTTTAGAAGAGGCTCGTAAATTGGCTGACGATCATAAAATTCATTATGAAGACTGGTGGCAAGTTGGCCATATCATTAATGAGTTCTTTGAACAATTAGTTCAAGATAAATTAACACAACCAGTATTCATTTATGGACATCCAGTAGAAATTTCGCCATTAGCTAAGAAAAATCCTGAAGATGCTCGCTTTACAGACCGGTTCGAACTTTATATTAAGGGCAATGAGTTTGCAAATGCCTTTACTGAATTAAATGATCCGATTGACCAACGTCAACGTTTTGAGGCTCAGGTTAAGGAACGTGAACAAGGTAATGACGAGGCTGAAGGAATCGATGAAGATTTCATTGAAGCTTTGGAATATGGAATGCCACCAACAGGCGGACTTGGAATTGGTATTGATCGTCTTGTAATGCTCTTAACTGATGCACCATCAATTCGTGATGTGCTCTTATTCCCAACAATGCGTCCGGAAAAATAAAAGAAGTGCTAGATAAATAAACTATTGCAAATTTTTTGCAAATAGTTTATTTTTTTATTTTAATAATTTTTGATATGTATAAAATGATATTTAGATCTAATACACGTGCTAAAAAGTAACTATAATTCTTTGATGTTACAAATAGTTCGGATTTTCTTTTAAAATCTAGAATTGTGTTTGGTTAAAATCAATAGATGCAAATTTTGGGTATTGACCGATCGGGTATTTTTTGGTTATACTAGTACACGTTGCTTAGATAACAGCGCGTTAAACAAAAGATAATCAAAAAAGTTTTTGTTGACGTTCTTAATTAAAAATGCTATTATTATATAGCTGTCAAAAATTAAGATTGTTTTTTAAACAGCCAAGTAGACCTTTGAAAACTGAACAAAGTTTCG
>NZ_JQBY01000036.1 GCF_001437405.1 Pediococcus ethanolidurans | reverse complement strand
AGGAAGATTATTAGCAAAATTCGCTAATAATTAATGATGTTTCATACGATGACCATTCTTGTGGCGGCAACCCACACCGCAAGAACTGGCACTATTCCACATAAAGGAAGGTTATTAGCAAAATTCGCTAATAACCATTGATGTTCCATACGTTGACCATTCTTGTGGCGGCAACCCACACCGCAAGAACTGGCAAGCAAAAAAAGCTGCCTTGTGTAGCACGTTTCAACTATAAAGAATTAACAAGAAGACCCAATGATTCGATTTTGGAATCGATGGGTCTTTTTGTTAGTTACGGAACATCATTAGCGAGATTTGCTAATAATCAATGATGTTTTATACAATGATCATTTCTGAAATAATAGTTTACAGCTATTTTTTATTATCGTAACCATAACTTCATTCTTAATTTAAGGAATAGTCAAACATAATTCATATTTTTAATTTAAAGTATACCTTATCTTAACGATAAGAATTATACAGGAGGCTAACAATGAAAGATGAAGAATGTCGCTATCAAAGATTTGAAGTTTTGTGTGATCACTGCCCGATGATAAAAAATGGCTTTAACGGAAGAGCCATTAAAGAATATGAAAATACTTATTTAATTGAATTAGACATGGATACTGTTTGCAATGAAGATCGCAAAAGTTTGATGCACATAACAGATTTTAATGGCCGGGTTGTTATTGCCAAAAAGTATATCCAGGCTGTCGAAAATGCGATTGCACAATAAGTAACCTAATTTTTAGAGAAAAACGCTTGCTTTGTTTTGTAAGCGTTTTTTTGATATGATTAAATTAGTATAGAAAAGCATAGGAGCATATTTATGACAAAAAGATTAATAGCAGTTGATATGGATGGCACTTTTTTGAATAGTCATCAAGATTTTGATCGAAAGTATTTTTTAAAATTGTATCCAGAAATGCAGGCTAAAGATGTTACTTTCGTAGTGGCAAGTGGAAATCAGGATTCTCAACTGCGGGCATTTTTCCCGCATACGGCAGATTCAATTTGGTTTGTTTCGGACAATGGTGCTTTAGTTAAGCAACCTGATGAAACGGTGATGTACTCTGCCAAAATGGATCCGGAAGTATATCACCATGCGATTACGTATCTGAACAGTTTGGACGAGGTTTATCCGGTTGTGAGTGCCGTGAAAAGTGCCTATGTACTGAATTCTGCACCGAAATCATTTTCAGAGATGACGGCTAGATACTACTATAAGCTACAAAGCGTTTCAGACTGGGATGCAATTGATGATACAGTTTTAAAAATTGGTATGTCGTGTCCAGATAATCAAACAGAAAAGATTTTGACGCTACTCGCCAACGAATTAGCTGGTGAGTTATTGCCGGTATCATCTGGTCATGGGGATATTGATTTAATTATTCCGCATACCCATAAGGCCAATGCGATTAAACGAGTGGCCAATTATCTTAATATTCCAATGATAGATGTCGTAACTTTTGGTGATGGTGGAAATGATGCCGAAATGCTAAAAGAGGCAGGCCAAGGCTTTGCAATGGCAAATGCTCCCCAAGCAATTAAAAAAATTGCTGACAATGTAGCACCAGATCATGATCAGAATGGCGTTCTTATCACAATTGATCAGTTATTAAAGCAGTGGTAAAGGAAGAGAGTGGGAAAAAGGTGTTTGGACTTCGAACACAGCCTTTTTCCCCAATTTCAACTATAAAGTTCGAATACAAAAAAAGAGACTGGGAGTTTTCCAGTCTCTTTTTAATACTTTGAACGATGATATCTGATTCGAAAGAGAGTTCCAATGACAAACGTCACTAGCATAACTAAATAGGTAATCATTTTATACGTGGGTAACTGATCACGAAATTCTAACAGATATTTATTTTGAAAGGCATTTTGATATTCATTAGTTAATTTTGTTTCGATTGAAGCACCAATAGAAGAATTGATTACCAAGGTAGAAACACCATCATTGACAAGTTGTTGTTTGACGCTGTTTTGAAAACGAGTTGGATTAACCTTAATTGGTTTATTATCGTATGCCTGGCCAACGGCAGTTTTGAGATCCGGTTTGATGGTAGCAGCCGTAATCTGAATGGTATAACCATTGTACTGAGGAACCTTTTCATTAACAACCTCTACAATTCGTTCGACTACGGGATCGCTCGTGGCAACAATTTGACCGAAACTTTTATTGAAGACTGTAAATAAACAGATTGTAGCCAGCACAAAGATAAAGTACATAAACGTTGAGAATGCGCGTGAACCATACTTAGGCTTGGCTACGTGTAAGTGCTGTTCTCTGATGATCAAAACCTCCCTTGGAAACCTTACTAAGTTCTTCCAAGATAAGCTTTAAATGCACGTTTGTCAATTTGACATGAGTTGATAGGGTTCTTCTTCAGGATTAAATGTGGTCGCTAGCCACGCTAAAGACGAATCCTTGACTAAATTTTCGTAACCAACGTGCGCAATTTGATCATTCATATCTTGTAGACTTTGAACGCTGCCGAATTTTTTGAGGTTCATTGGGTCATTTACGACAGTGTGATTAAAAATAGAAGATGACAGTAAAATAGCTGCCGGTAATGGTGTAGGTGTATCAAAATAATACTGGGTGTCTGGGAATTCTAAAATAGTTACAGTGTTGTTAGAAACTCGTCCTGGATAATAAACGGCAAAACCACGCATGATGAGCACTGTCAGTGACTGTAACTGACTAATCGGATAACTTTTGTATAAATTATCTTCAATTATGATATCAATTTTATCTTTGTCATACGCAACAGTGGTTTTTGATCGCATTTTTGGTCGTGAAAATCGTTTCTTTAATAAACTTTTGCCACCCCGTGGATATTCTATGTCGTCAATTTTGATATGGCACCAAGACAGAAATGGGTCGACACCATCTTTTTGTGGTTTAAAAGTAATTTGAGATTTTAAAACATCGGCATTAATTTCCATAAAAATCTACCTCCCCTAAGAAATAAAATTAAATATGAAACCGCTTTATTGATATCATACTGATATCGTAACACCGATTGCTTAAAATAACAACTTAATTTATCTTTATTTTGCCTACTTTTACAAAGTTATGGGATTATCAAAAATGTCGAGATTTTTAAGCCCGCCAAACCGGTCATACCAAGGAGTAGCGTAATTATCAAGATTTTCACTTAAAATCGTTAAGTTTGATTTTCCCGTGGTTTCAAGCCACTGCTGCAGACCCTTTTCACCATTTTTTGCATAAACGGAAATACTGTCCTGTAATGCGGTGTAGTCTGTCATGACGCCTGCAAACTTTGCACCTGATTTACCGGCAAATTTAACTGCTGCTTGAAAAGATTCAAGAGTGTTATGACCACTTTGATAAATAAAAGGTCGTGTAGTAGTATCGCTGGCTTCTTTAAGCAGTTTTGCGGCCTGTCGTTGAGAATAAACCGCAGTTGCTGTTTTACCTGTGAAGCCTTCAACAAACGCAAAATTTAGTGGAGTTTCAATTTGAAGAATGTCAATATGATATCGTTCTTTAGTTAACTCCTTGATGGTGTCAATTACCAGAGTGGGTTGAAGCTTGGCAAATTCAGCAGTGGCCTTGTCGAAAACTTGATCATCGTAAACGATTGGTTCCACAAAAAGAGGGAGGTCGGATGCTAAGGCCTCGGCACCTACACGTTCTAACCAAGCTAATTTTTCGTCATTAGTCTGTTCATCCGCATGGGGATTATAGTTAACACGCACTTTAACACCATTTGTTTTGGTGTGAACTAAGCGATTTAGGGATAAATGGTCAGGTGCTTTCGCGGACAAATCATAAACGGTAATTAAACCAGTGTCTTTAGATTTAGCTTGTTTTGCTTTGGTTCCAAAGGCAGAATCCAACAGAATTCCCGAAACTTCAGGTGATAAATATTCAGACAGAATTTGTTTGAACTCAATGCATTGATCAATGTCGAATTTATTTTTAGCATTTGTTTGAGCAGCTTGCATCCTTTTTTGAAAAGTAGTTTGTCCGCCCAAACCTAAAATATTTAAAGTACCTTCATCATCAGCTAACTTTTGTAAGTTTTCAAATTTTCCACGTGATAGTTTAGTTTTCATAAAATTAATCTCCTTTTTATTAAATGGACTAGATAAACCGTATCACACCCGTTGCAAAGTTTAAATTAATTCGTCAGTTACGTTTGGTAAAATAAGGTATTCTCAAAAATTCGACTTTAAATAATGATATAATAGTGAAAATATTTGATGAGGTGAGTCTATGACACATGCGACTGAAATTAATACTTATTGGCAAACATTTGTCAAAGAACACAAATTACATCATGCAACTTACGAAGCGTGGGCGTTTGGCAACACGGTTAGTATGGCAAATGAACTTGCAGATCTTACTTTTAGAGGAATAAAAACAGCCACAACTTCTGCATATGATTTATATGAAGAAGATGAGGCTTATCCCCAGGTGGGTGAATATAATATGATTCTGGATGGTAGCGGTCATCCAGTTTGTATTACGCAAACGGTTGTTGTAGAAGTTATCCCATATAAAAATATGACTGCTGAGCATGCTTACCATGAAGGTGAAGGCGATCAGACGTTGACGTATTGGCGTCGTGTGCATGAACCGTTCTTTAAACAAGAATACGCAGAAGCAGGCAAAACTTTTACGGAAAATATGAATTGTCTTTGCGAAGTTTTTAAAGTAGTCGGTTAATTTTGTTTAACCCGAGCTTCAAGTGCAAGTAATTCGCGTTTTAGGGGCAGACCACCATGGTAACCGCCAATAGAGCCGTCTTTACGCAACACACGGTGACAGGGAACTACAATTTGGTTGGGATTTCTACCAACTGCATTGGCAACAGCACGGATAGCAGTTGGACGATGAATTTTTTCGGCCAAGGCACTGTACGTCGTTGTTTCACCATAAGGGATGGTTTGAAGTGCTTGCCAAACCGCCTTTTGAAACGGGGTACCATTAAGTTCTACTGGTAAAGGAAAAGTCTTAGTTTCACCTGTTAATAATTTTTTTAAAGCTAGCGCATAATCATGAGTTTTAGTGGTATCTTTTAATTCTTTGACATGAGGAAAATAATGATGCAATTCATCTTCACTAGTTGCATTGGAGCTGACAAAAGCTAGCCCATGTTCACCAACTGCAAGTAGGTAAGTGTAAGTACCAACAGTGACATGATCGATATAGAATGTTTTCATAAGTGACCTCCTGATTGTGATTTTGCTTAAATTATAACAAATAAAAAGTTCAAAATTTGGCTTTTTCATTCTGGATTTTAATGAGGGAAAGATAATGGAAACTTTTCAAAGACCAACTAATGCACAATGGCAGGCAATTATTCATAATGATAGTAGCGCGGATAGTCATTTTTTTTATGCTGTTCAAACAACGAAAATTGTATGTAAACCATCGTGTTCGTCACGAACGCCACTGAGAAAAAACGTTTTTATCTTTGAAAATTTAAGTGAAGCTGAAAAGGCAGGGTTTCATGCATGCAAACGATGCCAGCCTGGTGGTCATGTGGTGAGTAACGCTGAATGGGTAACGTTGAGCCAATGCTATCTTCAAATTAATTATCAAAAGCAGTTGACGCTTGAGGATATAGCTAACGAAATGCACGTTGGAAAAACTTATTTTGAACATGTTTTCCGAGTTGAAACTGGTAGTTCAGTTATGCAGTATCTTAATCGAATTCGGTTAAGCCACGGAAAACAGTTATTACGGGAAAGTACCATGAAAATAAAACCAATTGCACTAAGAAGCGGATTTAAAAGTGCAAATTATTTTAGTCGCGCTTTTAAAAAATATTTTGAAATGACACCGAGTGAATATAGAAAAAGTAAAATGAAAATAAGGGATGAAATTGTGTGAATGAAAAACTAGATTTTGACACAGGAATCAAGGATGCGTTGCCAACTGTGTTTGGCTACATAGGGATAGGCCTTGCGTTTGGCATTGTAGGTAAAACTAGTGGATTGAGTGTATTAGAAATTCTACTAATGTCGTTAATTACATATGCCGGTTCAGCCCAATTTATTATGGTAAGTTTGTTATTAGTTGGCAGTTCCATTCCGTTTGTAATGTTGTCGGTGTTTTTGGTTAATGCGCGGTTTATTTTAATGAGTACAACGGTAGCTCAGTACTTTCGCCAAGATTCCATTTGGCAAAATATTGGTATTGGGACATTACTGACAGACGAAACCTTTGCTTTGAGTATGAACAAACTTAATTTTACGAATCATCGTTTGGCTCCAAGTTGGTTTCATGGTGCTAATTTTGTTGCTTACTTAACTTGGGCGCTAGCAACCGCAGTCGGTGGCATTTTGGGTAACCTGGTTGGCGATCCTAAGGCGTTTGGACTTGATTTTGCACTTGTTGCCATGTTTATTGGCTTGCTTTATTTACAAATGATCACTGATCGCAGTAAAGCGTTTGGTTTTCAGGTGACGATGGTCGGAATAGTTTGCGTTTTAATGTATGTACTGACAATTTTCTTTTCCGATAATGTTGCATTGATTGCAACGACGTTAATCGGTTGTTTCTTAGGAATGGTGGTGGAACAATGGCACTCACGATGAAAGTTTTATGGGCAATTATTGGTTGCGGGCTAGTTACGTGGCTGTCACGAGTAATTCCTTTTGTGTTAGTTAAGAACTTTGATCTACCTAATTGGTTGATTCGATATTTAAGCTTTGTACCGCTGGTTATCATGACGGCTCTTATTATGGAAAACATCTTTACGCATCATGCAGGCTCTTTACCATCTGTAAACATGGATAATCTTTTAGCAACCGTTCCAACATTTTTGGCAGCAATCATATCCAAAAGTTTAATTGTTATTGTGGTGGTCGGAATTATCTGTATGGCATTAATTCGACTGGCTTTTTAAAAAGATGCTTGACTTCCAAAATCAACTCTCTTAATATGTAACTAACATTAAAAGCATTGAGACGATCGAAGTAACAGATTATCCAACATTTCAGAGATCTGGTGGGACTGCGAACCAGAATGTGGTAATTGTGAATTACAATTGTTGAGCTTCTAATCCTAAATTAGCGATTCATCACGTTATCGATGTTGAGTGATTGCAGATGATGCAATAACTTGGGTGGTAACGCGGAAAAATTCGTCCCTAGAGTCTTTATTGACTTTAGGGATTTTTTTATACCAAAAAAGAGGAGGAAAATATTATGAATATTATTGATGAATTAAAATGGCGTGGTGCAGTTAATCAATCTACAGACGAAGAAGGTTTGCGGGAGTTAACTAACAAAAAGCAGATTGGTTTATACTGTGGTGTTGATCCAACTGGAGACAGTTTACACATTGGGCATTTGATTCCCTTTATGATGCTAAAGAGATTCCAGTTACAGGGACATCATCCGGTTATCGTTATTGGTGGGGGAACTGGTGCAATTGGTGATCCATCAGGTAAAAATTCGGAACGTGTTTTGCAGTCCATGAATCAAGTTAAACATAATGAAGATGCTTTATCTGCTCAAATGATTAAACTATTTGGAACAGACAATTTCACCATTGTGAATAACTATGATTGGCTTTCAAAATTATCATTATTAGATTTTCTACGTGATTACGGTAAATTGTTTAATGTTAATACAATGTTGAATAAAGAAGTTGTTGCCAGTCGTTTGGAGGTAGGAATTTCGTTTACGGAATTTACTTATCAAATTTTGCAGTCAATTGATTTTCTTCATCTATATCGGCATGAAAATGTCCAATTACAAATTGGCGGTGCGGATCAGTGGGGAAATATTACAGCTGGAATTGATTTAATTCATAAAATTGAGGGTTCTGATACAGACGTATTTGCATTGACAATTCCGTTGATGTTGAAAGCAGATGGAACTAAGTTTGGCAAGACGGCTGGTGGAGCTGTTTGGCTGGATCCAAAGAAGACGTCACCATATGAGTTTTATCAATTTTGGATTAACCAAGATGATCGCGATGTGGTGAAATACTTGAAGTACTTCACTTTCCTCGACGAAGATGAAATTGACGAGTTAGCTGAAAAGGTGCGGACACAACCTGAGAAGCGTGAGGCACAACGACGTTTGGCTGAAGAGGTGACGGAGTTTGTGCATGGTAAGCAGGCGGTAATTGAGGCTCAGCATATTACTAAGGCACTTTTTTCGGGTGAGGTACAGGATTTGACGGCTGGTGAAATTGAGCAAGGATTTAAGAATATGCCGACGGTTGAAGTGAAAAATGAGAAGCAAAATATTGTGTTGTGGCTGGTGGATGATACGAAGATTGAGCCATCGAGGAGACAGGCACGAGAAGATGTGAAGAATGGTGCGATTCGAATAAATGGAGAAAAGGTGCAGGATGTGGAGGCACAGATTGATCCGGGATCGCATTTTGATGGAAAGTTTGTGATTGTGCGCCGCGGAAAGAAGAAGTACTTTTTGGTGAAGGTAAGGTAAAGTGTGCGAGGTAAAACGGTAATAGGCATTTCATAAATTCGGCGTATGCGGGATCGCAATCCCGCGGGAGACGAGTTTATGAAATGCCTATTGTTTTACCGAGCAGTCCTAAAAAGTAGTGAGTGAAACAAGTCGGGTAGTCGCAATAAGCTAAGTGAGATGGAGGTGGGATCGCGATCCCACAGGAATCTTACTTAGCTTATTACGACTGACTTGTGAAACTGTCCTAAGGCTTAGCGAAAAAAACAGAGAAGGGCGATTGGAGGTGGGATCGCGATCCCACAGGAATCTTACTTAGCTTATTACGACTGACTTGTGAAACTGTCCTAAGGCTTAGCGAAAAAAACAGAGAAGGGCGATTGGAGGTGGGATCGCGATCCCACAGGAATCTTACTTAGCTTATTACGACTGACTTGTGAAACTGTCCTAAGGCTTAGCGAAAAAAACAGAGAAGGGCGATTGGAGGTGGGATCGCGATCCCACAGGAATCTTACTTAGCTTATTACGACTGACTTGTGAAACTGTCCTAAGGCTTAGCGAAAAAAACAGAGAAGGGCGATTGGAGGTGGGATCGCGATCCCACAGGAATCTTACTTAGCTTATTACGACTGACTTGTGAAACTGCCCTAAAGCTCAGCGGAGAAAGGTAAAAAAGTGTGACGTATGCAGGAGTCATGCTTATGATCAGCTCCTTGTTTAACAAGCAAAATAATTTATTTTGCAGGTTGGCCAAGATATTCTTTTTGGTAACATTGAGCTAAGTAGTCGTGAATTTCAGACAACATTAGTTTTGTGGATGGAGAGTCAGCTTGTGTTTTATTAACACTGAGACAGATTGTACGATTGTATTGGTGTGAGAAAGGATAAACATTTACATCGCCAGTTAATTTTTGCAGGGCAAGTTTGGGTAGAATTCCAAAACCAAGTCCACTTTCTACCATTGAAAGAATTGATTGGTCATCAATGGAATAAGTAATGGCTTTTGGTGCAACATTATATTGATCAAGTGTTTTCTTTGTGTCACGGTCATAGTCAATTTGTTGAAGGATGAAATGATAGTCACCAATATCATCCGTTGTAATGTAGGTTTTATTTTTGGGCACGAAATCTGCAGGAGTGACACAATAAATGGGATCATCAATTAGTGACTCGGTTTGAAGTTGTGAATCTACTGGTAGCGTTGCAAAACCAATATCAACAGAACCGACGCGGGTCATTTCTGCAATTTCGGAGAAGGTTCCTTGAGTAATAGTGACTTCAACACCAGGATATTTTTTCTTAAACTGACGAATGATGGTTGGCAACCAGTTAATACAAACACTACTGAATGCGCCAATGCGAACAATACCAAGATTTAAACCCCTAATTTGATCGGCCACTTGTTTTAGTTGTGCTTCACTATTTAAAATATGTTGAATTACGGGCAGTACTTGCTGACCATCTGGTGTGAGCTCAACCCCCGTGCGATTTCGAATGAATAGTGGAAAGCCAAGCTCATTTTCTAATTGACTGATAGCATGACTGACTGCACTTGGGGTAACATTTAATGTTTTTGCAGCTTGACCAAAGTTTTTGGTTGTGACAACTTGAGCGAATATTTCGTATGAAAAGTTAGCCATTTAATATACTTCCTTCTATATATAGTAGAGAACAGCGCTTTTGATTAAATGTATTGTTGCAGCGATGAAAAACATTCACGTTATATTGAGAACGTTGAGTTTTACTTCATATTAAATAATTAGTATCATAGAGTCAATAAGCAAGACAAAAATCATGGAGGAATTTACGATGAAAAAAGAGTTTGCCAGTCGTGTTTCGTTGACTTCGAAGAGCGGATTGAATGCAATTTATCCAAGCCAGGATCCAGAAATGATTTCGTTTACTGGCGGATTTCCTGATGCTACCTTGTTCCCAAGTAAAGAATTGGCTGATAGTTTTCAAATTGCTATTTCAAATCAGCATTCACCCTTACAATATCAAGTGGGTGAAGAATCAATAGATTTGCGAGAAAAAATTGCGTCATTACTAAATAATGATGGAACAGTAACAAATCCGGAACTGATCATGATGACACAAGGGGCACAGCAGGGATTGGATCTTGTTGCAAAGTTAGTTATCAATAAGGGTGATGGCTTGGTGGTAGAGGGTCCTACATATATTGGCGCGCTGGCAGCGTTTGATGCCTATGAACCAAACTATTACTCAGTTAGCATGGAAAATGATGGGATGAATTTAACTGAATTGAAACGCATTTTGATTGAGAAATCAGTTAAACTTATTTATACGATTCCAGATTTTCAAAATCCCACAGGAGTTGTCATGTCATTGGAAAAGCGAAAACAGTTAATTGCATTGGCCAATCGTTATGATGTTTTGATTTTGGAAGATGCTCCTTATCGTTGGTTACGATATGAAGGGAAATCTTTACCAACTTTAAAATCGTTAGATACACAGGATCGCGTGATTCAATTAGGAAGCTTTTCTAAAATTTTGGCACCTGCCTTACGACTAGGGTGGCTAACGGCAAGTGGCGAGATCTTCTCTCGATTGAAAGAGTTAAAAGCCGGAGCAGATTTGGAGACTTCTAATTTAATGATTCAAACGGTCAATGCTTATCTATCTAAATATAGTCTTGAAAGTCACTTAACCAAATTGCAAAAAAGTTACAGAATTAAAAAGAATGCCATGATGACAGCGATGAGAAACTACATGCCTGAAAATATAAGTTATACAGATCCTAAGGGTGGTTTTTTCACATGGATTACAGCTCCTCAAAACTATGACTTAGATAATATGCAAATAATGAGTTTTAAGCCTGCTTTTCATGTGATGGTAATTCCTTCGACTAATCTTTTTCCTGATAAAGCGCATAAAAATGGTGCAAGAGTTAGTTTTAGCAGTGTGTCACTTTCACAAATTGATTCAGGAATTAAAAGACTAGGAAACTGCTTGTCCGATAGCTATCAAAAGCAGTCAATCTAAAATTGGTATAGGTATAAAACACAGTTATTTTCAGCAAAAAATGAAACAATTCAAAAAATATTGTGAAAAATGCTTGACGAAATGTTTGTGACTTGGTATATTTATATACGTTGTCTGACGGAGATTTGCTTGCTAATTAAAAAAAGAGTTAAAAGTTTTTCTTGACAAGCTTTTATCCAGATGATATACTTATAAAGTTGTCGCAAGGAAGAAAAGAAATTTTCAACTTCAACAATTGGTAGACCTTTGAAAACTGAACAAAGTTTCGA
>NZ_JQBY01000035.1 GCF_001437405.1 Pediococcus ethanolidurans | reverse complement strand
ATAATTTCACCCCTGAGACCAATCGCCTCCGTACTAAGAACGGTTGATGTTTCAATAATGCTCAGTAACGCTGATATAATAACTTTTATATCGATGTGTTGATTGCAAAGATTAGACTTAGTCTGGAAGCAAATGGGCTCAGTAGTGACATTTATCTTAGCGGGTTTCGCTTAGATAAAGGCCGAACTTAGAGACGTGAATTTCGGCTCTAAGTCGTGCCCACTACGTTCCAGCCCAAATTTGCTGGAAGACGGTATTTTAGACTATTTTTATAGGCTAAGTCGTTTAACATCAGTTATTGAAGTGATTTTGATACTTTCAACCTTTAGTCTTATAAATTATGCTTCTGGTCGTCTCTCGTTCCCAGCAATTTACCAATTACTGGGATCTTACCGAACTCGTCAGAACTGTCAGATGGCACCACAACCATGTTTGTATTTGATTTTGCTAAATCTGAAAACGCATTGATCGACTGGTTTTGGAAATACTTATCAGTTGCTTCAGCCAATCCGGCCTGCACAGTATCAATTCGATAACGTTCAGCATTGGCACGCGTTTTAGTTGCATCAGCTTCAGCTTTGGCAGTAGCCATTAAGGCATCATTTTTGGCCTTGGTTGTTAACTCAATTGACTTAGCTTCCCCTTCAGCTTTAGCAATTGTTGCCACGCGTTCACGATCGGCAGTCAACTGTTTATCCATGGCTTCTTGAATCGCACGCGAAGGTGTCAATTCATCAATGTTGATTCGATCCACATTAATTCCATAGGTGTTGGTTAAATCTCCAATTGCTAATGTCAACTCTTGATTAATTTTGGCGGTTGATCCTAATGCCTCATTTAAGTCCATCCGACCAATAATGTCACGCAAATGTCCACGAACTAACTGTGCCATGGATTCAACTGAATCGGTATTTTCATACTGATATTTCACAGGATCCGTTATATGAAAGTTTAAGGTTAAACTAGCCGAAACATCCGCATTATCCTTAGTGATAATTGAATAATTTGGTAGGGCTAAAGGTTCCATTGCTAAACTTACAGGTCTAATTTTCTGGAAAAATGGCCAGTAAAAATGAAATCCTGGTTCCACACTCCGCTTGTATTTACCTAACGTTTCAACTAACCCACGATTATTTTGTGGTACAATTCTAAGTCCAAATGGCATGTTAAAACTCCTCCGTTTTACCCGTGCATGAACCGTTCTTTCTGGTTTGCTCTGGGTAATTTTTTCATCCTGATCGGCCAACTTCTGCGTTGATTTTTGTCGCTTCTTAACTGCATCTTGTTGAGCTTTTTGATACTGATTCATATAATCACCGTTCATCGCAGCTTGCATCTGTCCCCAAAATCCAAACGAATGCGTTTGATGATTTGCCATCCTATCTCCCCCAATGGCTTAAATTTTTTGCAAGGTCAAAATGTTTCCATTTGCTTCAATCACAGCATATTTTGCTTTATCATCAACCTCTGAATTATCATTAATTAAGTAACGATAATAAATTCCAGAAACCAGTACAAGACCATTGTCCATATTAACATCCGCTCCAGAAACGGTTTGACCAATTATCTGTCGATTTTCAAAACTCTTTGTACCATGATTCTCTGATAATAAACTGACAATATACATATTCACACTTTGATTAGCTCGATTTGCTTCCAAGGCTAATCGATCATACAAAGCCTGATCTAAGCGTAATAAGAAGCGTTTATCCTTTTGGTCATTCGCCAAGCCTGGTCACCTCACTTAATATCAACTTGATATCACCATAATAGTAAAGAAATTTTGTCCAAAAGTCAACCAATAGTTATTAAAATTTGGCATAAAAAAGTCCCCCAAAACTACCAAATATGCGAATCTTCACATGAAGAAACATTTGTCAGTTTTGCAGGACTTTTTTGTTTTTAAAGAGTTTTTACAAAGCCTTATTTACCAAGGCGTTCGTTAAGTTCTTTTGTTTGTGCTTCATAGCCGGGACGGCCAAGTAAAGCAAACATATTGTTCTTATAAGCTTCGACACCAGGTTGGTTGAATGGGTTAATCCCGTTCAAGTAACCAGAAATACCAACAGCTGCTTCAAAGAAGTAAATTAAGTAGCCTAATGTGTAAGCATCTTGTTGAGGAATATTGACATTCATAACAGGAACGCCACCATCATTATGAGCTAAAGTAACTCCTTGATGAGCCTTCTTATTAACTTCATCCATAGTTCGGCCTTCAAGATACTTAAGTCCGTCAAGGTTCTTCTCTTCCTTAGGAATGTTCAAGTCATGGTTAGGTTTGTCAACGTTGACAACTGTTTCCATAAGGTTACGACGGCCTTCTTGAATGTATTGACCAAGTGAATGTAAATCAGTTGAGAAGTTAGCTGATGAAGGATAAATACCCTTTTGGTCTTTTCCTTCTGATTCACCCATTAACTGTTTCCACCACTCGCCAAAGTATTGCAATGTTGGTTCGAAGTTCTCTAATAATTCGGTTGTGTAGCCTTTACGATATAAGATATTACGTAAAGCAGCATACTTGTATGCGTCATTTTTTGTAACGTCGGGATCTTTATAAGCATCACGACCATCAGCAGCACCCTTCATTAATTGATCAATGTCGCCGCCAGCAACAGCAATTGGTAACAAACCAACAGCAGAGAGAACTGAGAAACGACCACCAATATCATCAGGCACAACAAATTCTTCGTAACCTTCTGCATCAGATTCAGTCTTCAAAGCACCTTTTGCTTTGTCAGTTGTTGCAAAGATTCGTTCCTTAGCACCATCTTTACCATATTTAGCAACTAACTTCTCCTTCAAAACACGGAATGCAATTGAAGGTTCAGTAGTTGTTCCTGATTTAGAAATAACGTTGATTGAAAAATCACGATCGCCAATCAAGTTAACCAAATCAGTTAAGTAAGTTGAGCTAATTGAATTTCCTGCAAAGAACACTTGGGGAATACCATTACGTTGTTCTTTAGGAAGTAAGTTGTAAAATGTATTTCCAAGAAAATCAATTGCAGCACGTGCACCTAAATATGAACCACCAATACCAATTGCAACAAAGACTTCAGAATTGTTCTGAATCTTTTTAGCTGCTGACTTGATACGAGCAAACTCATTTTTATCATAGTCTACTGGTAAATCAATGAAACCACGGAAGTCATTGCCAGCTCCTGTACCCTCACGTAATTCCTTATCTGCTGCAGTAACAAGTGGTTGCATTTCAGCAAGCTCATTATAATGAACAAATTTTGAAACAGCTGAACCATCAAACGAAATATGTGCCATTGTTTTTTTACCTCACTTTGTATTTTTAATGTTCCACTGATTTATTATACACCCGATTACTAAAATTTGAAGCGTAACCAAATTGACCCACATCAGAAATATAGATCAACTTAAATTTAGAAATTACTTTGTATTAACCGATTTATGAAACGTTTGAACTAACTCAAAAATAATAAATAACGTTAAAATCACCTTTAATAAAATTGATAAAACACCATTGCCATCTAAAAGCCCAGCCCAAATTAAAATCAAATACACAATAATTACGATATTTCTTACTGTAAATATATTTTTCATCATACCAATTTAGATGTCTTGCTAAGCAATTAATTTTAGTTTTATTAGCTAACATCTATCCCCCTATTCACCTATATTAACGCAAAAAATGTATAAAAAAAGCAGTATTTCTACTGTTTTAATAATGTTTCATTCTATTTCATTAATCCTAACAAGGTTGAGCCAATAATAATCAAGACAGATCCAAAAATAACGTATTGCATTTCACGATGTGTTTTATGTTCACCCAACAACCAAATACTTCCAAATGTTGAAATTACAATTCCGGCCTGTGCCAAAGAATAACTAATTGCAAGACCTACGCTTGGAATTGCCAGGAACATAAAGATATTACCAATGCCCCAAACTAATCCAGTAATCATGTTTGCCCAAGTATGGCCATTTTTGAATGCTGTTACAGCTGCCTTAGAAATAAACACAAAGACAACAGCACCAGCAAACATCCCAATTGCTTGTGGTAAAATAACGGCTTTAGCATTTACGTTTGCAAAACGGACAACTAAGGTATAGCCGATATAACCAATCGTTGAGATAACAAGTGCTCGAATTCCGGCACTCATATCTTCATCTTTATTATGTTCTTTATCACTTTTATCCCGCAAAGATGTGAAAGTCGCACCAGTAATCAAAGCAATAACCGCAACGGTTCCCATTGTGATCATTTTACCGGTTGTCCACTCATGCCAAATTAACACACCGGCAAGTGCATTTCCAGCGAGCTGTAGTCCAGTTGAAAGTGGCACAGTTTTTGAAACACCAATTTTTTTCATTGAAGTAAACTGCATGCCTTGTCCAACTGCCCAAAACAAACCTGAGATAATACCTGCAATCCAAACTTTAGATGATAGCGTTGGTTGATATAAAAACCAAGTAAATACCGCAAATACAACGGCTCCCATTGTCATCCCTAAAGTTTGTTGAGGTGCCGACCCGCCCAAACGGCCTGACACAAGTCCAATACTTCCCCAAGCAATTGCTGGGATCAGTGCAATTATGATACCCATTATAAATTCTCCTTATTCTCTCTAAATTAACGTCATACCAAGACAAAGAAACATTTTAACAGGATAGTAACCGTTTTTACAAGTGATAAATTATTAAATTTAATTGATATAGTAATCTAATTAATTGATAATCGTTGCTATTAGTACACTTTAAGCTACTTATTTTTCGTACACAAAAATATTGGCCTAGTCCAAAAAACGGACCTTTTTTTATCAATTCAGTTTTTACTTTTATCTTTTATTCGTAATTTTTAAATTTCTATCACTTTCTGTTTCTCCCATAGAAGAAGGTCAAAAATTGATCTGCATTTTCAGAAACAAATGTGTTAAAATGGAAATGTTCGTTTAATGCAACCTTTTACACATCGTTGTAATATATTTTGGGAGGATTTTATTTATGTCATTAGTTAATGGTAACGAAATCTTTGCTGAAGCTCGCAAAGGTCACTATGCAGTTGGTGCTTTTAACACTAACAACTTGGAATGGACACGTGCAATTCTTGGCGCTGCTCAAGAAAAGGGCACACCAGTTTTGATCCAAACTTCTATGGGAGCTGCTAAATACATGGGCGGCTATGAACTTTGCTTAAACTTAGTTCAACAAACTATGAAGTCAATGAACATCACAGTTCCAGTTATCATGCATTTAGACCATGGTAACTACGAAGCTGCTAAAGAATGTATCGAAGTTGGTTACAACTCTGTTATGTTTGATGGTCATGATTTACCATTTGCAGAAAACTTAGAAAAAACTAAGGAAATCGTTAAGTTGGCACATGCTAAGGGTATGTCTGTTGAAGCCGAAGTTGGTTCAATTGGTGGAGAAGAAGACGGTATCATTGGTGAAGGTGAATTAGCTGATGTTGAAGAAGCTAAACAAATCGCCGCAACTGGTGTTGATTACCTTGCTTGTGGAATTGGTAATATCCATGGCCAATATCCAGAAAACTGGAAGGGCTTGAAGTTCGAACGTCTCCAAGAATTAGCTGACGTAATTTCTACTCCACTTGTTTTACATGGTGGTTCAGGAATTCCTAAGGAACAAATCCAAAAAGCTATTTCAATGGGTGTTGCAAAGGTTAACGTTAACACTGAATGCCAGATGGCTTTCGCAGCTGCAACTCGTAAGTATATTGAAGAAGGACATGACCAAAATGATATTAAAGGTTATGACCCTCGTAAATTACTTGCACCTGGTACAAAAGCTATTAAAGACACAGTTGAAAGCCGTATCGAATGGTTCGGTACTCCAGCTGCTAAATAATCTAGCTAATATCAAAACAGAAATTCAATCGAATTTCTGTTTTTTTGTACATTAAAATAAAAGCGACGTTGAATTATTTTTCAACGTCGCTTTTTGTATTCATAGTTATTATTTCAGAGATTTCTTTTCATTTTTGGGTTCTTCATAAGGTAACTGCACAGTAAATGTGGTTCCCTTACCTAACTCACTAGCAACACTAATCGTTCCCTTATGTGCTTTTACAAGTTGATGAACAATAGCCATTCCTAGCCCTGATTCACCATATTTCGTATTCTTCCGGGAAGCATCAGCTTTGTAATAGCGTTCCCAAATATTTTTCATTTGATCTTCAGACATACCAATACCGGTATCACTAATTGAAATGATGCAATTCTTATCAGCATCATTGCGAGCTGTAATCGTAATAGTGCCACCGGTTGTAAACTGAATTGAATTTTGCATAATGTTAAACATAATCTGCACAAATCGATCATAATCCGCATAGACCGTTACTTTATCAGAAACTTGCGTAATAAACTGATCTTTAGCTTCATTAGCTTTCTTTTGCAGCTGTTCAACTAAATTATTCACCACTTCGTGAACGTTGATTTCATGCCGATTCAAGATGATTTGATTTGTACGAATTTTTTCGTAATCCAGATTATCATTTACCAATCGAATCAACCGTTTGGTTTCATTGCTCATCAACTGGAGGCTTTCTTCTCTACTCTCCTCCGGAATTGCATCATACGTCAAGCCCTCTAAAAGTCCATTAATCGTTGTTAGCGGCGTTCTCATTTCATGCGCTGCATCCGCCAGAAATTCCCGTCGTCGTTGCTCTTGGCGTTTAATTTCCTCATTTGAAGCCTTAAGTGATTTAGTCATGTGATTGAAATCAGATGCCAAGCCATCAATTTCATCGTTTCCCTTAGTTGGAACTGTAATATCAAAGTTTCCTTCGCCAATTTTATGCGCAGCTTTTCGAATGCGATCAATTCGCGAAACAGAATATTTTGCTAATCCGTAAGCAATCACAATCGCTGCTAAACCAGAAATAAGAAAGGCAATCAATAGATTATGTTGAATTTTTCGCATATTAGACTGAATATTGGCTACTGGGGAACCAACGGAAACAACCGCAATAATTTCGCCACTTTCATTACGATAAGGCTTAATAATATCCGTCATTGATTGTGTTCGGCTGTTACCTGCTTGATTAAAACGGCGATCGGATTTCGTAGTTAAGGTTTCGCCAGCCTTTAATTTGGTCCACTGACTCTTACTTATGTTTGGTGAAATTCCTGTCTTGGGATACGCAATCGTGTTTTGTTTATTATAAATAGTGAAATGAATGGATTGATTAGCCAAAAGTCGCTCACTGTTTTCCAAGCCTGCCATTTGAATGCCTTCAAACTCACCATTAGAATTAACCACAATTGATTGTTGAAAAACACTGTCAGCATAGCTCTCAAGTTGTTTCCATGTATCTTGATAAACCATTCGATTGGAAAACTGAATAAAGGCCAAACCAAATATAATTACGGTCGTAAAAATAACCGCAAAAAAGGCCAACATTTGCTGATACAGGAGTTTCAATTTCATACCTAGTTCTCCTTACTATCGTCGAACTTATAGCCGACTCCCCAAACTGTTTGAATGACTTGTGGTCCAACTTTTTCTATCTTTTGACGTAGTTTTTTAATATGCGCATCAACTGTCCGTTCGTCCCCATAAAATTCATAGTTCCAAACTAGTTGTAATAACTGTTCACGAGAAAAGACTTGTTTTGGTTTCTGTGCCAATGTTTTCAGCAAATCAAATTCTTTAGGTGTTAAATCCGGAATTAATTTGCCATCCAAGTAAGCTTCTCTAGTTGAAGAACTCAGTTTGAAATTACCGGTTTCAACATCATAATTTGTTTGTTGCGTATTCTCTTCATCGGCAGAATTCGTCGTCCCCATCTGTGCACGACGATGAAGGGCCTTAATTCTCGCAATCAAAGTAATCGGACTAAATGGTTTCGTTACATAATCATCTGCGCCCATTTCCAAACCCAACACTTGATCACTTTCAGAATCACGTGCCGTTAACATGATAATTGGCACTGTTTGCGAAATCTGGCGAATCTCTGAGCTGACCGCCATACCATCCTTCCCAGGAAGGTTCAAATCAAGGGTGATCATATCCCAATCATCAGGAGCACTCTTAAACATTTCAACAGCTTCATTCCCATCATAAGCAAAGGAAGCATCCCATTGTTCTTTTTTGAAAAACATCCCCATCATTTCAGATACTGATTTATTGTCTTCGATCATTAAAATTTTCATACGTACCCCTCTTTATAAATTTCTCCATGATCCTAGTATAATTCAATCCTTACATTAAACCTAGGAACGTTTTAAATTTTTTAATAAGTTCTGATCTTTATCATATCGTTCCTATATTAAGTTTAAATAAAACGTTATTTATCGAAAACAACCATGGTAACTACTCAAATTTTGAACTAAATTTTAATTATTGAGGTAAACTTAAACCGTTACTCACTACTAAAGAGAGGTAATTTTTATGAATCCTGATTTAAATGATATTGTTTTTTCTAAAGGAAAATTCAAATTTAACTTGCGGGCCGCTGGTTTACTTGAACATAATCAGAACTACTTGGTTTCGGAAACAACCGATCCTCAAGCAGACTTTGTTTTTATTGGCGGTCGCGTGAAATTCGGTGAATCATCTCAAGATGCCATCCAACGAGAATTCTTTGAAGAGCTTCACATTCATGCCCACGTTGAACGCTTGTTATGGGTTATTGAACATCAAATGCCCTCTCAAGCAGAAAGTTTTCAACAAATCGTTCTATTATATCTATTAAAAACCAACGATAAGATACCTTCTCACACCAACAAAAAAAGACCGCTGGTTTGGCAATCTTTTTCGGAACTAAAATTGGCTAACCTAAAACCGAATGTTTTTAAAGACTACGATAAACTACCTGAAACCATTCAATACTGGCAAGATATTTCTTAAAAAACTGGTGTTTGTAAAACTTTCCATTCAGAAAAAGCTTGATCTGTTGGTTTAAAACTAAAATTATGCTCTATAACCGCTTTTGCCTTTAACACTAAAGGAGAAGCGTTTTTTTCGTTTAAACTCGTTATTGATAACAATTCTGCACCCATTGAGTCTTGTCCCACAAATTGCGCAACTTGTTCGGCAAGATTGCCTTGCCAAGTTTCAATTCGATAGAAAACACAAATATGTTGATTGTATTTCCATCTTTTATAATGCCAAGGATACTTAAAACTAATTGTACCAAGCTGACTAATCTTTTGAGGCTGTAAATGCGTTTCTTCCTTAATTTCTCGATAGATTGCTTTATCCAATGATTCCCCATCTTCTAAACTGCCACCGGGTAAATCATAACGATTAATATACGGACCCCCATTTTTCTTAATAACTACTAACTTGTCATTACTGGCAATAATGCCATAAACCCCAAAAGCCCGATGATATTTTTTAGCCATGTGTTCTATCCTCCCTCAGTTAACAACTAGATATACTGATTAACCAAAAATAACGTCGTAATCACATAAAACCTACTTCAATTAGCTACAGACATGGAGCTCATGCTTGAACGATCAGTCTCTATTGTAAAGGAAATAAAAAAAGTTCCTTCACATTTATCAAACAAATTAATACATAGTCTATTTGATAACACGTAGAGGAATATTGCAACTCTTTGTACGTTCGATTTACATTTTATGTTTACTTATCAACTCATACTTAAAAGTCCAAAGCGTAAACACAGAGAATAATAATATACCCACAATTACTGATACGAAACTACCATTCTTTTCAGATGTTTGTGGTAAAACGCTTGATTTACTAGAAATATCTTTGTTAGAAGTGCTTTTTAGCGTACTAGTTTTATTCGCTTTTTTAGCAACAACACTCGTTTTGTTTATCGTGCTTGTAGTATTAGCATTTGTAACGGTCTTTGTTTTATCTGCCTTACTATCCGCTTGAGCATCATCCTTATTATTCGAAGATGTTGAAGATGAATCATCTATGCTATCAAGGCCAACCCAATCAGAAGATTCCATTGACTTTGGAAACGGCGTTCTGCTCCATCTGATTACGTGCGTTTTTTTGTTTTCTTCCATATAAAAACTTGGGTCTCTCATGGTGGCGCCTTTTTCAAGACTTTCTACTCTCGCATCATTTTCAGAAGAATCTAGAGACGAGTTATTCATGTTTGAAGAAGATGCTTTTTCCACTGTTATTTTTATGTTCGAAGTTGGATCCTTCATTGTGGCTCCTTGTTCTGAACTATCGATACTTTCTGAGTCAGACGAATTATTTGAGCTTGCACTCGTGGTAGCCGCATCTGCTACGCTACCAAAATTCATAAATAATGAAATTGCTACCACTGAAACTATACCAACTAAACCTTTTTTATTTAACATATCTTAATTCCCCCCAAAAAAATTTTGTAACTAATATTGTAAACATTGATAACTGACATTATCGGTTTCGATGAAAAGGCTAACACACTATTCCGTGTTTTTCAAATCAACAAGCACGATGTCTTCCCTGGAAGTTAGTTAATATTAACCAACTAATATTTCAAGGCACTATTTCTTACGTTTAATCAAAAAAGTAGAAACCTTTTTCAAGCCTCCACTGTTATATAACTATTCAGTTGAGTCACTTACTTTCATTGACCGATCAATCCTAGAACGTCCAGTTGCATAATCAAATTTAATCCCCGGTTCGACATTCCAAACAAACACGTTAAAATCAAGTGATTTATCTGTTGATAATGCCTGTAAATGATAACCAATTGGCATTAAGTCCTTATTCTTAAAAACAGTTGAAACCTGATAAATCACTTTTTTATTTACTTCCAAAACATTGCGAACTTTTTCCTCAAAAATTTGCATAGTTTTTTGATTACTAAATTCCGTTTGGGTTGCTAAATTTTTAGGATTGTCCAGCGATCCTAACTCATTAACATCATATTGGCCGTCCTTATTAAATTTACCAGTAATTGAATAAGCTAGGAGATGCCCACGGTTAAGTATCTCAATTCGCCGGCCATTAATACTAACTGCCTTTTGATGCCAGCCTGTAGGTCGCCAATCTTGACTAGTACGTGTGCTTGATCGAACCAAATTACGTCGTTCCAAATAACCAGTTACCATAGTTGTTCGATTCAAGTTGTCTAAACTGCCATAACTTATTTTATTTATTTTCCAAGCAGCTGTACTCAAAGTACTTTTATTACCATTTACTTTTAAATACGCGGTACCTCCACTTTTAAATGTCAAATTACGTAAATTATCATCTTTAACATTTTGAATACCGTTGTTTTTATTGGTTGTTTTAATCTGCTCAGATAAATTTTGTCCCAATTCTTGATCGATATAATTCTTGACCGATTGTCGATTGACACCCAACAATGCAGCAATAATTACGAATAAAGTTACCAGCCAATTAGTAGCTTTTCTTTTTTTCAATTTTTAATCCTCACTAAATTTCTTCGATGACAAATGAATACCGTTCATCAGTATTTTTGACTAAGATCTTTGCCATTTCTAAATAGTCTGACGCCTCTTCATAGGTTTCAAATTTTGTTGCATCTTTCTCAGAAACACTAACTTCCACTAAATCTAAATAAGTCCAAATAAATTTATTATTTTTCGTATCTTTTACACGATAGGCCATAAAAAACGCTCCTTAAACAAAAATAACTGCGCCACTAGTTTAAAATGAACAGCTAGTTAATGATATTGAGAATTTCATCTGTTGTCAATCATGAATTAGCTTTCTGGTGAATCTTATTTTGAACTGAACAAATATTTATAATGAAAATAGTCTCCAGAACAAACCGCATAAAACCGGCATTCTGAAGACTATTCACATCTATCATATTCACTTAATGGAGCCGGCGGGGATCGAACCCGCGTCCAAGCATATTGCCACCCAGATATCTACGTTCATAGGCATACTATTTAAATTTCACTAACCAAAACACCGTATGTCAGGGTTCTCTTGATCAGCTAATCTGATTAGTCTCTTCAAGTCACTTCAGATGGGAGCAACTTGCGTAAGTCCACTAAATTTAAGACCTGTATCTAACACATGGACGATGCCAGGCAGATCTACACTAAGCTGTTATTAAGCAGCTAAAGCGTAAGAATTGTTATTATTTTTTGCAGTTATAATTTAAACTGAACGTTTTTACGTAGACGTAACCTACGAAACGCAATCCGAACTCAACCTATACCTGTCGAATCCATAACGACCCCATAACAACAGTTTTACTATATCACAACCACCTACAAAAGCAATTAACTCGCTTATTTACGTGATTGTGAAGTAGAATTAGTTGCTGGAATCAAGGCAATTTGACCACGAGAAACCATTGTAACCAACAGTTTGTTGACAAGATCCGCATTCTGGACATTTTTCAATAAATATTCTAATAACGCATTTTTGGTTTTTCTCATTGTAAAATCCTCCATGACTCTTCGCATTTAAAACCTAATCTTAGGTACCAATAATAAGGGCTGCCGATATAATTGTCAACTGTTAAACTCGGATTTATTCCCCAACTGTCATTCACAAATGATAATGTCCGAAGTAA
>NZ_JQBY01000034.1 GCF_001437405.1 Pediococcus ethanolidurans | reverse complement strand
TCCAGACCAAGTGAGCCGCAGGACGGCAGTTTAATATAATTTTGTTACATGAACGCATTTGTATCAGGCAACGAGATAGGTTTTTGTAGTTTTAACTTTTAGTTCTGCTCGTAAACTAGGAATTTTTGCCTATCAAGTAATGTTACTTGACAATTTCTTATTGCATTAAATACTCGTCTTCTG
Organism: Pediococcus ethanolidurans; assembly: GCF_001437405.1. Classification (GTDB taxonomy): domain Bacteria; phylum Bacillota; class Bacilli; order Lactobacillales; family Lactobacillaceae; genus Pediococcus; species Pediococcus ethanolidurans. Next base: position 13,770 of record NZ_JQBY01000034.1, on the reverse strand, counting down.
TATAATAACACTTGTTGTAGTATTGATTTCAGATCAGTGGAGGTGAATCAAATGCCAGTTATTAAATCCGCAATGAAGCGAGTAAAAACTAACGAAAAAGCAGCTTTACGTAACCAATCACAAGTAAGTAAGTTACGTACTGCAGTTAAAAAATTCGAATCAGCAGCTGTTAAAGGCGCTGACGACAAACAAGACTTATATCTTACAGCAATCAGTAAGCTTGACCAAGCTAAAACAAAAGGCTTAATTAAAGCTAACAAAGCTGCCCGTACTAAGTCACGTTTAACAAAACAACTTGCTAAATAATTTATGAAACTAATAAAAGCCTTGAGATTTTTATCTCAGGGCTTTTATTTTCGGCATTTTTAAGCAATTTGTTGACCAATAAATCTAAGTAAAAATAATTCAAACAAGAGTTCTGGATCTTTTTGGGTAGATTTAAGCTGAAGATCTAAGTCTGTTAATCCTGTGTACCCCATTGTCAGATCCTGCATCGAAAAACGCCGACTAGTTTGCATCGCCAATTTCACGCGATAAGGATGGACTTTCAGTTTCCCCGCAATATCCCCTTGTGAAAATCCTTGGTTCTGCAAAATTTTCACTTGCAAAAGTAAGCGAAATTGACCAACCAACACAGCGTTTATTCTCAGTGGTTGTTCCTGTTGGGTAATTAAACTTTGATAAATATCAATAGCCTCTTTCGACTTTTTTTGTAACACTACGTTGCTTAAATCAAATACATTTTGATCCAAACTTTTGGAAACTAACGCATCTACAGACTCGGTGGTAATCTTTTTTTCTTTGATATTATAAAGCATTAATTTTGGCAACTCATTCATCATTCTGCTTAATTTTGAATCCGTGCGAAAAAGCAATTGATCTAATGCTTCCGATGAAATTGTATACTTTTTTGAATTAAGTTGATTTTTGACTAGTTGATTAATCTGACTTGTATTCAAATTTCCAATTTGAATCGTCGTTGCTTGCTTATTTAATGTTTTAACAATCTTTTTTCGACCATCCAGTTTTTCATATGAAGCAAAAAGTACCAAAACTGTTGAGTCAACCGGATGATCAATGTACGCTTGTAAACCCTCAACGTCTTGATCAGGGCCTCCCTTATGCCGTTCGCCAGTTAAAAAGTACGGATTCCTAACAAAAACAACTCGACGTTCGCCAAAAAAAGGTGCCGAGGTGGCATCATCTAATGCCACTCCAAGCGATGTGATTTCCATATCATAGTTACCAATGTTCATTTCTCGTTCCTCACTGGGAACTAACGCCTGAAAAGCATCTTGAATTTGTTGTTCTAAATAATCCTCTTGTCCTAAGATTAAATAGATTGGTTGCGTTTGATTTGAAGCCAAATTTTTTAATAATTCAGTGTACTGTATCTTTTTCATAATTCCTCCGTACAAAACGCCAATTTGTAAATCCCTGTGACGTAAAGTAATAACTAATCATCCCTTCATCAATCGTAGACAAAGATTGAATTTTTAGTTCCTTCAATGTTTGCAATGTCTCTGGATTGGGATGTCCATAATGATTATTTTTTCCCGCCGAGATAACTCCAATTTTAACACGAATTTTATCTAAATAATCTTTAGCCGAAGCCGTTTTACTGCCATGGTGCCCTAATTTGGCAATCGAAGCTTGTAATTGTGGGTAACGGGCAATAATTTCTCGTTCGCCTGCTTGATCCAAATCACCTGAAAAGATAAAATTATCTGTTCCAAATTTTCCCCATAACGTTAAGGAATCATGGTTTTCACCCTTTCCTTCTGTAAACGGATGAACAATCTCAAATGGTAAATTAGCTATTTTTTGATTTGCAAGGACAGGAAACAAACTTGCTTTTTTCAAATATGGTTTAACTTTTGTTTGAAAACCACGAGAATTCTCCATTCCTTTAGGGATTATTACCTGACTCACTTTAATTTTAGATAATAAAACGCCAGCGTCGCCTATATGGTCGGCGTCCTGATGTGATAAACAAAGGGTATCAATTCGCGATATTCCCAGACTATGCAAATAGTCCAAAACGGGCGGAAGATGCTTTTTTTCCGCTCCTTTTGCCCAAGCCGGTTTTAAAAATCCCACCTTACCGCCAGTATCAATAACCGTTACGGAGTGATTAAATGGCATTCGAACTAAAATACTATCACCTTGACCAACATCAACAAAGGTAACTTCACCATGGAGTGGAAAATGAATCCAAATAAACCCACTTAGGTAACACCCCAATAAGAGCCAACGGAAATGCTTTTTATAACGTGGAAATGCAACCCATGCTAAAGAAATAATCAATAATATTGCTGTAAATCCTAACGTTGGTTTTCCAAAAACAATTTGTCCTGGAAGCTTACTTAGCAAGGTTACTAATTGATGAAATACCTGTAACCCCATTGTCAGCCAGTCACTAAGTTGCGGCATCAACCAAAAGGTGGCTGCACTCGCAATTACCAAGGGCATCACAAAATTAGAAAAAATTGGGATTATCAAGAAATTAGCAAACGACGTTAATAAATGCCACTGATAAGTGTGAAACAAAATAATTGGTAAGCTTACTATATTTAAAACCCAGGCGCGTTTAAACGAAGAATAGTTACCTACAAAGATGAGCAAAAATGAAAGAAGATAACTGAGTTGACCACCCATACTTAAAATTACGTACGGATCAAAAGCCAGATTCACCAGCATAGTCATACTCCACACATTTAGTTGTGTATGTCGTTTTTTTAATTTGGTTCCTAATATACCTAATTCTGCCATCATGATTGAACGAAATAAACTACCTGACCCGCCACCAATAATTAAAAAAGCTGGTAAAAACAAAATTAGGAGTATGTTAGTTGTTTCCTTGGTAAGTCTTAATCGTAAGAAAAATTGTTTCAACAACGAACAAAAATAAAAAACATGCAATCCTGACAAACTAAATAAATGTAAGAGTCCAAGCGTTGTGACGCCTTCCATATCCTCATCAAAAGCTTCATCTTTAAACCCAATCAATAAGCTCAATGCATACGTTTGCATCAATTTTGGCAATTGCTGACAATAAAGACGCATATCGTTTCGCCATGTATGTAACAGCCCTAAAATGGCCTCTATCGGATTAGTGGATCGATTTTTTTGCCAATTTACTACCGTTGTCTTACTTAACAAGTTGGTAATACCCTTTGAAAAACAATAGGTGCGATAATTAAATTGGTTTTGATTTCCTGGCTGATCAATTGTTTGAATTTGGCCACGCACTAACATTTTTACTGGATGACGAATTTTTTCTAATCGTCGTTTTTCTTGTTCCGTTTTCAAATACCCGGATACTCGCAATTGATGATGATCATTATCTATGCCTGTAAATTGAAAATAATCACCCTGACATTTAATTTCATCGGGTTGAACTCTCAAAATTCCCTGCCAGTTTGCCTGATTTGGCATCGTGTGTTGTTTTAAACTGGCACTGTGCCACCAAAATAGACCTGCAAAACAGATTCCGATTGCTATTGTCCAATAAATCATTGTTTTATCACGCAAGCAAACCACACGAAAAAGCCAATAAATAAGGACAGTCACTAATAACCAAACATGTGACGTTATTACAGCATCAAGAAGAATACTTAGAATTGCAATAAAAAACCATGGAAAAGTCTCAAAATTAGTCTTGATTTAAAATTTTATCCATTGAAACTGCTGCAATTTCTTCATCGGTAAATTTAACATGTTGCACTTCGATGTTCATACGCTTTAAAAGATTCATTGCATATGGATCATTGTGATAGTTACGAAGATAATGAATTTTTTTAATGCCTGCTTGTAAAATCATTTTAGTACACTGCAAACAAGGAAAATCAGTTACATAAATTTCGGCACCTTCAGTTGCAGCACCAAACTTAGCACACTGCAAAATTGCATTCATTTCCGCGTGAATTGTTCTCACACAATGTCCATCAACTAGATAACAACCTTCATCAATACAATGAACATCACCAGAAACTGACCCATTATAACCGCCAGCAATAATCCGCTTATCACGAACGATCGTCGCACCCACTGAAAGTCGCGTACAAGTACTTCTTAACGACAACAATACGGCCTGTGTCATAAAATACTGATCCCATGGGATTCGTTTATCACTCATAAAAATGCCTTCCTTCTTTAAATTAAAGTATACCAAATAATTGCTAAAAACCTATACACTTAGTTGCGGTTTTAGTGCTTCAAATGTTTTATCTCCGATTCCCTGAACTTCCTTTAATTCATCAACACTTTTAAATTTACCGTGTGCTTCTCGATACTGAATAATCTGATCTGCTTTCTTTTCACCAATATTAGTTAACGTTTGTAACTGTTCCTTAGTTGCTGTATTTAAATTAACTGTACCTGATCCACTGGTCCCATCAGCCGCAGATGACGTAGAACTAGCCGTGGTGGACGCCAGTTCACCTGACGAATCTGATGTAGTTGACGGTGCCATTTCTGCATCAACAGTTCCCGTTGCTGCCCCTTTGATTTCTCCACGAATTGGCACATAGACTACCTGCTGATCAGTTAACCGTTGTGCCAAATTGATATGTTTTCGATCCGCTGTTTTTTGCATTCCTCCAGCCAAATTAATTGCATCATCCACCCGCATTGAACTCTTAACCTTAAAAATTCCCGGATGTTTGACAGCTCCCTTAACGTCGACGTAAATATATTCACTTGTTGATGAGTTCACAGCAGAACTACTTGCTGTCACCGTGGTATCTGTAGAACTTGCCGCGCTGCTTATCGTAGTTGGTGCTGAAGACTCGTCAGCCCCATTCATCAATGTTGAATTAGAACTCGCCTGTGAATTACTTTTTTGCATAAACAAAAACACCACCATTATAACCAGTAGTACACCACCGCCAATTAGAATATATTTTTTATAGTTTTCCCAAAGCTCTTCGATCACACTCCTTCACATCCCTTCACTAAAAAATACGCAAAAATAAAAAGAGATTTTTATTTATTATCTAGTTTCAATAATTAAAAATCTCCTTAACTATTATTTAGTTTTTTGTAAATATTTTACGGCATCTTCAAAATTTTGAACGGGAACTACTTTAAGCTTAGGATCAACTCGTTTGGCTGTCTTTTTGGCTAATTGATAATTTGTTAAATGATCTGGTTCATACTTTTCAATCAGTTTTGTCGGCTTAACATAAGGTGCAAAAAAGATGGTTGCACCCGCTTTTTTTGCTGCGACAATCTTCTTATCAATGCCACCAATTTCACCAACGGAGCCGTCAGTCGCAATCGTTCCGGTACCAGCAATATTACGTCCCTTACGTAGATTCTGTTTACTCAGTTGACTATAAACTTGAAGTGTAAACATCAATCCTGCAGAAGGCCCTTCCGTGTTATGGGGATCAATTGAAACCGGAATCTTGGTTGTGACCGTATTATTATCAGTTAAACCAATTCCAATTCCTGGTTTACCGGTCGATAAGCGAACTAATTTTCTAGTTGCTGTTTTTGTCTTACCATTATGCTGATACGTTATTGTAACTGAGTTTCCAACTGAATGTGCTTTGATTTTTTTCATGGCATCTTCTGCACTAACTATCCGCTGATGATTGACCTCAGTAATCGTATCACCAACTTGCAAAACTTTTTTGAACTGCGAATTTTTCATAATTTCGAGGACATAAATACCTTTAAAGTGTACCTTAACTGATTTATTAGCCTTACGATAAGCTACATAAATCGCCTGATTAATTGCGCTACGCATATAAAAAGTTTGTACCTTGTTGTAGGTTGCATTATCTTGATTACCCGTAATATCACTGAGCGATTCTATTTCATAATCGGGCATTACCTTGGCAAATACATACATTGCGGGCGTGCCTTTAATCACTGAAACAGTCGTCATACGAAAACTGCCTTTCTTTTGATCACGTTGATGGGCAACTTTAACATACTGGCTCAATTGATCCGCAGTTCCAGGTCCCTCCACATAAAATGGTAGTGGTAAAAATAGAAAGATAATTAAAAGCACCACGGCAACTAATAATAACCAATATTTTTTAAACCATTTTTGTACTCGTGCCAAAAAGCATCTTCCTTACTTAAATTTATCTGTTAAAGGTTGCACCACATTTTGCGGCACAAACTTGGAAATATCACCATGCATTTTAACAATTTCTTTAATAATGCTGGACGCCACATACGTATCCTGTGGTCGCGCCATTAAAAAAACAGTTTCAACAGAATTTTCCAACTGATGATTCATTTCAGCAATTTGCCGTTCATAACGGTAGTCCTCTTCATCACGGAGACCACGCACTAATGTGGTTGCCTTTAAATTTTTAAACAAATCTACAGTAAGACCCTGAACAGTAATTACGCGAACATTTGCTAAATCCTTGACCGCCTCGTCAATTAGGTGCACTTTTTCTTCCGAACTAAACAATGCTGACTTGCTGGTATTGACAGCGACAGCAATTACAAGTTCATCAAAAAGCTTACTAGCACGTTTGATAATATTCAAGTGGCCATTTGTTAATGGATCAAAGCTTCCAGGAAAAACCGCAATTTTCATTTAATCACCTGCTTCAAATTGGTAAATGCTAACCTCAGTAATACCATAATCTTGCCGTTTCCACAGTGTAAAACCTGGTAGTACTTCCGGCAGTTTTGCAAACTGATCAGTTTCACAAACGATAATTGCACCGTTTTTTAATAAATTTAAACTAACCATTTTGGTCATTTCTTTAGTAATTTTTTGCAATTTATACGGTGGATCTAGAAAAACCAAATCAAATTGCATTGCCTGATCAGCAAAAATTGTCAAGGCGCGATTCGCATCTTGTCGAATAATTTCAAATTGGGCAGGTACCTTGGTCACCGCCACATTTTGCTCAATAGTTTGAATGGCTTGCCGTTGTTTATCCACTAAAACTGCCTTATCAATTCCTCGAGAAACAGCTTCAATGCTCAATCCACCACTACCAGCAAATAAATCTAATGAAGTTCCGCCATCAAAATAAGGGCCAATCATATTAAACATTGATTCTTTTACCTTATCTGTAGTTGGTCGTGTTTTTACACCAGGAACGGCTTTTAAACGGCGACCACCAAAATCTCCAGATACCACTCGCATATTATCACCTAATCTTCACTTGTTCGTTTAAAATCTGCTGCTTGCTCATCGTCAAAATTCATTCGTAAATCCGCTCGTGGTGAAATTTCAGCATGCTTTACACTCGATAATCTACCAATTGCGATACAAGCCTTCTGTGCAAGCTCTCGATCAGTATACAAAACAGCATATTTCATACTTTTTGAAACGTAATATAAAATACCAAATTTTTTTAATTGTTTAACCTGTCTTAAATTTGCCAAGTTAATAATGATACTTTGACGAGACTGAAGTGTAAATTCCATAATTGCCTCCTATTCGGATCTCAATAACTTAATTACAATTTTTGTGGTGCGATTTCAATCAGTAGGTCATTTGTATCCACCACATCCCCTGCCGAAACATAGACGTGCTTAATGACACAATCAAATGGCGCTTGGATGGTTGTTTCCATTTTCATCGCTTCTGTAACTAATAGGTTAGCTCCCTTACCGATTTTATCGCCAGCTTGAACGCTTACACTTAGTACTGAGCCGCTCATTGTGGCCCCAATTTCATTTTCATTTGTTGGTTCAGCTTTTCGTTTAGTCGCGACTGTTTCATGCACACTTAAATCTCGAACCACAATATCTTGTTTGCGACCATTAACTTCAAAATAAAGTGTTCTTCGTCCCTGTTCATCTACTTGACCAATTTGATTTAACTTAATAATTAAATGATAGCCATGACGTACTTCAACATCAACTGTTTCTCCACGGCGAATTCCCTGGAAGAAAGTTGGGGTATCCAACTGGCTAACTGGTCCGTTATCTTCAATGAACTTATTATAATCATCAAATACTTTCGGATACAAAATTGCACTAATAACCTCTTCAGGAGTCACGTCCCGGTGCATTTTTTCAACCAAGTTTTGCTTAACTTTTGCAAAATCAACCGGTGCAGCCAAACTTCCTGGACGAACGGTGATTGCCGTTTTATCCTTTAATACTAATTTTTGAAGTTGTTTAGGGAACCCATTTACTGGTTGGCCTAAATTTCCTGCAAAGAAATCAACCACCGATTTAGGAAAATCGAGATGCTCACCTTCCGATAACACCGTGTCCGGTGTCAAGTTGTTTTCAATCATAAACAACGCCATATCGCCGACAACTTTGGAACTAGGTGTCACTTTGATAATATCACCAAATAGTTTGTTAACTTGCCTGTAAGCCAGTTTGACTTCTTCAAAACGACCTTTTAAGCCCAACGCTTGAGCTTGTTGTTGTAAATTAGAATATTGTCCCCCTGGCATTTGGGTTTGATAAATATCTGTCTGTGAACCAGTCATACCATTTTCAAAATCCTGGTAAAACGGACGCACACCCTTCCAATACCGATTAATTTCTTCAGCATTTTGGATAGTTATCTTGGGCTGTCGTTTATCACCATCCATCGCATAATATAAACTGCTCAAGCTTGGTTGACTAGTGGTTCCAGACATGCTACTAGCTGCTACGTCAACGATATCTACACCAGCCTTAGCAGCACTCAAATAGGTTGCAATTCCGTTACCAGTCGTATCATGCGTGTGCAAGTGAATTGGAATAGAAATTGTTTCTTTAAGCGTGCTAATTAGTCGATAAGCTGCTTGTGGTTTTAAGACACCAGCCATATCCTTAATTGCTAAAATTTGTGCACCGGCCTGCTCAAGCTCCTTAGCTAAATTCTGATAATAAGCAAGGGTATACGTTTTTTGACTTGCATCTAATATATCACCGGTATAACACATTGTGGCCTCGGCTATTTTACCAGTATCACGAACGGCCTGAATGCTGGTTTCCAACTGTGGGACCCAATTCAAGCTATCGAAAATTCGGAAAACATCTACACCATTTTTGGCAGCCAATTGAATAAACTCACTGATAACATTGTCAGAGTAGTTTTGATAGCCCACCGCATTACTACCACGAAAAAGCATTTGTAATAGCGTATGAGGCATTCGTTGTCGTAGCTGACGTAATCTTGTCCATGGATCTTCATGTAAGAAGCGATAGGCGACATCAAACGTTGCACCACCCCATGCTTCTGCAGAAAATAATTGTGGCAAGCCTTGATCAATCTTATTTGCAATGGGCAACATATCATGCGTTCGCATCCGTGTGGCAAACAAACTCTGATGAGCATCTCTTAAAGTGGTATCTGTTAACAGCAATTGAGATTGAGCTTTAATCCAGGTTTGCAAGCCAGAAACACCCTGAGTATCTAAAATATCCTTAGCAGTTACTTCATTTTGTGAACTAATCTGTAATTTTTCTAAGGCTTCTGGATAGTACTTTTTCTCATGACTGGGAACACCATCGGTACCATTTACCGTAATTTTACTCATGAATGTCAACAATTTATTAGTTGGATTAACATTATCTTGCACAGTAAATAGTTCTGGCGTTTCGTCAATGAATGTCGTGGTCGCTTCACCGGATTGAAAAACTGGATGACTAATAACATTTTTTAGAAAACCAATATTGGTATGAATGCCACTAATAATAAATTCATTTAAAACTCGTAACATTTTTTGAGCCGTATTTTTAAAGTTGCTATCATGAACACAGACTTTAACCAATAGAGAATCAAAAAAGGGAGTAATTACTGCGCCGGTATATGCGTTACCCACATCTAAACGGACACCATTACCACCTGGAGAACGATAAGTTTCAATCGTTCCTGTATCAGGCATAAAGTTTTTTGAAGGGTCTTCTGTTGTAATTCGGCATTGAATTGCTGCACCTTGATAGGTCAAATCCTTTTGTTGTGGGAAATGTAAATCGGTAAATAAATTTTTGCCTTGGGCAATCAAAATTTGAGATTGCACAATATCACGATCTGTAATTAACTCGGTTACCGTATGTTCAACTTGCACTCGTGGATTAACTTCAACAAAATAAAATTGATCTTTTTCAACTAGAAATTCAACCGTAGCCGCATTAACATAGTGTACAGACTGCATTAAACGCACTGCTGCCTCACAAATCCGTTTTCGTAAATCAATTGGCAAGGTCACACTAGGAGCAATTTCAACAACTTTTTGATTACGCCGCTGAACCGAACAATCACGTTCAAACAAATGCAATACGTTGCCAAATGAATCAGCCAAAATTTGGACTTCAATGTGTTTAGGTGATTGTAAATATCTTTCTAGGTATAATTCATCACTACCAAATGATTGCATGGCTTCACTTTTAGCTCGGTCATAACTTTCACGCAATTCAGAGTCTTTATTAACAATTCGCATGCCACGACCGCCACCACCCATAGCAGCTTTCAGCATAATGGGATATCCGTGTTTATCTGCGAAAGCCTTAACTTGCGCAAAGCTGGTCACAGGGTCTTTAGTGCCTGGAATTGTGGCAATTCCAGCCTTGTTGGCAACTGTTTTAGCTTCTAGTTTGTCACCGAACATATGTAAATGAGCCACTTTTGGCCCAATAAAAGTAATTCCCTCTTCTGCACATCGTTTAGCGAATTGTTCGTTTTCAGACAAAAAACCATATCCAGGATGAATAGCATCCACGTTATTTTCTTTTGCAATTCGAATAATATCTTCAATATCTAGATAAGCTTCAACTGGTTTCTTGCCAGCCCCAACTAAATAAGCCTCATCTGCTTTAAAACGATGTACCGAAAGCGCATCTTCCTTCGCAAAAATTGCGACTGTTTGTAAAGACAGCTCTTTGCAGGCACGAAAAATTCGTGTAGCAATCTCACCACGATTTGCAACTAATACTTTTTTCACAAATACCCCTCCAAACCATTATTCTCGAATTAAAGTTAAATCTTTATTTTTTTCGCGTTGCACATTGGCACTTACATTCAGTAAAATGCCCATTGCAACTGCAAGTACTAACATACTTGATCCGCCATAACTAATAAACGGAAAAGTGACACCGGTAATTGGCAAAAGTCCTGTCACACCACCAATATTAAAAAAGGTTTGAACAGACAGGTAAGTAGCCAAGCCATAGCATATCAGAGTTTCATACATATTTCGGGTATGAATTCCCAGCCAAATTGCCCGTCCAACAATTACCAGTAATAAAATTAAAATCAAACTAACGGTAACAAGTCCTAGTTCTTCTGAGACAACCGCCATGATAAAATCAGTATTTGCCTCTGGTAGGTATCCTTTTTTTTGGATACTATTACCCAGTCCTACACCAAAAACACCACCGTTACCTAGTGCGTAATAGGAATTTACCAGCTGATTGCCGGCACCCTTTGCAAGTTCAAACGGATGAGCAAAGCCGACTATTCGCTGTAACATATAATTTTTGGTATTGACATTAATTCTCGAAGCCAATGGTAAAAGTACAAACATCATAGCAGAAACCCCAAGCAAAATAACGCCAATTCCCTTTCGATAATCAATACCACTGGCAAAAAAGATAATCAGTGCAATCGCAAAATTAATCGTTGCTCCGCCTAAATCGTGTTGTAGAAAAATCGCCAAAACAAATACTAAAGTCATAATTAATGGTGCTCGATAATAGCTTTTAGGATCTTTTTCCAATTGATCGTTATGTTTAGAAAGCATGTCTGCCAAATACAAGGTTAGAAAAAGTTTAGCGACTTCAGCCGGTTGAATGTTAATTGGCCCGAATTCAATCCAACCTTTCGCCCCATTTACAACCGAGCCCCAAAACAACAGATAGATAAATGAAATAATCATTCCAGCCGCAAAGATTTTTAAGAAAGTTGAACTACGTAATTTTTGTAGTTTCAATTCAAAAACAAATGCCGCCACTAAAAAACCAACCATAACATACGCTAGTTGTCGAAAAAGATAACTAGTGGCACGAATTCCATTAATAATGTAATAGTCAGCACTTGAAGAGTAAACCATGATAATGCCAAATACGCATAAAATCACGTATGGTACTACGATAAAATAATCCAAATATTTAAATTTTTTCATTAGAAAATGAACCCACCTTGGTTGTGAAAATAATCGTGCTAACTTTGAACATTATAGCATACGTAACCGCTGGCAAAAATTAAGAAAGTGTCGTACTAATTAAAAACTTAACTTATTTTCGAAGGAAAAATCAACGCAAAAATAACGTTTCTAAAAACAAAACATACAAAAAACAAGTTTGGATTTTAAGTCCAAACTTGTTTTAATTTTAAAACAATTTCACTTCAAATTTTTCAGAACTAGTTTTCATCGTGTTTACGTCGTTTAAGCCCTACCCAACTAAGAATCATACCAAGTAAGGATAAACCAATTACGGCGCCAGTTTGATTAGTTTGTTCATCAGTTTGAGGTAATTTTTGTTTATTTGCTTTTTTCGTTGCTGAAAGTTTCTGTTGTGAAGGTTTCACAGTGCTTAACTTACTAGAAACATTAAATCGTGTTTGTGAAGTCTTTTGTTCAGATACCTCAGGTTTAACAACGTCTGTTCCAACATTCTTACTATACGTTAGAGAACCGTCCTTATTAACAACTGTAACGAAGGATTCATTACTATTTTCAGGTGTATGAGTCAATGTAACCACACCATCTGGTTCAGTATTATGAGCCGTCGTGTTACCAACAGAAACGGTTCCTCCAGGTTTGACAGTTACTGTTGGTAAAGGATTCTTACCATTTGGTGTTTCAGTAACTGTTTCATTACCTGTATCTACATCCACATGAACATGTGTTTTATCACCATCTGGCCAAGTCTTATTGACATCCGTAACTTCACCATCAGGATTCTTGGTAATCGTTGTGGTTCCCCCATCTGGATCTTTTGTAGTCGTAACTTTTCCAACAAAGGTATAAACAACTGTCTGATCCAAACTGTCATAAGTTCCAGCTCGAATTGCATCAACATCTGAACTTGTTAAGTTAACAGCCTTAACGTTAACTGGATTTGCCTGATAATTTTCAAGTTTTGGACTTGTGACCGCAACTAATTTATTACTGCCATCAATTACCCAAGCTGTGTAACCAAGTAATTCACCCGTTTTAACATCAACTAAAGCTGAACGTTTGTACTCAGTTGTTTGAGTCACAATTGTTGGTGCAGCTGGTTTGTTAGGATCATTACTTGCATTAATCTTGTACGTAATTGTCCGGCTAACCTTTTGTGTCAAATCTGTTTCTGTAATCGTTGGCATCTTTGGCCCATCCGGATTGCTTGGATCAACAGGCTGTGTCGGATCGGTTGGTTCAGTAACTTCAATTGAACCGTCAGAAGTGTACGTAACTGCTTGGTCATCAGAATTTTTAACAAAATTTGATACCTCGTCATTACTCAAGACTACAGCAGATACATCTTTGTCAGCAGTATAGCCTAAAATCTTCGGACTTGTAATAGCAGTAAAACCATCATTTGTTTGATCAGCATCAGTATTAGTTACTAATGTCCAAGCACCATAACCAAGTAGCTCACCAGTCTTAGTGTCAACTGTTGCTGTTCGTTGATACTTACCCGTTTGCGTGACACTTGCTGGATTCTTATCTGCTCCCGTGTAAGTAATTGTCCGGCTGACCGTCTTATTCAAATCATTTTCGTCAACACCACTCGGATACTTTGGTCCATCAGGATTGCTTGGATCAATTGAATCGGTTGGATTCTTTGGATCTCCGGGATCAACGATAATAGTGCCATCTAATGTGTATGTGACATCTCGCGTAACCGTGTAGG
>NZ_JQBY01000033.1 GCF_001437405.1 Pediococcus ethanolidurans | reverse complement strand
CTAAACGCCTCAACGCAACTATTTAACTTTAGCATTTCAAATTCTAAAAGTCAACCAACTTTTTTAATATTTTAAATTAACTTTTCTCGTTCAAAACGACCTTGAATATAATACCAAGAAAAAATTACTTGGTCAAGTCCTTTTATAAAAATGACGCTTAAAGTTGAATTAATCAACTTCTAATATTGTACGTCTGTCTTGCTTCAGCCTTCCAGTCAGACAGATTAGCAGCAATACTTCCAAAACCAACATCATTCTCATTACTGGTCCAATAAAATTTATGATACGCATGGACTACGCTAGGATTAGGCTTATCGTGAATATTTTTTTGTTGATCAAGTGCCCTGATTGAAAGGCTTATATGCTGATTTATCGGATCAATATCTACAATAAGGCACGAAATATCTTGCCCAATTTTATAAAACGAGGAAAGGTCACCAATATATTCATCACTGCATTCCGATATATGAACTAAGCCTTTAAATGAAGATGCACAATCCTCAACAAAAATACCGTATGACTGAATTCCAGTAATTGTTCCTTGAACTATATCACCAGTTTTAAGCAAACTTAACACCTCCAATTTAATGCTATTAACCATTTTAGCGAAAGACTAAGTATGATACAATACTTGTGCTTTTAAAAACTTGAATACTAAACAAACGTATGGAGGAATACTGTGTCTTTTCTTATTGATTTCATTTTACACATTGATACACATTTAATTTCTATAGTAAACACATTTGGTGATTGGACCTACCTTATCTTGTTTGCCATCATTTTTATTGAAACTGGTGCTGTCATCTTGCCCTTTTTACCTGGCGACTCGCTATTGTTCGCAGCCGCCGCACTTTCAGCAAATAGTATTTACCATTTAAATATTTGGATCTTTATATTCTCGCTCTTCTTTGCCGCAGTCCTTGGTGATTCCACTAACTTCTTCATCGGTCGCCTCATAGGCAACGCGCTTACCGAACATCATATATTTGGCAAGTTGATAAATAAACAAAAAATGGAGGAATCAAAAGAGTTCTTTGATCACTATGGTAGTATTTCCATTACATTTGCTCGGTACATGCCAATCATAAGAACTTTTGCTCCTTTTGTTGCTGGTGGTAGTAATTTTAAATACCAGAAATTTATTATTTTCGATATTCTAGGATCTTCAACATGGGTTGCTCTTTGTTGTGGTGCGGGTTACTTTTTTGGAAATTTCCCAGTTGTCAAACAACATTTTTCTGCAATTGTTATTGGCATAATTCTTATCTCACTAATTCCAATTCTTATATCGTTTTTAAAAACAAAGAAAAAAGCTGTCTAAAACAAAAAGCCTTATTCGTCATCAAAAAACGAATAAGGCTTATTTTTTCAATTCTCGTCTTCCCAGCCAAATAAAAAATAGATAAAAGCCTTCTACAAAGACAAACACAAAAATAAAACACTGAAGGAAGAATTGCTCTGGTAAAACATTAATAATAGGATCTTTTTGAGGATCAAATATCCAATCATTATTTCGAAATAAAATTTTATGAAAAGCAATAAAAAACTGGTCAAATGAAATACTCATCATCGCTCCAATAAACAAAGGAACTACCATAGCAACTTGTAACGGTCGAATCAATTGCCAAAGCATCTTAGTTTTAATCAATTCACGAATGAAAAAGAAGAAAATAACGGCCGAGAAAAGTAACACTACTTCGTTCAGCATAAAAAGATTTTTAACATCCGCAAAATGTTGCAGCCCCGCCATTGAACTGTTAAAGTTGGTCATTTTTAATTGTTTAACCCATGGAAAGCTTAAATACATAATCAACTGGTGATAGTTATGCATAATTTGCGTGTTTGTTAAGCTAACATCAGCTTGAACGTTATACCACTTCAATGACCAATCATAAAGAAAAGTACAATTGATAACCAAAAAAATGGCTAAGGAAATTCCAAATAAATGGAATCCGCACCATTGGCCCAATCTTTTCAGTTGCATGTTTCTACTTCCATTCATCAAAAGATTTAATAGTATGGGTCGGTTGAATGTCCTGATTTTTAACAAATTCAGGTGTTGAGACACCCGTATAGACTAACAACGTGTCTATTCCAAAATTAATACCAGCTGAGATATCAGTCATATAGTTATCTCCAACCATCACAACCTCATCTTTTGCAAGTCCGATTTTTTTAACCGCTTTTTGCATAATAATAGTTTCTGGTTTACCAACATAAGTGGCTCGTTGCTGAGTTGATCGTTCTACTAAACCAATTAAAGAACCTGCACCTGGTACTAATCCTCGTTCATTTGGTAGATTTGTATCCGCATTTGTGCCAATAAATGTAGCTCCTCGTTTAATAGCCAAAGTAGCTAATTCAAACTTATGGTACGTTACATCGTAATCTAAGCCAACGACAACCCAATCAGGATGTACTTCATCAAACTCAAAATGTTTATTTAGCAACGCTTGTTTTAGTCCTAATTCACCGATAACATAGACTTTACGCTTATTTCCCGCGATTCCATCTAAATAATCAGCTGTTGCTAATCCCGCGGTATATACCTCGTTAGCCGTTACATTAATATTATGATTTTCCCTTAAGTTTTTTGCTACATCTGCTGGTAACTGTGTTGTATTATTCGTTACAAACAAAAAATCAGTATTTGTGTCTTGCAATCGCTTAATAAATCTTGCAGCTGCTGGAATTTGGTCTCGGCCTCTATAAATAGTACCATCTAAATCAATTAAATATCCTTTATAATCTGAAATCATCTAATCTTCCTCATCTTGTTTCTCGTATTGTAAATGTTCGTTTACCACGTTTATGAACCTCAGTAATCTTATTTTTACGTTGATTTACTGATTTTTCATTTTGTTTTGTAACTTTTTCTTGAATAAATGGTTTCTCTTTAAACTTTCGAACGCGTTTATTATTTTTTTTACTCTTTGCTGAACTAGTTTTATGTTTTTCACTAGCAACTCTAGTTCTTAGGCTTCGTTTTTTGGCAGGTTTGTTAACACTTAGATTTCGTAAGATAAAATAAGCACACCCAAAGTTGCAAAATTCTAACAAATAATCCTGAATTGCACTTTGTTTTTCATTTTCTTTAGCATTTCGATCCTGGTCACTAAAAAAGCCCTTTAATCTAAGCTGTTCATAACCAATATCACCAACAATATAATCATACTTGCTTAAAACTGGACTAAATCTTTCCGCCAATTGCTCGCGATCAAACGCATCCCGCTCATTAGCAACTAACTGATACTGGTGTCCATTTATTAGAATATTGGTTTCATCCAAAATGTCAATCGTGTTAATCACTGGACGGCGCTTAGTCTCTTCATCACTAGCATCCTTGTTTTTAATAGTTGTCATCAGAATCACCTCCCACTCTCATATAGTATATTTAACTTCATTTTCGTTTAGCAAAATCTGCTCTTTTTCCTTCAATCATCTGTTCAATATCTGCTTCTGAAAATGGTGCTCCAAACGGAATTTTATAATTTAGGTAATCTTTTTCTGGCGTATCTACTCCCACATTCAAATTTTCTTTTACATTCACGCTATAGTGATGGATGTGTCCATGTAAATTAATAATTTGCTTTACAATTCCCATCATCATTGGGTAATGCGTCATGTACAGTTGACGATGATTTACTTTAATTAATACCCCTACATCGTGAAATTCAAATTTGGGTTTCCCATTCACCTGATAGTTATGCTTACTTAAATATTTAAAAAGATCGCGGCTATCATGATTACCTTTAATTAGAACAAGATTCCCATTTAATGATTTTAACACGTTATAAACAGCTTCATCGGAAAGCTTGGCCGGACGCGTAAAATATAGGGCAATGTCGCCAAGATGATAAACTGTGTCTGTAGGTTTGACCCGTGCATTCCAATTTTCAATAATCGTCTGATTCATGACCTCAACTGATGGAAATGGTCGAGGAGCAAAGTCGTTATTACCTAATAAATCCTTATGAAAGAAATGTGTATCTGCTGTAAAAAAAATCAAACTAATCCCTCATTCTTGTTTCACTTATTACTAAGTATATAACATTTCTCTGCCATTTTTACAGAATCTCACTTAATTTTAGTTTACACAAAAACGAGCTTCTCATCGAAGCTCGTTTAGAAAGTTAATTTTTATTACTTGATTTCTGCTTATTTTGAATTAAATAAATAAAATTAAGAATGGCAAACCAGATCACAGAACCGATTAACGCAATCAAGGTATCCAGTTTCAGAACCAACACGAAACCAACAAAAATAAGAAAGACTAAAACAAAATAGTCACTATAGGGATACCATGGCATCTTGAATTTATCTGATTTTCTAGTCGAATTTGTCAGTTGTTTACGATAACTTAAGTGAGCTAATATAATCGATCCCCAAATAAACAAGAAACAGGTTGTGGCCACACTTGAAACAAAAGTAAACACCTGTCCGGGCATAAAAATATTCAGAATTACTGCCAATGCAATAACTAACGCCGACATTAAAATTGCATTTGCTGGAACTTGAGTATGTGAAAGTTGTCCCAGTTTTTTACCTAATTTTGATTGGCGCTTGTAGCTAAGTGAAAATAACATTCTACCGGTTGTGAAAAGTGCACTGTTACAAGCCGAAGCTGCTGCAGTTAACACAACAAAATTAATAATAGCTGCAGCACCAGTAATACCAACATTTTGGAAAACTTGTACAAATGGGCTGGAAGTTGGTGATACATATTTCCAAGGAAATATTGCCATCAAGAAGAACAAGGCTCCCACGTAGAACAAACCGATACGCATCGGAATATCGTTAATTGCTTCTGGAATAACTTTATTCGGGTTTTGAGTTTCTGCAGCAGTCATTCCAACCATCTCAACACCAACAAACGCAAAAACAACCATTTGAAATGATAAAATAAATTCCTTTAATCCCTTTGGAAAAAAGCCACCATATGCAAACAAGTTTGTTAACGAAGCGTGCCCCACAGCTGTTTTATAGTGTACTAGTACAAGAATAATTCCAGTAATAATAAGTACCAGAATGGCGGTGATTTTTATAATTGAGAACCAAAATTCGGTTTCACCAAATAATTCAACCGTAATTAAATTCATAGCTAGTAAAACTAACAGGATAACAAATCCAGGAATCCATTGTGGCAAACTTGGAAACCAAAAATGCATGTATAAACCTGCTGCAGTAATTTCTGCCATTGCAATGGTTACCCAACAAACCCAATAAGTCCATCCCGTTACAAAGCCAACTTGTTTACCCAAATACTTGGTTACAAAGTCAACAAATGAAGTCGAATGTAAATCGGACAGCAGTAATTCACCTAATGCTCTCATCAACCAGAAACAAACAATTCCGGTAATTGCATACGCAAGCAAAATTGAAGGTCCAGCTAAGTGAATTGATTGGCCAGCACCCAAAAACAGCCCCGTTCCAATTGTGCCACCAATTGCAATTAATTGAACGTGCCTACTTTTTAAACTTCTAGATAAATTTTGATCCTCATTTTCACTCATATTTCCTCCATGCATGTTTGAATGTAACTTAATTACACTCAATCATATCGGAATTTTTGAATTAAGTAAAATTTAGATTAAAAATTTTGTTGATGCCACTGACGAATTTCCATCAAAAATTTCTTCATATTTGCTTGATTTTTAAATGACGGAAAATCTCCAAGCAATACCTTTGCCGCTTGATGTGCGTTATTACCATGATTCTGCAAAATTAGAATTGATTTTTGTAAATCTGCATTTGTAAACATATCTTTAGGCAAATTTAAAAATCCCTGCAAAAAGATCTTGTTTTTAAAGTAACTTAAAAGATTGCCAGATTGATCCGTTTGGAACAGATTACTTGGTACTAAAAACAATCCAAAACCACCATCTACCACATGATTCATAGCCTGTTCAATTAATAAATGATGGACAAACGAATGACCATTTTTACTGTGTGTTTGATAATTTTTCACACGTTGATCAATTGGATAATAACCAATAGGTAAATCGGACACGGCAAAATCAGCTGAATTAACTATCAACTGATCCAGTGCATCCTGATGATAAAGATCCACCTTAATTTGTTGTAACTGTGTACTGATTCCAGCGAGGGCTAACATAGTATCATCATTATCTATACCAACTCCACTGATTTCTTGATCTTTATGATTACGATGAATATCATTCATTACTGTTGTGAGTAAATTTGCAGTACCAACGGCCGGATCAAGAATTTTTATAGCAGCATCTTTGTCATACAGTTCCTGCAATAAATACGCAAATAACATACCGATTGTGTCCGGTGTCATTTGATGATTAGCCTGAATATGATCTTTTTGTGCCGCTTTTAAAACACCTAATTGCAAGGCTTGACGAATAGTTTCATTATCAAGTTGACTAAGGTTAATTTCAGCATAAAAATGCTCTAAATTTCGTCGGGTTTCCTCATTTGGTTGCCCATCTTCAATTTGAACTTGGCCGGAAATTAAATTGTTTCCTGTTTCGATCAAAGCATCTAAATAAGAAGTATCTAATACTTCTTCAAGGATCTCTGTGCTTTCGTCAATTATTTTAAATAATTGTTCTACATTATTATTCGTAATCATTCACCTCGTATAAACTTAAACTCCTCAAGTATCTTAACATGAATTCAGTTTATTGGGCATTCATAATGGTTCATCACTCTCCGAAAACTTATAGTGATGACCATTACCTAATGTAATTACAAAATTTTTATTACTTAGTTCAATAGTCCCTATACTAGACTTTAATGAAGTACACTCTTTATTTTTTGCCCTTTTCAGAATCAAAATATTGCAAAGAATTCGTGCATTGTTTGCTTCAATTGCATTTGATTGCAAAGCAATATCTGACTGTCGATGACGCTCAATTTGAAAAACAAGTCCGCTAAGCATGAACAAAAAAATAATCGCAGATAAAAGTACATAACCAGATTTAATCTTTGGGAATATAGACATCATCTTTTTTCACTTCTCCATCGTTAAATTTAATTTGAAGTTTCAAAAATGGCTCTTGATAATCAAAATCAACTGCGTTTACTTGAGAAATTAATGGCATATAACCTGGTGAAAACCTTAGTTGATCCTTATATTTTTCTAATTTGTAAATTTTATTTTCAGCTAAACTGTTTAAATACACATAGGAATGGCTATTGCTCTTTAGTCTAAATTGATGTTTTGATGATTCCAATTCATTAATAAGAATTTGCCAATCTTCAGAATTGACACGCTGCTTGACAGGAATTGTCATCAATCTTGTACTAAAAGAAATAATTTGAAAAATAATGCCTAAAACTAGTAACGAGATAAGGGTTTCCATCAAGGTAAAACCTGATTTATTCTTCAATATTTATTACCCTCAATACTTTATGATCAGTGTCTTTTAGTATCAATTCTTCTGATGTGAATTTCAATTCCTCATCTGATAATAAAATTGTTTGCGCGTGAAACTCTTTTAGGCGACGGCTACCATCCAACATCGTACGACTAATTTCAGTTTGTCTGGCAAGCCGGTGTTCAGTTTGCGAACCGCTTTGAATCGAGCTTTGAACTAGTATGATTGTTATACTAACAATTCCTAGCGCTACCAATGCTTCACTCAAAATGAAACCATTCTTATTCTTTATTAACATGATAGACTCCCCATCCTAGCTGAATTGTTAACCGATATGTGCACTTATTAACTTCAGATTGAAAAGCAATTGTTTGTGGCTTTACATAACCATCACTGCCGATTTTTACTTCTTGATTACTAAACAGACTCAAGGTTTTAGGTAAGCTGATTTCACTGTTCTCTTTATTAAAAGTTTTTAAGGGATTAAATCTAATCTTTCTCTTGTTTTTATCAAAAGTGATATACGTAACCACACCTTCAGAATTAGCAAATTGCTCATACTTTTTCCAATCATCATCAAATTTTGCCCAGAATTGTTTTTCTTCTTGTTGTTCAATCACCGTTTTAAAAGTTAAATGACCAAAGGTAAATATAAAGGCAATAATCGACAGCACAACTAAAGTTTCAATTAAAGTAAAGCCACTTTTAGTTTGCCTCATGCCTAATTACTTCACGGCCTTATTATCTTTAATAGTGATATGATTTGCTTCTGCTTGAGAAACTTGTTTTTCGGTTAAATAGCCACCCTCTTTTAGTTCATCTAACGAAGCTGGTAATTTTTGATGCTCGTTTTCATATAAGTCAATTTGAGTTTGAACCACTTCTACCATGGCATTTCCATGAATAGATTTTGCATTACTTCTTTGTTGTGCAATATTAGGTAACACAATCAAAATTAACAATGAAATAATAAAAAGGACGACCGTCATTTCAATTAAAGTAAAAGCTGATTTATTTTTCCGTAGTTTTGTCATTTGTAAACTCCCTCCATTGAGTGGTACATCGGTAGCAATAAACTTAAATACATAAAAACAATTACAACACCAATAAAAAGAAACATTAGTGGTTGAATTAGGCCAATTAGTTTTTCAATTTGATTAGTTAATTTTTGATATTTAATTTTTGAAAACATGTCTAATTCTTGCCCTAACACTTCCGTTGTATTGCCCTTATTTAATAAAACATTTAACTCTGGTGGTATAAACGGGTATCGATTGATAAATAATCTGGTTTGTCCACCCTGCAATAGTTGTTTTTCTAAGGTGCGTCCAATTTGATATAGCAAAGATGTTGACGAAAATTGTGTCAGCATCGTACAAATACTTTTTATACCCAGTCCACTTTTTAATAACATTGCTAAATTCAGTGAAAGATAATAATGGCAATAATTTTGATAAACCTTACCAACAATCGGGATTCGACAAATAATTTCAACTCTTTTGACAACAGGCCGTTGCAAAAACTTCTTGATAAAAATTACGACCGAACCACTAATTCCACCCCAAATTAACAAAATAATTAAAGTAGAAGGTTTTATTAAATGAACTCGCGTTGCTGTATTCCACATATTAAGCTCTGGAAAAATATAAATTTTCATACCCAACATCAACACTATTAAAAATAGTAATAAAATTACTGGGTACTCTAGTAACTGAATAAGCTTTGTACGATGTTCATGTTTCTTATTCAAATATACGCCTAATGTTTTTAAACTATCTGCGAGTTCGCCATGTTTCTCAGCAATTAATATCTGATAATAAATATCTTCTTTCAAAAAAAGCCTTACCGAATTTGAAAACGAATCACCGTTTTCAAGTGATCTGATTATTTCTGTAATTTGCTTTTCTTTTTTCGGAATCACAATTTTTATAAATTTTAACGATTCTCGTAAACTAAAACCCACTGCCAATAGATCAGATAATAATGAAAAAAATTTTGCCTGTATCTTTGTTGAAAATTTATCCTTCCTGATATTCAACCATGGTTGCTTCAGAAATATGGCTTTTTTGATACTCTCTGACAAGACAATTCCTCCAGTTTTCGGTCATTTTATTTTGAGGTACCTCCAAAAATGCGTTCTGCAATTTTTTCCCATGCATAATATCAAACAAGGCAGCTACTCCATTATCATTCGTCGGAATCAAGCGTTGATAGGCGATTCCACATAACGCCTGCTGCAGCATCTCAGCATCGACATCAAATTGCTTCAAACGTCTAATAACACCAAATACATTTTGCGCATGTACTGTACTTAATACTAAATGACCACTTAATGCGGCTTTTACTGCCACATTAGCCGTGTGATCATCACGAATTTCACCAATAATAAAAATATCTGGCCGATGTCTTAAGCCAACTTTTAATAATTGCTCGTATGTCATTTTGGCACGTGCATTTACTTGAAGCTGTAAAAAATCTTTTTCAAAAATTTCTACTGGATCCTCAATCGTCATGACAACTTTCTCTTTCGCCAGATAGCGTGCCAATTGATAAATTGAAGTTGTTTTTCCAGATCCCATTGGTCCAGAGAATAATAATAACCCTCGTTTACTTGTTAAATCGATTAATTCTCGCCACTGTGGTGGATCCAAATGCTGAATCTGTACCTCTGAAATGGGGTAGATGAACCGAATTACTAATGATTCACGATTCAAAAAATCACCCACAGTCGAGAGCCGTAAATGAACCACTCTATTTTCATCTGAATTCCAATGATAGGCTCCCGTTTGTGGTCGCCTTTTCTCACTAAGTGCCATATCTGCTTGAAATTTAAAAAAAGCAATTAATTGTTCACCGACTTGTTGAGAAACCTCTTGAATCAAATGACAGTGATTTAATCTTTTATACATCACCTGATACTCATCTAATTTAGGCAAAAGATACAAATCAGTTGCTCGTTTTTCAATACAGGTTGTCATAAATTTTTGTACATAGTCTTCTAATTTCAATGTCTTCCCTCCTCCATAAAATTAAGATACGTAAAAAAGCTATATTTATTTATTTAGATATAAAAAAAGTCAAGTTCTTTACGAACTTGACTTTTTAAAACTCAAATTATTTAATTACTCTTCTGGTATTTCAGCTGCTTCATAAACTTCAGAAACATCATCATTATCTTCTAATTCGTCAATCAAACCTTGATACTGACTAATCTTAGCTTCTGGTACAGGTGTTTCATTCTCAGGAATCATGGTTAATTCAGCAGTTGCTAATTTATAACCAGCCTTTTCTAAAGCATCACGTACCTCTGCCAATGCCTTAGGATCCGTATAGATCTCAAAAGCATCATCAGAAGATTGAATATCATCCGCTCCGGCATCCAATGCATCCATCATCATTGTGTCTTCATCAGTATCGTTGTCTTCACGAGAAATAACGATGTATCCCTTACGATCAAACATATATGATACTGAACCACTTGCACCAAGTGAACCACCATGATGCGTAAATGCAGAACGAATAGCAGCTGCCGTACGATTTTTATTGTCTGTTAAGGTTTCCACGATAATTGCTGTACCACCGGGGCCATAACCTTCATAAGTAATTTCTTCATATGCAGCTCCGCCAACACCAGCGCCCTTATCAACGGCACGTTTAATGTTATCTTTTGGCATATTTGCAGCCCGAGCTTTATCCATCATTAGACGTAACTGAGGGTTACCAGAAGGGTCAGGACCCCCAGCTTTGACTGCCATATAAATTTCACGTGAAATTCTTTGGAAAATTTTTCCACGTTTAGCATCCTGAGCGTTTTTACGACCCTGAATATTGTGCCATTTAGAATGTCCTGACATTTCCAAACTCCTCTTTTCTTTTAATGAATTCTGTTTTGGTATTAAAACCTTTTCAATTATAGCCAAAAATAAGTCTTTACGCAAGTTATTCAGATCAATAGAATAGTTAAACTATTTTTCCCGAAGTTTGCAAAAAGCATTCCCAAATTGTCAATAAAATCAAGTTCATATTTTCAATTATCAAAAAATCAGCAGATTAATTTAAGAAATCTTACTTCTTATTTTTAATTTATTCAAGTGTCTTCTTATTCAAAACTTAATAGCTAATTGCACGATACGCATTCCGTTTCCGAAAATTATGAAGGCTATCAATAGAAATATTTGATTGTTTCAAGACATTTTAATTGTAGTTCATTAAGTATTCAAACACTAATTTTTGTAAAAAAAGAAGAATTCTCCCTAATACAGAATTCTTCTTACTTGGTAGTTATTCAAATGCTTGATTAATTGCTTGGTTTAAATCAGCAATAAGGTCATCAACATCTTCTAGGCCAATCGATAATCGTAAAACCTGGTCATTCAGTCCTTGTGACTCACGAATCTTCGCAGGTACCTCACGATGGGTCGTTCGGGTTGGATTTACAATTAATGAACGCGAATCACCAATGTTAGGTAAATAACTAAAAACATGCACATTATCAATTAAAGTTGCCACGTTCTTTGTGTTTCCAGCTAGTTCAAATGATAAAATACCGCCGACACCTTTGGGAAAATATTTTTTGACCAGTGGATTGTCTTTTTCAATTCCAGAATAAAAGACTTTTTTAACATGCTTATTCGTGGATAAGAATTCAGCAATCTTAGTGGCACTGGCAACCTCCCGATCCAGTCTTTCTGAGATGGTTTCCAATCCCAATAAAATTAAGTAAGCATCCACTGGTTCTAAAACTGCTCCTAATAATCGTAGATACTTCATTCGAATTCGTTTAATAAAGGCTTGTTGCCCAAATTTACTAACAAAGCTTTATTGTTTATGTGAATCTTCATCACCTAAAGTAAATTCCAACTCACTAAACTGAGGAAACTTTGGATTATTCCAGTCAAACGTGCCATGATCAACTACCAGACCTGAAATCACATTACCATGTCCATTTATGCCCTTGGTAGATGAATAAACGGTTATATCGGCTCCATGTTCAAATGGTCGTAAAAGATACGGGGTAGGAAAAGTATTATCTACAATTAGCGGAATACAGGCCGCATGAGCAATTTCAGCCAGTTTTTCTAAATCGGCAATTTCCGTACTTGGATTAGCCACACTTTCAACATAAATGGCTTTTGTATCCTCACCAATCAAATCTTTTACAGTTTTAAAATCATTAATATCGTCTACAAAATCAAAATCAATACCAAACTTAGGAAAGAAGGTTCGAAACTCATCTAAACTGGAACCATAAATATTTCGGGGTGCAATAATTCGACCACCATTTTCGGCGACATTTAAAATTGTATAGGAAATGGCTGCCATCCCTGACCCAACTGCCACAGCATCCACACCACCATCCAGTGCAGCAATACGATCTTCAAACACTCTTACAGTTGGATTTCCATCTCGTGAGTAATCATATCGGCCTGCTAATTTTCCAGTAACAATTTTATCAGCTGTTTCCGTATTTTCCAACCCAAACGCAGCTGTTTGATAGATGGGAACTGATGAAGCAAAGCGATGATCTTTTGGATCATATCCTGCATGTATACTAAGCGTATCAAATTTACTTTTTGTCATTAATTTTATCCTCCTACTGAACATTTAGTTGATTAATAGTTATTGGATTTACCGCGAATTCAAGCGCTTGTTTAAGATCCGCAATTAGATCTTCACTATCCTCGATACCGACGGCTAATCGAATTAATTTCGGACTAATGCCCGCCTTTAAACGCTCAGCTAGTGGTAACTCCGCATGACTCATTTCATAAGGTAACTCCGCCAAACTTTCGACAGCTCCCAAACTAACTGCCAATCTAATTAATTGCAGATGGTTTACAAAGGCAACCGCATCTACTTTTTCACCTAACTCAAATGATAAAACTCCGCCAAAACCTTTTAATTCATGAGAGGCAATCAAGTAATCTTTCGTGCCTTTAATTCCTGGATAATAGATTTTGGTCACTTCTGGTCTTTTTTCAAGGAAGTGAATAATATCAAACGCGTTTTGTTGTTGACGATCCATCCGAACCGACAGGGTTTGAATCCCCCGTCTAATAAGATTGGCGCTCTCAGGTGAAAGAACGCCGCCCAAAGCATTTTGAATAAAGTAAATTTGTTGTCCCAGTTTTTCACTGTTAGTAATGACTAGGCCAGCAATCACATCTGAATGACCACCTAAATATTTTGTGGCAGAATGCACCACAATATCGGCACCTAGTTTTAGTGGCTTTTGTAAATAAGGAGTTAAAAACGTGTTATCAACAATAGTTAATAAACGATGTTGCTTGGCAATTTTAGCTACCGCCGTCACACTAGAAACATGAAGGAGTGGATTCGTAATGGGCTCAAAATAGATCGCCTTTGTATTTGTCTGAATTGTTGGCTCAATTGTCTCCAGCTTTGTCGTATCAACTACTGAAAAACTAATACCACGCTCTTTAAAATATTGATTCAAAATTCGGTATGTACCACCATAGATCTGATTACCTATTAAAATGTGATCTCCGGGCTTAAAAATTGCGAACACAGCATGAATCGCTGCCATTCCTGAGGCAAAGGCAAAACCATTTTTTCCTTCCTCTAAGCGCGTAACCTGTTTTTCTAAAAATTCACGAGTTGGATTTCCTGATCGTTCGTAATCCCAACGTACTTTACTGGTTGCACTTGGGTAGGCATACGTTGAAGAATTATAAATCGGTATGTTAACTGCACCGGTCTGATTGTCATGAATTGATTCGCCGTGAACTAAATTTGTATTAAAACCTGTCATATTAAATTCCTCCAATCAAAAAAGCACACATCCATCCCAATCCATTTCTAGATTAAGGACGGAAGTGTGCTTTTTTTCCGCGGTACCACCTTTTTTCGAACAATCCTCGCGAATTATTCCTCATCAGGTACAATCAAAATTATACCTTAACTCTATAACGGGAGTCCCCGCGATAGCCTTACAATTCAGCTCGACTAACGAAATTTAAATTAGACCATCTTCAGTCAGTGATTGTCATCATTTTTCACCTACCAACGACTCTCTAAACACAATATCTGACTTACTCATCTATTCGTTTTTATAATGTTAAATATTATCTTAATCCTATCTTTTTAAAAGTCAATCTTTTTTTAATCTTTATTATCATTTTTGTCATTCACAAATGATAATGTCCGAAGTA
>NZ_JQBY01000032.1 GCF_001437405.1 Pediococcus ethanolidurans | reverse complement strand
ATTAGTTCTTTTTTTATGAATATTTCAGGTTTTAAAGAGATTTTTAAAAGAACTCCAAAAGAACGGACAATTATATTAGGTACAGCAATAATATTAGTACTTTTAGAGATCTTTGTTTTTCATAACAGTACTGTTGTACCATTTATACTTTTCATTTTGTGGTGTTTGCTTGTAAACTATATTGATACACGTAGCAAAAAATAATGAGTAAAACAAAAGACCCCTGCCGATTGGATGCATCAGGAGTCTTTTTTGACTTTAAAATATATATAATTTTGGATTTGAGATTTGAGTTTTGAGTTTGAATATTCCTTATTTGATCGTTAATTAGATAAATTAAGAATCTAATCGAACTAGTAGTTACCCTTTTCATTATTTAGCTAATTCTTCACGACCAATTTCAAGATAACGTTCCATGTCTTCTTTTGGCACCATGCTACCACCAGTTGCCCAAACAATATGATTAGCATTTTTCATTGGGAAATCAGCCGATAGATTTTCTAGCGACCGATCCATAATTGTAAATCCAGCAGCTGCCGAAGGTTCCAATCCAATTTTCTCAGTTTCATACAAACGAACAACATCTTTCATCATATCTTCGTCTTTGAAAGTTGCCGTTCCCAATAATAACGTCCGCATATTTTTACCAGCAATTCTTGATGCGCGACCAACAGCCAAACCATCAGCTTTAGTTGTGCCATCAATGCCAATATCATAAACAGAAATTTTATCATTTAAACCAGTAACCATCCCTAAGGTAACAGAAGGGATATGTGTGGGTTCTGCAAAAATAGCATGTGCATTTTCGCCTAAAACCTTCTTTAGACCAAAGGTAACGCCACTTGGACTGCCACCAACACCAGCTGGTAAGTATACAAACAAAGGATGATCCTTATCAACTTTAATTCCCTGGGATTTTAATTGGGCTTGTAGTCGCAATGCGGCAACCGAATAACCGAGGAATAAATCATATGAACCTTCATCATCAATGAAATAAGTCATTGGATCAGCTGCAGCCGACTTGCGAGCTTCAGTAATCGCATGTGTGAAGTTATCGTTGTACTCCACTACATTCACACCAAATGAACGTAACTTATCTTTCTTCCATTGTGAAGCATCGGCTGACATATGAACTGAAGTTCGAAAGCCTAATCTTTGCGCCACAATTCCAATTGAAAGACCTAAATTACCAGTTGAGCCCACCGCAATTCCATATTTGGCAAAAAGCTCGTGATACTTTTTGCTGGCTAACACGGCGTAATTGTCTTCATAGATCAAGCCGCCTTCTTGAATGGCCACTTTTTCAGCAAATTTCAAGACTTCATAAATTCCACCACGAGACTTAATCGAACCGGAAATTGGTAAGTAGTTATCAGCTTTGAGGTACAAGCCACCTTCTATTTTATTTGTAAAGCTTTTATTTAGACGAGCCTTCATGTCTGGAAGGTCTATTAATGGTGACTCAAGGATTCCATGAGTAGCCACCGTCTCTGGAAAAGCTACTTCAAAGTAAGGTGCAAATCGATGAAAACGTGCTTCAGCATCAAAAACATCTGCAATTCCAATTGAAAGATCAGCTTTCTTACCATAATCAGGGTTACGCCAGAAAAAAGGCTTTAACTCCTGCATTGTTTTTACTTCTGGGTACTTTTCGATCAAAGCATCGACATTCATTCTCTAGATCTCCCTATTCTTGTTTTTGTACGTTATCCAGTATAACAACAATGACTTCTTTTTTTAAGTGGTCTAAGGTAATTCAACACAAATTTAAGTTATCAACCGTGCTTTGTAAAATTTACAAACAGAATTGGTCATATAATTAATTTTTAGCATTATAGTCTAAGTACCAGCCGTACCAAGATTTGAACCAAAACTAACAATACAACTAACAAATTGCTCAATTTTATTTTTATCACTAACAACCAACTCAACAAATATCCCACTAGGAAGATAACTATTCCCTGCAAAAAAATATGACCATAGCATAGTGCGTCCCAGATATTTGTTGTTACCATGATCACTAACCAAAGATTTGAGCATTCAATTAAAACACGCTTGACTTCGGTTTTCTTTGATCTCACAATTGCCATGTTTTGTATCGCATAGTGTGCTCTAAGTGGTTGAATAATGGCAATTGTATATAACCAAATTGATAAACAAAAAAGTGCTAAAGAACTTATCGTAGGATCGTTTATAGAATACTGTAAATAAAACAACTGACTATTTGTCTGATAATAACTGTCGATTAGCTTCAACAAAATCAAGGTACTTATACACGCAAGTATTAACGGCCTTAAATACGTGACAAGATCCCGTGTTCTAATTTCAAACATTCGTCAATCTCCATTTTTTCATAAATTTCATGCGAAGCGATTATGATACTGCGGCCCTGTTATCGCAATTGGTTCATAAGCGTTACAAACTTTTGCAAACTTTCTTGATCCAAACCCCTAGAAGGCTCATCTAACAAAATGAGATTTTGCTTTTCCATTATGGCCTGAATAATTCCAGCCTTTTGACGCATTCCAACAGAATAATTTTTCATTTTGGTGTGACTATGTAAATCTAATGCCAGTGTTTGACAGAGTTTTTCCGCATATGCTTCGTTCAAACGAGACTTGATACTTGCTAAATAGCGAAGATTATAGGCTAAACTAAAGTTTTCCAAGAATCCAGGATTTTCAATCAACGCCCCTAGATTAGTGTTTGAACTCAATAAAATTTCACCGCTGTCTGGTTTTTCCAACCCCCCAATTAACTTAAACAGTGTCGATTTTCCTGAACCATTAATTCCTTTTAATTGAATGATTTGTCCTTTATCTGCGATCTGCAAACTTACATTTTCTAAAACGACTGCTTCCTTATAACTCTTAATAACCTTTTCAACTACTAATAAATTCGTCATTGTACCATTCCTACCGCCCTTCCTAAAATATTCATGATGATTTCATAGTGCACCATAATATTTAAACCCATCGCCAATATTAGGCCAAATACTTTATTAATTCTGAATAAAAAGGCGTTGATGCTTACTTCAAAAAGAATACCCTGACACCAATTAACTAAAACAAAAATTAAGGTAATGGCTCCCAATTGAGCATGAATTGGAATGATCATTAAGGTAAGCATCGTCTCAATTCCAATATATAAACTAACACGAATAACTGCCGTCATTTCCATAAATTGTAAGTATAATCTTTTACCCATTCTAGGGATTAACAACGGATTAATATGATCGAGTTGCCAACTCTGTTTAGCTGCCAAAAGAATATAAAGATTATTGAAAATAAGTGCCTGAATGTTACTCAATCCTAGACCAGAAAATAGATCCTTGCTGTGATAGGCAAAGGCTACCGCAATAACTGCCAGGAGTCCTATAAAAAACCATGTAGATAATAAAAACTTGTTATTGATGATTTTCTTCATATAATTTTCCTCTGATAAATAACGCAATTAATCCCCAGGTCACACTCACATACACAATACCAGTCAGTGTATATTGAACATAAAGCGACAAGCTCGGAATATTACTACCAATTATCTGATTTCCAGGCATAATTAAAATGGGAAGGAAAAATAAATAACTTATTAGACCATTTCCTAATAGTGTCGGAACTATGAACAACAGGAGACCTACTATTAACCCTAATCCCCAGAAGATATACGGATTTTTAATGAACAGACTAATCGCTAGTACCAAACAAATAAATATAGCCCACCCGATTGAGGTCAATAGAACAAACCAAAACAAGTTTACATAGCTATTTTGAGAAAAGATATAACCCAACGAGTTCCTCAAAAATCTACTTGACCGAAGCATTCGAATTGGTGCCATTAAAAAATTAATTTCAAGTAATAATAGGCACTGCCAAATAAGAGATGCCGTAAAAGTAACCACAAAAGTTTTAATAAAGAAATTTCGTATGTATCGTTGCAATGATCCTAGTCTATAAATCAAGAATTTATTGAAACCTGTATAACGATCTTGAGAAAGATTATTGGCAAAGAATAACGGCAAACAAATCATGGGCAACAACATCAATAACACTGATTCATAAGTTCCTTGAATGCTATAAAAGAAGCTAATTCCGGCTTCGACACTATTACCCACATCGCTGGCTGGTGGTTCGCCCATAAAAACAATGTAGGCCCAGACACCATAGGCAAAATAAAAGATACCTACCGCAAATACATTATATCTAGTTAATTTCATTACGATCTCTTTTCTGAAACTTTGTAACCACACACTAGTTCTTCCAAAGAAACCTGATAGATGTGGCTAAGCTTGACTAAATTAGTAATACTAGGTTGAGCATGTGCGTTTTCCCATTTAGACACTGATTGCCGAGAAATATGGAGTTTATTTGCAACCTCTTGTTGAGACAAACCGTTTCTCTGACGAATACGTTTGTAAGACAAAATTTCCCTCATGTTAAACACTTCCTCAAATAGTTAATTTTGTCGATTAACAAAACTTTTAAGGAATTCCAAGATCGATCACTTTTGAACTTACTACTTTAGAAAAAAAGAACCGGTAAAAGATCTACCTGTTCTTATTAATACCTGCCTTCATACACGTCTTAATTAGCGAAGCGTATATTCAGTTTTTAATTTTATGAACTCCCCCCAGAGCGTAGGTACTAATTTTCCGTTGTCAAAAATATAAATTTCAATTTTTGTTAATCAACAAAACTAATTATGCAATGAGAACGGCTCTTTGCATAGAAACCAGTGGTTTACATTCTAGCAACCATCGGTTTACGTGGCCGATTTCACCGGGAATTGAACTTCAATGAAGTTGAATAACTCTAACAAATAAGTTTCATGTCCTGTTATCATATTTATAGTGTATCTCTATATTTACTAACACGACTAAACAAAAAATTAACGTATGATTTTTACAGATTAACGTAAAAACAGACTTTTATTAATTTCAATTTCAAGCACTTATTGCTTTGAATGAGATTATTGTTTGCAAAAATTCTCTTTTTCATAGTTACTTCTCTTCAAATAAGATGATTATATGCTCCCTATTTAGGTAGTAATGCCGTAATTGGCACATTTAAGTAACCTAATATATGATCATAAGAACTATGACTAGGGATCTCCAACTTGAATCGTACAACAGCTTGAGGATTAAGATCTTGAATTGAAACATTCTTACCTTGGTTGTCAACATAACATTGAGAAGCAAAAATAGATTGGAATTTCACGGTAACCTGATTTGCTTGTTGTTTTTCACCAATTTTTGCTCCACTTGACCCTAACATCAAATCTCCAATTTTCTTATTATTAACCATAACATCTGCGTCTGATATCCATGTTGCTTTCTTAATTAAACTAGCTGTCGACTTAGCCATTTTTCGCTGATCAAATGACACCGAATAGTTGAGAACAAACGAATGTGAAGTTGAATTAATTTGATCAATTGCACCTTGGCCAGTTGTAAGGTTACCAGTTTTTTCAGTAACTTTATGAACGGTTGTGGAAAGTGACTTAGTTTTGATTGTGGGTAGTGAAATGCTCTGTGAGGATCCATTAACATGTCCAATACGAATATCAATGGTGTCATTGCTAGTTGATGAATCACCATTGACATAGAAGGCAATGAATTGACGGTAATGCCCAAGAGCAATCTGTCCATAATTTTGTTCAAGATCAATGACTGACTGATGTTGATTAAGTGTCACGTGTACATCCTGATGACGAAGTGCTGCAGGATTAATATGGGCACCATTATAGTCAATGACAAATGCTTTAATACCCGCAGATGTCATTACACCTCTAACTTGAATTGTTAATCCATCCCCCTTTACTGTTGATGAATTCACAGATTGATAAGCGGAGACATCTGACAGACCACTAAAAATTTCATTCATGGTAGGATCAAAATTTTGCGTTTTTTGATTTTTTTTATCAAGTAGTTGGTGAATTGCAGGAACAACACCTCCGGCCTGAATAGTCAATGGATTAAATAATATAATACTAAGAAGAGCGGCCACAGTAAGCATAAGTCCTAATTTTCGATGGCCTTGTTGCCGCTTAGTTGCTTGATTAAGTCCTCTGGTTATTGCCTGAGTAACCGCAGTTTCAGGTACTTTTATCTTATTTGTTTCTTGCTGCCAGTTAATATTCACGAATGACATCTCCTTTTTCTCGTAACCATTCACGGCCGCGGTTTAATCTACTCTTAACCGTTCCAGTTGGTACTCGTAAAATTTTTGCAATCTCAGATTCCTGTAATTCATTAAAATAAAAGAGAATCAATACCACACGAAACTTTTCTGGAACCATTACAAGATCTTGCATTAAATCCTGATGAAGATCCACTTGTTTATGACAATCTGCTGTTAATTCAACTATTTCTGGTACCGGTGTTTCGCGACGGTAAAGGTGACGCGAAACATTAATTAAAATACGTATTAACCATGTATCAAAATATTGTAAATGATGCAGATGCTTGATACTCAAAAAGGCTTGCAAAGATGTTTCTTGCACAATATCCAGAGCATCCTCTTTATTGTGAATGTAAAGCAACGCCGTTTTATAGAGTTTTGCTTGTCGATTAACCAGTAATTTAGTTAATGCTTCTCTATCACCTCGTTTTGCTAACAAAATCAGTTCCATATCTTTTTCCAATACGTTCCCCCCTCTTTTCATTCCTACACCTATTAGTGACTAGTCATAGATAAAAGGTTCCAACAAATTCAACATTTGGTAATTTTTTTATGCCTTATTCAAAAAAATTCCCGCCAAAAATTTCAACCACAAGTTTGTGATTACATTTTCTGACGAGAATCCTTATAGTAATACAGGACATTCTCCATTAATTTTGTTTTTTCAGAATACTTGACGCTACAGAGAACAATCTTTTATTTCATGCTATGTAAAATAACAAAAGTCCCCGCGAAGAAAGTATTACTACTCTTCTTTTGTTATTATTCCCCATAAATACTTATTTTCCGTTGCCATTGTTTTTAGTGATTTAACTTACCACATAAATGTAGTATATATGCATACAAATCAAAACGGTAAATTAAAAAATTAACGTGCACTTTTTAATGATTAACGTCATGATTCAACAAAATTTAAAATTACAGTTCATTGCTTCGGTGTTTGATAATAACTAAAGCTGTCAATAAAACAATCTGTAAGAGTAATAATTCGCTGAAACCTACTTCAATGCCTAAAATCACATACTGAAGTATGATAACTGTGCATCCCACTCCTATTACAGCCGATCATAAGCCTTTTTATGCACCTCATATTTAAAGATAGCTTCTAAATCAGGATAATGCTGATTAAAAACCGGCACATAGCCGTGCTTGGTAACCTCGGTGAAAATTATTTTGCCACACTGCTCATTATTCAATTCAAGGTGTACACCATTAGCCATCAAAGTAACCTTTTTGACACCCTGAATTCGTTTAAGTCGTTCTACATTCTGATATCCTTCAATATCTAATCTCAACCGACCAAATTGTCGATAAATTTCTGTTGGTGTCCCTTTTAAAACAGTTTGGCCATGTTTCAACATGACAATATAGTCTGATAACTTCTGTACATTATCCATATTATGAGTTGAAAAGATAACCATTGTCCCTTGCTGCTTTGCCGTTAAGATCGCCTTAATCAGCAATTCACTATTTACCGGATCCAATCCAGAAAATGGTTCATCCAAAATTAACAATTGTGGCTTAAACATCAGACAAGCAATCAGTTGCACTTTTTGTGCATTTCCTTTGGATAAAGATTCGATTTTATCAGTGGATTTCCCAACCACATTAAGTCTTTTCATCCAGTCGTCTAGGAGTATTATAGCTTCCGCTTTTTTCATCCCGTGTAGTGCTGCAAAGTAAAGCAGTTGACTTTTAATGGTCTCCTTTGGATAGAGCCCCCGTTCTTCAGGCATATACCCGACTTTCGCGGTGATTGCATCAGGAGTCAATGGTTTGCCACTCCACAATATTTTTCCGCTGTCTGGTTTAATAAAATCCAAAATCATGTGAAAAGTTGTCGATTTCCCCGCGCCGTTTTGCCCGATCAAGCTCAATATTTGACCACTATGCAAGGAAAATGATAAATCGGATACCGCATTAAAGTTACCAAATCGTTTCGAAACATGTTGTAGTTCAATCATTTAAAACTCACCTTTTATTTTCTTTCAAGTTGCCAGTATTTTCGTGTGCAAGCACTGATAAAAACGGATTTGCTTTCTTGGATGATAACAAGCCAAAGCGATACTGCCGAATACTCTGTTTTAGTAGCCAAGCTATGATAACCAACTGAATTATGATGTTCAAATAGGCTTCAACGTAACTAACATTTTGATTAGCCAATAATGTTGGCATCAATAAGGATCCAATTGGTGGAAAGGCTAATACAACATTGGCGTACACACGCATAACGCTAATTCCTGCATCAAAGTAATGTGGTGCATTAAATAAAAATGCCACCATCGTTCCAGTCCCGATCAGTAACATAACTGGAATAACGGCCACCGCCACTTGTGACTCATCCGTCACATAAGACGCAATTTCGGTAGCCCACACTAGTGCCATAAATAACGCCACTGCGGCATCTAACACAATGTACACGAAAAAAACGGGGCTAGTATTTCTAATGATTGTTTGAACGATAAAACCGTGCGTCACTCGCTCGTATATATAAATTAACCCTGCATAAATCGTCATGTGTAAAAGCATCAGGCAATAGGTTGCTGAGATTTTACCAATCAATTGTTCTTTAGCATCTACCATTGCCAATAACATTTCCGAAATTTTACTCGTTTTATCCACAGCCACCGAATTAGCCATAATAGACACATACGAAAGACTAACCATAAAAATAAATATGGGGAGAAAGTTTCCCCAAAATAAATTTAAATTCAAATAATTGCTAGTCGACAGATCGAGATGAATATTTCCGCTTCGTTCAAAAATTGCTGCAATTAATAATGGCCACAAAATAATTGTCCAATAAGTAAATGAACTTAATTGACCTTTAATTTCATGACAAGCTACCGCCAAAACTTGTTTTTGTTTGAGTATCTTCATCTCATCACTTCCCCATTAATCCATAATTGCGGCTTTTTGGTATTTCTGTTTGACTATCCAAAAATAGCCTACAAGCAAAAGCATTTGCAGACCCGTACTTATGAATAAAAAGAACGTATCATCCCGATGATAAAAAACAAGTTGACTGCTAATTATTTGTGACCACACCGGAAAAATTAGAGCAGTAAGCAACTTAGAACTCGAAAAATGTCCCAAAGTGACGAATGTCAAAAAGATGGAAATCATGATATACACATAAACTGGCGTTAAAGCCTGTAGTAAATGACTATGATTTTTTATGTAAATGCTGATATGTGCAGTCAATAACAATATCCAACCAAAGATTTGTAACATAAGTAAAATTAATAAAAAGGTGTGCCAATTTACAAAGTAACTGTAACTGGCTGTCATTAACGAGGATAACAATTCATTCGTTGTCATAAAAAAAGAGAAACCAATTATATATAGACCCAAGCTTGCTATCAAAAGATAAAAGACACCTAGTAATCTGCCAGAAAATTGATCCTCTGATCTACTAATGACCCACAAAAACTCATTAATTTTTGACGATCGATCATTTTCAATCTCATTCCCAGTTATGGGTATTAATAACAAACTGAAGAGTAAGACAAAGACACCCATGCCAATTGATAAAGTTCTGGGAAAATTACTAAACACTAAATTTTTCGTGTTCACATCAGGCGAGATTCCAAATGCTAAAATCATAACTAACACAGAAACCGGCCATAACAAGCCGGACCAGTATGAGCTTTTCTTGATGTTATGTTTAAACGTAAATTTAGCTATAACATTTAACCGTCGTAAATTTATTTTTGTCATAAAAGCTCTAAACGAATTCGTGAAAAGCATGCAATCTAGCCATATTCGTTTTAGTATTCACCCCTTTACTAATTTTACCTATTTGTTACTACGCTCACTTTTGCGCCAATAATATATTTCTGTAATGATTCCGATAATCTGCAATAAACCCCAAACTATCCCGCATATCGTTGCCGTAAGTGCAGCACCATACGCTTTGCCATCTAAAATGTAAATTAGATTGAAGATCAGACAGGTTATAAACAAGCCCCTATAATCCATAAGGTCATTAAAGGCCGTTGGCCGTTCTGGCTTAAATAGCCATAATACAGCTGCAAAAGATACCTAATATAAGCCTTCCATGTTGTCGTTTTAGTTCATCATCTAAAGTAGAGGCTACACTTGGTGATAAACTATAAAAAGCCAAGCAGAGCAAAGTGCTTTTCCGGAACCATAGCAAGATCTTGCATCAAGTCTTGATGAAGATCCACTTACCTATGAAAATCTGTTGTCAATTCAACCACTTCGGACACAAGTCTATCACGATAATAAAAGCGACGCGATACATTAATCAAAATACGTACTAATCACGTATCAAAATATTGTGGGTGCCGCAGATGCTTGATACTCAAGAATACCTGTAAAGAAGTTTCTTGCACAATATCTAGAGCATCCTCCTGATTGTGAAAATATAACAACGCAGTTTTGTACATTTTTGATTGCAGATCAACCAGTAAGGTAGACCACTCTTCTCTATCACCCCACTTTGCTTGAAAAACTAGTTCTATATCTTTTTTCAATGTGTTTATTCCCAAACGTTTGACCCCCAGACCTATTAGTGACTAGTCATAGATAAAAGGTTTCAACAATCTCAGCATTTGGTAATTTTCTTTATGTCTTATTCAAAAAATTCCCGACAAAAATTTCAACCACAAGTTTGTGATTACATTTTCTGACGAGAACCTTTATAAATAATACAGGACGTTGTCCACTAATTTTACTTTTTAAAACATTTGATGCTTCTCATAACAATTCGCTTGACTGAAGATTTTTGGTAATAATAAAAATAAAAATAACAGATATTTTCCGAAAATAATCGTTGACTGATTTTAAAATCTTAAATCGAAGCACCTCACACCGGCACTAATTTTTATCTTTGTGCCAATAATACAAACTTGTAGCTATTCCAATAATCTGTAATAAACTCCATATAATACCACATATTGTAGCTGTAAGCGCCGCTCCAAATGATTTGCCATCCAAAATATAAATAACGTTAAAAATAATTGCAGCTATAAACAGTCCCCATTCTATAATACTTAAGGTTTTACTATCCGATTTCATACCAACACGCCCTTCTTAGCC
Source organism: Pediococcus ethanolidurans (assembly GCF_001437405.1). Classification (GTDB taxonomy): domain Bacteria; phylum Bacillota; class Bacilli; order Lactobacillales; family Lactobacillaceae; genus Pediococcus; species Pediococcus ethanolidurans. Next base: position 3,591 of record NZ_JQBY01000032.1, on the reverse strand, counting down.
TCTTTTCTGCTCCCTTAAGCTACGCTTCTTTAGATAATTAAAGTCACAGTAGTAAAATTTGATGTAGAGCTAATAATATATTTATCTTCAGTATCGAACACTTGAACGCTAAAAAATTAAGCAATTCGTCTACATCAAACTATAATATTTAGATTTGCTCATGTCTTCAAATTAAATAAAGAGAGTAATCGTTTTGGTAGTCATGCTTGCCCATCCTTTTGACATTCCAACTTTTCTCAATGCCGAATAAATGATATGGTACTCTGTACCTGTGTAATGATCCACAACTTTTAGAAAGTTTCCTAAGCCCGTAAGCTTTGTAATCTTCTTTTTCGCCGCTTTAGGTAGTTTTTTCCATACTTTCAATATCAATTTTGCAACAGTTTTTCCTCTCATTCTTGTTTCGGGATTTTGAGACTGTTGATATAAATAAACCACTTCTTTGTCACTAATTGTTGATAGTTCTTCTGCCGTAAAATTGTCATAATACATAAGGTGTGTTTTTGCTTGTTTAACTTCATCTGGTGTAATTACCAAGTTAATTGTCGGATCAAAGTTATCATACAACTCTGCATCTTGAATTTCATTTGTTTGGATTGTTGTTTCCGACTTTTGTTGATTAAAAAGTTTTGCAACATCGTCCCCTGATAGTTCCCCTTGATTCTCTAATTTTGTTGTTATATCTTGTTTGCTTGTTTCATCATTTTTAACAGTATCAGCATAAGCCACAGAACTTGGCACTACAACAGTACCTAAAGACATTAACGTCAAAACTAATGCAATATTTTTCATGTTCTTCTTTAACATAATAAATCCCCCCGTAAACACTTATTTTCATTGTCGTTTTTAATCCCTACCCCACTTTATTAAATCGCAAACACCTCATAATTATTTAGTATGTCTATAGTATATAGTCAAACGGTCTGGTGTGAGTAAATAAAAAATAAACGTACCAATTTCAATGATTAACGTAAAAAAATGGATTTACAATTTTATACTGTAAATCCATTTTAAGATACATGATTTTTCATCAATTTAGTCAAATCTCGGGCCTTGCGAAAAGATGCCTTGCAAAAAAGTCCCTGATTAAAATGCAATTGTCTGGTTTGAGCGTTAAAGCTGGTCATATGATCTAAATTAACCAAATAACTTTTATCACAACGAAACAAATTCGTATACTTTTCTTCCAAATTGTTCAGATTTCCGGGGAATTCTGCTTGTCGATTTTCAGCAATCATGGTAACGCTTCCCGGGCGCTCTTTGATGGTATATAACATCACTAATTCGCTCATTGGTACTGAAAAATAGCGGGACCCGATGTGATACCCAAACAACGACTGTTGATGATAGAGAGACTCAACGTATTGAGATCGCGCTAAATTGACGTCTTCAATAATTTTAGATTTAATATCTTCAATTGATTGATCTTTTAAGATATAGTCCAATGGTGCAATCTTACGCTCCAAGGTTAAAAATGCCAATTCATCATGTGTCGTCACGAACACAATTTGTGCAAATGGCATCTTCTGTCGAATTTTACTAGCCAGCTTTAATCCCGCATCCGTCTGTTTGGCAATTTCCATATCCAAAAAAAACAGTCCCTGTTCCTGGTCTAAAATACCATTCTCTAATTTTTCAACACTGTTTGTGGCACAAACCAACTTCATCGCATAGTCATTAATCATAATAGTATTTTTAATAATTCTTGCGTAAAATGCCTGTTGCTCTGGATTGTCTTCTAATAAATAGATTGAAAACACTTATTTCTCCCCCGTAATAATTAAAGTAATTCTTAGTTTTCGTTGTATCAATTGTGTATCTAAGTAAAAATTTTCATTTTGATCAACTAGTTCCTTGACGTTTGCAAGTCCTAATCCACGATCCTCTCCTTTTGAGGAAAATCCAAGTTTAAAGATTTTCCTCAAATCAAATGGTAACTTTACCGTATTTTCAACAGAAATTTCTACAGTATCAACCGTTTTAATCAGGGCACAGGCGACTTTTCGATCGGACATTTTTTCTGCCTGCTCAATCGCATTATCTAAAAGCACTCCGACAATTCTAACGATATCCACCAATTGCTTTTCAATAAAAAAATCACTTTGTTCAATTTCAATATTCAACTCAACATTTTGTTTGCGAGCTTCAAAAAACTTCTGGACAATAAGCCCTTGCAAGGTTTCGTTTTTGAGATGATCTAATTGAGATATACTCGCTTTTTTTAATGACTGATTTAAATTCTTTTGATTTTTCAACTCATACAAGTATTCATTAAGTTCAGTTTGATCACCGTGCTTAGCTAATTCTGACATGGACACCATAATATTTCGAAAATCATGCTTAAATTGACGCAGCTCCGTATATTGTTGGGAAACACTATCCAAATAATCGTGTAATTGTTGATTCCTCATTTTTTCGTCTTTCACACTCTGCTGAGTAGCATAGGTCTTTATGAAGAACTGCATTTGCCAACCCATTAAAAGAATAATCAACATAAAGATCACAATACTGGCTGCTTGAATTGTTGCTGTGATATTCTGAATATCACTAATAATTAAAATGATTTGAATAGATGCATAAATCATCATTAACATCCAAAAAATTCGTGTGGATAATCCTAAGTCTTCAATTTGATCAACCAAATGATACCACCATGTACGATGGTGATAAAACCAAATAAATAAAAGTAAAGTAAAAAATAAATCAATCACAAGATCTTGTGTAATCAGCATGCCACTAACTTTAGAAAGTGATTTAAGCGAATGAAAATGATTTTTCCACATTGAAATTGTCGTGCTAATGTATGCACTAATAGAAATAAGTATCATTTGGATAATAACGCTTATGAGCATGGTATTTACATAACGCAGACGGATTTTACACCGCCTTTGTCTACCTATCTCAATTACGACTGCTCCTAAAACTAAAGGAAGGTAAGCAGCATCTTCCAAAAATATCCCTAAAATTGCACAAAGAATGCTAACTCCAAAGTTTAAAGTAACTACATTCAACTCACAATTATTTTTTAGATAGGTATTCATATTTAAAATAACAAAAATTAGCACAAAATTTTCAATAAAAAATTCAGTAATCCCAGGTTCTATCATTTGTATGTTAGTTTAGATGAATAATCAGATTAGTTCATCCTTGGCTTCCTTTAAACCAAATCTTCGTCTTGCATCACATCCTCTAGTTTAACTAAATTGTATCAACGACACAATATAAACAGTGATGTTTTCGATTAACGTATAATAGTTCGTGATTAACGTTAATCATCAAAATAAACGCCCTTCTACTTTTTTAGCGGCCTAATTACATTTAACAGACCTACCACTAAATGACCAATAAGAATGCTAACGATTCCCCAAATAGCAGAGTAACTTGGAAATAACCAAAGAATTGTCAACGAAATTATAAAGAAAATTGCCATTACAATATAAAATCTCTTCTTAGTCGTCATTTTATTAAACCTTTTTATCTAAATTAATTTTGCAATTTGTGGTCTAACCATCTTGCGATTGCTAAAATGAATGCTAGTGCCAATATTCCCCACCCGATAATATGGGTCTACACTTTCTGGTATTGGTGAAT
>NZ_JQBY01000031.1 GCF_001437405.1 Pediococcus ethanolidurans | reverse complement strand
CACCACTAATGTTAGTCCGTTTATCTAAGCGGAGCCCGCTAAGATAAATGACACTACTGAGCCCATTTGCTTCCAGACTAAGTCTAATCTTCGTATCTTTGTAATCAACACATCGATATAAAAGTTGTGACATCAATATTACTGGGCACTATTTGACATCAAACGTTCTTAGTCCGGAGGCGATTGGTCTCAGGGGTGAAATTATTCTTAGTAAGTTATTACTTAGAATAAGGTCGAGTTTGAAGACAAGTGTTCTTCTTGGCTTCAAATCGTACCCAACCCGTTCCAGACCGGGTAAGCCGCAGGACGGCAGTTAAACTATTTTTTTAGGCAAAGTCGTTTAACCTCAATTACTGAAGTGATTTTGATACTTTCAACCTTTGATAATAAAATAATTTAGTTGCTATTAAAAAATAAAATGCTAAAATTCAAAATAACTAATCAAATTCTAATAAAACAGAATTTTTTAAAACTGGAAAGGACTTTTTTAAACATGAAGGTTGTTAAATTCGGTGGTACCTCATTAGCAGATGGCGCCCATTTTCAAAAGGTAATCTCAATCATTACAGCCGATCCCACTCGCCAAGTTGTGGTTGTTTCCGCGCCTGGCAAACGGTTTGCTGAGGACACCAAGGTTACTGATTTATTAATTGAATACGCACTAACCGTGATAAAACATCAAAATACTGCAGCAATTATTCAAAAAATTGGTCAACGTTACAAAGATATTGGTAATTTTTTCGATTTACCAACTAGACCAATTGAAAAAATTATTAAAAAATTACAGTCGCTTCCTTTTGAATATTACCCCAGCAATTCTTATTTGATGGCAGCATTTAAGGCACACGGTGAACGTCTAAATGCTATGTTACTAACCAGTGTGCTTAAGCATCTTGGTATTGCCGCACGTTTTTTGGATCCTTTTGAAGCAGGAATTATTGTTAGTGACGATCCCAGTAATGCCTCCGTGTTACCGGAAACTTACAAGAATTTGGCTCATTTACAATTTGGTAGTGAAAAATTAATCTTCCCAGGTTTCTTTGGTTTCACCCCTAATGGTCAAATTGCCACCTTCTCTCGTGGGGGGTCCGACATTACGGGCGCAATTGTAGCTCGTGGGTTAAACGCACAGTTATATGAAAATTTCACGGATGTGAATGCCATTTATGCGGCAGATCCACGGATTATCAATCATCCCCATGCCATCAAAAAAATGACCTATCGTGAAATGCGCGAACTTTCTTATGCTGGTTTTTCGGTTTTTCATGATGAAGCTATTATTCCAGCTATTGAAGGTCAAGTTCCGATTAACGTTAAAAACACTAACCATCCTGATTTGCCAGGCACATTAATCGTACCGGAAAAGGGATTCAAGCCTCACAGTACGATTACTGGTGTAGCCAGTTCCGATCATTTTGCCGCGTTATATTTGCATCGCTATTTGTTAAATAAAGAAGTGGGTTTTACGCTGAAACTATTACAGATATTATATAAATATGATGTTTCTTATGAACATATGCCTTCCGGAATTGACGATCTAACCATAATCTTTGACAAAAATCAGCTAAACAGCGAAACTATTCATGAAATGTGTCATGATATTCAAAACACCTTAAAACCTGACCAACTCAATTGGATTGATGATTACGCAATTATCATGGTGGTTGGTGAGGGAATGCGTTCTAAAATTGGCACCATTGAAAACATTCTACGTCCCCTTGCCGAAAACGAAATTGGGGTTCATATGATTAATCAGGGCGCTTCAAGAATCTCAATCATGTTAGGCACCAAACAAGCTGATGCAAAAAAAGCCGTTAAACAAATTTACCAACAATTTTTTGAACCTAAAGCCAAGATAAACGAAGGGAGCACTATCTATGCAGATTGACAAAGTTCACGGATCCGAAAATCATTTTTTTTTACTCGATCAAACCCAACTTCAAACTAAGTTATCTGATCAAGAACTGATTAATTTCACTACCAAAATCACTGATCCCAAAACAGGCCTACTGCAAGGTGCGGATGGCGTGCTAGTTGTTGATGAACCAACTCACCAGGATGCTTTGGCACAAATGCGTGTCATCAATGCGGATGGCAGTGAAGCCTCTATGTGTGGTAATGGCTTACGGACTGTTTCCCGTTATTTAGCCAAGAAATTTCAAGTAGACCAATTTAAGGTTCAAACTCTTAATGCCGATCTAAAAGTAAGTAAAGCTGCTGATTTTGCACCTAATGTTCCAGCATTCAGCGTTGAAATTTCGCCAGTTTCATTTGCGGCTGAAAGCCTTCCGTTTCATAATCCTGAGCATCAACAATTAGTTAACGAAACTTGGCCAGAATTATTACCAGAGTTGAAATTCACAGCAGTTGCCGTTCCTAATCCTCATTTAATAAGCTTTGTTTCGGCAGATGAATTGGCCTCAAGTGACTTGGGTACTTTGGGTAAACGGCTCAATCAACCTAACCCTTACTTTCCTGATGGCGTAAACGTCAGTTTTGCTCAAATTCTGGGACAAAATGAATTATTTGTTCGTACATTTGAACGCGGAGTTGGTTTCACAAATGCCTGTGGTACCGGCATGTCCGCTACAAGTTTAGCGTTTGCCCTTACTCATCCAGATAAAGGTCAATTTGATCAGGAAATTACCGTTTATAATCCTGGTGGAATGGTCAAAACTAACGTTCATAAAAATGATACAAATTACGATATCGATTTAATTGGTAACGCAACTGTGACTCATCATCTTGAAATTTCCGAGGCAGACTTGCATGCTGCTAAGCTAAACGATGTCAAGATTACTCAAACTGACGAGGAAACAAGTTATTTACAGTTTGTTGATCAGTTACCCAAAATTAATGATATTTCGGTAAAAATGTAAACAAAAGAAGTGCACTTAACAAAACTCTCATTTTGTCAGGTGCACTTCTTTTAATTACCCTTTTTTTACATCTCGGACTAACTTTTCCTCTTCTTGATCAATATCTCGTTCTATATGTTTTAAAATATGTTCATTACGTCCCTGCGGTAAAATCACTTTATTAATTTCGTTTGAATGACGATGCCGAATTGTAAAGTTGTAATGGCGCTGCTTTTGATGACGGATGCCAAATTCATAAAGTAATTCAGTCAACCCAATGATGACTAAAAAGAAACTGATCATCAACGTTGTGTATAGCGCTGGTTTAATTGATTTGATAGTTGCCGTAGGAATAAACGTTGATCCCAAAACAGCAATTGAAGAAACCAATCCCAAGAATGCGACCACAAAACGCATGAGTTTACCACCAGGGATTCGAAATCCTCGTTTAGCTGACGAATTAGTTTCGTGAAGATAGGCAATAAAAATTAAAATGTAGGTCACAATGTACAGCATGACTGTCAGTGCCATTGCCATTTGATAAGCATCGTTATTACCGCCAAGGATAACCGTTAAAAATCCACTAATTAAAGTTACCACAACTCCTTGGACAATAATTAAACGTACCGGCACGTCATCATGATTAACACGCATAAAATAGTGCGGTAAAATATCATCCTCCGCAGTCACAAATAACGATTTAACCGGTCCAATGATCCATGAACTGATTTCACCGATCATTCCAAACGCCATCAACAGACCGATAATTCGCACACCCCACTGCATAGTAGGCAGCGTAACTTGAAACATTTGCGCTACCGCCTGAATAACACCTTGATTTAAGGTAAGGTGTCCAAGCGGTACTACCGCAGCAACAGAGAGGCCACCTAAAGAATCAACAAGAATCGCGAATACAACTAACACCAACATGCAAAGCGGATAGTTACGATTAGGATGATCCAGATCATTAATATATGAGGCTGAGGCTTCAATTCCCGTAAACGCTAGGATATAAGGGACAATTGTTCCAATTGAAAAGTTAGTTTTAAGCACATGAAAGTTATCCGTTAAATTAACGTTAAAGCGTACACTACCTGTTTGAATCATATATAAGATCCCCATAATTAACAGGATAATCGAGGGCAGAATGATGCCCACCACAAAACTAATCGTCACTAAGCGATCCGTTTTTTTAACGCCACCCAATTGTAGAAAAGTCATGGTCCAATAGATAATTAAAAAAGCAACCCATTTAAACAACAGATTACTATTTAACGCAGGAAAATTCAACACATACGCCAAAGAACCAATAATGAAATAAATCATTGTAATGAAGTTAACTGTAATTTGTAACCACTGAAAAAAGACGGCCAAAAATCCCCACCGGGTGCCCAAACTCTTTTTGACCCAGGTGAAAACACCGCCCTCTTTATTTCCTTCAATCGTGGCCATTTCTGCTGAGCATAATGCAACAGGTAAGAACCAAAAAACACCTGCTAAAATTAAATATAGCACTGCTAATAGACCAGATTGAGCAAAGGCTGGATATTCATCTGCTGACATCAGCATCGAAGCTGTCAAAGTAAAGAAACCAAATAAACTCAATTGCGAAGTTTTATTTTTCATGATTGCTCCTTAATTAGTTATCTTAGTTCCTATTTTAAGCTATCTTGCTAGGTCTGTCAGTTCAAAAGTTCAGCTAACTTTTTGGGGAAGAATTTAATTTTTGTACCTGCCAACCAGGCATTAATTTGAATTCGTAATGTTGATTCACAAACTGATGATTGGGTACGCCATTACTAAATAATAAGCGCATTTCTTCATTACGATAAACCCGATAAGTTCGTGTGATTTTCAACTGACTAATATTAGATTTATGCGTTAATTTAATTTTATCTGTAGTAGGATTTGTTTTGTATAATTTTTGTTGTAACGGATTAGTTGCATAATAGTATATTCGTTCATCCTTTGTGCCAATCTGTTGATACAGCAAAACGTGTTTTCCTCTGATACTAGACGTTAAGGGAAAAGTTTGCGTTTTGCTGACTGTTTTCATTCCTAAATAAGTATTGTAGTTTAACGTAATTAGCACGACGCTACCAATACTTAAAATTAAACCAACCGTGATCCAGATTATTTTGTTGGTTCCACGTTTCATAAAAATCATACTGCAAGCAAAGAGCAAGGCACCCGCAAATAAAAAAATAACGATCATGTTAGTACCCCTCTCTCTCATCTTTTTTCAAGAAAAACGTTAAAAGAAATCCAATCACTGCAAAGGTAGTCGCAATCAAGAATGCATAACGAAAGCCTAAAACATTAGCATTTAAAGACAGTTTTTTAAATAAAATTGGTGTCGATTGTGCAACTGTGCTCCCGGGCGTATGATTCAAGGTCACACTGGACATAATTGAGACCAAAATGGCAGTTCCCATCGAAGCAAATACCTGTCGCGCGGTATTATTCACAACCGTGCCATCCCCGATTAGATTTAACGGTAGAGCATTCATTCCCGTTGTTGTGACTGGCATCATGACCATCGAAATTCCAAACATACGCACGGTATACAAACAAGCTAGGTAAAACACCGGCGTTTGTGCGGTAATCGGAATAAATGACGCTGTGGTTAGTGACAAAATAAACATGCCAGCAATTGCCATATCACGAGCACCTAGTCGGTCAAAAATTCGGCCTGTAATTGGGTTCATCGCACCCATCATAATGGCACCAGGTAAAAGCGTCAGTCCAGAAGCCAGTGGTGACTCTCCGCGAACAGTTTGCAAATATAATGGTAAAACAAGAGTAAAACCATTCATTGACATAAATGAAACCGAAACTAAAATAGCAGACAACGTAAAATCAGAGTGTTCAAAAACTTTAAATTGTAAAAGTGGATTTTTAATCTTTAAAGATCTAAAGATAAAAATTGCAACCACTAAAACACCGACAATTAAGGTTCCATACACAATTGGATTGGTCCATGAATAAGTTCCCACGGAAGAAAAAGCAAACAGCATCGAACCAAATCCGATCATTGAAAGAACTACTGAAGACCAGTCCACCGGTGCTTTTTTAGTGGGTAATACCTTTCTTAGTGTGAAATAACCAGTAACTAACACAATTAGAGAGATCGGCATGATTGCTAAAAATAGCATTCGCCACGAATAATGAATTAAAATCCAACCAGCAAACGTTGGCCCAATTGCAGGTGCTAGTCCAACTACGATTCCGGCACTCCCCATAGCTGCCCCACGTTTCGCAGGTGGGAAAATTGAAGTCATTATTGTTTGATAAACAGGTGAAGTGATTCCCACTCCGGCAGCCTCAATCAGACGGCCCGCCAAAATTGTCCAAAAGTTTTGCGCAAAATAACAAACAATCGTTCCAACGAAAAAAATGACAATTGCAGATAAGTATAGTTTACGTGAATCAAAACGTTGCAAGAAAAAGCCAGTGATCGGAATGACAATTCCCATCATTAACATAAATCCAGTTGTCAACCACTGGACGGTATTGGCTGAAATACTAAAAGATTTCATCAAAGTTGGAAAAGCTGTGGTTAACATCGTGGAAGTTAAAAACGTACTAAATGTCCCAATTAACAATGTAAAAACTAATAAGAGTCGATTATACGGGCGGCCATTTTGGTCGACGGGTTTATCTTCTGAATTGATACTGTTCATCAAGATGTTCACCTCAATAAATTATTTTAATTATGTACCTATAAAAAAGTCACAAAGATTATTGTATCATATAAATCTCATATATCTCAAAGCACTGCTTACTAAAAATCAGAGTTATAAAAAATTGTTTAATGTTGATTTAATACAGCACCACTAGCATAATAATTGGTGCTCAAAAATAAATGACTAGCTAAAGAAGAATAAATAGTTGTATTTTTGGCAAAAAAGAATGTATGATTGTTACAGATAAGTTACAAATTTTTATTAATTTAACAGATTTCCGATTGACATAGGTTAGTCATCCTTTATAATTTAGGCGTTCTGACTATCTGAGTTGTAAATCCGACCTCTTAAACAGAGATCCTTTTTGCATTATTGGGACCAGATTTTGTAACAACCTATCTACATATTATGAGGAGGAAAAAAATTGACTAAAAATAATCACTGGTTAAGATGGGTATTAATTGGTTTGGGGATCTTAATCGTTGGCGGTGGTTTGTTTGCATGGCAATATGGTCAAACCCACTTTGCTCCTAAAACAACGATCGACGGAAAAAGTGTGGCTGGGCTAACCGCTAATCAAGCTACTCAAAAGTTAGCTGCATCTTCCTCCACGATAACTAATCGCGTTTACCTAAATGGCAAACTATTAGTAACTGGAAAATCACAAACAGTATCAAGTGTCACAAAAACACAAGTTAAAGACGCGTTAAAAAAGCACCATGGCTTATTTGCTTCATCAAGTAAATCCAGTGCGGTCGCTTTAACAAATTCTGATAAGGTTGTGACTTATCGAAATAACACCCTAAAAAAGCAGGTTACTCAAGCTCTAAAAACTTATAACAAGACTGCAACTGCTGCTCATCCAACTTATTATTATTTAAAAAATGGCAGTATAAAAACACAAGCGGCTGCTAAGGGCAACCAAGTGACTGTAACCAAGGCCCTGGCTAGCTATGATAATCAAGTTAAACAATTAAAGGATATTAAACTAAAAACTAGTTCATCTACAGCAACACAATCTGAAACAGCGGCTGCTAAAGCAGTTAAACAGAACTTAAAAGACAGTTTGACCAAGACGTTGATTTACCACGTTGGCGGTAAAAATTATACGCTAAAAGGTTCCGATTATATTGTGAATACCCAACCGGGAAAAACACCAACTGTTGATTTAACCGCATTAGAGGCTAAATTAACTAAAATTAACGATTCTGATAGCACTCAGGGAAAATCATTTAGTGTCAAACTCTTGAATAGCGGTAAAACAATTACGACCAATAATACAACTGCTTCAAACTATGGCTGGTCACTAAACGTCAAATCAGAAGCTAAAATGTTAGCTGATAAGTTCATTAATGCTAGTGTTAAATCAAATACTAAAGTTGATATGAAGAATTATTCTGGTCAAAATATTAGTTATAATCGCAGCAGTGCCATTGGTTCTACCCGGGTTGAAATTAACTTGTCTACCCTTCATGAATACATTTATGTAAATGGAAAATTAAAGGAAAACATTCCTGTGATGAGTGGGACTTTAAGCGGGAGTGATAAAACTCCTACCGGCCTGTTCCACATTTTGTACAAACAAAGTCCTTCTACTTTAACTGGTAAAAATGATAACGGCTCTGCTTATGCCAGCAAGGTTAGTTATTGGGAACCATTAACCGAAGATGGTGTCGGCATGCATGATAGTTCTTGGCAACCGTCAAAGGTTTATGGCAATACAAGTTATCGAAGTACGTATCATTCTCATGGGTGTTTAAATAATCCACCAAGCAAGATGAAATCTGTTTGGGAAAACACTTCTACAACGGAACCAGTTATCATTTATAAATAAGCTTAAACTAAAAGGTGTTGAGAAATTATTCTCACACCTTTTTTGTATGATCATTTTTAGCTAGATCGGTTTAGTAAAACGAATCAATCGAACTGTTTGATCATCAATCTGAACTTGTTTTGAATCATTTTCACTCAACTCATATTTTTCGTAAAATTTTTTGCTCAGATATTTTCTGCCAACGCCCATAAATAAACACGTGTATAGCCTTGCTTTTTTAATTGTTTAAAATCATTTGCCAACAAAATTGATCCGTAACCCTGTCGAAAACAAGCTGGATCAACATAGATTGCCCGAATTTCTCCATATTCTTGCATACTCTGATCTCGCGCGGCAATGATAGTAGAGACTCCCAGATATTTATCACCATCAACGAGAATCCAGTTTTCTTGAGGGTTACTTTTTAATCGTTTAGTCCACTGGTCGGCCGTCAGGTTATCTAAGTAGGTTTTAGAAAGCATCCCTGAATAAGCTACTTTAAAACTTTTTAAGAACAGGTTCCCCAATGCCGTAAAATCATCTCGGCTTGTTAGTTGTCTGATTTTCAATGATACGCACCTCGCATCCTTATATGATTCAAATCAAATAAAGCCATTTTGTAAGTAATACTGTTCAAGTATGTTTTCAATATAACTTGCAAACACCTGATCATCCAGTTTCTTTGCCTTTATTTTAAAATACACTGACTTTAAAAACACGTGCCAAGTGTGCATGCGAGGCAGAAACAAGGGATCTCTAAAGCTAAGTTTCGCATTTCTTTGATCTATTTTATCTGCCCATTCAACCAATTGATTTCCTGTAAGCCACTCATTTTCAAGCATTGCGACAATACAATTATCAAACCGTGATTCTTCATCTGCCACAAACACTGTCTTAACATTTAAAATGATCGTTTGCAGTGACTTCAGTGCATCGTGCACTCTTGTTTTTCCAAATTGAGGATGATTAGCAGCCTGATCCAAAAAATCTCCGCCATGAGCAGGTGCATGAGCCCATCCCTTATCTATAACAAAACCTCGATAATCACGCTCCTTTTGTAAATATAGAACCGCGTCATCAAGTAACTGTTTTCGTTGCAACGCCGATAAAAATCCTTGATAGTTTTCTTTTGTGTCCACGTCAAGAAAAATACAGTACAGCAATGCCGTGAAGGTTCGCGTAAATACTAAATCATTTGGTTCTGATGCCTCAATTCCTTCAAAAAGACGATCGTGCTTTAGTGTCTTATTAACAATAAGTTTAGCTTTCTCGCGTGTAAGACAGCCTCCGTTTTCCAAAAATAAACGACAGAAAAGAATATAAATGGTTTCATCGCGCAATTTTGGATCAGGATCACCAATATGAGCTAACATAAAATCAAAATCCTCATTCGTTAGATCGAGCGTCTTTTCATGAACCATATTCTCTAATTTGGTTACTTCATTTATCATTTTCCGCCTCAATTTCTTTACTTAATTCTGCAGGAATATTCCATACTCGTAAATGACCTTTACATTCAACCGGGACCGCCAAAGTTTGTACATTTCTTAGAATCCAGGCATACCTCCCCAACTCATAAACACCAGTTTGAAACTCAAAGTTGTTTTGTTTCACTTTCTGAATGAAATCACTAGTCATTTCACAGCAATCAATTAATTCACATCTTGCCAAAATAAAACCCGGGTGGCTACTTGGAATATCAGTAGGCGAAACTAATCTCCGCTGTTCGTGCAACCAATTCTTATCGACATGCCTTCCTGCATGAATATATAAAGTCCCTCGATATGACGTTTTCCAGGTACGCGTTTCAATTCGTTTTTTACCAAAACTAATTAACGAGGCCCATGGTTCAGAAATTGTGATTGCTTTCATAACTGTCATCTCTTAAAGTTAATTTTTCGAATATTGTTGAATTAGATTCAATATATATTTTAAATCTGTATCTTCAAAAATCATTTTTGGTGTCCATGGTAAATAAACATCTGGCGAAAAACCTATTCCATTTGTCCCACGATGATCATTAATAAGTCTTAATCTAATAACTGGATAATTCACAGTGAAATCTGAATAGCATTGTGACGTTACATCACCATAATCAACCACGCCTGCAGTATTACGACCAACCACCGTGGTTTTGGCAAAGGTTTTTGCTAACATAATAAAATTATCAGCCGCAGAGCCTGCCAAATAATCACTCAAAATATAAATATGTTTTAAATGTCCCTTTGGTTTTAAAATGTAAGGTTTGGAATTATTTTCCGATGCATTTTTTGCAGTTTGAGCATTTTTCCAAATTTTAGTTTGTTCTTCATAAAGTTCTTTCATATAGTTTGATGGATTCTTACTTTTTTGTGAGGATAAGTTAGCCAACCAATTGACTTTGTTTCGCTTGGTCCACCAAATTTCATAAAAATAGTCTTTTGGATAGTGTTTCAATAAATCTGTTGATTGATTAACAAAATATTCAAGAAGTGGTCGATAAGACTGATCGTCACCACCGTGATTAACACGAACATCAATTATTAAATAGTTTAGGTTATTTAAACACCGCGTACTTTTTGAAATCAACCTTTCGATATCATCTGGATCAAAAAAATCCGTTAATTTCATATAGCCAATCGTTTCGGATAAGTTTTTAAAAGAATGCTCTGGATGATAATGATTGATATATTTTTTTAACTCAATTTCTTGAATTTTTGTGGTCGTCTTTATCTTAATTTTCTTAGCTCGTTTAAAAATAAAATTCCAATTCTGACGTTCCACAACTGGATCCAATTGCTTTTGATACTTTCTAGCTAACTCACCTATTTTGTGATCATCAATGGCAATAACTTCATCTCCAAGTTGTAATCTTGTTTCATTTTTAATTGAAGTTACAAATAATCCGTTTGAACACCGACGGCAATCAAACCCTAATGAACTCACTCTATTTTTGTCAGTCACACTAAGATGTCCATCGTGAAAACTTCGTAAATAAGCTTCTACTAAAAATTGAAAATTAAATTCTTTCGAAGCCTGTTGAATGCTTTGAAAATACGGTCTTGAATTTACCCGTATATCTTGTGACCCCGCATAATCATGTTCCATTAAATCAACAATATCTTGAAAAGTTTTTAAGTTATTCGTATTTACACCTTTTTCCTAACTATCACTTAGTTTTTTAATTTAAGGTCTAGTAGTCTAGATTGAATTTCAGATTTGTAACTATATTGTTTAAATTGATCTGATTATAATTTGTGATGTAATTCTTGTACCGGGAAATTTAGCCGAGTTGACAATTCTGCATTTTTAGTTTTAATAGTTTGTTTTCACACACCACTTTAATCTCATATTAATTTGATTTTAACACTTGCTGTTTTCAAAAAATAGATCTCATTAGACAAAAAAATACGAGAAATCATTATTTTTCTCGCATACTATCAGCTTTTCTATTCACTAACTTTAATAATAATTTTCCCCTGAGCATGCCCTTTCTCTGAATAATTCAAGGCTTTTTGGGCATCTCGTAAAGTGAAAACTTTATCCACAACTGGTTTTATTTTGCCTGCTTCGATCCATTTTGTGAGTTGCTCTAACTCCTTACCGCTGGCCTGCATAAACAAAAAATCATAAGACACTTTAGAACGCCGCTCCAATCGTGAAAGATTAAGCGTAACTAAACCAAAAAGCAGCGTTTTAAACCAACCTAATTTTCTTTCTCGCGCAAACTTTGCGTTAGGTAAGCCTGACAATGAAACAATCGTTCCATGTGGCTTTACAACCTTAAAAGCTTTACGAAGTTGTTGGCCACCAAGTGTATCAAACACCATATCATAGTCTTTTAAAGCAGTCTCAAAATCTTGTTTGTGATAATCGATAATCTGGTCTGTACCTAAAGTACGGACCCACTTTTCATTTTTTGCACTCGTAGTTGTGGCAACATATGCACCTAAAATCTTTGCTAGTTGAATCGCAATCGATCCCACACCGCCAGCGCCTGCTTGAATAAACACTTTTTGATGCGGTTTTAACTTGGCAATATCAATCAACGCTTGATAACTGGTCAGAGCCACTAGCGGAATGGCTGCAGCTTCAACAAAGGTCAAATTTCCTGGTTTCAAGGCAATGTCATTCACATTCACCGCCAAATATTCTGCAAACGTCCCTATTCGGGAATCTCGCGGTCGACCGTACACTTCATCACCAACTTTAAATTTGGTCACTTGCTTACCAACCTTAACGATCACACCAGCAAAATCATGTCCCAGTGTTAAGGGCATTTGATGTTTTACCAGTAGTTTTACTTCCCCATCACGTGTCTTAAAATCAATTGGGTTCACACTTGCAGCTCGAATTGCCACTAACACATCATTTGCACCAATTTTAGGAACAGGTACTTGCTTTGAAACAAGTGCAACATGTCCATACTTTTCTATTTGCATTGCACGCATTGAATTAGCCATTTTTTTCATTCTCCTCTACCAAACGTTCAATAATTGCCGCAGTTTTCTGCATGATAGCAAAATTTTGACTAGGCTAAACCGCATAATAATGCTTGGTACCGTCTTTTCGAATAGAAACTAATTTTGCTTCTTTTAAAATCTTTAAATGATGTGAAACGGCCGGACGGGACAGATGCGTTCGTGTTGTTAATTCACCAACCCGCATGCCATCACACCCAGCTTCTAATAATGAAACTACGATTGATTGTCGATTTTCATCTCCTAGTGCTAGAAAAATGTCCTACGTCTGTACAAAGCCTGCTTTAATTTTTTGAAGTTCTTCTTGTCTACTCATTTTGCGTTCCTCTGTTGAAACATTTAAACCTTTTGAAATTATCTTACCGTGTTTCGTTATGAACCGCCACATTGGGAAAGAAAATCGAGACGAATAAAAAACAATTTATGCATCACCAGTTCTGGTTAATCTTTTTTGCGCTTGAAATAAATATTTGCAAACACATTCTGCGTCAAATCTTGTGCATAATAATGATCTCTAATAATTTTTGTCACGTAGTTAACGGCAGAAAAACGATACTTAACGACTAATTCTTCAAAGGCATTCTGATCATTTTCGCGCACTACCAATTCAAACAGCTTTTCATCGCTTAGCATTATTTTCCCACCTCCCTACACCTATAATACGAAATTAAATCTCTAATTGTTACATAAATAAAAATAATTTCAGAAAAACATTTTTTTGTTTTAAAAAACAGTTATCAATAAAACCCTATTCATATATACTATATAAATAATAAATATTATTATAGTTTCAGATATATAGTTAGTAACCATAAAAGGATAAACCATTTTATGATTTTATTTTTCATCATTCCTTTCACTAGCCGTTGCAGACACATTCTATATTGTAAACAATTCATTTACAAAATCACAAAACATTCAATTTTTATGTCATTTTCCTGAAAATATGTGGTACTATTTTGTTATGCACATTTTAGTGTTATTTTATATGCTTCAAACCAATTATTTTGGAGGTAAATGTATATGTTTTATTATGATTATGATCAATTGATTTTTTCGCAGCACAAATTAAACTCTAAAAAGTCCAATTACTTACTACGTTTTTCTTTTTTAGAGTACAATTTAATCTTTAATTTTGAAAAGCAAGACCCTGAACGCGCCGAACGTGAATTAATTAAATTTTTTGATCATCATATGGACCTTATTGAAAATGCTAGTCACGAGGAATTACATCGTAGTTTAATAAACTTAGTGGGTGATTTCACCATGACTGGTTTGGCGAACCATTTTAATGGAACTAATTTTGTGCAATTGCGGGAAATATACTTTGATTGGTTGACTGATGAAGTACCTGAAAATGCTAAAGAGTTCAAAAAAGACATGGAACTAATTTGTAAAGATTTCTTTGAATTGCAATCTTCTGAGAATCAAGTTATATCCATTGATACGGTGCCCAAGCAAGTTTATCAAATCACATACTACATAAATATGCATCTATATGATAAAATGCAGCCTTTTCGAATTGCTGAATATTTAAATCTTTCTTATCAATATGTATCGCGACTATTCACACATACAATGGGATTATCTATTCAAGGCTACATTGATAAACAACGCGTTGAAGAGTCAAAAAAATTACTTTTGCATACCGATTTACCATTGAGTAAAATATCTCGTATGTTGAATTATTACGACTCTAGTAATTTTATTAAGCATTTTAAGAAGTTTGTGGGCACGACTCCTAAGCAATACCGATTGCACAATCAACAGCGTCAATTACTTCTTAAGCAACAAACTGCTGAAAATATTTCCCGAAATAGTTTTACTAATCGAGATTCTCTAGTTTAGCATCCACGCGTTACCGCATACTTGTTTATGAATCAAAAAATTTCGCAGCCAAATAAAAGCTGCGGAATTTTTTAGTTTTTATTTAAACGCCTCTATGATCGTAGGAATCAGCCATCCACCAATCGGAAAAAGTAACCACCAAAAACGGGCGGCAAACTCCCAGAAATTCATGTTGTGACCTTCTTTACGGATTACAATCTTTTTTTGAAGATCGTCATCCCCTTTGATTAAACTATCCAAGGTCACATTAAAAAGTTCACTAATTTGAATCAGACGTTCAATATCTGGATAAGCAGTTCCTAGTTCCCACTTAGAAATAGCTTGTCGACTTACATTGAGTGTATTTGCTAACTCGTCTTGTGTCCATTCACGTCGTTCGCGTTCTTCTTTGATTCGTTGTCCCAGCATCATACGATCACACCCTTTCACACCTTATTTCTATCTTCATTGTATGTGAACGTGACTAAAAAAGCACGATATTAGTCAGAGCATCGTCCGCAACTAATGGTTGCATCCTTGAGGGAACAGCCTTTTGTTTTGATCGTTAAAATAATTAGCTTTTTAAAATTTACAAAGCTTAATTTTTATTCGATGTACATTCAAAGATTCCTAAGCAAATACAAAAAGGTTTTGAAAAAAATATTTAGTCCAAGAGTAAACAAAAAAGGCACATCCACCAAAGTGAACATGCTCTCCAAAATAATAAATAAGTTTTATACTTTTGATAATCTTTGTACGGCATCCTTAACTGCCGGATTACTTAAGATCTTTTCTGTTGTCTTTTCGATTTTTTGATCAGTATCAAAGGAATGTTCTATAAACTTTTTTGCATCTGCTTTAATAACCTGATCAAAACTTATCGGTTCTTTCACATTAAAAGCTGGCATATCCATAATTACATTCCTCCTTGAGTGTTATTTTACTCTTTGTCATTATTATAATCAATTTTAATATTTATATCAAAATTATTACCGTTTAATACAGAACTCATATTTTCATAACCTAACGATACATGTTTTGAAATATATCGTTCTATTTGGTTAATGCTTAATTGTTTATTTGCAGCTTGAACCGAAATGTTGTACATTTCATTTCCATCATGAACATCAAAAGAATAGAAGTTTATTCCCAAAAAATAAATTGCCGCAAGTAATGCTGTGCGTTTATTACCATTTTGAAAAACCTGATTAGTTGCAATCTTATACCATAAAGCAGCAGCCTTATTAGTAATAGTTGGATAGAGTTCTTTATCTCCAACCCCCCAATAATACTCTTATTTATACGATCCAGGCCGTCATAATCTTTAAGACCATAAATGGTTTCTTCCCGAAACATTTTTTCTGCCATTTGATTGATAATTTTATAAATTTTAACTGTCAATAAACTCGGGTTGATAACTCCCACTGAGAAGTATCCCACATTTTCTTTTTTAACATTTACGTCCAGAGCATACGTTTTTGGCAATTGAGAAATACATCTCATCTGTAAATATTGATCATTTTTTGAAACATATTTCAAATTATCCTTTGCAAACATCCTTTTAAACTGATTTATTTGTCTTCTTGAATTACCCGGACAAATTAAATAGCCATCAAATTTATCTTTTTTCATGTTTCATCTCCAAAAAGGTTTATTTTAATATCGGTAATGGTATGCATCTCTGAGATTAAAAGAACATTTAATGCTCTTCAATTCTTTGTTTCATTCATAACACGCTTTGATATATTTTACAATATCTCTTAACTACTTTCTGATAAAGTATCTCAACTAAGTCAAATTTATTTCAATTGTGATCAACTATGATCGACAATATTTTTTTACAAATCAATGCTGTAACACACATTTTTTTAATTAAATTCCACCATTTTAATTAACCACTTACTACTTCACGCCAAGTTCCAGCCACTCCTAGTACCACTTAGTCGCCTTATTATCATACATGAGTTTGGTGAGCATTAGTTTATTTGGTCGCATGATTTTTTTATAAATACCATTCATTCCAAATAGTTTGTAAAATTACAATTTGTCTACTAAGTGGTGATTTTCTCCGTGAATCATTCCTTTGCTCCCCTACTATTAAATTCTTAACTTATGTAACCAAGCCATTCGTTGTGACACTGAAGTACGCTTAATATTACCTAAATTATACCAGTGACACTTTTTTCACGTCTAATTGTTTGAAAGTTGCATTTAACAACATCGACAGAATGGTATTTAAGAAACAATTAATAATTGAATTAACTTCCTGTTAAGAACTACGCACCATACTGAAAGTAAGAAATCAAAGGGAGGTAAATAACATGGAAGACATTCTTAAACTAGATCAAGTGTCCAAGAAATTTGGCCATCAATCTGTCTTAAAAGATATAAATATTACCATTCATCGTGGTGATATTTATGGTCTGATTGGGCGTAATGGTGCTGGGAAAACCACCATTTTAAAAACCATTCTGAAACTTATTCAACCGACATCTGGTCAGATCACTCTGTTTGGCGTGACTGGAGGAACCGCCTACATTCATCAATTGAGCCGAACAGGAAGTATTATTGAATCACCAGTTGCTGTAGACCAGTTGACGGCTAAACAGAACTTAATCTACTACAGCAAGATTCATGGGGTTGTTGACCCTAACGCAGTTAACGAGACTTTAAAATTTGTTGGATTAGATACCACTGGGAAAAAGAAGTTTAAGAACTTTTCCCTCGGAATGAAACAAAAAATGGGACTTGCCATTGCACTTTTAAATAAGCCAGATTTTCTAATTTTGGATGAACCCATAAATGGCCTGGATCCCATTGCCATTGTAGAATTTAGAGAATTACTTTTGAAACTCAATCAAACTCAACAAATGACGATTCTTATCTCCAGCCACATTCTTGAAGAACTTTATCAATTGGCCACACGGTTTGGCATCTTAAATAATGGCATGATTGTTAAAGAAATTACCAAACAAGAATTCGAAGCCCAAAGTCGTCGTTTTATTAAATTAGAAGTCACGGACACTAATGCCGCTACCACAGTTTTACGTCAGATGCACTGCACTAATTTCAAAGTGATTAACGATCACTTAATCAAAATTTACCAACTTGACCTTTCTAACGATGCTATTGTCACCAATCTAGTTAGCAATCATGTCCAACTCGTCAATATTTCTCGTGAAGGCTTGAATCTTGAACAGTACTTTAAGAACTTACTGGACGAACCAGGAGATGAACATCATGTTTAACATGATCAATGGCGACTTTTACAGACTTAAACACTCTCGCGGGTTTTACCTCACGGAAAGTATCTTGGTCATCTTTATTTTGGCAACCGTTTTAACTGGCACTCTAACCAGTGTGTCTGCTCGCCCTTCATCATCCGCCTTTTTTAACTTTCAAATGGCAACTAATGGTTGGGGAAGTTCACAAGCTGTCAAACTAATGACCAGTATGTGTAGCGTTCTCGTCTACTTGACTCTGCCACTTTTGGTCATGACTACTGGCTTCGAGTTTTCAACCGGGTCCTACAAAAATTTATTAAGTAGCGGAATGTCACGGGTAAATTACTTTATATCCAAATATGCTGTTTTTATAGTGGTTGTGTTACTACCATATATTTTGTACTATGGTTTAATTTTTTTCGTGGCTGGCTTTAAATATCATTTTTCGCCTTTAACTGGGACCTTCATTCTCAAAATGGGGCAAACCGTTCTTTTTCAATTGTTATTAACCTTAGGCATCTTTTCCGTAGCCATCTTGACAATGTTTTTAACCTTTTCAATCACAACGGCAGTCATCACAACCATCGTTTGGCAATTTGCCGTGGCAACATTACGGATGATATTCGTACATGCCACTTGGCTCAAATTCTTTGACTTTCAAGGAACTCTTGATACAGCTTATTTTGCCCAATTTTCCACTTTAGACTGGGGGCGTTATCTTTTAACTGCTGGCGGCACAATCGTAATTTGTGGATTACTGACGCTTTATATTTTTAAACACAAGAATTTATAATCATGGGAGATGATTAAAATGTTGAATATGATTCGTGGTGATGCCTACCGATTAAGACATTCAAAAGGTTTTTATATTACAGAATTCTTTCTCATTGCATTAGTGTTAATTGCAGCTTTGACAGAAACTTTAGGCACAATTGGAGTTCAAACAGAAGCATTAGAAACTTTTCGTGATGACAACACAATTTGGAACGCCGTCAAGGCTGTCAAATTAATGACCATAATGGTAAGTTTTCTGATTTACTTAATTCTACCGCTCTTCATTATGACAACCGGTTTCGAATTTTCACGACAGTCTTATAAAAATCTATTAAGTAGTGGTATGACAAGATCAAACTATTTCTTTTCAAAGTATGCTGTCTTTATTGTGATTGTCTTTTTACAGTTTGTACTATATTATGCGGCTGTTTATCTAGGAGCTGGGCTGAAAAACGGTTTTGGAACGTTAACCATTAAATTTGGAGTAAAAATTTCACAAACAATTCTTTTACAATTTTTATTCATGATCGCCATTTTTTCTATATCAATTTTAGTGATTTTCATTACTTTTTCGACCATCACAGCAATAGTTACAACTATTGTTTTTCCAATTCTAATTCAAATTATTCGATCAATTTTCACAAAAACCGACTGGATTAAATACTTTGATTTTCAAAGTGCCATTGATGGTGCATATTTCACTTCAATGTCTGCACATGAACTGACTATGTATTTAACGGTTGCCTGCAGTACCATTATTATTTTAGGATTACTTTCAATCTTTATCTTCAAACGAAAAAATCTGTGAAGTTCCACAGATTTTTATTTCAGTCCCACATATCCTGTTTTGTTGATTAACATTTGTCCATCTTTACTTGTCAGCCATTTCACTATGCGCTGACTATTTTTTGTCTGGTCACGACGACTGATTGCATAAACATTTGCAATAAACGGGTATTTACCATTACGAATATTTTGGGTGGTTGGTGCATAGCCGTTTATTTTAAGTAATTTAACATTTCTATTTTGCTTCATCTGTGTGGTATAAAACCTAAAGGAATAACCAATTGCATTTGTATTATTATTGTAGCCGGCAACATCGTCAATCAAACCGCCCATTCCGTCTTCCTCTTGATATTTCATGGGTGTTGCGAGCTTTTTGCCTTGCATAACTAGGTTCTCCATAGCTGTTTGACTACCAGAATTTTTTGAACGTTGAAACGCCTGAATTAATGTGGGACTTCCACCAATACTCCACCAACTAATTATTTTTCTTTGATAAATAGCCTGTACTTGTTTGACCGAAAGATTAGTCACAGGATTTTTTTGATTGACAAGAAAAACAAATGCTTCACTCCCAATTTTCGTTAATTTGAGTTTCACATGTTTTCTATTTGCTAATTTAATCTGATCACTGGATGGAGCAGCCATAAAAATAACATCCGCTTTTTTATTGATCAAATTGTTAAAAGCCTTGGGCGTTGTGCCAACTTTAATAATCTTGTCAGCCTGCTTGGCATTCAAACCTGAATATAACGTCTGTGCCATCGCCGAATATATCGGATAAGCCGCTGTTGCGCCATCTAAACGTGGATAATGATGCGTTATTTTAAAATTAGATTTTTTATTTAAATGAACCAACTTTTTGCTTTCCCGAAAAGGTCGATATTGATTTAAGTTTAATTCGCTAGAGTTGCTCGTGTATGTATTAACGTAGTATTGGCTGCGAATCACACGTTGGTAAACTGGTACTAAACTAATTATTAAAACAACGATTAACCCCATCGGGTACTTTTTGCGTAGTTTAAAAGATTCTTTCAACGATAATTTGTAACAGCCAATTCCTAGAATTCCTGACCAAAATGTGCCAATGAAAAACCAAGCGAAATTGTTGTATAACGCTAATTCACCGGCAAACAAACTCGTTAAATTGTAGGGCATCGCAAGTAATAATGGATATAAATCGGTAATTTTCAAGTAATCAAAATTAAACATAAACAGTATCACGCTAAAAACACCTAAATAGTACCCTAACGCAATCAAAAGAGCTTTTATTTCTAGCTTGATTTGAACTTCATACTTTTTGTTATAGCGATACCAGTTTAATCCGTTAAGCAAAAGGGCCGGAATCATTGCCCACCACCAGCCGAGGCCAAAAACTCCGACGGATCCAACAATCAACGGTGCAATCACTAGACTTCTAACAAGTAACCAACACAAACTTGTTCGGTTAATTTTTCGTTTCAAAGCTATCCCTCTTCTTAACTTCCGTGAACTTCTTATTTACAAACTATTTTTGGTAAATTGTAAGATGATTGTAAACGACATGTGGATTGAAGTCAATATTTGAGACAGATTTT
>NZ_JQBY01000030.1 GCF_001437405.1 Pediococcus ethanolidurans | reverse complement strand
AGTGTACTTCTTGACTTCAAATCGTGCCCACGGTTACACATAAGGATTAGTTTTCGTTCCGAAAACTTTAATGTTTCATACGATGTCGATTCTTGTGGCAAAAATCAGCCGCAAGAACTCGCACCCCGTTCCATACCAAGTGAGCCGCAGGACGGCAGTTAAACTATTTTTTGAAGCCTAAGTCGTTTAACAGCAGTTATTAAAGTGATTTTGATACTTCCAACCTTTAGTTAATTAAATTAGGTGTTGTTCCGCAAAACTATAATAAGCTTCAGTTCCTGTAATGATATGATCTAACAGCTCAATACCCATTAAAATACCACACTCTTTCAACCGTTTAGTAAATTGAATGTCTTGTTGTGAAGGACTTACATCCCCACTTGGATGATTATGAGTCACCATAATTTTATTGGCACTGACTCTCAGTGCTTCAAAGAATATTTCTCGTGGATGAACAGTAGCAGAATTTAACCCACCTTTAAAAATCATTTTTTGAAAAATAATTTTATTTTTTGTATTTAAACAAAGTAGCGTCAATCTTTCCTGACGATAGCTTTTTTGAATATGAATTAAATGCTCCCCAATTTGGCGACTGCCAAATATTTCACCGACAATTTTATGCGGTGCCAACTCTACTCGTCTTCCCAATTCTAAACACGCCAAAAACTGCCGATTCAAATGCGGATAGTCAGAAAAGATTTGTCTTTTTTCAGAATTATATAATAACGCAAATAAAGATATATCTGGAACTAACCGCCAAAAGTTTTCAATCATTTTTTTCTGATTAGCACTTGAAAGTTCTTCACTTAAAAAAATTTGCAATAACTCCTCATTAGTATATTGTGCCATTTCGTCAAATGGCCTGCGTGCCGTTTTGATTTGCTTAACTGGTGTCTTGTTTTTCATTAGATTCACTCCTCTAAAGAAAAACATACGCAGGACTTAAGTTATTCCACGAACAACTTACGCACATCTGAAATAAAGTACAACGACCCTGTAATTAAAAGTAAGTCTTCACTAGACATCAATTGACTTGCTTTAGCAATCGCCAATTGCCAATTTTCTTCAGTTTGAATTGGATTAGCCGTCTTAGTACTCGTTGTTAGCTCTGATAAGTTGGCCGACTGTCTTTTTCCAGGACCAGCAAACGTTGTCGCAATAATATGCACATTAGTTAATTTTCCCAATGTTTGAATCATTTTATGATATTGTTTATCCTCCAATATCGCAAGCACAATATAAATATCAAATTGTTTAAAGTGGGTTTTCAGTAATTCACTAATTTCTTCCATAGCTGGTTCATTGTGAGCACCATCCAAAACCACAAGCGGTTGTTCACTTACTTTTTCGAAGCGACCTGCCCAAAACGCTTTTGCCAATCCGTTTTTGACATTTTTTTCAATAACCGGAACTTTTTGTAGATCCAAGAAGACTAGATAAGCTTGAAGTGCTGTACTAGCATTATTAATTTGATAATTACCTAGCATGGAAATTCTTAAATCTTTAAATTGAAAGTTTTCAGTCGAAAAATCAAACTTTTGCGTCCATAAATCTTGATAACGACGATTACTTACCTGATACGCAGAATCAAAACAGAAATAATGACTTTGCTTTTGTTTGGCGGTTTTAATAATAACATCTAAGGCTTCATCATCAACTTGACCAACAACTGTTGGCACATTTTGTTTAATGATTCCTGCTTTTTGGCTCGCAATCGCAGCCAAAGTATTCCCTAATAGTTTCATATGATCAAAGCCAATATTAACAATCACTGAAACACTTGGTAACACGACGTTTGTAGAATCGTAAAGACCACCAATCCCAACTTCGACCAGTACAACATCTGCATGCCCTTCAGCAAAATAACTAAACATCATCGCCGTAATAATTTCAAACTCGGTTGGTCCTCCTTCAGGCAAGGTTTCATCCAACTCATCAATTATCGGTAACAGTTTTTGCACCAGTCTAAGAATTTCCGCATCCGAAATTGGTTCACCATCTACACTAATTCGTTCGTTAAAACGGGTTAAAAATGGTGACGTGAAGGTCCCGACTTTATATCCAGTTTCCTGTAGCATACTGCGCAAAAACGTCAGTGTTGATCCCTTACCGTTTGTGCCAGCAATGTGAATTGCTTTAATTTTATCTTGCGGATTATCAAGTGCCGCCATAAATTTCCGCATGCGCGCTAATGTTGGAATCTTTTTAAATTTAGTTCGTCCGTGAATAAAAGCAACGGCTTCTTCATAAGTCTTAACTTCCGTCAAAATTTCATCCTCCTCAAATTGAAAAAAAGACTAAACAAACGAATCGTTTAATTTAGTCCCTTCTCATAAAATTATTGTGCATCTTTTATTGATTCAAGTCTTTGTTTTGTTGCAGTTAATTTAGTTTCATAATCTGCTTGCTTTTGTCGTTCACTTTCAACAACTGCCGCAGGGGCATTAGCCACAAACCGTTCGTTACCTAATTTCTTAATTGAACGATTAACTTCACTTGTATACTTATCAACTTCTTTTTGAAGTCGGTTAGCTTCATCCTTAAGATCAACTAGTTCTGCTAAGGGAATGTATACTTCAGCATCAGTTATTACCGCTGACATGGCTAACTTAGGTATTGCAATGTTTGCTCCCACTTCAAATTTAGCCGGATGACAAAAACGATCGATATAATCTTGATTAGTTTCAAACAATGCTTTTAATTCTGCATTATCTGTTTTAATAAGTAAGTCTACCGAACTGGACATTGGTGCATTTGCATCCGCACGAATATTACGAACGGCCTTAATTAAGTCAATTAAGTGTGTCATTTCATTTTCAGCTTGTTTGTCAGCCAAATTTTCGTGCTCTACAGGATAAGCAGCCGTAACAATCGAAGTTCCTTCATGAGGCATCGCTTGCCAAAGCTCTTCAGTAACAAATGGCATAATTGGCTGAAGCAAACGTAAGGTTTGATCCAAAACATAGGCTAAAATATTGCGGGTATTTGCTTTAGCCTGTTCATCATTACCAGTCAAAATTTCCTTACTCATTTCAATATACCAATCACAAAAATCATCCCAAATGAAGGTATAAAGTGCTCGACCAGCCTCACCAAAATCATAAGTATCAAAGAAATGTGTGACCTGGTGAACCGTTTCATTTAAACGACTCAAAATCCATTTATCAGTTAAGTTCCACTCACTTTTGTCTGGTAAAACGGGTTCTGTCATTTCGCCAAGATTCATAATTACGTAACGACTAGCATTCCAAATTTTATTAATAAAATTCCATGCAGCGTCCATTTTAGTATAACTAAAGCGAATATCCTGACCAGCAGTTGATCCCTGTGATAAGAACCACCGTAATGCATCGGCACCGTACTTATCGATAACATCCATTGGATCAATACCATTTCCCAAAGACTTGCTCATTTTACGGCCCTGCTCATCACGAATTAAACCATGCAATAACACATCTTTAAAGGGTGGCTTGCCAGTAAATTCAAGACTTTGAAAAATCATTCGTGAAACCCAGAAAAAGATAATATCATAGCCAGTTACCAAAGTGCTAGTTGGAAAATAGCGTTTAAAATCAGGTGCATCTTCATCGGGCCAACCCATTGTTGAAAATGGCCATAAAGCACTAGAGAACCATGTATCTAAAACGTCTGAATCTTGTTCCCAATTTTCAATATCCTTCGGAGCTGTTTCACCAACATATGTCTCACCTGTTTGCTTGTTGTACCAAGCAGGAATTTGATGTCCCCACCAAAGTTGACGTGAAATTACCCAGTCATGCGCGTTTTCCATCCATTGTGTAAAGGTATGTTCAAACCGTTCAGGAATAAAATTAACCTTTTGATCGGATTTCTGATTTTCAAGTGCTAATTGAGCAAGATCTTTCATCTTAACAAACCATTGGGTAGATAAACGCGCCTCTACTTGAACACCGGTTCTTTCTGAATGGCCAACACTATGCACAATCGGATCAATCGAAATTAAATAATCTTGATCCTGTAAATCTTTAACCATTGCCTTGCGGGCTGCAAACCGATCCATTCCTTCATATTTGCCGGCATTTTCATTCATAGTGGCATCTTCATTCATGGTATTGATTCGTTCCAAATTATGTCGATTACCCACATTGAAATCATTAGGATCATGAGCAGGTGTAATTTTTACCATTCCAGTTCCAAAATCAGGATCAACATACTGATCAGAAATGATCGGAATATGGCGGCCTTGTAATGGTAAAATAACCTCTTTACCTACTAATTCCTTATACCGTTCATCACTTGGATTGACCGCAACTGCTGTATCTCCCATCATCGTTTCTGGTCGAGTAGTCGCAATTTCAATATAATGTTTGCCATTAAATGTATCTTCTGCATTTACAAATGGATATTTTACATGATAAAAAGCGCCTTTATCATCTTTATGAATAACTTCAATATCTGAAAGTGCCGTTCTTGCTTGTGGATCCCAATTAATAATGTATTCTCCACGATAAATTAAACCTTTGTTATATAAAGTTACAAAAACTTTTTTAACCGCTTTTGAAAGTCCGTCATCAAGCGTAAACCGTTCTCTCGCATAATCCAATGATAAGCCAAGTTTAGCCCACTGTTTGTGAATGACATCAGCATACTCATCTTTCCATTCCCAAACTTGTTTAACAAATTTCTCACGGCCTAAATCATAGCGACTAATCCCTTGTTCACGCAATTTAGCTTCAACTTTTGCTTGAGTTGCAATACCAGCATGGTCCATTCCAGGTAACCATAATGTGTCATAACCTTGCATTCGTTTTTGACGAATTAACATATCTTGAAGCGTTGTATCCCAAGCATGGCCTAAATGTAATTTTCCAGTTACATTTGGCGGTGGAATAACGATTGAATACGGTTTGGCTTTTTTATCGCCACTTGGTTTAAAAAGGCCCTGATCTAACCATTGCTGATAACGTCCCTGTTCAACTGCACGGGGATCATATTTTGTTGACATTTCTTTTTTTTCTGTCATCTATTTTTCCTTTCTATACAAAAAAAAGCATACGCATCCTTCAAAAGGACGAATATGCTTCGCGGTACCACCTAATTTGGGCGTTTAGCCCCACTTACTTCTTTTTTAACGGAATTACAAATCTCCGGTTATTCTTACTATTGGTTCGGAATAACAGCTCACAAACTACCAAACATCTCATGAAAACTTTCAGCATCTGTTTTCTCTCTTTGTTAAGACGTTTTCCTTTTGTTCAAAGCCTGTATAAGCATTTTAGCCAACAATCAAAGATTAGTCAACTTCAGTTGCATATTTTTTAATGACATCAAGAGCCTCTAAATAGTTAGGTTCATCATGAATTTCTGGTACGATTTGACGATAGACAATCTTTCCTTCAGCATCGATAATAAAGATCGTTCGTGCCAAAAAACCATCATTTGGAATATAAAGATTCATCTCATACCCTAATGATAATTCTTCATCTGAAAGCACCTCAAGATTAGCAACACCCTCGGCTGCACACCAAGCTTTTTGTTCAGTAATGGTATTATTAGAAACGGTCACAAAACGAACGGATGGATAATGATCTGCTTGCTGATTAAACTTTTTAGTTTCGAGTTTGCAGACTCGTGTATTTAAATCCGGAACAGTACTAATTAAAGTCGGTTTTCCAATTAAATCTCTCGTCTTAATTTTTTGGTTCTCAGCATTAAACAATTTGAACTTTGGTAACTGTTCTCCTACTTCAGGAGGATTACCAACAAGGGAAACTTTTTCTCCGCCATTTAAAACATCCACATTCATCACTCCTCAAATTCAGTAACTTATCTATCAAAAGATTAAACTAAACATAACCCATTCTAAGCTAACAATCAATGAAAAAACGATGATTTATAGTAATTCTGCAAAAACATCTTCATTTTTGTTCAAGAAATTTTGATCAGGTTTAATTTCGGAAATTTCAATACCATCGAGTGCTTCTTTCATTAAACCTTCAACATCAATTCGTTTTTCATAATAACGTGCCCGTTCTGTGTCAGGACGAGTTTTAGGAGATGGTGGTGCAAAAATTGTACAACAGTCTTCAAATGGTAAAATTGACAAATCATAAGTGCCAATTTGCTCAGCCTGTTTGATAATTTCGGTTTTATCTAAAGAAATTACTGGTCGTAAGATAGGCATGTTAGTCACATCATTAATTGCTTCCATACTCTCCATCGTTTGAGAAGCAACCTGACCTAACGATTCACCATTAAAAATCGCTTTACCGCCACGTTTCTTAGCAATGGCAACCGCAATTCTTAACATCATCCGCCTTTGGACCGTCATTAAGTAACCTTCAGGGACCTTTTCCTTAATTTCTTCTTGAATTTTAGTAAAGGGAACCTGAATAAATTGGAGACTACCACCAAACGCAGCTAATCTTGATGTTAATTCTTTAGCTTTTGCTAACGCCTGCTCACTCGTGTATGGCGGACTAAAGAAGTGAACCATTTCCATATCAACGCCACGTTTCATACCAAGATAACTAGCAACTGGTGAATCAATCCCACCGGATAACATCATCATTCCTTTTCCTGCGGTACCAACTGGTAAACCGCCAGCACCTTGAATCGTTTCACTTGAGAGAAACACACCATTATTTCGGACCTCAACCCGAAGGATCAAGTCTGGATTACGCATTTTCACAACTGCCTTAGGAAAATTATCAAGGACAAATCCACCCAACTCTTCGTTAAGTTCATTCGTATCCATTTCAAAATGATGATCCGAACGACGCGTATTAATCTTAAACGTCATTCCCGGTTTTAATTGTTCCGTCATCATCTTCAAAACCCCTTGATGAATAGCATCTAATGTGCGATCAACTTTGAGGGATGGCGAAAAGTTTTGTATACCAAATACCTGCTTTAATCGTTCAATAACGGCATTTGAATCTTCACCATTTAAAGTCACATGGGTTCGATCTCTTTTTGGATGAACTTCAAGTTTTGGAAACGCATGAAGACTTTTACGGATATTTCCACCTAACCGATTAACAAAATCACGCTGGTTCTTTCCTTTTGTAGAAAGCTCACCATAGCGCACCATAATCTCTGTGTACTGCATATAAGTAACTCCTTGTCTTAATTTAATTTGGCAAATTCTGCATAAAGTTTATCAAACACTTTATTAAATTCTTGGGCTTCTGCAACTGTATTATCAGCATCTAAACTTACTCGAATGGCGCTTGTTGCAATGTCATCCGGTGTTTTCATAGCAGCTAAAGTACTTGATTCTACTTGTTTCTTGGAAGAACAAGCGCTGGTCGTTGAAATAAAGATATTGTAACGTTCAAAGGCATGAACAACTGTTTCACCACGAACTCCCTTGATTGCAAAACAAAGAATGTGCGGTACAAATCCGTCGTTTCGTTGAGTAAACATTGTTACATTTTTAAACTTACTTACGTGATCAAAAATCGTTTCTTTAACCGTTTGTTGCTGTTTCACATTTGCAGGTTCATTTTGTAAAAGTAAGCGTAAAGCCTTGGCCATCCCAGCAATTGCTGGTAAATTTTCAGTTCCACTACGTTGATTCTTTTCTTGACCGCCACCGGTCATCAGCGGTGCAATTCGTCGGCCTTCACGAGCATAGATAAAGCCAATTCCTCGAGGTGCATGAAACTTATGGCCAGAAAAAGTCACAAAATCAACTCGATCATTAAAAATTGCGGATTGAATACCTTTACCAATTCCCTGTACTGCATCAATATGAAAATGAATTTTTGGATACTTTTTAAGTACTTCAGCAGCTTCCTTGATTGGCTGTAACGTCCCAATTTCGTTGTTTACTGCCATGATAGATACTAAGATTGTGTCTGGTCGAATAGCCGCTTCAAGATCCTTAACTGAAATTCGTCCCTCTTTATCCACTGGTAAATAGGTAATGTCGTAACCTAGTTGCCGTAATTGCTCCATACTGTTGGTAATTGCTGGATGTTCAACGGCAGTTGTAATCAAGTGCTTTCCAAAAGCTCTTTTTTCGATAGCCGTTCCCTTAACCACCCAATTATCGCCTTCCGTTCCACCACTGGTAAAAAATATCTCATGCGGTTTCACATTTAGCAAGTCGGCAATTTGTTTTCGTGATTGCTCCAATAGATTAAATGCGGTTTCACCCATATTATGCAAACTAGATGGATTACCCCAGATCTTTTCACTGACCGTTTGGTACGTTTGTAAAACTTCTGGTGCCACTTTGGTTGTGGCGCTGTTGTCAAAATAAATCATGATATATATTCCTCTACTTCTTCAAAAAATTCTTTATTAATTATAACAACCGAATTAACAGGTAACAAGCCATTACCGAACTTCATCTATGATACTCAAAAATAGAAACAAAAACAAAGAATTCTATTTATTTGAAAGAAAAAACAATCCGAACCGAATTATTCAGTTCAGATTGTTTTACTTGAAACAACTTTTAAAACCTAATATTGAGTGTTCTTTTGCTTTTGATAGCTATCCGTCAACTGATCAACCATTCCTGGTTCAACGCTCTCTAATGCTCGACTAATTACACTTAAACTTTGTGCATAATCATGATCTTCATCAAATAACTTTTGAGCTCGTTTACTTGCGTTATCTACCGTTTCATTACTGTGACGATAACGATTTGTATACTGAATAATTTGTTCACTTAACGCAGCGTTATCCGTTAATTCTGTAGTTTTCTTGGCTAAGGATTGCATATCCTTATCAATCATTCCTAGTTGTTGATCAATTTGTTTCATATCAATTTTGACTTGGTTCATATTAGAAGAAAGTTTTTCAATCTCATCACTAACTACAAAAAAGTAATCCATGTAACTAGCTGGAATTCCTGGTAAATTCAGATTTTCAATGTGTCGCTTGATTTCGTGAATCTCTAAATCAAACTGATGAAGGGTTCGCCGTGAATCTTTCTCTTCTTCAATCAACTTTTGAATACTTTCATTAATAGCCGTTTGTTTAGATTCGATTTCATCAAGTTGATCATTTTCATCATGCATTCTCTGCAAAATTTCAGAATAAACCACTGGTTGATTAGTAATAGCTTCAGCATCTTGATCATGTTCATTACGAATATCTTGGAGTTTTGTCTCTAAATCATGTGCCTGACCATCTTCGTTGCCATTCAGAACATAACTTTGTCCCAAACGATCAATTTCAATCAACAAAGTATGACTTTGTTTTTCAGCATGTTCAATATATTCCGCAATGGTTTGAAATCCACCATCAACCTCAGTTCGGGCATCAATTTCTGTTTGCATCAAATCATAAAGGTTATCAATTCGGCTGGCAATGGTATCATTATTGCCCTTAACAGCATCAAGTCTCAAGTTACTCAATGTATCAATGTTTTCTTTGATTTTTTGAGAAATATCTTCAATATCATTTGGAATTTCATCGTCCACAAAGGCGTAATTATGATTAATTAATTGCGTATAACCATTCTTAATTTCATCTAACTGACCAGGGAAATCTTCATTTAATTGAATATAGAGTTCAGGAATGGCTTCCAATTGATCCTCTAATACCTTAGTACTGCTTTGCAATTGCTGTAACTGGCTTTCCGCTTTCTTATGATCGCCACTTTCAACAGTTTTAGCAAAATTCTCAAATGCATTTTCAAGGCGTTCTAAACTGTCATTTAACATATCAATGCTAGGACCATAAGTCATGTTTTTGGCCAATAGCGTTTTACGTAAAGTTTGATATTTATGACGTAACACCTTAACTTCATTTTGTTGATCTTCATTTTCTTGTTTAATCTGATCTAATGCAGCTTGAATTCGATCTGATTCTGATTGAATTACCTGAATTGCATCCTTAATTCCAGAAACGTCAGAACGAGCATCAAAAATTTTCATGTCATTTACATTTTGTTGCCCGCTTTCAGCCAACTCATCAATTTCAGGAAACTTATTATTTTTGACGTTTCGGTAATCATCTTGAAGATTTTGGTATTCTTCTAAGGAAGAACCCGCCAAATTTAGGTTGCCAACTTCATCAAGTTCACTCGCAACGGGCAAATCCATCAAATCAGATTTCTTATTTTGAAGATCTGTAATTTGCTTCAATAAATATCGCTGATACAGCACGATTCCT
The DNA here is from genome assembly GCF_001437405.1 of Pediococcus ethanolidurans. GTDB lineage: Bacteria > Bacillota > Bacilli > Lactobacillales > Lactobacillaceae > Pediococcus > Pediococcus ethanolidurans. Next base: position 11,220 of record NZ_JQBY01000030.1, on the reverse strand, counting down.
ACATATATAAGAATTGCTACCACGATTATACCAATTAATACATCCAACATGAGAATCCCATCCTTTGTCTACGTCATTATTCATTTAAATGAATTTTGTTGCTTTCTTGTTTTGTTCAATATAAAATAAGACCCAAGTTAAATTATAGCATAGGATTTTACAGTTTCACTATGTGATTTTTATATTTCTAGTCCAATTTGGAGGAATTTTTTATGACACAAAAAACGCTCTCACTCATGAACCAACAATTAGACGCCCTTTTAACCGGCGAAACTAATTTAGTTGCCAATATGGCGAATGCTTCTGCTCTTTTAAAATCCAGTTATAAGGACATTAATTGGGCAGGATTTTATCTTTACGATCAACCTAAAGATGAACTGGTACTTGGTCCTTTTCAAGGGAATGTTGCTTGTATGCATATTGCTAACGGATCCGGCGTTTGTGGCACGGCCTTTAAAGCTCAAAAAGTTCAACGCATTGCAAACGTACATGAATTTGCCGGACACATTGCTTGTGATAGCGCAAGCAACTCGGAAATTGTCGTCCCTCTAACTAAAGACAATCAGAAAATTGGTGTTTTAGACATTGATTCACCATCACTTGATCGTTTTACTGAAGAAAATCAGGAAGAACTTGAAGCTTTTGCCGCTGTCTTCCTACAGCACGTTGACATTAATGCTTAATTTGTTGTAAACTGTTCATTGTGTAAAATAATGCAGCGGCGAGTGGTAAGCTCGTCAACAGACTGGTGCCCTTTAATTGGTTCAATTAGTAACCTTGCGGCTGCAAAGGTGAAGATTGCAAAACAGTCTGCACGAATACTAAACTCGCAATCGGATTATTTTACTCCAACAAAAATATTGGAGGATTTACTTTATGTCTCGTTATACAGGTCCAAGTTGGAAAATTTCTCGCCGCTTAGGTATTTCTTTAAGTGGTACTGGTAAAGAATTAGCACGTCGCCCATATGCACCTGGTGATCACGGTCAAAACAACCGTCGTAACATTTCAGAATATGGTCAACAACTTCGTGAAAAACAAAAGTTGCGTATGATGTACGGTTTGACTGAACGTCAATTCTCAAACTTATTCAAACGCGCTGGTAAAATTAATGAAGGTAAACATGGTGTTAACTTCATGATCTTACTCGAACGTCGTTTAGATAACGTTGTTTATCGTTTAGGTTTAGCAACTACCCGTCGTCAAGCACGTCAACTTGTCAATCATGGTCACATCACTGTGGATGGCAAACGTGTCGACATCCCTTCTTATGAAGTTGAAGTTGGCCAAGTTGTTAGTGTTCGTGAAAAATCAAAAGATTTGAAGATTATTGGCGAAGCTGTTGAAGCTGTTGTTGGTCGTCCTCAATTTGTTCAATTTGATGCTGATAAGTTAGAAGGTTCATTAACTCGTCTCCCAGAACGTGACGAATTAGAAGCTGACATTGACGAATCATTAATCGTTGAATATTACAACAAACTTTAATTTTTTATGGTTTGTTCAAAAAAACGTTTGGAAACTATTCCAAGCGTTTTTTATTTGTCCCAAATTTGAGATAAAGTTAAAATGGTTTGTTTGACGATTCTTAAAGTCTGTTCTTTATTATCTAAGTAACGATTATTTTTTAAAAATACACGGCCAATTAAAACCTCGGCTTGCTTTTTTCTTTGGTAGTTTTTAACACTTTGCGAATAATTCTCTTTATTTATATCAACAAACGGTTTAGCCATATGATTAGTCGATAAATTTAAAAGAAAATGTGAATTCAGGAAAGCACCTTGTTTTACTCGCAAAGATTCAATAACCGCTTCACGTTCTTTTATATTCGTTTCAAATGCTAGCCATACAAATAACCGATCATCCCAAACGCCAATTTCATAGTGCGGTACCATTTTGTAACCACGATTATTTTTCCCAAACGCTACCCAGGTGTTTGGTGGCGGATTCAAATGACGACGCGCATGTTTGGCAATAAACGAATGGTAGCGTAAATCATCTTTATTTAAAATAGGCAGAATTTCTTGAATCACTTCTTCAAAAAAAGGATCCGTGCGTAACCGAATTAGTTTTAATCTTTCTTGAACATCTGTTTTTTCAAAAGCAGAAAATAACTGGTCTCTAAATTCCATAAAATCCCTCTTTTTAGGCGCTAAACGAGATAGCTTTTAGTTAAAATGCTATACTGATTATACTATCTAGAAAGGATTGTGAGCGCAATGGATAATAAATCTAATAACGTAGACTCTCGATTACAAAACGCCATGCACGGCACTCCAAAACTTAATCCAGATGAGCAACGAAAATATTTAGGGACCTTTCGTGAACGAGTTGCCTTGTCAATGACCATAGCACAAATAAAAACGCGACGCTTTGAAAAAGCATTCGTTAACGAGATGAAGAAACATTCTGACTACCAATTGCTCATTAATGGCAATATTGATCAGTCTTTAATTGGACCTTATATGAAAGCGGCAAGTCAGATTTCTTTAAAATTCACAATAAAAACAGACAGCATTTATACTACAAGGGATCAAGATTTGGCTCTTGTCTTGGCTGCCAAAGAATCACTTAATGTGACTGATATTGATGTTGCTCATTTTGAAACAGAAGTATCGAGTCCCGAAATAACTCATTCAACATCTCTGTTAGATAGACTTAAAAATAGTTTTCGAAATTAGGAGTTTTATTATGCAACAACCATTAGCATATCGAATGCGTCCCCAAAAAATTGAAGAGGTCGTTGGTCAACAACATTTAGTTGGTCCAGGAAAAATAATCGCTCGAATGGTCAAGGCAAAACTACTTTCCTCGATGATTTTATACGGTCCGCCGGGTACCGGAAAAACAAGTATCGCCAGTGCCATTGCAGGTTCCACGAAGTATGCATTTCGCAAACTAAACGCAGCTACTGATTCAAAGAAAGATCTTCAAATTGTAGCTGAAGAAGCAAAAATGAGTGGTACCGTCATCTTATTACTTGACGAAATTCATCGTTTGGATAAAACCAAACAGGATTTCTTACTCCCCCATTTGGAAAATGGTCGGATAATTTTAATTGGTGCTACCACTGAAAATCCTTATATTTCAATCAATCCTGCTATCCGTAGTCGAACACAAATTTTTGAAGTTCATCCATTGACTCCAGAAGATATTCAAAAAGCAATCAAGCGAGCGCTAACAGACACAAAAAACGGATTAGGATTATTAAACGTCAAACTATCGAAATCGGCCATGAATTTTTTGACTCATTCCACAAATGGTGATCTTCGCAGTGCTTTAAATGGTCTTGAACTTGCTGTTATGTCTACAGAGTCAGATAAAAATAAGGAAATTCATATTTCTTTAGATACTATTGAAGAATGTTTGCAGAAAAAAGCCCTCACCCAAGATAAGAATGGTGATGCCCATTATGATGTGATTTCTGCTTTTCAAAAATCAATTCGTGGTAGCGATGTTAATGCGGCACTTCATTACATGGCCCGATTAGTTGAAGCTGGTGATTTGCCTAGTATTGCACGCCGTTTAATGGTCATTGCCTATGAAGACGTTGGTCTTGCTAATCCACCTGTTTGTGCAAGAACAGTTTCTGCTATTCAAGCTGCCGAAAAACTTGGTTTTCCTGAGGCACGTATTCCGTTAGCGGATGCTGTAATTGAGCTTTGTTTATCACCAAAGTCAAACTCAGGAATCACAGCCATGGACGCTGCATTAAACGAAGTAAAGTCTGGCAACTATGGTGATATTCCGGCTGATTTAAAAGATGCTCACTACAAGGGCGCTGAGAAACTTGGTCATGGTACTCATTACAAATATGCACATGATTATCCTAATGATTGGGTTAAACAACAGTATCTTCCAGACAAGATTAAAAATGCAATCTATTATGAACCAAAAGAAAACGGTAAGTTTGAGGCTGCATTAGCAGAACAATATCAACGCCTTCTTCACGCACAACGAAAATAATCAAACGTTTTGAAATTGAATTCTTAGCGGTTCCATGCTAAGATAAGAGTGAAATTTCTTTGGTGTACGCGTTGTTTCATTTATGTACTGCCGTTCAAATAATTTGTTTAGGGACTAAGGGTGTTTGGTGGCATGTAGGCCTTCAATTAGGAAACTTAAAGCCAAATCAATTGGTCCCACCGCTAATATACTTGCGGGCTTTCACTGAGAAACGATTAACGGCACCACAAAGTGTTTCCAAAGCATTATGCTTTGTTGGGATTAGGACATTATGTGCTAATCCCTTTTTTTGATAAATTAACGCACCTTAAATTTAAACTATGAGGAGGAAAGCGTATGCTAGTTTCAGCACTTATGATTCTTTTCGCTATTATACTTGGCATTATTGGAACTTTTTTATATCGCCACCAACAACGACCATTTTTACTATTTAATCCTATCGATAACCTTCCTCTTCAGGAACTCCTACGGATCGGTGGACTTGCTTTGATTTTAATGGCAATCATTGCGTTTGTAGTGGCTTGGACACATGTTCTGATTCTTATTGGTCTGATTTTATTATTAGGCTGTTTGTCAACCACTGCAATTTTACTTGGTCTCGCCCATTTCTTACCTTAAACCTTTCAATCGTTCCTAAAAACTTTTCCTACAAAAAAGAAAACGCTATTTTTCTTTTTATTTTACTCAATTTAACGTAAAATAGAGTTATAAAGTTGGAGAGGTGATTTATATGACACAGCAATATAAACATATTTTGGTTCCTGTCGATGGATCTAAAGAAGCAGAACTAGCTTTTCAAAAAGCCGTCGCGGTTGCCAGAAGAAATGAAGGTTCCGAATTACATTTGGTACACGTTGTTGACACCCGTGCATTTCAAAACATCTCAAGCTTTGACACTGCAATGGTCGAGCAAGTTACAGAAACCGCAAAGGTAACGCTTGATAAATATGTGGCTGAGGCTAAGAACAAGGGATTAGATAACGTTGATTATTCAATTGAATACGGCGCACCAAAAGTTGTGATCGCAAATGACATGCCAAAGCAATTGCATACTGATCTCATTATGATTGGTGCAACTGGATTGAATGCCGTTGAACGTCTCCTAATTGGTTCAGTAACCGAATATGTCACTAGAACTGCAATTTGTGATGTTCTAGTCGTTCGTACTGACCTTGCAAATCAACCAGTTAAGATTAAATAAATTCTATTCATTTATTTCAAAAAAACAAGAAATTGAGAATATTTTTTCTCAATCTCTTGCTTTTTTATTTGTGAACTTAACAATGGAAAAAATAAGGTCACTTACCTCATACCCTTTTATCTTATATTATCCTTAAAATACAAATATTAACACATTTGTGACTCTTAAATGGCTAACTCATGGTACCGAAAACAAGTTATTGCATGGTCATTTACAAAACCCGCTGCCTGCAAAAAAGCATTGATAAGTTTAGATCCAATGAATACAAAACCGTCCTTTTTCATTTGTCTAGTAATTCGTTTTGTTAAACATTCTCTTGATTTAAAATCATCAAAAATTACCTGTGGACTTCTAATTGGTTCAAAATCCACAAATTGCCACATATAGTCTGAAAAACTCATCGGCAATTTGGCAACTACTTTTGCATTATGAATAACCGCCCTAATTTTTCGTTCATTACGAATAATTTCTGTGTTTTGCACAATTCGTTCCACATCATAATTCGTATAGCGACTTAACACGTTCGGATCAAATTGTGAGAAAACCGCTCTAAATGCTTCTCTTCGATTTAATACCGTCACCCAATTTAAACCCGCTTGGAAAATTTCCAGTGCAAAACTTTCAAATAATTTTTGCGAGTCCCACACTGGAACTCCCCATTCGTTATCATGATACTGTTTTAATAATTCGTTTTTGATTCCCCATGAACAACGATTCATATTCTCATCTCCTTTGACAAGAATAAAATTCGCAGTTTTACCAAAGTTCAATCAAATTATTAATAATTTCATATTGACTAAGGTTAGTCTTATTTTGCTGTTGAATCACCGTCTGCAGTCTTTGCAAATGATTCGTAATCATACCATCAACTCGTAAAGCTAGCATGCGTTTCATTGGTGCCGTTCCATCCACTGGCCAGGCATATACTTTTTTATGCTGCGCTTGGGCTTGTTGAATAAACTGGCGATTTAATGTATGAAATTCGAGGGAGTAAAAATTAGTCGCGTTTTTAGGAATACGCGCAATATTAAACGGGGTAATAATGCCGTTTGTTAATCCCGGACGTAATTTTTTCAGCTTAGTCATAAACGTCGCATTTAACGAATGAACCATATCATGATGCTTTTCCAAACTTTGACCATATTTTTTATTAAAAAGATTAATCAAATCAGCCGTATCATTTTTGCTAGTTTTGATCTCAACAATTAAAGGTTGTTTAATCTGGTGCGCTGTTTTTAAATAATTAGAAAAACTGCTGATTTTAGTTTGATAGCCATTTTCTCGGATGGTAATTTGAGTTAATTGCTTTAAAGTGAGATCACAAACGGCTACATTTTTGCCAGCTAAATGCATTAAATTGCTATCATGCATCACCACAAACTGATGATCTTTAGTTTCTCTTATATCCATTTCAACATAGTCAGGATTTAATTTGGCAGTTTTTTTCAATGACATAATTGTATTCTGCACACCATTTCTGTCACTCACACCACGATGTGCAATAGTTAAAACAGAAGTGGAATGTTTAGAATTCATTTGAACTGAAAAATAAGCATATGTTGGCGTAACTAATAATAAAAGCCCTAGTAGGGTTAAGCCAATTCGCTTAATTTGTTTTAAATCCCAGGCATGATAGTGAACAGTGCGTTTTTCAAAAACAGGTAATTTTGCCATGGGCAGTTTAACCGCCGAAGTCCAGTAACTTAACCGAACTAAGAATCCCGTCATAAACACTAAAAACCAACCAATAAACAAAAATTCAATAAACGAGATTGCTAAAACCATTAAAATAGTTGAACCCAAGTTTGATTGTAATAGTGCATTCAATTTGAAAAGCACTAATAATATCAGACTTCCGACAATTGCAAAGGGAATTGTTACCCGCACAGCAATAAGCAAAATTTTAAAAAGCATCTTACCTGCTTTGTGTTTGGTTAATCTCCAGCTCATTTTAATTCCATCTAGTAGTGAACAGCGATAACTCACCATGGCCGGAATTGCCAAAAGGAGTCGCAGCGCAATGTAACACAAAATCAAATAAATCACAGTAAAAATTGGTACCACAGTCCACCGATTAGCAAAAACAAAATTTTGAATGGGTACATTTGTGGGAATATGAGCCAAAATAACTGTCGAGAATCCAAATCCGCCAAGCGGAATCGTAATAAATGCATAGAAAAGAAAATAGCCAATGCTTACAACCCAATTTTTTTCAAATAATTGTTGAAGTAAATTTTTCAAGTGATCAAAGTTTACGGTTCGCTGTTGCTGAAATCCACTGGCCATTAACGATGCAGCCATTAACCCAACAAACATTCCCCAAATGATAACAATTGCAAATATAATTTTTAACGGAATTAAAAATGGACTTTCAGATAAGAAAAGCGCGTGTTCAATTAGAATACTAGTCACTACACCTATTAAGAGCGTTAAACTAGTATAATATAAATCTTCATCTGAAAGAATCATGTAATCAATTAAACGCCTTAACTGATAAAATTCTCGAAAGAAGAAACGTTTCATAACATTTTATCCTCCAATATCGTTAAAATAATCTACCCTTCAATCTTACACCATTCCTTTCAGATTAACTAAAGCTTACCAAAATGACGAACAAATTATAATTTTTTCGACTGGTTAATCACAACTATCTAACAAAAAAGAGATCGGAAAAATTCCAATCTCTTTTGGAGCTTATTCATTGAACTCTATTTTAAAAACGATGTAAAATCGATCACACTATTCAGCATCAAGTGGTGTGAAATCGTAATGAATCTTAGAACGTCGATCAAACTCTTCAAATGCCAAATCAATCAAGTTGTCAATTAATTTTTCATAACTGATTCCAGAGATTTCCCACAACTGTGGATACAAACTGATGTTAGTAAATCCTGGTAATGTATTAATTTCGCTTAAATAAGGCACCTCGTCATGATCTACCAAAAAGTCAATCCTTGCTAGACCGCAACAACCAAGTACTCGAAACGCATCTAACGCCATTTGCTGTACTTCACTTGCTAAAGTGGTTGAGATACTAGCTGGTAATTCAAATTGAACTCCACTAGCGTCTACAAACTTGTTGTTATAGTCATAAAATGTGTCTGACTTTGGCACAATGATACGGCCAACTTTAGATGCTTTTGGATTACGATTACCTAAAATAGACACTTCTACTTCTTCGGGTTGTTCAATCGATTGTTCTACCAACACTTTAAAATCATATCTAAAGGCATCATTTAAACCTGCCTCAAATTCTTCAGCATTAGTTGCCTTATGAATTCCAACTGAAGAGCCTTGGTTAGCCGGCTTTAAGAACATTAATTCTCCCAGTAAATCGCGACAAACATCATAGGTATATTCATTGCGGTTTTCTGGTGTTACCACTACATACTTGGTGTTTCGGATTCCATTATGGGTCAACAGTTGTTTGGTCGTATCCTTATCAAAAGAAACCGCTGAGGCAAGAATGCCACTACCAACATATGGTTTTTTTAGTAAACGAAGTAATCCTTGAACGGTACCATCTTCCCCTAAATTACCATGAATAATTGGGAAATAAACATCAATGTCCCGTTGTTCGCTTAAGTTGAGAATTGGTGCCAAAGGATTGCCTTCATCAACTGATTTCAGTGCGTCTGCCACAACTTTGTCTTCTGGTTCACCATCAAAAATTCTTCTTGATGAAGCATCACTCAACAAATAGCCATCTTTGGTAAACATGAACAAACTGATTTCATAACGATCTTTATCCATCGCATCATAAATATTATGCGCAGATCGTTTCGAAACATCGTGCTCTGATGAATTACCACCAAACAGCAGGCCAACATGAATCTTTTTTTCCGTACTCATTAAAATCTCATCCCATCACTTAGATTTTGTATTGAACCTAAAGTATACCATGAATCTATAGAGAAAAAAATTTAATAAATAAATTATTTGGCATTAAAATTGCCAGTCACGACAACTTTGCCGATCATTTTGTTACTTTCTACTTGTTCATGTGCTCGACGTAAACTGTCTGCATTAATTCCTGTTAAAGTTAATGTTAATGTTGAACGTAATTGCTTGTTATCCAACAATTCAGCAATCTTTGCTAAGATTTGACCTTGAGTCGCCATGTCATCAGTGTGAAAGATGCTCTTGGTAAACATAAATTCCCAAGCAAAAGTAATACTTTTTGCCTTTAACAATCCCATTGGTAGTGGGTGTGCATTTTCCACAATGGAAGTAATAAACCCTTCTGGGGCCACAATTTTAGCCAAAATTGGCAAATAAGCATCAGTTGATTGAAAAATTGCTGCGTACTTTACCGTTTCAATCCCAACTGCTTTCAATTGATCAGAAAGTGACTGATGATAATCTAAAACAACATCAGCCCCCATTTTTTTAACCCACTCAATTGTTTCTGGTCTTGAAGCCGTCGTAATCACTTTTAATCCAGCCCATTTGGCTAACTGTATCGCAATTGATCCTACTCCTCCGGCTCCGTTAATAATTAGAACTTCCTTACCTGAATTGGCATTTTCTTTAGGAATTAGTGGCATCCGGTCAAAAAGTGTTTCCCAAGCAGTTAAACTAGTCAAGGGCATGGCTGCCGCTTCCTCAAGACTAATTTTATTGGGTGCATGAGCAACAATTCGTGCATCTACCAATTGAAATTCTTGATCACTACCAGCACGATTATTTGTACCTGCATAAAAAACATGATCGCCAGTTTTAAAATTAGTAACTTGATCACCCACTTCAGCAACAACACCGTAAGCATCAAAACCTAAAACAGTCGGATTCTTAGTTTCTGGATGACTCTGACGCATCTTAGTGTCCACCGGATTAACAGAAACTGCCTTAACTTCTACTAAAAGGTCATTTCCGCTTGCTTTGGGACGATCAATTTTCAAATTTCTTAAACTATTAGGATCCTCAATTGCCAATCCTTTATAAAAACCAATTGCATTTATTTGTTCACTCATCGAAATTTACTCCTTTAAAATCTAAAATCATTTTCCTCATTCAAATAATCATTTATTTCTTTTGGCATTTCTGGATTTAAAACCAAAGCTTGCAATAGTCGTTGTCGATTATATAAGCGAGTCCACATCTGCTCGTCTTCCTTGGTTTGAATCGAAACTAATTCATGCCGCCAATTTTTCAGCGCCAAAAGTAAAAAGTCACTATATAATTTATTTTGATTTGTTAAATCCGCAATATAGCTTCCTAAGCGTTCCGGTTCTCCAAAAATTAATGGTGTTGTTAGTCGTTTGTAACGGGCCAATAAAACTGCCAGCATAAGAATCTTGTCGGCTCTGACCAAACTGTCATCAACTGCTAACTCATCTAACACATTACCAATATGCGTATAAGCGTGTGCCCAACCCTTTTTACCCGCATATCCACGCGTATCAGTTTCCATCGCAATATACGTGACTAACTGATCGACCAAAGTGTTCTTGCTCTCGTCATCAATAAAATGCGAACCAGCACGATCAATATACAGCAACGTTGATAAAAACATTAGACTGAATGAACGTTTAAATATACCATCATTTTGTGGTTCCGTAATATGTTCAAACAAACTCTGATCTTGAATTAAGTGATCAAAAACTAATTTCAGCTGTTTTTTCGACGTAATCTGTTGTTGCAGAATATCGCTAAACAAGAAATAAACTCCCTTATCACGAATCAATAAATCAGTCGAACCAATATGTTGAAATAAGTGCAACAAATCATCATCAGAAATTTCTTCTAATTTATGATCATTTAACTGATCGCGAAGTGACTGAATTAATTCACGAATTCCATCTTTATCATCTGGTAAATTAATTTCGGTTGGTTTCGTCACCGTAATTGAAGCAATGATTTTGTCAATCTCTGGTAGTAATGATTGATAGATTTGACCACTTTGTAATTTAACACGTAATTCTTGAAGTTTGCTGCGTACCTCTTCGACTTCTTTCATAAGACTATTCTCCTTAATTAATAGTTCAATTTTAACACGTCTCCAAATCAAACGTGCCAATAAACCGTGTCAATCATTTTTGAAAATGTCCGAATTT
>NZ_JQBY01000003.1 GCF_001437405.1 Pediococcus ethanolidurans | reverse complement strand
TAATGTACATTCTACAACCGCCCATTACATTCTATACAAAAAAGTGTTAAGTAATCAGATCTCTCTAATCACTTAACACTTAATTCTTATCATCAAAACTATTCATTAATTCATTTCAAAATTCGATCCAAAATCCCCTGAACAAGATCCGTAACTAGTTGATCAAAGTCACCACTGGGTAGTTCATCTTGGTGATTATCAACCACAATAAGTGCCTCGAACAACTGCTGGATGCGGTCCATCGTCATTTCTGGTTGTAACAGATTATTTTGCTGCCACCGTTTTATCAATTGAAAAACGGTATGGTACATGAAATCCTCTTGTACCGAAGAATCATCCTTAATCAACTGTTTTAGCTTTGGATTTGTATACCAAGCTTGTAACACTAAACTATTTGTTGCCTGTTTCATCAGCTGGCGCATCACTTTAGGCAACAAGACTCGTGGATCTTCATTCAAATCATTCGCATTCAAAACTTCTTGCTTAACTCGATTATTCTCTGCCGCATAAACTTGAATAAAGATTTCTTCCTTTGCACTATAAAAGCGATAGAAAGTTCCCACTGCAACTCCAGCACGTTGCGTAATTTTGGCAATATTTGTTCCTTTAAATCCTAATTCACTAAACGTTTCTTGCGCAGCATTAAAAATTTTTTGCTGTTTTTCTTGCATGAAAGACTCTCCTCCCTATTCGCTCGCCGCCAAAGCATCCAGCATGTCAATTCGTTTCAGTTTATAATGCGTCAAAACTCCGATAAACAAACTGAAGCATCCCGTGATAACTGCCGACCAAATGTATCCTGGATAATGAATTGTCATTGGGAACAGAATGCTGCCTGTTTGTGCTTTAACCATAATAAACTGATGTAAAAACAGACCAATTCCCCAGCCAAGAATAATTCCCGCAACTGTGAAAACAACATTTTCTCGAGCAACATATGCCGTCACTTCACGATCATAAAAACCTAGTACCTTAATAGTGGCTAGTTCCCGCATTCGTTCCGAAATATTGATATTGGTTAAATTATAGAGCACCACCAAAGCAAGCGCACCAGACATGACAATCATAATTAAGACAACTGATCCCAAACCACCGGTACTCAATGCACTAGCTGCATAGCGAGGAAAACTAACGTTCAAAACACCGTTTTCTTTTAAAAGCTGGCGACTTAGTTTTTCACGTTGGGCTTTTTTAGTTTGGTTGGTTTTCACCAGTCGTGTTGTTGCTTTAGCTGAATTACCGGTTAAGTGGTGATAATAACTTTTGGTTGTGTAAATCCAGTGACCTGCATAATTTTTTGTGACGCCGGTTACTTTAGCTTTCACTTTTTTGCCACTAATCTGAAGCGTCACCAAACTTCCCCGTTTAGCATTCATATCAGTTGCAAGTTTTTCAGACAAAACAACGCCTTGATCAGACAACTTGATTTTCTTTCCCGTCGTCACTGATTTTAAAGTCACATACTGGCTAAAATTTGCAGTTGCTTTAGGTACAATCAAGGTAACAGTATCATTAGCAGTTCCATGTGTAGGACGGGCCGTAATCGACTTAGCCATTACTGATTTTTGCCCAGAAATATTAGCCGCATGAATTCTTTGGGTGGCCTTTTTTACGGTGACTAATGCTTGAAAATGTTGAACATCTTCATACTGAGTAGGAACCAGATCATCAACTGAATTCTGAATACCAAAACCAGTTAAAATTAACCCGGTACATCCCGCAATTCCGACAATTGTCATTAACATGCGGCCCTTGTATCTAAACAAGTTTCGATAACTTACTTTTTGATTGAAACTGAGTCTTCTCCATAATGGCGTAATTCTCTCCATTAGAATTCGTTTGCCAGCTTTAGGTGCTCGTTCACGCATTAGATTAGTCGGTACCTCACGCAAATTAATCGTCAACACGATCAAGGCACTGCCCAGCGTGGCAACTAAACCAGCGATCATGGTTTGGGCTAAATAAGACCACGGAATCACGCCCACAAATGCCGTTAAGTTGTTATTGCTAAGGAGACTAAACACAAATTGAGGCAGCGTCAGCATTCCTAATACCCCACCAAGACCTGCTCCCAAGATTCCGGCCAACAGTGTATACACAATGTACTTCATTGCAATCTCGTGTTTAGTATATCCAAGGGCACGCATTAACCCAATTTCGCGTCGGTTTTTCTCAACCATTCGCGATACAGTTGTGAAAGTAATTAAAATGGCAATAAATAGGAAGAAACCGGGAAAAATAATGGCAATCGCGGCAATACTATGTGACTCATCAAAATAATCTTGATAACCGGGATTGGCACTTCGATCGTTATATAGATAGGTAGGGCGGGCGATTTTTTTAATTTGTGCTTCAGCCCGTTTGATTTCGGCTTTAGCAGTCGTTAATTTACGTTTGGCCGCCTTAGTTTTCGTCGTTTGATATCCACTAGGAATTTTGGTCAGTTGTTTTTCTTGTTGCTTTATTTTGGCTTTTTGTTTATTGAGTTTAGCTTGCGCACTATTTTGTAATTGGGTTTGGCGTTGTTCTGGTCGTTTACTGAGACTCTTTTTTAAACTCGTCTTTTGTTTATCTATGTAGTTGTTATAGCTATCCGTTCCGGCTGCATATTGAGACGACTTTTTAAACTGGACTGCGATTGTAGGATAAACTTTTTGCTTAAAGGTACTATTGGGCACATAGGCAAAATAATTTACCGTTCCGTTGCCTAAGTTCGTCGTTCCACGATCAGTACTGCTCACATATTGCGGTGAATTCACAAAACCTACTATTTTAAACTTGCGCCGGTTCAAATTGCTGTTTTTAGGCAAACGGTAGATATCGCCAATGTGATAACCATTCTCCTTAGCCTTGATATCCAGCACAAGTTGATTGGCCTGAGTGGGTAATTTACCACTCACCAACTTTAATTGATCTAGTTTGGCTTGCTTTTGATAACCATACACACTGACAATTTGACTTCGACTTTTTTGTAAAGTCACCATATGAATCGGTAGGGCTGTTTTCACCTGCTTGTTTTGCTTAATTGAAGTTAAATCGCGGTTCGTTAATCCCATTGTTGAACTGACTTTAACGTCACTTAGTTTTTGTTGCTTAAAGTAATGATTGGCGGTTTGATTTAAATCAGGGCCGACACTACGAATTCCCACGTAAAGTAACGAACCCAACAAAATGATCAGCACAATCGACACAAATTTACCCATTGATTGACTAATTTCTCTCATGGTAGCTTTAAAATAAGTTCGATTCATTTTTACACCTACCATTCAATATTTTCTACAGGCGTTGGTTGTTCATTAATATCGATTCCCTGAACTTTAGCGTCTTTTAAATGAATCACTTTGTCAGCCATGGGAGCAATCATTGAGTTATGCGTCACGATTAAAACTGTTCGGTTCGTTTTGCGGGCTGTATCTTGCAACAACTTTAAAATTTGTTTTCCCGTATGATAATCCAAGGCACCTGTAGGTTCATCGCATAACAACAGCTTAGGATTTTTAGCCAGTGCTCGGGCAATGGCAACTCTTTGTTGCTCACCACCTGAAAGTTGCGCTGGAAAATTAGTCATTCGTTTTTCCAAGCCCACATGTTTTAACGTATCTTCTACATTTAGCGCATCGGTGGCCACCTGACTAGCCAATTCAACATTTTCTTGCGCTGTTAAATTCGGAATTAAATTATAAAACTGAAAGACAAATCCCACCATGGTTCGTCGATAAGCCGTTAATTGCCGTTCATTATAAGTTGCAATGTCTTCGCCATCAATAATGATACTGCCCTCACTGGGATGATCCATTCCGCCTAACACGTTCAGCACCGTTGATTTTCCAGCTCCTGATTCACCCAAAATGATAACCAATTCGCCTTCATTAATATCAAAATTAACTTTATCGTTAGCTACGATTACGTTGTTTTCCATTGTGTATCGTTTCGTTTCATCTTTTAAAGTAATAAACGCCATTTTAGTAAGCCGTCCTCTCAAGGTTGTTTGACTGATAACTGAATTATAGCATTTAAAATTAGAACGCAATGAAAGTTAGAACTAAATAAAAAACATCAAATATTGAAAAGAATTTCTTCATTATCTGACATTTCTAAGCTTATTTTAAAAGTTGAAAGCACAAAATCGCATTCAACTACCTGATACAAAAACGCTTATGGTAACAAAATTAGATTAAAATGCCGTCTTCCAGCAAATTTGGGCTGGAACGTAGTGGGCACGACTTAGAGCCGAAATACACGTCTCTAAGTTCGGCCTTTATCTAAGCGAAATCCGCTAAGATAAATGTCACTACTGAGCCCATTTGCTTCCAGACTAAGTCTAATCTTTGCAATCTACATAGCGATATAAAGGTTATTATATCGGCGTTGCTGCACATTATTAATGCTTAAAACGTTCTTAGTCCGGAGGCGATTGGTCTCAGGGGTGAAATTATTCTTAGTAATTTATTACTTAGAATAAGGCCGAGTTTGAAGACAAGTGTTCTTCTTGGCTTCAAATCGTGCCCACCCCGTTCCAGACCAAGTGAGCCGCAGGACGGCAGTTAGACTACTTTTCATAAACTAAACTGTTTACCGCCAGTTACTGGAAACGCTTTGGCAGTTTCAATCTTTAGACAAATTTTTAAAAAACCTTAAAGTGGCTATTGTTAATTCACAGAATTAAATTGTTGTGTATTCTGTAACGGATATTCGCTTGGTTTGCTCGCATTAAGCAACTCAGGTGTCAATACCACTCGTGTGATGGTTTGATCATCATACGGCTGCATATAATAAGCACCTTCATCAAGACTCATATAACCACGATACTGCGAATAATCACAGCCACCCTCATTGTCAGCCTTAACTCCCTTAGGAATCTCCACACTATTCAAAATATGGGTTAACGCATTAATTGATCCAGCTTCTGTATCGGCCTTTTCCGTATTTTCACGAATAAATGCTGCTCGTACAAATCGTGAAACAGACGTATAGTCACCTGGCAATCCAAGCGCACCACTGCCTAAACCATAAGCATCCGATTCAAAGTCACCATATGATTTGGAACTGTGTGAAGTCGGTTTTAATTGAACATAATTATTCAAATTTTTTAAATGCCACTGAAAATCAGGACTATTAGTCATGACTTTAACTGGATCATCCATAACCTTCATGCCGTTTTCATCCTGTTCCAAAACAACACAAGCACCTGATTTATCCGCCACGATCCAGTGAAGTGGCACCACCATTTTGAACAAGTCATTAGCTACTGCCACAATGTTCACGTCACTAATCTTTGTCTTTAAATCGGCCACACTTGAGACATTACCTAAAATCCAGTTAACCACTTCATGGGGAGCCAAGTTTGTTTTATTTTCATCAGTTTGATCTGCAAATTTTGCTAAACCATCGAAATAAAGGGTGGCCGCACCTAAGCCGACTTCGTTGACGCCATCCACTAAAATATATCCATTTAAATCACGACCAGCACCTGTAAAACCTAGTTTTGTATCAAAGCCAGTTGTCTGAGCGTCACTCTCAAAATGAAAATTACGGGGAATTACAACAGGACGGCCGCCCAATTCAAACGAGAAATCCATCGTTCGCGCTAAAAACCATTTACCCTTTGCATTTTTGTACATTACGCTTGTGCACATCTGTGCGTCACATCCTATCGTTTAATTTGTGCTAACTTTTAGTACATAAAAACAGTATATTCTGATTGAAAAGGCAATTCAAACGAAATATTTAACCATCTTTTGCAACAAAACGCATAATTTACCGTATTTATCTGTCAATTTGTGCTACACTTCTCAGTAAGGTGCCAAATCTTATCAGACAATTGTCTGATGCGTATGAGAATACGCCGCACATTATTGTGCTACAGCAACCATTCCGACTACTATGATGGTTGCTTTTTTTGTGTTTTTAAACAGATTGAATGAATATATATTAAATTCATTATTTTCCTTGTTGATTATCGATAATTTGTTATAATTAAACAGCATTCTCATTAATTACTCGTATTTTAAAATATTTAATCCTTTGTCAATCACTTAGTTAAGAGATGAATTATTTTGACCCAACAAACCTGGCTACTATCGCCACTGTTTACTGGTATTTTTGTCACTTTGGGCATCATTTTGTTTTTTCAATTACTAGCACGCTCTTTAACGTCTTATTCCAACAATAAGGAAGCGCCAATCAATTATTTGGTGGGCCGTTTGTCCCTTTTAAGTGGCGTTTATTTTTCCGTACTGGCCATTTATTTTGAAGTGGCAGCAGCTCAGCAAAACAGCGATACTGCCTTCATTAATTTTAGGTTGTTGCTCCTATCATATGCCATTGTATTCTTGGGGCGCCGAACCACCTATATTATCCTTTCCTGTAGTTTTATCACCCGTTTCATTTTTTGGGGATTTTCCTTTGGAACCTTAATCTTCATCATTGTTTCAATAATTATGTACCTTATTTTTACTTTTAATCTGTATATGGTTCGTAAACATAAAAGCAGTCAGCTTCTTTTAATCAGTATGTTAAACATCATTGTGGGTATTCTTTGGCTAACATTACACTTTGTTCGTCTTGATTATTTAGGCGATATTCCCATGAATCAGGTGCTCTTCTTCTGGCTTAGTTTTGCCATCATGAATTACGTTTTATACTATGGCTTAACGCAGCTGAACAACGAAAACGATTATTTAAATACATTAACGCATCAGGCTACTGTTGATCCTTTAACACAGCTAAAAAATTATGCGGTTTTCAAAACAGATTTTACAAAAGAATTTACTACTTATCACAAATCAACGAAACCACTCGCAATGGTTGCCCTTGATATTGATTACTTTAAGCGAGTTAACGACCAACACGGTCATCTAGCTGGCAATAAAATCCTGATCAGCATTGGTAAAATTTTAACTGCCGAAACACTTAAAATTCCTGATGCTCATTGCTATCGTGTTGGTGGCGAGGAATTTAATGTGTTACTACCAAATATCAGCTTAGAACAAGCCAGTCAATTTAGTCAGAAATTGCAAACTAAAATCCGTAATACCAGTTTTGACCTTACTGCCGATAAAAGTATTCAAATCACTGTTTCGATGGGTGTTTCGGTGCTTCACTCTACCGATACTGCTCAAAATTTGTTTTATGAACGCACTGATCAAATGCTGTATCATTCCAAAGGTGAGGGTCGCGATCGCATAACCGTTTCAGAACCGGAACAAAAACAACAACCTGAAACATCAGAGAAAAGTTCAATTGATCTTGAATAAACGTGATCACAGTCTGATTTTTTTCAAATGGTTACTTGTATTTTTATACAGGAATGCTAAACTAAATATTGTTAAGTTAACACATAATAAAAACTGCTCATTTAATGTTTAGGCATTGAAAACGACCCATACTTGTGAGAGATCAAGTACGGGCCTTTTTATTTTTTTCATTTGGAGATGACTTGCTATGATAAGATTCTGGGGACAACCCAAATTTTCACGCGAACCGTTAGAACCAATTGGTTACGAACTTTTTCTACGTGAATATAACGTTGATAGTTGGGAAGTGCCCTCTAATTTCGGTAAATTTTCGGCTGCCGAAATTGCTGATTTGTTAGTTCGCACTGCACCACAACTACCGGCAAAAATGACTTATATTTCACTCAATCTAGATATCGATCAGTTTGTTGATCCTGTTTTTTTGCAAGCCTTTTTTGCCATTAAACAACAACTGACTAACACTAAATTATCCATTGAGTTAACCGAACGAGCTGGTCAACTCAACGTTTCTGATAACCAACTGGTTACTGCTGCACAACGATTTAAAACAGCTGGTTTTCACGTCATTTTGGATGATGTCAGTTCTGGAGATAATCAGTTGCAACGAGTTGAACTATTAAATCCTTTTGTTCACGAATATAAATTTGCTATTCAAAATTTTCGTCCGTTTGCATCACTGGAAGAAATCATCCCTAATTTAGTATTCTGGCGTAACTGCGCCCAACGAAATCAAAAATTATTTACAATTGAGGGTGTAGAATCCAAACAGGACCTATTATTACTTTCTCATTATCACGCCGATATGTTCCAAGGTTTCGCACTTGGACGACCAATCTACTTGCCCACCCAAGACGATCCTCATAATGTAATTGTGCAATCCAATAATCTCTACTAAAAATCAAAAATTGTTTTTAATCATCCAGTTAAGGTTGATTATTTTTTTTGCCAAATTTCTATACCAATCGGTAGTTTTTCCTTATTTATCACGTATAAAAAAGCATTTTAAAGGCTAAATGGTATTATCACGTTTATTTTCAAAAAATTAAAGGACTGATATTATTATTGCTGTTTTAGTTCATATTGCTATATAATTGAATAGTTCAAGAAATTTTGTCAATTCACATATATGTACATAGTTCTTATTCAGTATACAAATACTTATCATTTAGTTAAGAGATGATTGAAATGACTCAAACCAATTGGTTTCTATCTCCATTATTCACAGGAATTTTTGTAACCCTTGGTGTCATTGTTTTTTTCCAAATTTTAGCTCGCTTAATAATTTCACATTATGGTAACTTATCTCAAACTGTTAACTACCTTACAGGCCGTTTAGCTGTTTTTAGTGTGATCTATTTTTCCATTTTAGGCGTGTATTTTGAATATATTGTTGCACGTCAAGGTCATGACTTAGGTTTTGTTGACTTTCGTCTTCTGCTTCTCTTTTATGTCACCATTTACTTAAGTAGGTGGAGTAGTAATATCATCATCGCGATGAGTTTTCTTGCGCGCATTGTTTTGTGGGGATTTACTCCTGGCACTTTTTACTTCTTCATAACTACGCTAGTCATTTATTTACTCACAATTGGGTTAATTGCAATCGCACATAAACATCACTTACCACAAATTATATTAATTGGTTCTCTGGATCTCGTTGTGGGTGCTCTATGGCTTATCTTTAATTATTTGCAGTTACCTTATTTTGGTTCAGTAACCAACAATATTGCTTTATTCAACTGGATCAGCTTCATCATTATGAATGCCGTGCTTGAATTTGGTATTCGCCATCTCAATCAGGAAAACAATTACCTAACTCACCTGAGTCGTCAGGCTAGCACCGATCCGTTAACTAAATTGAATAACTATCTAATTTTTAAAGATGATTTTGAAACCCAATATACCGAATTTCAACACTCTAGTCAGCCTTTAACAATGGTCGCTCTTGACATTGATTATTTTAAACGTGTTAACGACGAGCATGGTCATCTTGCAGGCAACGAAATCTTGCAATGGTCGCCCAGATTTTAACAGACGAAGTTGAAAAAGTACCAAATGCCAAAGTTTATCGTGTTGGTGGTGAGGAGTTTAACATTATTTTACCCAACGTTGACTTAAAACAGGCAACAAAATTTGGCCACCATTTACAGGATCGAATCCGCTATAACATCTTTTCTATTGATCATTTAAAACTACGCATTACCGTTTCAATGGGTGTGGCTAAACTTCATCATGGGGACATTACTTCCAATTTATTTTATGAACGAACTGATCAAATGCTGTACCAATCCAAAGGTAAAGGACGTAACCGCGTAACGGTTGAAAACGGAAATGAGCTCTAAAGCTATTACATTATACAAACTTGTGCAATAGCTTTTTTATGTTTTTGCGTATTTTATTAATAGTACATTTCATGACCAGAAAACACGAAAATTTTTGAATTTAGTAATTAATTCTCAAAAAAATCGTTTATCTAAGTATTAATCTCAAAACAATTTGTATAAATCGTACGAAATTCAATTGTATTTTCTTATATTTGTGCTAGAATAATGTGGAATTAGTTTATGCTAAATGTATGAATTAAATTTAAACGGGGGCTTTAAAATGATTCGTTTCTGGGGACAATCTAAGTTTTCAGTCGATCCGCTTAAACCGGTGGGTTGTGAGTTATTTTTACGCGAAAAAATTGGTCAAAGCTGGGTTCTACCAAATAACTTTGATCAATTTTCACCTCGCCAAATTGCCGATCTCTTGTTGCAAACTGTCCCTGCGCTTCCTAAAGGACTTAAAAATGTTTCCATTAACTTAGATCCGGAACAATTTATTGATCCTAATTTTTGTGATACTTTGAAAAAAATCAAAAATCAATTATTACCAGTTACATTAGAAGTTGAATTAACTGAGCACCCGGCTAATTGTGTGATCAGTACTGATCAAATACGACTCGCAGCCAAACGATGGTTTGATGCCGGAATCGACTTAGTTATGGATGACGTCGGCTCTGGTGAAAATCAAATTGATCGCACCTTGCAACTCGATCCCTATGTACAAGAATACAAATTTGCTATTCAAAACTTCCGACAAACCCGTTCCTTAACTTCGATCATTCATAATTTATCATTTTGGTGCGAAGAAGCTGAAAAAAAGCATAAATTATTTACAGTTGAAGGAATCGAATCCAAAACGGATTTAGAGCTCTTAATTAATTATCGAATTAATATGCTACAGGGATTTAGTCTGGGACACCCCGTATATTTACCAACACTAGCTGAGCAATCAAAAAATTCAGTTATTCAATTTACGAAAAGTAAGAATAGCTAGTTTGATAATCTATGAAATTAAATAAAATCAACACTTTTTGGCATCGGTAACTAACTGATGTCGTTTTTTTGTTTTAAAGCTTGCTTCTGGCTGTCTTTATAAATTAGTCAGTTTTATTTTTCTCTTCGTTCAGAATCTTGCGCCGTTTGGGACTCACCCACGTACCAGATCCACGACCAAAAATCGTTTTTAACGCTGGTATAAAAGTCATCACCACCGTCACCGGATTGATCATCCAATAAAACAGCATATATAATGGCGCAAACAATAAGTATTTCAACTTAGCTCCATGATGGTCTAATATCAATGCCGCCAATAACTGCATAAATCCGGCAAACATTTCAAAACTAACAAAGATGAAGGACATTTCAATGCTGTGCATAAATCTTTCCCAGTTACCGGTCATCGCAAAATAAATCAATGTGGCGATAAATAAGGCAGCGGTAATTAAAAAGAAAAATGACCAAATAATTGATAGTGTCGAATCAACAAACATTGACATTTGATAACGTTTTTTAATCGGATGACACACAAATTTTTTAATATTTGTCAGCCAGACTTCCGTTCCACCCTGAGCCCATCTTTTTCTTTGTCGATAAAGATCTGAAATGGTTTCTGGCACATTCATGTGAAAAACAATATTCGGTGCAAACCTTGGGACGGCTCCAATCATTTGATGATCCCAGGCAATACTAATATCTTCCGTCGCTCGATCTTGGCGAAAGCCACCCACATCAATCAAAAAGCTTTTCCGATATAATGTATTGGCGCCGCTATAGGCATACATAGAATCATTAATCGCAGCCTGACTACGTTTAATTACTCCCACAATACTAGAAAATTCAACCGTTTGTGATTTCCCCAGTAACTTTGTTCGGTTCGAAACGTCCATATTAGCCGTTACCGCGGAAGTATTGAGATCCCGATCATGAATAAAATAGTTCATATATTTCATTAACGCGTCTGGTTCCGGAATTGTATCCGCATCGTTGCTCAGAATATAATCTCCCTTGGCAAAAAACATACCAATGTTAAAAGCATGCGCTTTTCCTTCATTTTTCACAATATGAATCATTCGCAAACGTGGATATTTGTCCTCTAAATCCATCACAATTTTTTCAGTTTCATCGGTAGAACCATCATTCATTACTAAAACTTCGTAATTATCATAATTCAATTGTTCAAACAAATAATTAATCGTGTCCGCAATCATAATTTCTTCGTTATGGGCAGGAATCATAATGGTCACCATTGGTTGTTTGTTTTTAGGTAGCACCTGCCAATCACTATCTGTTTTTTCAGTTCGTAACCACCGATAACTCAGTGCGCCACAAAACCAAAAGAAAGAGCCAATCACCGGATACAAACAGAGAATTAATAAGAATATGTTTAAAAGTGTTGCACTTAAAGTACTGCCAAAAACATGATTAATCATAACTATCATCGCTTTCTATAGATCGTCAATATGATGTTGATCAAAAAGTTGTTTGATTTCGTGAGTCTTTAAATTTTGCTCTGGTTCAACCCGATAATTACGTGTATTTTGACGCGCTTTTTCAGGTCCAAATCTACGATCCATAAACTGATCGAGCTCTGTTGTCCGTTTTTTTTGATTAATGGGATTAAAAGTTGGCCATTGTTCAACTAATCGATCACGTTTTCGATTTTGAATAAGTGCCATCGAAACACTGAATACCAACACCATCACAAAAGCAAACAATAAAATAACACCAATAAATTGAATTTCAAAAATACCTTCACGATATGTCCACAATGGTTTGAAAAAGTGATATTTAACACCTAAGTATGAAAGAATCGTCACAATCAAGGGCACCACTACGCAAATCCAGCCAAATAACGCAACAAGTGTCTGCCAAACTTTTAACCACCAATGGCCTTTTTCAAAATAATGATCTGTATACGCGCTCTGTATCTGGGAAGTTTTTTCTTCTTTTGTTTTTTGTGCCATTATTTCTCACTCCGTTCATCCCGTGGATCAATTGGATGTCCAAATAAATAGCCTTGGCGAATCTCAATCTTTAATTGTTGTGCCAGTGCTTCGTCTTCAGCGTTTTCAATACCAGTTAAAACCAAATTAATATGGCGTTCTTGTGTTAAATGGTTCCAAAATTGTAAATTTAAATCTAACCATTCATTAGGATCCGTTTTACGAAAACTACGCATGGAACATTTTAGTGTATCCGTAACAGGTAACATCCATTCAATATCAGACAAATTAGTTAATTTTGAACCAACGTTATCTACGGAAAAATGCATGCCATAATGACGTCCATTTTGAATATGTCTGCGAAACTTTCGTTTATGTAAGTTTTCGCTATTTCTTCCCGTTGTATATTCAACATTCAACTTCATCGGTTCAATATTGCTAATTGCCCAGCGCACAAAGTAATCAAATTCATCACTAATGACTTGCTCGTACTCCAAATTAATTGACAATGTAATTGACTTCTCTGGCAAAGATTTAAATGTTTCTTCCAATAGAAAAATGACGCGTTGTAACGGCAAAGTTTTTAGTTCAGTTGGCAATTTCCATGAACCGTCTTCTTGATGTTGACGTAATAAACATTCGTAACCCGTTAATTCACCACGGTAATTTACTTGTTTTTGAATAAAATAGCGTAGGTCCAACTGCTTTTTTGCAAGGTAATTGTTGGACCGTTTACGCGAACGATAATAATAAATCACGATGGTTATTAAAAATATAAGCATCGTAGCCAAACTAATTTCTAAAAGAAGGCTTTCTAGTTGTCTTAGTGTTTCCATAGTATTGAACCTAATTTCAATAATAATGTATTTATTGCTATATCTTTAACTATACCCATTTGCTTTTTCTCATTCAATACAAGTTATAAATTAATAAAAAAAATCCGTGATAAAAAACACGAATTCTAATAATAAGCTGTATAAAACAAGTAAGCCGCCAAACCAAACGCGGCAAACGAGATTATGATGCGCAGCGGTTTTACAGGTACATGCCGAATAACTACCGGACCCATATAACCACCAACAAACATACCAATTCCAAGTGGAATCACCATCCACCAATAAACTTTCGTTGTAAAAGCATAGATAATTAAGGACAAGATGTTTGTCATAAACGCCGCAAAGTTTTTAATGGCATTAATTTCACCAAACGTTGCGTTAAGCGTCACAATCAAAATAGACAACATAATCATTCCGGCGGACGCCCCAAAATAGCCAATATAAACTCCCACTAAAAGAATTGCGATATTTTTCAGAATCATAATCTCTAAATGATGGGGATTTTCTGCTTTCTTAGGAACTGTATGCCGAAACTGTGACCACAACATCAATACACCGGCACCAAAAACTAAAAACGGCACAACTCGCTCAAATGTTTTGGCAGGGGCAATAACCAACAGAAAGCTGCCAACAACGCCCCCAATTAATGCATAGATTGTCACGTTTAACGCCGTTTTTCGAACATGATGAAGTTCTCGCAACGATGCTATGCTAGAGCCCGCACCGGTAAAAATTAATGCTGCCGTGTTCGTCACGTTTGCACTAACCGGTGGTAAACCCAGCATTAATAAAACCGGATACGAAACTAACGATGCCAACCCTGCAACAGATGATAAAAAGCCTGCTGCCAACCCAGTTGCTAATAAAATTATTGACATGAGCCATAGTGACAAACTAATCAACTTCTTCCTAACCTACCAACTAATTTTTCAGTACTACACTTCCACGTGTGCACGTCTTTCTAAATACTGTGCCCAGATGTTGATCGCCAATGAAATAAACATTAACACTAAGGAAAGCAACATAATATTATGCAAGCCATTATGCAAAATTGCGCGCATTTGGGGCAACAATTTTGCCGGTAAGGAACTAATATTGGTTGCATCACTCAATTTATTCATCATCTTCATCGTGACTGCGCCATTAGAATTGGACACGCCATGACGAAGCGCACTATTCATAACTAGGCCAAAGATGGATGCAGTAAATGTTTGGCTGAGCATTCTAATTAAAAAACTAAACGAAGTCGCAACGGGAACATCTTTCAGTTCAGCATCTTATTGCACCTTCACCTGAAGTTCATTGAAGCACGCTCCATTGCCAAAACCTTCAAATGCACCTGCCACAAGCAGAACCCAGTATGGTGTCTTTACACCACCAATGACAAGTAAGAGAAAGGACACAATTAGCATGACAATGCCAATTGCTACCACTCTTTGCGGAGTGAAATAGCGGCGCAATGTTGCCACCGATCCAGAGCCCATGAAGTTTGTAAACGAACTAGGAATCTGAGTAGCACCTCCGATTAAAGCCGTGGTTCCCAATAATCCTTGTGCCCACATTGGACTGTAAATTAAAAAACCAACAAAGGCTCCCCAAATTAACGTAAACAAAACGAAATCAATAACTAACGCCTGATTTTTAAACAAGCGACTAGGAATGATCGGATCTGCCACGCCTCTTTCAAAGTAAATCATGACACCCAAACAAACGACAGCAACCACTAATGCGATAACAACAAAGGTTACACTGGCAGTTCCAATCATTTCAATTCCGGCTAACAAACTGGTCAACCCGATGGTCATTAGAATGGAGCCCATATAGTCCACAGGCTTATTCTTGTGTGGCTCTTTTTCCAACTGATAATAAATTTGAACTAAGATCGCGGAAATCAGACCAATTGGCACGTTCAAATAAAAGACCCAGTGCCAAGAAAATGCATCCACAATGAACCCACCAACTAATGGTCCAATAATCGTAGCTGTACTATAGCTTGCAGAAACAAAACCCAGTACTTTCATCCGTTTTCGTGGGTCAGCATACATTCGTGCATAAATTATGTAAGGTAACGAAACAACTCCGCCATTGCCAATACCAGCGATGGTTCGCACAATGATCAAAAAAACAATGTTTGGTGCTAGTCCTTGCAGTAAAGAACCCACTACAAAGAATAGCGCAGCAAGCTGATAGCTTTGTTTGTTACCAATATGTTCACCAAGCTTACTCCAAAGCGGTGTACTAACCGCCGTTCCGAGGAGGAAGACCGCCACAATCCATCCATTAACTCAATTCCATGAAGATCAGATATAATCGCAGGCAAAGCCGTGTTTACAATGGTGCTATCCAACCCACTCATCGCATTGGATAGAAGTAGGGCACAGGTCACAATTAAAATATTTCGTTTTGACAAAGGGCTTGCCTTCTTCCTAAAAAAATTAACTAACTTTCATGTTACAACTTATTGAGAACCTGGTGTAAATTTTATTTACTTTTTCTTAGTAAAAAGTGGCGCAAGAATAAGCTATTAAAAAAGAGGTTGGAAAAATAATTTTTCAACCTCATTTATTAAAATTATACATAATTCAGAATCTGCTGATGCACCCTTAACACAACGGCAAACGAAGCATCATCCAATAAACCACCAGCAAACTCAACGTGACGACCAGCCATACTAAAAGTGTGAAATTGTAGTGGATTTACAAATCCTTCAATACCAAAATTCGTTTTGATGGGTACAAACAACTCTTTCAATCGATTATCAGCGGCATGCGTAATTGGAGAAACAGCCACCAATCCCGTTACCATTGTGTAGCCACTGTTGCTTAAAACAACGGCAGGATGTCTTCCTTTCAATTCGTTTGCTTTTGAAGGTTGAAAATTAATCCAAACAATATCTTGTTGCTCCGGAATATAATTAGAACTCATCCTTAGACAACTCCGTCTTAATTAGTCCTGTTTGTAGTTTGCCTTTATGCGTTTGAATAAATTTTTTATCTGTAAATGGATTGATAGTCTTTGGTGTGTAAACGATAGCACCATTACGACCATAAAAAACATCAAATTCAGTTTCACGCGGCTTAATATTACTAGGAACGGTTAATACATTAGAACTTCCAACTTTTCTTAGTTTTACACTGTGCATGATTATCATCCGCCTTTCTTTACATGTATATGCTATATATATTCAATCGGATAGTCAACAATTTGATTCGTCCATTACTAATAAATACGTCAAACTTGTAATTTTTAACTTGCTCAAGTCAAAAATAACGATTTTTATTTCTAAAATGGCTATAATAACGATAAGGAGGTCCTTTAAATGTCAGTATATGATTACACAGTTACCCTTGAAAATGGTGAAAGTTACTCACTTTCTAAATATCGTGGTCAACCAATGATTATCGTGAACACTGCCACCAAGTGTGGCTTTGCACCTCAATTTAAACAATTGGAACAGCTTTATCAAACTTACGCTGATCAAGGTCTCATTGTTTTAGGATTTCCATCTAACCAATTCAAACAAGAAGTTGCCTCAAGTCAAGAAGCAGCTGCTGCTTGTCGAACAACGTATGGTGTTAGTTTTCCCATGCATACGATCGCTGATGTGAATGGAAAAGATGCCTTACCACTTTTTGCTTACCTGACGAAGGCGGCTCCTGGTACGTTGGGCTCTGCAATCAAATGGAACTTCACCAAATTTTTAATTGATCGTGATGGTAATGTGGTCAAACGTTACGCACCTAAAACTAATCCGCTAAAAATGACGGATGAAATCGAATCCGTTTTGCAAAAGAAAGTACAATAGTTAGGTCAAATAAATAACCAAAGTTCAGTTTTAAGAAAACACAATTTCTTGGAATCAAGCTTTGGTTATTTTAGTTAATTTTGCAGCAATTGAAGCAGTTTAAGTGCTGTATTTCTGTTTCTAATCGTGACGTCTTTATAAAAAGACTCCTTCATTAATTTAGCATATACCGATTTACTAAAATCTTTTTTAAACGTCGAAGTCCAAAAAATAACATTGGGTTTAATTTCAATTTGATCATAATCTGTAATTTGCTGTTTAAGGTGTTGTAATGCTTTAGGATCAAAACTGGGTAACAAAAATAAAGCATTATGGCGCAAACTAGGATCAGCACCCCACCATTCAGGAACTTGTGCAAAATCCTGTTGATACTCATCTGCCGAAATCACAAGCATCGTCATCGAAAAAGTATAATTTTTCTTCAAAATTCTTTCAATTTTTTGCGTAACTGCCGCTTGAACTTGATCACTCTCAAAAATTAAGTTACCACTATTAATGTAAGAAATTACATTTGTAAAGCCAGTTTCCATCAAACTGCTCTTCAATTCCTTCATCACAACTTTATTATGACCACCTACATTGATACCACGCAATAAAAGTAAATATCTCATGTGACATGCCTTTCTTGCTAAATGATATTTCAATTGTAGCGCAACTTAGAGAAGGGGACATAAAAATCCTGATCTCAAGTTGAAATCAGGATTTTTAATTACACCACTTTATGTCCTTTTTTGTAAACTTCTTTGTCAGCCTGTTGAACGGCTTCAATCTTTTCTAATGGATTTTCTTTTAAAACCAAAAAATCGGCAACTTTTCCAGCAGCTAAACTTCCGTATGCATCATCAATTCGTAATAGTTGTGCCGCATAACTTGTTGCACCCAGCAATGCTTGATATGGGGTTGCACCAATCTCATGAACCAGTAGTGCCATTTCTTCCCAAGTTCCCGTTTTAAAGCTATTAAATGGCGTGCCTGCATCGGTTCCTACAACAATTTTAACGCCCTTTTTCAAGGCCATTGCAATATTTTTATAAAAATTTGCTTGCACTTTTTTATTTTTATCGATCATATAAGCCGGAATTTTACCTTCACCGTACTTAGAAATCGATGCCGCCGCATTTAACGTAGGTACTAAGTAAACGTTATGTTCACGCATGAACGTCGCTTGTTGTTCATCCACGTAAATTCCATGTTCAATTGAATCTACACCTGCATCTAAGGCATTTTGTATGCCTTGATTACCCTGGGCATGGGCAGCAACAATCATATGTTTAGAATGTGCTTCTTCGACTGCCACCTGCATTTCAGCTTCACTTAATTCGGTATCATCAACTTGATCGGTGGCTGACATTACACCACCAGTTGCCATAACCTTAATATTTTTTGCGCCATGTTTGAAAGCCTGACGCACCGACTTACGCATCTCATCATTTGAACTAACTAAGTAAGACCAATTAATTTTTCCATCTTCACCTTCACGAAAGTCACCATGACCACCAATCATTGAAAAAGGGCGACCACTAGGAAAGATTTCTGTACCCGTAAATTCGCCTTGCTCTGCTAACTTGTGTAACTTCAGATCAACATTAAATGCACAACCGCAATCACGAATATATGTAACTCCAGAATGCAGCAAATCTTTTAAATTACGTAAAGCTGTAAAAGCAATTTCAGTCTCCGATAAGAATTCCAATTTATTTGTATCAGGATTCATCATTAAATGTGTATGTGCGTTAATTAACCCCGGCATAACATATTGGCCATGCAAATCTACGTGAGGGTTATCATTTAACGGCGTTTCTGTTCCAGTTTCAGTAATTTTTCCTGTTTCATCATCGACGGTAAACCAAGCATCTGAAACAATTTCATCATCGATTCCATTAAACAATTTAGCATTGAAATAGGTTGTTCTCATTTTAAGCCCTCCTCCGAGTTAATAGACTTTTACACCATGTTGATATACTCCCTTATCAACCTGTTGAACTGCTTTTACATCAGCAACTGGATCAGCATCCAATACTAAGAAATCAGCAAATTTTCCGGTCTCTAAGGTGCCATAATCTTGATCGATGTGTAATAATTTTGCACTATTTTGAGAAGCTGCAAACAACGCTTGAGCATTAGTAGCTCCTACTTCAGTTAATAGTTGTAATTCAAACGGTGTATCCTTAAAGCCATTAAATGGTGTCCCTGCATCTGTACCAAATGAAATTTTGACTCCAGCCTTAATCGCTGCACCTACTCTTGCAAAATAGTCTTTAATAAAGGCATTGGTTTTGTCCAACATGTATTGAGGTAATTTTCCTTGTCCATACTTTGGAATGGTATATGCTGCAATCAACGTTGGTGTTAAATAAGTTCCTTGTTTCAACATCAATTCAATGTCTTCATCGGTGACATACGAGCCATGTTCAATGGAATCTACCCCGGCCTTCACTGCATTATGAATTCCCTTTGCGCCTTCAGCATGAGCAGCTACCGTCATATGCTTAGAATGTGCTTCTTCAACTGCCGTTTTAATTTCTTCATAACTTAATTCTGTATCATCAACCTGATCAGTAGCCGACATTACACCACCAGTGGCCATAACTTTAATATTACGTGCACCATATTTGAATGCTTTTCGAACTGCCTTGCGCATTTCATCTGTAGAATCCGTCAAATACCCCCAGGTAGTATTGCCATCCCAGCCTTCAGTGAAATCACCGTGTCCACCAGTAATTGACATTGGCCGACCAGAAGGCAAGATTTGTGGACCAACAACGGCTTGTCCTTCTTGTTGCAGTTTAGCTAACTTAATATCAACATCAAACGCACAACCACAGTCACGAATATAGGTAACTCCTGAACGTAATAATTCTTTCAAATTTTCAATAGCACTAAATGTAACTTCTGCTTCAGAAAGATACTCCAACTTATTTGATTCAGGCTGCATCATCATATGTGTATGTGCATTTATCAATCCAGGCATGACATATTTTCCTTTTAAATCAACAACCTTATCAGCCGCACTATCAGAAACTAAACGGCCCGTTTCATCGTCAACCGTAAAGCTAGCGTTTTTTTGTAACGTTTCATGAACACCATCAAACAGGTTGAAGTTTTTATAATTCGTTTTTGTCATTATATTTCCACTCCTTAAAAGTATTTGTGTTTGATTGTAATTCTCATTTTAAGTCTCGTCAAACCGATGTTTTATTATAAAACAATGAAAACAGACATTTTGTTTCAATTTATCATTGACTTATCAGCATTTTTATATTAAAGTTCTATTAAAATATTTTTAATCTTTACATAGAATTTCGGAGGATTTTATATGGCATACTTAATAGCATTCGTTTGCGTCATGCTTTTCATGTTAATCGGTGAATGGGTTTCAAGTCTCACCAAGGCATTTATCCCATCAGTTTTCGTCACTGCAGTCTTATTCGTGATTGGATTTTGGACAGTGCTTCCCAAAAATGTGGTTTCTCAAGCATCGTTTGACACCCCATTTGTGGGTGTTTGTATTTCCATTTTATTGGTTCATTTGGGAACTCTAATGAACCTGAAAGAATTAATTGCTCAATGGAAAGCCGTGTGTATTGCCTTATTAGGTGTTTTAGGAACTCTAATTCTAACTTTAGTTGTAGGATCACTTATTTTTGATTGGCATACAGTCGTTGCGGCTATCCCACCACTAACTGGTGGTTTGGTTGCTGCTTTATTAATGACAAATGGTTTAAAAGCGGCTGGAATCACCACACTGGTTGCTTTGCCAGTTTCAATGTATGTCATTCATTCCGTCATTGGCTATCCATTAACTGCTGTTATGTTAAAAAAAGAAGGCCATCGTTTAGTTACCGGTCTTCGAAGCGGGACGTTAAAGGCTAAGGAAGATGGACCAAAGATGACCAAAAGGGCCGTGGCTTCACAACCAAAACAACGGATCTTTAATCTCCCCGATGAGTATCAAACGGCAGCTTTCATTCTTGTTCGAATCGGACTTGTTGCCCTCTTTAGTAATTGGGTTGCCGGTCTTTTAAACAATGCAATTAATGCAAATGTCGTTTGTTTAATTTTTGGGGTTATCGCCCATCAACTTGGTTTCTTGGAAGACAATGCTTTAAATCAGGCCGGTGTTTTTAATTGGTTAATGTATGGACTATTAGCTTATGTATTTGCCCAGCTCAGTTTAACAACACCGCAAATTATGGGCGGTATCGTAGTTCAAATCATCGTCTTAATCGCTCTTGGTATTTTAGGTATGTTCATTGCTTCTTCGGTACTTGCAAAGCCATTTGGTATGACGCGTGAAATGGCTTTTGCCTGTTCTCTAACTGCTTTGTTTGGATTTCCAGCCGATTATATTTTGACTACGGAAATCTGTCACAGTGTTGCCGAAAACGAAAAAGAAGAAGAATTTTTAACTGAAAACATGTTACCCAAAATGTTGGTTGGGGGATTTGCCACTGTATCAATTGCTTCGGTCATCATTGCTTCGATATTCTTGAAGTTAATTTAAATAAAAAACTGATTATGAATTCGTGAAAATTCATAATCAGTTTTTTATTTAATAATGTTCAAATCATAATGTTTTAGTCCTTTGAATACATGTTTATCAAAGAAACCAATAAACGTACCCTGGAAGAATAAACAAATCAAAGTTCCAACATTAACTGCCCAAAGTTGACCACTTGTTAAGAATGTTGTCACCATAATAAGTACAGGCGGAATGTAGTGAATCATCTGTGCAATCGTCGCATTACCATGTACATATCTGAACCTAATAATCTGCATAAAATCATCATTGGGATGTAACACTATATTAGCCCTCTGGTAAATGGAGGTTGCCAGTGCTACACATAAAATACCAAAGATATCAATTATTACTCGTAATACGAGTGGCAGACTGTTAATTCTAGATTTACTAATTAATTGGGTAAACAATTGAATCAAAAAACTAAAAGGAAATGTAAAAAGTAAGTTTCCAACAATTCGTTTCCATATAAATTTGCGAATCAATAACGCATTCATTAAAACTACGATCACACCACAGAGAAATAAAGTTGCACGTAAGCTCAACGGCCAAAGATGATAAAGATTAACTGCAGATGCTGTCCACACGGCACTTCCTAAATTAGTCACTATTGTCAACGAATGACCAGTTGCATTTATTAGTAAGGATAATCCTAAATAAAACCATCTTTTCAAACTATCCTCTGTTGCAAATGCATAGCTTTGCTTTTGAATACGCACACTATCACTTACCCTTTACTAGCCTTTTATTTAGCACCAACTGCCACCTTTTCAGGTGTTAAAAATTCTTTATTAGGTTTTAGATCAAATCGTTTGCATAGATCATGCAAATCTTTATCCGTTATACTTTGCAGAATTTTTCCACCTTGTGATTGAATTGTTGTGTAAATCAAAGCTGATTTTTCAACTGTCTCAACTAATCCATAGGTTTCATCTAATGAATCACCTGCTGCAAAGACACCATGGTGTGGCCAAACAACGACTCTGAAATTCTGCATTTGTTCAGATGTTGCTCGACCAATTGCCGTTGTACCTGGGCACATATATGGAATTACAGCAACACCTTCTGGAAATACAACGATGGATTCTGGATGCATCTTCCATAAAGTCCGACTAAAATGTTTGGAACTCAGACGATTTGTAAAACTCATTGCTACAAGATTAGTTGGATGACAGTGCATAATAACACGTTGATTTGGATCTTGCTTTAATCGTTCGATATGACTCATTAAATGAGATGGAAATTCACTAGTTGGCTCCCCACCATCATTAAATCCCCACATGAGATCTACACTATTACCCTCATCGGTAATTCGAATAAGTCCCAAATCACGTTCCGGAAATTCAATAATGTTTTTAAAGTAACGACCCGTACCGGTAACCAAAAAGTACTTTCCAGCTAATTCACTAGCATCAAAATCAATCGGAATATTGCGCAACACTTTATCGGTACCAGCATATTGTGAAACTTCCTCTTTGGTTAACCGTAAACTGACATTACCGCCATTACGCTCATCCCAACCATGCCGATACAAATTATTAGTTGTTTGTGCCATTTCATGTACATATTTAGATTCAATAAAGTCTTTCATGTCTTCCGCCTCTTCAAATTTTTTATGTTTAATTATTTCTCATCACGTAGAAATTGAACTTTTTGTTCATAATCATGAATATTATTGAGCCAGTCAGTACCAACTGGAGTATTATTCTTTAAGCAGAACTCATCCCAAACAGCTCCAAATGGATATGATTTCAACTCTTCAGTAACAGCCAATCGTTTTGTAAAGTCAAAGTTTAATTCGGCTTTCTTTAAATCATCAATTGGTGCCAACATTGCTTGTAACAAAGCCTTTTGTGTAGCACGTGCACCAACAACCCAAGCTGCAACACGATTAATTGTGGCATCAAAGAAATCAAGTCCAATATTTGTTCGACTAAGTTCATTATCACGAACAAGTGAACGTGTAATTCGAGTTAAAGCATCATCAAAAATCACAACATGATCACTATCCCAGCGTACTGGACGAGAAACATGTAACATTAAGCCTTTGCCAAATGGTAAGAATGCAGAGAATTTATCTGAGACATCCTCTGTTGGGTGCCAGTGTCCAGCATCAATAGTCCATAGTTTGCCTCGGCTAATTGCATAATTGTTGTAGAACAGATGTGAACCAACCGTGTATGACTCAATTCCGGTTCCAAATAATTTACCTTCGACAGATTCAATCGTATTATTTTCATCATATTTCTTTTCAAAAATGGTATCTAATGATTGAATTAATCGTTCACGTGGAGACTGTTTGTCAATTGGATTATCTTTAAAGCCATCTGGAATCCAGAAGTTGTTTACTGAACGTTGACCTAATTCTTTACCAAAATAATTAGAAATCTCTCGAGACTTTTTACCTACTTCAATCCAGTAATCACGGACAGATTTATCAGGACTTGCTAAAGTAAAGTTATTTTTAACCATCGGATGTGAGAAGAAGGTTGGATTCATATCAAGCCCAATTCCTTCTTGTTTTGCCCAATCAACCCAATACTTAAAATCTTCTGGACCAACTTCATTAAAGTCTTTCTTCTTATCAGTAACAGCATAGATAGTGTGTAATTGAACCTTATGTTTTCCAGGAATTAAGGATAATGCTTCATGAAGATCACCAGTCAACTGATCCGGTGTGCGGGCAATTCCGGGATAATTACCAGAGACTCCAATTCCTCCAGTTAATTCTTGATTAGGATTTAAGAAGCCATGAATGTCATCGCCCTGCCAGCAATGTACTGAAAGCTTAACTTTCTTTAACTGTTCCATTGCTTTATCTGTATCTACACCTAACTCTGCGTATCGTTCTTTTGCCAGGTTATATGCTTTTTCTACTTCTTCTGTTTTAGCCATCGTTTTTTCCTCCATATATTTAATCTAAGTGAAATACTTCTTTTAAGTCCGTCGTTACCGGACTATTGTCTGGATTAGTATCCATTAGTGGTTCCATGTATTTCCACCATTTCTTGCAAATGTCTGTATCAGCTATTCGGTTATAAGTTTCCACACTTGGCACCTCTAGATAAGCAAATGTTTGACCCGTTTTTTTGTTTAAAAAGATCGAATAATTAGAAGCTCCATATTCACGTAAAGCCAATTTCATTTCGGGCCATAATGCCGCATGTCTTTTTTGATATTCTTCATATGCATCTTTGTGTAAATACATTACTTGCCCCAATCTGACCATCTATACCATCTCCTTTACATGATTTTCAATAAAGTTTTGATACTCACTTAAAGTGTCTCCATATTTATTTGTTTCAGGATGATACTTTTTCAAATCAAATGATTTAGCAATTAGACGTCTACCAGCATGAATATTTTCAACTTCATCGGACGCAATCATCTGTACCATGATATTACCAATTGCAGTTGCCTCACCCGGACCGGCAATGACATCTACGTTAGCTAATGTGCTTGTCAATTGATTCATCAAATCAACATGACTACCGCCACCAACAATGTTCAAAGTATCAATATGATAACCAAGAATTTCATCTAGTTTTGATAGTTCATTTGCATAAAATAACGACAGATTTGAATAAATTGCTTGAAAAAGTTCTCCTGGTGTTTCAGGCACTTTTTGATGAGTTTCTTTACAATAATTCTGTAATTCATTGATCATATTATTAGGATTTACAAAACGTTCATCATTAATATCAATAAACTGTTCAAACGGTTTAACCTGCTCCGCCATATCAGCTAATTCATTAAAAGAATATTTATCATCTAGTTCATGACGCACACTTTGAGCAATCCAAAGTCCCATAATATTTTTCAAGAAACGATACGTACCATAAGCTCCCCATTCGTTTGTATAATTCTCATGAAAAGCTTGCAACCCATTCTCTGGCACATTTAGTTCGGTTCCTAATAGTGACCAGGTTCCAGAACTAAGAAATGCCCATCGATCTCCACTACCTGGAGTGCCTACAACTGCAGATGCAGTATCATGAGTTGCGACCGTGACAACTTCAACATTCGGAATATCATATTGTTTATGCCAGTGGTAACTCACATTACCAAGCACTGTCCCTGATTCAACTAAATGTGGAAATTGTTCTTCGGAAACATTTACCTCAGCCAATAAATCTTTATCAAATAATCCCACTCGCAAATTCAACATTTGTGTTGTAGAAGCATTGGTAACCTCTGTCACAGCATTTCCTGTCAATACATAACCAATATAGTCAGGGATCATCATGATTTTATCGGTTTTTGCCAATAAATCTCGATTTTCCGTATATAGTTGATACAAAGTATTAAAATCCTGAAATTGAATTCCCGTTTTTTCATAAATATATTCTTTCGGTAATTGACTCGTTAACTTTTGAATAGCATTGTGTGTACGTTTATCACGATAACTAATCGGGTCTTCTAACTTTTTTCCATCTTCTCCAACTAATACGTAATCGACTGCCCACGTATCAATGCCTAACTTCACATCATTGATACCCATTTGCTTAACTTTTTCTAGACCTTTAAAAATTTCATTTATCAAATGATCAATATTCCATCGATCATGACTGTCTTCTAACGTGAAACCATTAGTGAAACGATAAACTTCTTTTAAATTTAATTTACCGTTTTCTTGTTGGCCAAGCATCAAACGACCACTTGATGCGCCAATATCAACTGCAATATATGCTTGCATTTACTTTGCACCTCCCGTTAAGTGAGTTCCTGTAGCTCTCACCTTACTTTTGGTTGCTTTAACTTCATCTTTATCTAAAGTATTGCCATAACGTTCTTTTGTAATTTCATCCAACGTTTTTCCTCGTGTCTGTGGAGTCCAAATGGTTCCAATAACAAGAGAAATAACTAACAATGCAATCATGAAAGTTCCGGCTGCTTTAAATCCCATACTTGTTAAAATGGTTGGAAATACGATTGACCAAATTCCTGCTGACAAGCGCACCACAAAGAACATAACTCCTTGCGAACCGGCACGATACTTAGTTGGAAATAATTCTGTGGCCCAAAGTGCGTACCATGCCTGTGCACCAATACCTGCTGAAATTCCCCATACCGTTACAAAGATCCAAAGGCTTGTCCAATTCATCCCGGCATAGGTTAAAACTACCCAAGAAGCTACCGCCATTGCAGCACCAACGAAGAAGAAAATTCGGTGATTTGCACGATCCCCATAACGAGCAAAACCGATATAAGTTGCCAACGCAGTGAATATCCAAAGAATTGCTTGTAAGAGGTTTGCCTCCATGTTTGTTAGTCCGCCTGCTGTTTCATACACATATGGCATAAAGAATCCCATGGCTCCTGCGACCAAATTCCAAAACATGTAAACACCAATTAAGAATGCCAAAGTTTTTAGATTAACCACATTTGAAAACAAATCACGATATGGATGGGGTTTTTCACCAGTTTCTTTTTCATGAACTTTTTGATCAACCCATGCTTGTGATTCATGGAGTTTGCTTTGTAATCTCCATCCAACAAAAGCAATGATTGTTAAGAATATAAAAATGATTCTGTTTCCAATTAATCCAATCGGTGCTAATAAAGTACCAACAATAAAAATAATGGCTGGTCCTAACGACCAAGCAAATTGTGAAATACCAATATTCTTTGCTCGGTTGGTTGATTGAGAAGTTTCTGAAATATAAGTCCATGATGCTGGAACACCAGCACCTACCGCAATTCCAGTAATTAAAAATCCAATTAGAAGCATTGGAAAATTAAATGAAAATGCTACGATTAGTGTTCCAAGCATGTAAACCAACATATCATACGTATAAATTACTTTGCGTCCATATTTATCAGATAAATGACCACCAAATAATGCACCAACAGCGGCTCCAAATGCATTAGCGCTCAAAGCTCCAAGTAGTCCTACTTGAAAGCTTGACAAGCCCAATGCTTTCGTCCACAAAGTCAATCCACTTGCACCAGCTACAATTGAGCCAGAATCCAAAAAATTAGTTATTGATACGGCCACTGTAGATTTAATGGATCCTGATTTGCTTTCGCTCATAACATATACCCTCTTTCGATTAGTAAGCGGTTTCAATTGATTACAAGGGTATTGTAACCGCTTACCTTTATGCGCAACAATGTCATTTACACACTTTTGGAGTATCATATTTACAGGAGGGAATTCCATGAATGCAAGAGTATTGAACCTTTTAAAAAGTGTTACGTCGCTAGAATTAAAGCAAAAAAAATCTCATCATTTTCAAGAAGATTTACCGGCAAAAGCCATCAATAATAGTCTTTCAAGGCAAAAAAATACTAGAGTATTAAATAACTTCTTTTTTCGTAATCGTGATATCTATATCAGCAAACATAATCGTTTTGCAGACTATCCATTGCATACTCACACTTTTTTAGAAATGAATTACATGCTGCATGGTAGTGCCACAGAAATTGTGGATGATAAAACTCTGATATTACATGCTGGTGATTTGTTGTTACTCGATGTAGGTTCAAAACATGCTATTAAAGCATTAAGTGAAGATGATATTCTTATTAATATTCTTTTCCGTGAACAAACAATTAGCGTCAACTTTCTAAGTGACTTAAGACGAAACAACAGTGTGTTATACGATTTTTTGCTTAGTCATACCGTCAGTAATAAATCAGCAAAAGTGGATTACCTATTATTTCAAAAGAAAACAGGTAGTGAGATTAAAGAAACTATCGAGCACATCATTGACGAGTACTTTTTAAAGAAAGATTTTTCCAACTCAATTATTAAATCTTATCTTTCAATTTTATTAACTCAACTAGTACGTGAATACCCACTCGTAAATAATGAACATGCAAGTAAGCAACAAAAGTTAATAACCGAAATATTAAAGAAGGTCTCCACGGAATATAAAAGCATTACACTTAATCAATTAGCACAGCAGTATAATTACAGTGAAAATTATTTAAGCAATCTGTTTAAACAGGGTGTTGGAAAAACTTTTAGTGATATTCTGACACAGGAGCGTTTGATACAAGCACATAACTTAATATCATCAACAACCATGCCAATTACGATAATCATGGAACAGGTTGGGATTTCAAACAAAACTTTTTTCTACAAAAAATACAAACAATTTTATCATTCGACTCCTGGAAAGGATCGAAAATCAGTTGAATCATAAATTACCATCTTAATATTTTTTATAGTAGTCAAAAAGTTCATCATCACAATTTCAATAAAGGTGGCAGAACTCAATGACAACAAAAACAACGACTGGACCAAGTGCTGATGTTGGCGACTATATGAAAGTCTTTGCCTGCACTGCAGTTATGATGCAAACCGTGCTTTCTCTTGTTCTAAAAACCGGACCAAGTTTTTCAACTCAATCCGGAATTGGCATCGTCTACAATCTGGTGAAGTATACCGCACCAGCCTTCATTTTTGGAATTTTATTTTCAACTATTCGTACTCATGAAAATGCCCATTTATCTGATTATGGGAATTACATGTCTAAGCAATTTTCTGCTTTATTTGTCCCCACTTTTTGGTGGACATTAGCGTACCTTTTAATCATGCCAAATGTTCAACAAGTTTCTCATTTTCATAATTTTGGCAGCTTTATTTGGCAATTTATCAACGGAAATGCAGCACCGCATCTTTGGTACAACACAATGATGCTTCAGTTCATTATTTTGATGCCATTTTTCTGGTGGCTTTCACGCTGGGCGGTAAAAACAACTAATCGTCTATACGGAACCTTACTGGTCACGACTATTGGTTATTTTATCTGGTTACTCTTTTACGATCATTTTGTGTTTTATGGTCCCCAGATGCAGCATTGGTATCTGTTAGATCGCCTTTTCGTTAGTTTTATTATTTACGGCATTTTTGGCTCATTGGCTTGGAAGAAACACCATCAATTGGAAAATCTACTGCGTCGTTTTTGGTGGATTATAGCTATTATTCTGGTTGGCACATTTATCTGGACTAATTCGGAATTAAAAGCCTTTGGTCATCCCGTAAACTTGGCAAATGCCATTTACTATAAACCGTCAATGACGCTTTATACTCTGGCTATTATTGGTTTGGTAGCTGCGTTAGCATTTCTAAACATTCGCCAACACTCACGGGTGCTACAACCCATGCATTTCTTGGCAACTTATGCCTATCGTGCATACTTATCAAATGTTTTTTGGCTACAAGTTATTTGGCGTATATTCGGAAACAGCCTTAGCAATAACCATCCAGTTTGGGCTATTATTTGTTGTTACATCTTAACCTGGATTTTGGCATTCACTTCCGCTTATGTTTTTCATGTAAGTTGGTTTGCCGTTAAACACAAATTTAACTTCTAAAATTATTCATTTAGTCAAACAGGATTGAAGTTCTCGTCAAAAAGAATTTCAATCCTGTTTTTAGTTTGTCTTAAATTTTTTTATTTATCTGCTATTGTGTTCGCACGTCCCTCAACTTCACCACGATAAACAGCTCCAAAGGTCTTTATAAAATCTGCCAATTTTACTTTACCAAATTTGGGTTGATGAGCTCTTAGATCTGCATACGATTCCTCTGGTGTGCGTTGCGACTTAGTCATAATTGTAAATCCTTCGGCAACCGATTTGGGTATCCCTTGTTTGATCAAAGCCGCTTCAAATTGTTCATCAGTAATTGTGACATATCTTAATTCTGGCATATTCAGTTCTTTTTAAAGGCCTTCAAGCAATTCTTGACCAGTAGCCTCATCACTGACCACATAACGAACATTGTGTCCTTCAGGCGTATTTAGCAATAAAGCCGTTACCGTTTCTGCAATATCCTGTGGGGACACAAATTCACGTTTAATATCAGCCGGAATTGTGGAA
Organism: Pediococcus ethanolidurans; assembly: GCF_001437405.1. GTDB lineage: Bacteria > Bacillota > Bacilli > Lactobacillales > Lactobacillaceae > Pediococcus > Pediococcus ethanolidurans. The sequence goes on along the minus strand of NZ_JQBY01000003.1, from coordinate 123,327 downwards.
ACAAGCTGTTTTTGTTGTTTGATCATGGCAATACTGCTAAGCAAATTAGAGTAGAAGCCAACGGGTCGCACAAAAGTAATATTGACATCTTTCAACTGGCTGAGAGCATCTTCGATATAGTGATAAAAGGACAGTGTCCCCACCATTTCGTATGGGCGATCTGCTCCGATGCTACTGAGATCAACAATATTTTTCACTCCAGCTGCCTTAGTTGCTTGGTAAAATACCTGACCCTGCGTTTTGGCCGCGTTCAACGGATCACTGCTCATACCGCTTAACATAAGATAAACAACATCGTCACCGGTAAATTGTTTCGTAAGAAAAGACTCATCATCCATAGATCCAACTGCAGGAATGGCACCAAGTTTTTTTATTTGATCAACTCGTTTATCGGAATGTGTGATAACAGTCACCTCATGCCCAGCCTTGATTAAAGCAGGAATGACGTACTGATTAATATGTCCTAAAGAACCTAGTAAAGTTATTTTCATTTTTAAATTTCTCCTTTTTAAAGATAGATCTATCTTTTTTACTCTTTGCCATTATAAAAGATAAGTTTATCTTTTGTCAACCTTGAAATTTCAAAATAAACCCCGTATGATAAAATTATGAAAAAGAAGAATGAAGAAAAATACACCCAAATTATTCAAGTGACGAGCAATTTAATTGCCACTCAAGGGGCCGCACTAGTTTCAACAACTAAAGTGGCTAAACTAGTGGGAATTTCTCAATCTAATATTTATATTTATTTCAAAAACAAAGATGATCTGCTTTACCACGTTTATTTAAGTAAATTGACTGGTATGCAGCACTTTTTTATGACTTTAGAAAATTCTTCGCTTACACTGACTCAACAACTTAAGGCATACATTATGAACCTTTATCAGTTTGCCCTTCAGCATCCCCAAGATATTGAAGTGATTGAGCAAATTAAGGCCATGCCCAACTCACCGCTTCACTCCAGTGAACTTAATGTTACCGACGATACGCAATTAGCTCGTAATTTAGTTGTTAAGGGAATCGATGCCGGAATTCTACGTCCTGTTAGTCCAGAATTACATTTGACGATCGTTTTCAACGTTATTCGTCGTTATACCACCAGTATTGCCAAACCAAACGAAGATAAATCAGCATTTCAACCTGTCTTTGCAATGATTTGGGATGCAATTGCTAAACCTGATTAAAAACACAAAAAGACGACCAAAGCGAAAATTCGTAACGGTCGTCTTCTGTTTTGATTAAAATAAATTAGTTTCATTTTCGAAATATAGTGCGTTGAATCGTTGTGCTAATTGGTTACTATTTTAAAATTCCTTTTCCAATAAAAAGTCCCCACTTGGGACACATGCAGCAAAGCAGAGGTGTGTGGGGTGCAATTAACTATTATACTAACAGCATTATCGAAGACAATCAATAATACAACATATTATGTTGCAAAACCAAAATTATTCTTAGTATTCAGTATTTGCGTATTATCTTAAATATAAAGAACACAATATATAGACATAATATTGTTTTTCTTTAGAAGACTTCCAATTTTTACTCGTTTCTATTGCCAATTCATCAGTAGAGTCAAATTCATCATCTTTTGTTTCTTAACTTGATTCTCAGCAAAAACAGCTTTTAAGATGATTCCTATTTATAAATCGTTCGTCGATTATATCTTACATAACCCACAAAAAACGTCATTAGATAATGGGTTGCGCGTTTTGCGATTGGATATAAACTCAGCCCGATAATAAATATCAGAGCACATAACAGCGTAGATAAAACTGGATAGGTCTGCGTGCCAGTAATTAATCCAATTACTAATAACAGCGGTGAAATTATAAAGGCTCCCGTAATTACCCAAAGTGCTCCGAGCATCGCAACAACGATGATGGCTCCCGAAGAAAATAACACTATGTTAAACGCAATCACTCCAAATAATGCAAACCAGTTAATTTTATTCATTGGCCTAATCTCCTCATTATGCTTAATTTGTGCTTTGGTTTCAGAGATTAATTCATCCAAAGACAAGCCATAAAGCGAACTTAGGTCTTTTAAAACATAAATGTTAGGTAGTGTTTTGTTTTGTTCCCACCGCGAAACTGTTTGTCTTGTCACAAACAATATTTTAGCAACAGATTCTTGAGTTAGATTTTTATTTACTCGCGCATTCTTTAACGAATCACCTAAAGACATTTGAATCCCCTCTTCCTTTGCACAATTAATAGTATGAGAAGCTTTGACCAACAAATAAAGCAACAAACCTGTTACATACCAGTATATCAGTCCTTTTGAAGATTTTATTTCTTATCTATTTCGACTAAGAGACATAAATAAAAGAGCAACGCATTGTTTACATTCCCCAAATAAGCAGTTTACATTAGCGCAACTTCTACTTTACATCAAGTGTCACTTGCAGTTGCACATCCCCATTTAACAGCAGTTTAAGCAGTTTACATCCGTTGCGTTTTTTTACTCCTATTTTGAACTTAATTTTTTTGGAATCATTCTTTTTCAAACTTCAATTGAAGTTAAACCATCACACAATAATTAACAAATAAAAAAAGTAACGATTATTTTCGTTACTTTTCAGCTTAATTTAACTTCATTTTTTGCTTTAATTAGTTAATTATGAAGTTCAGAATTTAAAATTGGTGCCATTCGCTTCGTAAAAGAGAATATAAATTGTGATCATGATACTGGCCATCTAATAATCGAATATTGGCTCGCAAAGTGCCATCCAACTTAAACCCAGCCTTTTGAGCAACATGATTACTACCATCATTTCCCACGGCAGCTTCGATTTCTAACCGGTTCAACCCATAATCTTTAAAACCAATGTCCACCATCCCCAATAATGCTTGGTGCATCACGCCCTGTCCTCGCGCTTTTCTTGCCAACCAATAACCAATATCTGCACTCATATTAGCCTTCTTGATGTGATTAAAGCTAATCATGCCTACTGGTTGCTGTTTCCACCAAATTGCAACGTTTAGGGACTCACCTTTTCCAAAATTTACATTGACGTGTTTTAAAAATTTTAATTCGTCTTCAACAGATTGAACATCTTTCACCCAAGGCAACCATTTTTGCATGGATTCACGACTATCCTCAATTGACGCAAAAAGTTTTTCCGCATCTTTCTCTGGATTAGGTAATGCTAAACTTAAATCGCCATTAACTTGATAAGCAAACATCATATGCGCCCTCTCTCCTATAATTAGATATATTATAGGTGATTAAAGCTTTCATGACTAGATTAATATTTTTTCATGAATGACAGTGTTTACTAACCTGCAAATACAGAAACGACAAAACTCCAATAATCACTAATGCTCGAATTCCCCAAATTAATAATAATCCAGAAAGAATTTTGGTGATTAATGATTCTTGAATCGTAATTGCTAATAAATTCATTTAAATCGAGTCCTTTCAATTGTTTTTTAGTTAAACTACTCATATATTAAAATTAATAAAAATTACGGTAAGGTGAATTATGGAAAATACAAACACAGAGTTAGGTGCCCGAATAAAGAACGAGCGTAAACGCCAAAAAATGACACAACAACAATTAGCTAGCGGTATTTGTTCTCAATCTATGCTAAGTAGTATTGAGAATAACACCTATATTCCAAATGTTATCTTATTTGCGCAACTTTGCGAGCGTCTAAACTTGAGCCTTGAAAAAACACTGCTCCACCCATATCCAACCATTAGCCAAAATTCCGATTTCAATCAGACGATTATCCAGTTGTGTAATGCACATCATTATCTTGAGATGAAAATTTATTTGCTACAAAACAAAATTACGGATCAATTAATTACTAATTCAGACTGGCAAACTTATTACTACTATCTTGGCATTGCAACCTATCAAACCAGTCATAATAAACATGACGCCTTATACAATTTAAACCTTGCGAATTCATATACAGACAACCATACAACTCCAACAACTCTGGAGCTCTTAATCAGAGCCGCCGGTGCTTTTATTAACTACCTTCATGAAGACCGGGCAAGTGCAAATCTCACATTCTTAAGTTGTCTAGCTGACATTGAACACGACAGAATCGTAGCCCCAAATGACAATCTTAATTCAATTTTTTACTTGTATGCTTACTGTTTATATCAAAACACTGAATTTGAACTTGGCTTGCAGGTCATCAATCGCGGCGTAACTTATATTACAGCACATAATTCTCATTTCATGTTAGCTGATCTATTCTTATTACAATCTGTTTTCTTAACCTCTCTGAAGCATTCCCAGGAGGCTAAACTGACTGCTCAAAAAGCACAGTCACTTAGTGAAATTTTTAACACCGAACTCTATTCACTTGCTAGTCTTCATTAAAAGAAAGTAGACTTCTGCCTTGTGAGTGACCCATCTTAGTCATTTTTTGTGCTTTTACAACCTCTTCAAAAGAAAAAATGCGGTGTACGTAGGCCGTTAACTCGCCATTTTCTATTAAACTAGCTAAATATGAATAATTCTTTAACGCGATACGGCCATTACTAAACTGAAAATGTTGATTGATTTTAGGTGCTGTAAAACTTGTTTGCGATAACGATGGTACTTCAACATCATTCAATCTTTGTAATACCTCAGTCAAAATTTCTCCATCTCCCACTGCATCAATAATCTTAGTTATATTCCCCAGCGTTTTTAACGACACATGTAAATTTTCATCATAAGCAATAAATTCATCTATTCCTAATTTTTGGACAAATTTTTGGCTTTCTTTTGATGCCATTCCAGTTATTGTGGCATGTTGAAGCTTAGCTAGTTGAACTAAATATTCACCAACACCGCCCGAAGCACCAATAATCAAAACATGATCATTCGTGCTAACATGCAAAATATCATTAATTGCATGCCAGGCAGTATCCGCGCCACCAATAATGGTTGCGGCTTGAGGTAACGAAACGCCTTTGGGAACCGGAAATATAATTGGTGGAATTTGTGAATTAATCACTTCACTCGCTGTACCACCTGGATTGGCCCCAAAAACTGCTTGTCCAACTAATTTTTGATTTCTTAAACTACCGACTTCTTGAACAATTCCCGAAAAACTATACCCAATCGTTGTTGGCAGCTGCACTGGATGAATCCCTTGTAAACGCCCTTCCTCACCCATCCAATCCCAAGGCAATATTGAAATATATTTCGTTTTAATAATTGCCGAAAAAGGTGATTTTTTTATATTTGTTGTCTCGACAATTTCAAGATTATCAATTCCATTAAAGTTTTTTTGAATAATTTGTTTCATTTGGCTAGACTCCTATCCTTTTAACTACATACTTTATTGAATGTATTTATCTTAACGAATAGGGACTTGATAAATAAAATCAGAATACCGATAAAGCTATTCAGAGTCTTATCATGGGCAAAGAAATTTATACGAAAGCCTTTTCATGATAAACTGACCATACAAAATACAGGTCAATTTAGGAGTTGACACTTATGAAACAAAATCGTCCCATCTCATTTTTTAGTTTTCCTGGTACGGCAGAGGCTGCGGTAAACTTTTACGTTCAAACTTTTCCCAATAGCAAATTGATCAATTTGACCTATTATAGCCATGATGCCCCTGATCTTATCGGTAAAATTCTTACCGCTGACTTCACAATCATGGGTGAACCATTTTACGCACTCGATTTCACAGAAGAACAAGCACCACCGGCCAGTTGGCAGACGTCACAATATATTGAATTTACTGACACAGACGAATTTGACCAAGTTTTTAACCAACTTGCTCAAGAGGGTATTGTGCTTATGGGGCCCGAAGCTATTCAACAGTTCGATAAAGCAACTTGGGTAACGGACAGATTCGGGATTACCTGGCAACTAGTACATCGCCGTATCAAGTAAGTAACTATGAAAATATAGGGAATTTGAATGATTTAAATTCAAATTTCCTTTTTTAATCTCAATTCTTGACAGATCGACTACTATGTTTTACTATGTAGCAGTACTATTTAAGACTAAGTAGTGGGAGGAACTTATGAAAATTTCAACCGAAATGCTTAAAGGCGTGCTAGAAGGTATTGTGCTTCAAATCATTAGTGAGGGTGAAACTTATGGTTATGAAATCACGAAGAATCTTAATGATCACGGTTTTGAAGATGTGGTCGAAGGCACAGTTTATACCATTTTAATGCGACTAGAAAAGCATCAATTAGTGACCGTCGAAAAAAAGAAATCGTCACTGGGACCAGCACGTAAATTTTATCAGCTTAATGATACTGGTCAGCAAAGATTGACTTTGTTTTGGAAACACTGGACATTTTTGACGGCCCAAATGAATCACTTAAAGGAGGATCATCATGTTTAAGTATTTAAAAAAATTACGGCAGGAAAAGAAAGCATATCGTCTATATAAAATACGAATTGAAGCTTTACCACCGGAATATCGTCACACCATGCTAGCCTTAGAAAAGTATCTTTGGAATTGGGCCAAAGGAGATGGCATGATGGGGCTACTTTATTCAATTCTTGACATGTTTGAAGCTGCAGTAGCTGACGGTGAGCCAATTCAAGCGGTTGTTGGAGACGATATTGCCGCCTTTGCAGACAATTTATTAAGGGAATATCCAGAGGAAACCTGGATGGACAAACAGCGTCAAAAGCTACGCGATTCCTATAAAAAATAAGGAGGGACTTATCATGACCCCCATAATTGAAGTAAAAAATATTAAAAAGCGTTTTAAAAAGCAATTGGTTTTAGATTCAGTTTCAATTGAAGTTCAACCGGGCAGTATTTATGCCCTTTTGGGTGCTAACGGAGCCGGAAAAAGTACGCTTTTAAAAATTATTACCGGTTTATTAGACAGCGATCAAGGAAATGTTTTGGTAAACAATTTGACCGTCACCAAAGATTTACACCAAGTTCAACAGTTGTTTAGTTTTAGTGCCCAGACATCTTCTGTCGATGACATCCTAACCGGATATGAGAACTTGGTTCTAATCGCCAAACTGCGGCATGTTGCTCATCCTAAGCAACTCGCATTAGATTTATTAGCCCAATTCAAATTAACCGATGCTGCCAAAAAAAGAGTGGCTGATTACTCGGGAGGAATGCGGCGACGTTTGGATTTAGCGATGAGCCTAGTTGGCAATCCTGAGATTTTATTTTTAGATGAACCAACCACCGGCTTAGATCCAAGCAGTAGGAATGATTTATGGCAAACTATTCGTGAGCTTAAATCGCAAGGAAAAACCATTTTCCTAACCACCCAATACCTAGAAGAGGCAGATCAATTAGCAGATAAAATTGGCTTTTTAGGTGAAGGAAAAATCATTGCTACTGGCACTCCTAGCGAAATGAAACATCTTGCTGGTTCCGAAAAATTACAACTAATTTTTCTAACTTCTGAACAATTAGCACAAGCTCAAACACTCTTAACTGATTTTAAAGTCCAACTTATTGATGAAGTTTCTATCAATGTAGAATTACCCGACAGTATGCAGAGTGTTTTAAAAATACTGCATCTTCTCTCCACAAATGAAATTGAACCAAACACTTTTCAGGTAACTTCACCTACCCTGGATGATGTTTTCCTGAAATTGACGAAAGGAGCTTCATTATGACTTTTATAACGGACACTTTTACCTTAGCTGGTCGCTTAATTAAGCACAATTTACGTAGCCTGGATACCATCATCACCGTTATTTTAATGCCCATCATGCTGTTACTTTTAATGGTCTATTTATTTGGTGGATCCATCGAAATTCCTGGTGTTAGCCATGCAGAATATGTGAATTATGTGTTGCCCGGAATTTTATTGATGACCATCGCAACAGGATCAGCCTATACTGCTTTGCGAATCAATACGGACAAGTTGTCAGGTATGTTTGATCGTTTCAAATCCTTGCCAATTTCCAAATCGGCCGTTTTAAACGGTCAAGCTGTCGCCTCGGTCATTTTTATGATGACTTCTACCTTAATTGTCCTCCTAGTTGGATTTTTAATTGGTTTCCGAAGTCAGGCAAACTTTGCAGAATGGGGACTAGCCATTCTAATCTTGATGGGTTTTGCGCTTGCCATCACTTGGCTATCAGTGCCTTTTGCTTTAGCGGCGAAAAGTGTCGATGGCGCTAGTGCCTTTTCCTATCTGGTCCTAATTTTGCTGTTCATCAGTTCTGCGTTTGTTCCGGTAACCGGCATGCCCAAAGTCATTCAAGTTTTTGCCGAAAATCAGCCAGTTACCCACATTATTCAAGCTATTCGCCAATTATTAACTGCTCAGCCAATCGGCAATCATGGTTGGATCGCGTTAGCTTGGATCGTTGCAATTACCCTCATTTCTTACTTGCTTGGCACACGTATTTATCGACACGTTTAACCGTTTGATGTGCGCCCGCTAACGATGACTACACTCTGTAAATTGTAGACGCAAAAGTCTTGAAATTTATAGGGTGTTTTTGATTCACAAACCTATAAATCTAAAAAATGTTCTAGATTCATATTAATCAATGATTGACCACATACTATTGCTAATCGCTGATGACCTATTTTTTTCAGCCAATCTATGTTTAAATGGACAATGGACTTTTTATTTTTAGAGAGGTACAACTTATGCGAAAAAAATTTCTAATTTTTATGTATGGATTGGGTCTAAGTGTCATAGCAGGGTTTATTGTGGGCTTATTCTACGTGTTACAGAGCTTTCTAATTGAATTCTTTTGGCATAAAAATGTCGACGCTTTTTCCCGCCCTGTAACTAATGCCATCATTTTACTAGTAATCGGTATTGTGATCTTCTTAACACGCAAGCATTTTGGTCAACTACCACGTAACTTTAGTAATGTCATGGCTGAAATTCGACAAAAAGGAACAGCCAACTATCACACTTTACTGGCGCAAATGGTGATTCCGGCAATCATCTTGGTCAGCGGAACTAGTTTAGGACCAGAGGCAACATTAGTGAGCTCTACCGTGCTATATGGTATTTGGATTGGTGACAAATTGAGATACGTTGAAGCTAATTATGCGAAACTAAAAAAATCAAGTTGGCTCATGGTATTACGAGTCCTACTGATACCACATCAGTACCGAATTCACCGTGAGGATTCTCCTGAACATCGTGGGATTTTTTTAAATAAGAAGATGACCAAGGTCGTTTACTTTTTAAACGGTGTTTTAGGATTTTCCATTGTTTATAACCTCTTTGGAGAGCCCTCGCTGATTATTCGAATTGGCGATTCCAACTGGCATTATGAAAAACTCGGTTGGATGTTACTGATTTTACTGGTGAGTTACGCAGTTGGTCATGTATACCTAAAAGTGATGATTGAAATTCGAAAGGTCATTCAGTCTCGGATTTTTCATGAAGTGGCATTGATTACGCTTGGCGGACTTGCTATTTACGTATCCAGCCTCTTAGCACCCGAAATTTTGTTTTCTGGCCAGCATAATTTTCATCTGTTTACAACCAATTGAGTTGGTCACTCGGTACTGTATTTAACCGCTATTTCATTTGCTAAATTATTATTGTTAACCATTGCACTTAATACAGGTTGGGTTGGTGGCGATATTTTTCCTGTGCTCTTCTCAGCAACCATTCAAGGATTAGCTATAAGTCAACTACTACCAAACTTAGATCGAACTTTCGTGATGGTCATGGTGGCAATAGGTGTAAGTTCTGCTATCTTGGAATCACCGTTATTGGTGGGAAGCTTGATGGCTATCATGTTCGCCCCGATAAACTTGTTACCATTTGTTATTTTAGCGACTATTTTATTGATGCTCATAAAATCACTACAACGACGCTATACCAAATACGCGCCAACCGTTTTTGACCAGATTGGTGATTGGTTGCATGGCTTAAATATATTTTAATAATATACTTAACAAAGACGTTCCTTGCGGAGAACGTCTTTGTTTTACTTTGGACATAGAATACGTACTGGTCGTGTGTATTACGCTGCGTATCAAATATTTGTTAATATCGATCTGTATGTTGGTATTTTATCTGAGTTACGCCCCAACCTGACATGAAATGTTTTTGTCTTTTATTTAGCTCACCCTTACTCAAAATTCATAATATTGAATTATCAACTATAACCGAAATTTTAAAATTCAATTTACAATCACCAACTAAACAAGTATATTTGTTCGATTTTGAAGAATCAACTCACAAATTTCTTCAAACAATGCAGTTGATTGAGTATCCAAATCAATTTTATGCGTAGAAATACTTCTTAAAATAGTGATTTCTTTAATAAACTCATCGTCTTTAGTAGTTAGAATAAAATCAATCACATCATGTTTAGAAATTGCATCCAAAAAAATTATTGGTAGCTTCTAGTACTCTTTGTTTTTCATTGGTATTTTCTAACATTCCCAATCGCGTTCTAAATATATTTAGGTCACCTTGTATTTTCAGTTATCCATTCATATTAATTACCCCAGTTCAATTTCTTATGACTATTTCAAATTGAAAACTTGCTGTTTTTTTCTATGAAATCTTAAAAATCAACTAGACAGAAATGTAATCAATTAAAAATATAGTTTAGCAAATACCATGCTTATATGTTGATGATCTTACAAGATCTCTGTTTGCTGAGCCTACTGAGTTTGGTTGTTGTATACTAAACAAAAACGTATTGTTTAAAAAGTTTATAGTATACTAATTTAGTGATTCTAAACCGTAACAACGTTACCAATTTTTGGGAGGGATTTTTGATTGAAAATATCTAAAAAACTAAAAAAATGTCGATTGAGCAATTCTTTAACACAGTCACAAGTGGCAAAAATTCTACATGTATCACGAAAAACAGTTTCCGGATGGGAAAATGATCGCAGTTATCCAGATGTAAATAGTTTTGTGCAATTAAGTGATCTATACAAAGTTTCACTCGATTCTTTGTTACGTGATGACAAGGTATTAAAATATTATAAAAAGCAGAATAAGAGAAATATTCAAATTCACAAGATAGCTAAATATTCTTACGTTTTTAATATCGTAATGCTTGGACTTAGTTATATAGAGCTTTTCAGAATTGCCGGTCTTCATTCTTTACTTATACCTTTATTTCTCCTTATTAACATAGCAATTTTTATTTCTCATTATGAAAACTGGTACAAATTTAGCAACAACGCTTATCGTCTTACGGTTACTTTTAGTTTCATAATTATTTTTGGAATAAATGTTTTACTGAATCTACTAAGCTCAGGCTTTGTATACCAAATGAATAATAACGATATTAATTTTATAACAGGCATGATGTTAGGTAGACTTATTTTAAATTCTCTCATAAGTTTTAGTCTAACAATAATTATTTTCTTCAGAGATGCGTTACATAATTATGAAAACATCAAATAAAACTGTTCAAACGTTACAGCTTTCAAAACATGAATTTATAATCACAAGCTAAATAAGCATATTTATTCGTAAGTCAAACAAATTTCAGGCTGAATCCTTCAACTATCTGAGTTGCAGTACCTAACATAAAACTGATCTAATTCAAAATGCTCAGAACTAAACTTTTAAATGTACAACACCACAATTTAAAAATGAAAGGACATTTCATTAATGAACGATCTTCTACGTGGTACTAATAGTTTAAAATCATTCCAAGCATCCTCAGCATTTTTATTCAAATTAAGTCCATGAAAACCAATCAAAAGATTTATTTGTTGCATATATTTTTCTGCCGAAATAGAGATATTTCTATTATTTAATTTTGAATTATTCAACTCATTAATTTCAATAGTTGTTAAATTAACAGCTTTCTGAACACTTTCAGATGATTTTTGTACAGCTAGCGCTTTTTTAAAAGTAATTAATTTTGAAATAATTTCTTGATTAACTGGGGCTCCCATTATCTTTGACCATCACTAATCAATGCTTTAGTCTCCTGGCTATTAGTTTGGTTGCCGGCTCGGCCTACTTTAACATGACATTTTTTCTTGCTCAGTCCGCCTTTTGTACATTTTAACCCATCAACAAGTTCAGAATGCCATTTAATGCTGCCAAAAATTTTCTGTAATTTTGTAACGTCAAGCTCCTTATAATTTTTCATAATATATCCCCATTATTTCAACATTAAGCAAAACACTTATTCCTTCAACCTAATTAAACTGTAAATTAAAATTTGTTTTTTATTTTTTTAAAAAAATCTCTACATTTTTAACCTAGATTTTACATTGCATAGTTGTGTTAATATATTGTAACTTGGTTACCCTCTATCTTTAACTCATCCCCAGGGCATAAATATAGTATTCACTTCGTTATAAGCTGCTGGAATCAAATCACGAATCTCTTCAAATAAAGCAACAGATTGAGTATCCAAATCAATTTTATGCGTAGAAATACCTCTTAAAATAGTGATTTCTTTAATAAACATCTTCCCCTTAGCATTGAGGACAAGATCACTCACCTCGTGTTTAGAAATTGCGCCTAAGAAATCATTGGTAGCTTCTATTGCTCTTTGTTTTTCATTGGTATTTTCTAACATTCCCAATCGCGTTCTAAATATATTTAGATCACCCTGTATTTTTTGTTGTTTATTCATATTAACTACCTCAATGCAACTTCTTATGACTATCTCAAATTGAAAACTCACTATTTTCTTTTATGGAATCCTAAAAATAAACTGTATAGAAACATAAGCAATAAAAAATAAAGATTATCAAATACCATACTCATCTGTTGAGGCTCGTACATAATTAAAAGCACCTGTGTAATTGCGTATGTTAGGGCAGGATAAAGTGAATATTTGTAAATTCGATTAGATTCCCTCAACACAACTACTGTTCCAAACACAAACACCAATATATACATCACAATTGTCGGAATCGGATAAGCTATATCTGTAAAGGTTCCTAGGACTACTAACGCATATAAGAGAATAGCCAGTATGATCTTCAACTTTAATCGTTTCATAAATTCTCCCCAAAAATTTACTTAATAAATGTAAATGTTTTACAAAACTAATCTTTACTACGGACTCTGATTAGTTTTGTAATTTCTAGCTCACTGTTTAGCCCACAGATAACGTTTAGAAGAATTCGCATTTTCAAGCTAAAATCAAGCTATAATTGAACTTCAATCTCCTAATAAAGCCGCAATTGAAAGTAACAATACCGCAACGCCAAATAATAAACCCAGCCATAACGCAAACATTGTATAGGTTGTACTTATTTTGTTGCTAGAAAGTTTAACTTCTTTTACACCTTTGTAGAATGCCTAAAATTCAAATAAACTTACTAATATTTCAATAATTTCAATCATTAATTAACTTGTCTCTATTTCTTTGTCCGAATTACCAACTTTATCAGATTACTCCCCCACTACCAAAAATCTTGTTATCGGTACTTCATCGGTACTTCGAAAAAAATCAATTTATAACTCACCCTCAATTGTTTAATTTTTCAAATTACTTTAAATACTTTTAACTTTAAACAGAAAAACGAATCTTTCAAGCTGAGTAATCAAGACATAGGTGGCTTATAAATTAAGACAACACATGCACTGTATCTTTTATTGACTTTTTCTATTATGTAGTAAACTAATGTTAGGGAGATTATAGAATGGAAATATCAGATAAGTTGAAACAGTGCCGTATAAATAAATCCTTAACACAAGCCCAAGTAGCAGAAACGTTACATGTTTCACGAAAAACCATCTCTGGTTGGGAGAACGGTCGTAGTTATCCTGACGTCAATAGTTTTGTGAAACTAAGTGATCTGTACGGTGTTTCACTAGATTTGTTGCTGCGAGATGATCGTGTATTAAGTTACTATAAAGAACAAGAAAAAAAGAGTCTTCAGATTCGCACAGTTGCCAAACGCGCGTATATTTTGAACTTCATTATGTGGCTTTTAAGCTACGTGGAATTCTTCAGAATTGCGGGGATTCATTTTCTATTGATTCCCGTACTACTTGCTATAAACATCATAATTTTTATGTCTTATTATGATAATTGGAAAAAACTGCAACATCCTCGATACGCAATTAAAATCAGCTTGAGTTTCATTCTTATTTTTTTCGTACACGTTATCCTAAATTTTGCTAATTACAATTTCATATCTAAAATATCAAACGGTGAAGTGGGTTATGTTGCAGGCTTTATGCTGGGAAAGTTTACTCTTATTTTATTAATGACTCTTGGTCTCATGATTGTAGTTTTCGGTCGCGATTCACTAAAGAAAACTATAAATCAAAATTAAATGAATCACAAATAACTATAATCCACTGAGCAATGCCGTTAACTCGTTAAACATAAGGGCAATTCCAAACCCTAAAAATATTAATGCATAAAGTAGTCCTGACCAAAATCCGTAAATGGAAAAAACAGTAGTGCTTCTATTTGCGTGTTTTCGAAATTCCTTAAATGCTTTACCAAAAGCATTGAATTGCCAAATGGCTAGTAAAATAAATATAAGACCCATTACATTTTCTGAATTCATCTCTGCCGTCTCCAATAATTTGTTAGGTCAATCATACTCTGAATTTAATCTTCAAAGTTTTACGCTACAATAGTTAAAACAGCTGAGAATCAGATTACAACTCTCAGCTATTTTTGAATTAATATTTTTGTTTAAAATCCATTTAATACTAAAGTCATACCAAACCCAAGAAAAAGTATACCAAAGAGCAACCCATACCAAGTACCAGCAATTGAAAAAGCTGTTGTACTCTTGTTTGATTTAGTACGTAAAGTCTTAAAACCACGAGCAAATGCATAAAATTGCCAAACCGCGACCAATAAAAATACAACCCCCATTAATTTTTCAATATTCATTATAGTCATCCCCCTAAATCAAAAAATCATCCAATATATCTAACTAGTTACTTTCATCTTTTATCAACATAAAAAGAAGGCCTTCTTTTCAACTGTTATATTAGCACCAAACATTTCAGATAACTCATCTTTTCTGTCTGTGTTTGCGAGACTTGCAAAATACTGTATGTCTCCATTATTGAGCCTTTTAATTCTAGATTTAGTAACAGAATTGAAGTTCAGTTTTGAAAAATAAAATGTCTGTTTTTTCTGAGCAAACATTTTTAAACTTCAGTTTGTCACCTATATAATAGTAACTATAGCTAGTCACTGTTTAAAAGTTTGAGGAGGTCTTCCGATGCCTTGGGATATGCAAGATTACCCCGATTCAATGAGAAATATGAAAGAACTCGAACGCAAAAAGGCCGTGGACATTGCCAACGCCTTACTTGCTGATGGTTATCCAGATGATCGTGCTATTCCAATTGCCATGAAACAAGCCGAACGCTGGTATGCTAACGCAAGTTCTAAAGAAATGGCCAAGTTCAAAGCTGAGTCCAATCCCACAAAACATGATCCACATAAAACAGACCAGAGACATTCCCGTTTACTAAATGCCAACGAATTAGTTTATTACGAAAATGATAAGTGGCAAGTTGAAGCTGACGGAGCCAAGCATGCTAGTGAAAGTTTTTCTACTAAAGAAGCAGCCCTTAAACGCGCTCGTGAAATTGTGCGAAATAAAGATGCTGCTGTCAAAGTTTATAAAAAGAATGGCAACTTGCAGGATGAAATTCATCCCCGCTAGACAAAAAATGAACCAATCCTGAAATTCAGAATTGATTCATTTTTTATTTTTGTGCTTCAAATTTTGTAATGCCTTGTTTCAATCTTTGCAGTCCATCTTCAACCATCTCAGTTGGACAAGCAATGTTCATTCGTAAGAAATAACGCCCATTACCACGATAAACCGTTCCGTCTGATAGAAATAGCCCGGTTTGTTCGCGAATAAATTTGGTTAAATTTTCAGCATCATCAGTGATCTGACTGACATCAAACCAGAGTAAATAAGTCGCGTTTTCTGACACCAATTGAACTTCAGATAATTCATCTGAAACAAACTGATCCACAACTTTCCGATTTTCAACCAGTTTAGCTTTTAAGGCATGCAGCCAATCCGCACTTTGCGTATACGCTGCAATGGTCGCTGGAATCGCCAATAGATTAGGTTCACCCAGTTCGTCGTTGTTAATACCACGACTCACCGATTCACGCAAGTTTTCATTGGGGACAATGACTGTTGCCGCATGTAAAGCGGCCACGTTAAAACTTTTACTTGGTGAAACGGTCGTAATAGTATGTTGAATCAAATCATTCGGTAATGAGAACAGCGGTGTATACGTGGGTTCCCCAAAGACCAAATCCCCATGAATTTCATCACTCAATAAAATCACATGATGTTTTTTGCATAGAGCACTAATTTGAATCAAGTCATCCCGCGACCATGCTTTGCCAATTGGATTATGCGGATTGCACAAAATCATTAGCGTGGTTAATGGTTCAGCTAACTTCTTTTCTAAATCCACAAAATCAATCGCGTAACTGTGAGTTTGCTGATCATAAACCAAATCGCTAGATAAGACATGGCGTCCATTATTTTCAATCGAATGATAGAAAATATCATACACCGGTGCCTGAACAACCACGTTATCACCAACATGACTCACTCGTTGCACAACAGAAGAAATGGCCGGTACCACACCTGTACAGTACAGCATCCAATCCGTTTTCGGCCGTGCATGATGTTCCGTTTCATACCAACTAGCTACGGCATTAAAGTAATCCGCTTGTGGTTCCTCATAACCAAAAACACCAAAATCTACTTTTTTACGCATGGCTTTCAAGATCGCTGGTGCTGTTTTAAAATCCATATCCGCAATCCACATTGGTAATTCGCCATCTTTAACGTGCCACTTGATAGAATCTGTGCCTCGGCGTGAAATTAATTGATCAAATTCACCCATTTATGCTGACCCCTTTTTGGAAATACCTTTATTTGTCACGATCGTTGTTTGATCTGGATCAATCTTAGTGGGATCTAAAATCACCTCACCAATTGACTCTGCATGAATTGTACCACTGATCGGATTTTTTACACTGGCGATATTAGAATGAATGTCAGCATCAATATCACGACAGTACTCAAAGGCCAGATCAGTTTCCAGTAATCGACAATTCTTCATCACCAAATGATCGATGTAACACAATCCTTGATCGCTTTCTATCGTACAGTTTACTAAGGTAATATTTTTGGTATTCCACGCTAAATACTCACCGTTAATTACCGAATCATAAACTGTGACGTTTTCACAATTCCAAAAGGCATCTTTGCTGACCAATGTAGAATTATGTACCTCAACATTTTTGGCACCATCAAAGGCATAGTTACCGATTAAATCTAAATGATCTACATAAATATTATCGCTGTTCATGGCAAAATAATTTCCATTAGCCTGAACATTTTCAATCCGAATATCAGAACAGTTCCACAATGTCTCTTCCGCATCAGAGAAATGATCATTCTTCAATGAAATGTGGTGACTACGACGAAACAACTTCGGTGCTTGTAGGGTGCTATTAGTAATGGCAATATCATCCGTATACCAAATTCCCGAACGTGACATTGTTTCAAAAATCGTATGATCAACCTTAACATGTTTGCTGTACCATAAAGGATATTTCCACTTAAAAATAGAATCTTTCATTTCAATATTATGACTTTCTTTTAGTGGCGATTCACCCTCACCAAAAGTAGTCCGCACAATAGTTGCATCTTTTTCAGCAAACAATGAGCGTTCACCTTCAAAATACTGATCCGTATATTCTGTCATATTTTCTCCTTCTCTGAAAACAATACAAAAAAGGCTTAGGATTCCCTAGGCCTTCATTAATTTAGTCGGCATAAATTTTCTTTGCCAATCCAAATGCTGACCATGCCTTTGGCCAACCTGCATAAAAGGCAAGATGCGTAATAAGTTCCACCATTTCATCTTTGGTGACGCCATTTTGTTTAGCAAGTTTCATATGTGATTCTAATTGTGGAAACAATCCTTGTCCCATCAATGCTGCACACGTAATCATACTACGATCTCGTGCAGATAATTTATCTTCTCGAGACCAAACTTCACCAAATAAAACATCGTCATTTAATTCCGCAAACTTAGGTGCAAAATCACCTAAATTATCACGTCCTGCAGTTTGTTTTTTAGCCATCTCTAGTCCTCCAATGCGTTATATTCTTCGTCAGAAACTGGTTCTAACCATTCTGGTGTACCAGCAGTAATGGCTACATGCGAGAACCAGCTATCTTTGGTAGCCCCATGCCAATGTTTAACGCCATCATGTGTGACAACCACATCGCCAGGGTGCAATTTGCGTGCTGGTTTGCCTTCTTCTTGATACCAGCCTTCACCGCCAGTTACCAACAAAATTTGGTAACCATTGTGATGAATATGCCAGTTATTTCGACAACCTGGTTCAAAGGTGACATTACCAACACCCACATTAATATCTTTTTCACCAACCAAATTATTCAAATAACTTTGACCTTGGAAAAATTGTTGAAAAGCCACATTTTTGTCGCCCATTTTGAAAAGACCATTTTTAACTGCTTCTTCATTCTTTGCCATTATAAATTTCCTCCTTAATTATAGTACCCATCGAACATCTTAAACCTTAGAGTTTACTCCAAGGCAAGCATTTAGGCTTGCTTTGTCGGGTAAATTGTAAATTCATTTACATTCACTGATTCAGGTTGATCAATCGCAAAGTTCACAACGCGAGCCACTGAATCTGGTGTAATACCCACTTGTTTGTAGAACTCACCCATATCGTTAGCAACCTTTTGATCAGTAATTGAACCTAATAATTCGGTGTTGATTGCCGCTGGATAAAGTGAAACCGTTCGGATATTGGTTCCTTCTTGAGCACTTTCCATTCGAAGAACTTCCATTAGATTACGAACGGCAAACTTTGTTGCACCATAAACTCCAGCACCTGTGAAACTCTTAATTCCAGCTACAGATGAGGTGGTGATAATCTGTCCATGTTTTTGACTAGTGAAGGTTGGCATAACTGCGGCAACGCCATTCAAAACACCCTTAAGGTTGATATCAACCATGTCATTCCAATCCTTAGTACGTAGTTCACTAATCGGAGAATTAGGCATAATACCAGCATTATTGAAGATAACGTCTAAACCACTAAACTTTGATTTTGCTAAATCAACTAAGGCCTGAACTTCATCCGGATTGCGCACATCCGTCACACTGTATGCGGCTTGACCACCATCAGCTTCAATGTCTTTCACAATTTCTTGTAAACGTGCTTCACGACGCGCACCTAACACTACCTTTGCGCCATTTTTGGCTACTAGTTTGGCGGTTGCCTCACCGATACCACTTGAAGCTCCTGTAATTACAATTACCTTATCTTTTATTGCCATTTTCATGACCTCCCAATTTATTTGTTTGAATCTTCTGACATAACCA
Organism: Pediococcus ethanolidurans; assembly: GCF_001437405.1. GTDB lineage: Bacteria > Bacillota > Bacilli > Lactobacillales > Lactobacillaceae > Pediococcus > Pediococcus ethanolidurans. The sequence goes on along the minus strand of NZ_JQBY01000003.1, from coordinate 104,061 downwards.
ATTATCAACCGCGCATTGTGCACAGGTCACGCGTGATCCACGAATTGCCAAGCCTTTTTGAATTTCAGTTTCTGGTAATAACTTACCTAGATCTTGTAAACTACGACCAAAGCCGCTCCCTTCATGTGTACAAAACGGATATAGTTTTTTCCCACTAAGATCTACCTGCTTCAAAAAAGTTTTAATCACCATCGGTAAAGTTCCCCACCAAATAGGGTAACCTAGAAAGATTTCATCATCAGCTTGAAAATTGTGTTTGACTGATGAAATCTCGGGTAAACTATCATCCTGCAATTCTAATTTTGCCCGTGCGAGAGTCGTTTGATAATCTATCGCATATGGCTCTTCTGGAATTAACTTTATCAAATCATAATCGAGCTTCTTCGCAATCGTTTTTGCCACAACTTCCGTATTGCCAAACGAGACTTGTTGATACCGACCTTCTAACAAAGTTTCTCCTTGATGAGAAAAATAAACAATAGTCGACATCTCAATCCATCTCCATTCATCAGTTATGTCCTCTTGATTACAGAGATTATGTTACATCCCCTCTTACGTTGCGTCTAATGCTTAAATGAACGGCATTCATGCTTTGAAGGCATGGATAGACAGCAAAAAAAGGTTGGGAAATATTCCAACCTTAACTTTTTCGTGCTATTTAACAATCACACCCAGCACGCCAATCAACGTACTGGCCTGAAATTGATTGATAATTATGCCTTCTAAATCTTCTGAAAATACTTCTAAAGTTTCAAACTCACTTGTAGATAAATCTACTTTTGCCAATTTTGATCCTAAAAAACTTACACCATCAAAGTTACAATGAGTTGCCGTAAATCCCGTTTTGAATTCCACATAGCGAAAATAAGTCTCTTTAAAACTGGAATCTTTTACCACACATTTAATCAATTTAGAATCGCTAAAATTAGCATAATCAACCCGACAATCAGTGATTTGATTGTTTTTCCAACTATTAGTGGAGAAATCAACTCCTAATAGATTACAGGTCAAAAACTTAGTTCGATACACGATGCTTTTTTCAAAATGACAATTAACGAAATTTACCCGTTTAAACGTGCAATCCAGCCACTCACTACTAGTAAAGTCACTTTGTTCAAAAGTACAATCTATGAAGCTAACTTCCGAAATTCGAATTAAGTCATTAGCTTTCAGAAACACACAATTTTCGAATGTTTCACCGGAAACAATGTCTGTAAAATGTAGTTCTTTATCTTTTATCATCATTTTCTCCTAGCAACTTATTTTGCAAATGCTTGCTTAAATCGTTTCACTAATTCGGAAACTACTGGCGATAAAACACGATTTTTCCGCCATGCCAATACGCAATTCGTTTTCATTTCTGGTTGTAGAGGAACAAATTTAATCTTGCGAATATTGCTATCAATCGTTGCGCCTTCGATGACCAACGCGGCGGCAATTTGACGTTCTACTAGCGGTAAAATATTATAATGTAAATTAAAATAGCCAATCACATTTAAATTGTCATTCGGTTCACCCGTCCAATTTGAAAGCAATTGATGAATTTCGGAACGAGCCCCCATCATGAGCGGAATTCCACTCAAATCATCAGGAGTAATGGCCTGCTTAGTTGCCAAAAACGAGTCCTGTGCAACTAATAGTCCCCAACGTTCTGTTCGCGGCAACGTTAAGGTATGATATTTATCTGTATTAATCGGTTCCAACAAAATAGCCAGATCAACTAAGCCTTTATCCAGACGATCAATAATATCATCACTGGTTCCCGTTAAAACAGTAAAAGTGACTTCTGGGTAATCACGAATAAATTCTTCAAGCATCATCGCCATGGTGTCTGAATTGTCAGCTTCAACACATCCAATCCGGATATGACCGCTAAATAATTGTCGGCGTCGATCCACAAATGCTTGTTGCGTAGCTTGGGTTAAATCTAAAATTTCACTCGCCCGACTTTTTAAAAATAAACCAGCTTCAGTTAATTCCAAATGATTTTTTTCGCGGGTAAACAATGGTGACCCTAATTCCGTTTCCAATTCACGAATCTGTCTGCTTAATGTAGGTTGGGTAATATGTAGTTGTTCAGCTGCTTGAGAAATATTACCGAGATCAGCTACGGTCCAAAAGTAACGTAATAAGCGTAGCTCCATTGATAACCCTCTTTTCTTATCCACTAGACATTTAATTAATTGATTTAATTATACATCAGCCACTTATAATACTTATCTAAAAAAAATGGCTAAACAGGCCGTTCAAATTTCAGACCCATTATGCCACTCTTATTTTGTTTCAAATTGGTTAATCTTCTTTGATCGGAATTTCAGTTGATTCAACGTGATTCTTCAATAGTAGTGTGGCACCAATACCCCCTATAATTACAACAAGTGCTGCAGTTAGGGCAACGGCACTCATTCCCTTATCATAGGCATTAACAACCACTCGTTGAAATTCTTGCGCAAAATCACTTTGTTGCACACGGGTTGAAAAAGCTATTCCATGTCCTGAAAATGGTCCAGCTTCAATTAAGGCTTTTTTCAAACCAGTTAATGCGGCTGCCGGCATATTGATTGAGCCTAGATGTCCGTTTAAGTAGGTTTCATATTGCGTATCTTGAATTAAACCTAATCCAACCACACCAACCGTCGTACCAAGTTGACGAAAAACATTTAACAGACCAGAAGCCATGCCCATTTCACTTGGAATCACACCTTCCATACCAGTTGTATTCAACAATGGATTGACCATTCCGTTGGTAATTCCCATCAAAACCATTCCTGGCCAGAGTTCGGCAAAACTTACCGTTGGACTAATGACATGTGCCATCATTAGGAATCCAATTCCACCAAGAAATAGACTAATACTGATCATCCATTTTTTTGAATATCTTGCACTCAAGATACCGACGATTGGTCCTAAAATTAAGGACCACGAGCTAATCGTTAATTGTCGAATACCTGTTTGAATGGCCGAATAACCAATATAATTTTGCATCAAAGCTGTCAAAAACGTATTATACGAATAAATTCCGGCACCAAGTGCAAAAGCGACAATGATCGTTCCAATAAAGTGTGGTTTTTTAAACATTTTGATATTTACCATCGGATCTGTGACATGCATTTCTGCAATCACAAAACCAACTAAGATAAGTACGCCACCAATTAAATAACCACTTACGTCAATATTTATCCAGGATAGATGTGGATTGCTTTCCTTAACAATCAAACCGTAAATAATTGCAAATAACCCTGCAGCTGATAAAAGCATCCCCCACAAATCAATTTTCTGATTTTTACCATAACTCGGCGTTTCGTTAACATAAATGACGGTCAAAATAACGGCAATAATTCCCACAGGTACATTCACATAAAAAATTGCGGGCCAACTAAAATGCTCCACCAAATAACCACCGATTAATGGTCCTGAGGCTGATGACACACCAATAACGGAACCCAAAATTCCTAATGCTAAACCACGATCACGGCCGTCAAAGTTAGAAGCCACTAATGCCATGGATAAAGACATCATTCCGGCACCACCAATTGCTTGAACACCGCGACCAATATCCAAGATGAGTAAACTTGATGCCATTCCGTTGACCGCCGAAGCTAGGACGAAGAGTACCAATGACCCCAAAAAGATTTTTTTCCGTCCATACATGTCACCCAGCTTAGACATAATTAATAAAGTTACCGCATAAACCAAGGTATAAGCATTTAATACCCATTGCAAATTAGTAAAGGTGGTGTGAAAATCCTTAACCATTGTGGGTAACGCCACATTGACAACTGTTACATCTAGCAATCCCATGAAGACCCCTAAACTCATTGCTGCCAACGCGATCCATTGTTTTGTGTTTGTTTTTTTAGTCATCATTTACTTCCTTTTTCTGTTTCATTTGTGCCCGACATTTGTCAATCCACGCTTGTTTTGTCTGACAAATTTTAAGGCTTAATTCAAGAGAACGAATGCCCCATGTTAATGAATTATGATCGCTATCTGGTTCCTGTAACTTAGTTTTAAGATGTTGCTGAACACTTTGATAGATATTCAAATCAGTTTGATTAGCATTTTCATAATCTAACAGAATTTGCCATTGTGCTTCTGAATCTACTCCATCCATTCCCCGAAACTTGAATCGAAACACGGATTCGCGTTTTGCATCCATTGGAATCGGCATCATCATCAATTCTTGAAACCGTTCAATACCAGCTTGTGTGATTTGAGCCATTTTTTTCTTTCGCAAATCATCTTGTTTTTCAATAAATTCAATATAACCATGGTTTTCTAACCGGCTTAATAAAGGATACATAACTCCATTAGAGATTTCTCGCCGTGGAACTAAACTGCTTTCCAAGACCTGGCCTAATTTATAACCAGTCATATTTCTAGTTCTTAAAATTCCTAAAATTAATAATTCATACATAATTTGCCTCCATATGTCGAAACGACTCATCTATCATAAGTCGTTTCGACATATAATGCAAGTATTAAAAAAATCACCTACAAAAGCAAATTGCTTTGTAAGTGATTCTAAATTTTAAAAATGACATTCAGCAAACTAACTTCTTTAGGCACTAATTGGCAACCGTGAATGATCAAAGAAGTCGCCTTCTACATAAGTAATGTAGTTTTGTGTCGGTACCCACTTAGCCTCCTGTTCATTCAAAACACCATCCAAAACAAAATCAATATGCCACTTATTAGCAATTCGTCCCCAAAACTGGATGTTATCTTTCAAGGATTCTGAACTTCGATCACGTAAGGATTGCATTGTTAGTTTAATGCCATCAATTAGTTCTAGTCCTGGACTAACTTGTTCAAAATGGCGGTTATTTCCAACATGGCTCAGCATAACTTTTATATCCCCCTGATGATAAAGAACCATCATTTGTTTAAGCGACTCCACCGTGGGCAGACGATCCAGTTCCACAAATAATTTGTCAGGCCCATCCACACTCTTACGAAAATCAATTACTTTTCTGGTCACCTTAAGATTCAAAAATTCAGCTGTTGATAATGAAATAACAATATTTTTACAAGCACTATTGATCAACGCATCTTGAATAAGTTTTATTTTTTTATCAATGTTTAAATCTCCACGGGGCGGATCAATCCATGCATGTTCTCGATGATCATAACAATGTAGGGTCAGCTCATTGGCAACGTGACTTGTTCCACTTTTAGTATCATAAATGCTCTGAACAAAATAAGCATACGTTAAGTTATCAGCATCATCTGTTAAATTCTGCTCTTTGCCATCCACCGTAATCGTGTCACGCCCATGGCCTTTGCTATCATATAAAGAATCATCTGCCCGTTTATATAATTCATCCACGGATTCATCCGTAAACCGTAAACTGGACATTCCCATTGAAATCGTGACATTAAGCATCTCAGTATTATAATCAAATTTCTGTTCTCTTACAGCCCGCCAACAATGAATTAAAACGGGAATAATCTCATTTTTTGTACTATTAGGAAAAATAATTGCGAATTCTTCTCCACCCGTACGATAGAGTTGATACTCGTGACTATATTGTTCCAGTATTCGTTGAATAATTGTTGAAATTCCAGTCAAAATGATGTTCCCAGCCAAATGACCATATTGATCATTCACTTGTTTGAAACGATCAATATCAAAAACAGCTAAAGTCAGTGGTTGTTGGTTTGTGCGCGCAATGCCGACAAGATTAAAAATGTCGCTCTGATAAGCCGTATAATTTTTGGTGTCCGTCATCGTATCATAGTTCGCAATGTGTGAAATATGGTTATTGCGCACCGTAATGTGATATTGCCGCCAAGTAAAGATAGTCATCAGCAAAAACATTAAAATTGCCTCACCATCAACAACCCCGCTCACTGCTATCCCAGCCGAATGCAAAGGTAACGTTAGCCAAAAGTCCAAATCCAAAATGGCAAACGTTACAATGTTAGCTTCCAAATTTAGACTTATTTCATTGCGGTAACGACGAATAATCACAAGCATCACTAACAGAATTGCCATCGAAATAAGAAATTTCCATGAGGTTAGTCCGCTAACATGATGCATGGTCCAAACGATCACGATGGCCGCACTACGAATGAAATATTCGCCAAAATTAATGTCCTCATCCAGCAAAGAGAACACCAAAATAAACAGACCAATATTGTGGTACATCATGGCATTATTACCACTATTGTAGCCTGCAAAATGAAGAACAGAACTGACCCCCACACTGAGCACAATTAATAAAACGCGATAAGTGACTCGTTTAGCCTGACTACTATGTATATTTCTAAATGCTGTGTGCCAAATTGCCATATAGATATCAATAAAGCCGACAATAAAAAAGACCGCCACTATTAGCTGGGCAATCCAGGGACCCACAGTCTCTAAATTCATATATGTATACATAAATTCACTATCCCTCAGTTTACAACGTTGAACATTTTAAATTAAAGCGATTACTTACATTATAAAATCAATCAGGTAAATTTCAAGACAGCTTTTAACTTAATTTAAGTTCAGAAATCCCCTAGTCATGCATAATGGTATGGATTTTATTCTGAAGTGCAGGAACAACTTCAGTTTCAAACCAAGAATTTTTATGCATCCAGCCATAATTTAATGGCGACGGATGCACCAGCGGAAAATATTCGGGCAGGTAATCTTGATAATGACGAACCGTATCAGTTAGTGTACGTTTTCGCTGTTTTTGTAAATAGTATTTCTGTGCATATTGACCAATTAAAAGTTTCAAACGTAAATTTGGCATCAATTGTAACAATGGTTCGTGCCATTTTTCTGCGAAACCTTTGCGTGGCGGCAAATCACCATGAGCTCCTTTTCCAGGATAATAGAAATCCAAGGGCATTACAGCAATTTTACCGGAATGATAAAACTCATCCTTGCTTAATCCCATCCATGAACGCAGCCGATCTCCACTTGGATCATTCCAAAACACCATTGTTGATTGCGCTTTATTACTGGGTGCCTGACTAATAATCAAAATTTCCGCATTTTTTTCAATGTGGTACAAGGGGTGAACATTCTGCATTGTAAACTGTTTGTTTTGCGGATCTGCCTCAATTGCCTTAAATATTTCATCTGCTGTTTGCACATGTCTACCTCCCAACCTTAAATTAAATCAAAATGCTTTAGACCATTGATGATGCCATGTTTACGAAAGTCAGTTGAAACAAATTCAGCTGCGGCTTTAGTTGCAGGAACACCATTACCCATTGAAACGCCGTGATCGACAGCATTCATCAAAGAAATATCATTTGGACCATCTCCAAAGCCAAACGTTGGGACATCTGTTTGTCCAATTGTCTTTAGAGCTTGTTGAATACCGGTCTGTTTACTGACACCCTTTAGCACAATATCAATGGCAAACTTAGCATTTCGATAAAAATCAAATTCTGGAAATTTAGCCTTAATTAATGCATCATCATTCGAATTTTCAGTTAATGCCAAAATCATATAAACTGGATTACTTTCAAAACGTTGTTTATCAACAGGTGGTAACGGCATATTCAGAAATTCATAGCCATTTTTCATGGCGGCGTTAACTCCTGTTGCCCATTCATGGTAAGCATCATAAAGTGAAAGTGCAATGCCATGCTCGTCCGAAAATGTGATGAACCGTTTTAATAATGGCATCGGCACACTCTGTGAATAAACTTGTTTTCCGTTCAAAGCCACGTACTGACCATTTAACGCCACAATGGAATTAATCTCTGTCAATTCCATGATGTCACTCACCACACCTGCCGAACGACCAGTAGCAATCACAGGTAAAACTTGGTTATGCTTAAGTGTTCGAATAGCTGTGAGTACTTCTGGATCTACGCCGTGTTGTTCATTCAATAATGTATTATCTAAATCAAAAAAGACAATTGCCTGGTACTTTTGCATAGTTTTATTCCTCTTACTCAATTTCAATTATTTGTTTTACTTACTAAAGATTGAAACTACAAAAACACATCTCGTTGTCTGATACAAAAACGTTCATGGTAACAAAATTAGATTTAAATGCCGTCTTCCAGCAAATTTGGGCTGGAACGTAGTGGGCACGACTTAGAGCCGAAATGCACGTCTCTAAGCTCGGCCTTTATCTAAGCGAAACTCGCTAAGATAAATGGCACTACTGAGCCCATTTGCTTCCAGACTAAGTCTAATCTTTGCAACCAACACATCAAAATAGAAGTTATGATATCAGTGTTAGTGAGCATTATCGAAGCATCAAACGTTATTAGTTCGGAGGCGATTGGTCTCAGGGGTGAAATTATTCTTAGTAATTTATTACTTAGAATAAGGCCGAGTTTGAAGACAAGTGCTCTTCTTGGCTTCAAATCGTGCCCACTATTACACATAAGGGTTAGTTTTCGTTCCGAAACCTTTAATGTTTCATACGATGTCGATTCTTGTGGCAAAAATCAGCCGCAAGAACTCGCACCCCGTTCCAGACCATGTGAACCGTAGGACGGCAGTTAAACTCTGTTTGTGAACTAAGTTGTTTAACAGCAGTTACTGAGGTAATTTTGATACTTCCAACCTTTAGTTGCTTACTGATTTAACTTTTGAATTGTAACCGTTTTTAATTTTCATTACACTTAAAATATACATGTTTCTCTGGGTTAACTCAACATAGATTGAGAATTGATTCTTCTTAAAGACTCGTTGTTGCTTTAAATTAATCTCCATTAAATCTATTTTCTCATGTATTTTTTGTACTGCCCACTTTAAAAGTGAGCTAAACTATATTTATGTGCAGTGAAAAGAGGAATCAGATATGCTTCAGTTTATTTCACTAGTTCTTATTGGTCTACTTGTTGGTATTTTTGTCATCTCAATGGGTGGTGGCGGTGGTGCCATCTATTTGGGTGTCCTAACAGCCGTCTTTAATTTGGCTCCCGCTTCGGCCGCAGCCACTTCGATTATTACTGCCTTACCATCTTTAGCAATCGGTTCATGGCTATACTATCGACAACGACAAATTAATTTTCATTTAGGCAACATTATGCTCCTTGCTGCAATTCCTTCTGTAATTGTCGGAGCCCTCATTGCTCCCTTTATTCCGACTAAAGTTTACAACGTAATTATTGGTCTGATTCTTTTGATTCTAGGAATTCAAGTTCTCTATAAACTGAGAAACGGTAGCAAGCCAACTACTGCAAACACTTCAAAAACTTTGCCCACTATTTTTGGTATCATCAGTGGGTTAATGGTTGGGGTTGCTGGTTTAAGCGGCGGTGGTCCAATTATGGCAGGACTCCTTTTAATGGGTGCTTCCATGATTCAGGCTTCGGCAACCTCATCATACGTACTAGTTTGCATGTCTGTTGTGGGTGCTTTAACGCATTTATCTGGTGGGCAAGTAGATTGGGCAGTCGGAATCAGCTTGATGTGTGGTGCCATTGTTGGCGCTGCTATTGCACCAAAACTAATGACAAAATTTGCGGTCGGCCGTGGTGCCGTGATTTTAAACATCATTATGGGCGTTTTATTAGTATTTATGGGTATTAAAACCTTATTGAATTAAATTTTAAACAGATAAAAAAATCGACAGTCACTTAAGATTGTCGATTTTTTTACGTATTATTGTCGTTTACGAATCACAAGATACATAATTAACTGACAAATTAGAACTAAAATAAAGAAGATTCCTAAAACCGCTAAAGCAATCCCTTTTGCTGGCATTGTTTGCACAACCCCTGCACCATCGACTTTGCGGATAAGAATAAAAATCGTTGTTATCAAAAATACGGCTAGCCAAATAACATTAATAATCCACCAACTTCTAATTCGCATGATAATCTACTCCCCAATAGATTTAGATTCAGTGAAATTCAAAACAATTTTTGAATCCGCCTTCCCACAGTTTACCTTACTTTGCTAATGTTTTCATAACCAGTTCATTCTCGTTGGTATCTTTATCTTTACGTTTTTCAACTATGTCAAAACCATGTTTCTTATAAAACTTAACCGCCCGGTCGTTTTTTTCATACACATCAAGAGTTAACGGATCTATTGTTGCTTTTGCTGCATTAACTAATTGCGCGCCAATTCCTTGACTCTGAACATCTTCGCGCACAAACAAACCAGCAATGTAGTGATCCATTAATCCAAGAAAACCAACAATTATTTTATCATCAATGGCCAAAATTAAGGTTGCCTTTTGAATGAGTGTTGCTACTAAATCATAGTTTTTGTGCCAATACTCAGGTGACACAAAATCATGTGCACTTAGATTCCCTTCCAACCAAATTTGCATCACTTGATCTAGTTGTTCCGGAGTTAATTGTGAAACTTTTTGAATTTTCATTTGTTCTCCTTGCTTATCTAAAGATATTTGCTTCCTTCTTTAACAGCTAATTTACTTAATTCATGCGTCTTTAAAAATTGACTGACCCAATTTGGGTTATATTTACTATACTGTCTTAACGACCATCCGATTGCTTTTTGAATAAAAAATTCATCTGTATTTTGATCATAAAGAATTGCTTTAGTTAGCATTTCAGTATCCAAAGTATCTTTCTCCATTAGTTGTAAATTGATCGCAACGCGGCGTTCCCAAAAGTTGTCACTTTGATAGAACAGTTCAAACACTTTTGCTTTTTCATCAGGATGCAATTTCACATACTTACCAAATAATGTTCGCCAAGCATCAACCGAGTCCCACCAGCTTTTTTGTGCCACAAATTGTTTGAAAGTGACGATATCAGCAAAATTCCATTTTCTAAGGTTTCGGATTGCCAAATCTATGGCAACATATTGATACTCACGAAAAGTACGACCATACAATTCGCTCACCCAAGCCTTTACTGTATTTGACGGCAATTTGGTGCTTTTCCTTAAAAGTAACTTGCTTTGTTCTTTTCTTTCAGTTGATTTTATTCCGATAAACGTGAATTTATCTTTCATATAATGAGCCATCGCTGGCGCAATTTCAGCGTTACCAACTAACTCAAAATTTAATTTCTCCATAACATCTCCTGTTAATTAAAAACTTAAGCATCATAATTATTCAGTTTTTTGTAAATGCCCTGCATCTTATGTTCAATACCGGATAACTCATCAGCATAGCCGCGTAAATTTTCACCATACTGGGCAACCAACTTATCATCGATATCTGTTTTATATCGCAATTTATGTTCCAGACTGGCCCACATATCCATCCCAACAGTGCGAATTTGAATTTCAACATTCACATTTTTACTACCAGTAGACTAAAATACAGGAACAGAGACCACTACATGTAAACTACGATAACCACTGGGTTTTGGATTTTTAATGTAATCTTTTCGTTTGATCAATGTCACATCAGACTGATTGACGAGTAGTTTTTCAATCAGATAAACATCATCAATGTAATTTGTAATAACTCGAATGCCCGCAATATCAAAAATATGTTTTTCTATATTTTCAATCGTCAGCTCGTACCCTTTGCGATGCACCTTTTCTACCAGACTTTGTACATCCTTCATCCGCTCTTCCATATGATGGATTGGATTATGATCGTAGTTCACCTGAAATTCAGAGTCCAAATTTTCTAGTTTTGTTCCAATTTCATTTGCACCAGCTTCACCCAGTTGATATAGATTTCCCAATCTCTTTAAGTTTTTAATATCCGGTACGTCTTCTGGTCGTTTTATATTTTGACCGAATTTATCAAGATTCATAAAATTTCTTCGTTCAAGAATCATTTAAATCACGCTCCTATTTGACCCTATTTTAGCACTAGAAGTTTTATATAAGAAAACGGTATCAAAATTTTAAAACTTTCTTTTATTAACTCAAAATGTTTCACAAGAAACAGTTTCATTTAATATTTTTCAACCAGTTAATTAAATAACGGGCTATTTCTTGTTGTTGCTCAGCCGTACTTATTGTCGCTTTTCGATCACCCTTCTGCTTTCCATAACTGCCAAAACCAGCATGATTGCCACCCTTAATCACCTCAAATGTTGTCCTTGTAGGTAACCATTGTTTAGCCTTTTTGTATGCTTTTTTGTTTAAAACGCCATCACGACTAGCCGTAATTGACAACACTGGTATTGAAATCTTTTTTAGGCTTCCCTTTTTATCCGGATAACTTGCCAAAAAGAAAACGCCTTTTAGATTTTTTTGATGTTTCTGGGCATATCGACTAGCCATTACGCCACCCAAGGAATGCCCACCAATCACATAATCTCGATCATTTTTATTTCGCACCTCATTAGCTTTATTAGGTGCTAACACTGCCAAATCCATTGGAAAACGCACAATGTAAACCGGATAACCAGCTGCACTAAGTTTTTTAGCCCATATACTGTAGCTTTTGGGCTCTACCAACGCCCCTGGATAAAAAATAACCATTGGTGCTTTGGAAAGCTTGGCTTGAAAAACAAGGTTATTTCTCATTACCGTTGTTTGTTCAGCCGCTTTTTTTGCTTCTAAACTCGGTTGATAAATTTGGGATCGTAAAAACAACCAACCAACTAAAATCAAAATAACTCCGATAATTAAACTAAGTTCAACTTTGGTTTTCTTTTTCATAATAAAATCCTCTTCACTTGATAAACAAGTTCTTATCATTATTTATTTTAAAGTATTATTCACCTAATAGTAGTATACTGTAAGCGATTTCTGAAATATATATTATTAAAGAAGGTATTTAAAATGAAGAATAATTACTGGCATCAAAAAGTTATTATAACGGGTCTGGGCTTGCTTTCTAGTACACTTACGCTGGCATCCGCATTCAAAAAAATGCGCACCACTAATGATCCCCAGAAACGAGCACTAAATAAAAATTTCTTGTTGGCGGCATCTGCCGTTGAACTTGGTATTTCAATTGAACATGCTATTAGTATTCACCAAGATTTGAAGAGGTAACTATCCTGTTTTTGATCTTAAAGACTTTTGAACAACAATTGTTATTCAAAAGCCTTTTTGTCTATCTTTTAAACCCTATTTTCTTTAATTCGAACTACCGCCTTCACCAATCTTCTCTAAAAAGGTCGCAAGCTCTTCTGCGGTTTCTGGTTGTTTTTTAGTCACCCAGTCAATAACGACACTGGTAAGCCCCGTGGAATGATAACGAACATAATAACTCATTTCGCGTGCGCTTAAATTTTTAAGATGTTTTTTATGCGCCGTCATGTCTGCCAACACACGTGCAATATTTTCCCGAAGCATATCTTGTTGCTGTGCTCTGACCAAAATTTTAATAAAGTCGGCGTGACTCCTTAAATATTGCATCATAAAAACTAATCCCTCATGTTGGACAATTGTTTTAAAATCTAGCTGAGCAGTTAAACCAGTGACCAGATCTTGCATCGCTTCAACTAAAATATCATTAATATTTTGATAATGTCGATAAAAAGTCATCCGCGAAATACCGGCCACTTTGGTTAATTCTGTGATTGAGATTTCATCAAATGATTCTTTTTGAAGCAGGCGTTCGAGAGCTTCAATTAAGTATGTTTTTGTTGTTTGCGATTGATTAGCCATTGACAATTTTTCTCCTTTTGTCACTTCTTAGTTGTGAGGGATTGTATTCCCGTTCATTTGAGGGTATGCTTTTCTCGACTTGAATTTGTTACAAGTGTAACATCAATTGCATTAAAATCCAAAATCTCAGATATAGTCAAAAAAAGGAGAAAATTATGACAACAAAAGTAGTTGCAATTACTGGTGCTAGTAGCGGAATGGGAAAAGCGGCAGTTCAATTGTTTGCGCAACGTGGCTGGATCGTTTATGGAGGTGCGCGACGGGTAGAAAAAATTCCAACCGGAGCAAATATTCACCCCGTCAAATTAGATGTAACTATTGATGAGTCCAATCAAAACTTCATCCACGTGATTTTAACTGAACAACATCGCATTGATGTTCTCATTAATAACGCTGGTTATGGTGAAGGCGGTCCTGTCGAAGATGTGCCGATCAGTAACGTTCGTAAACAGTTTGAAACCAATTTCTTTGGTGCGGCCGAATTGACTAAACTTGTTTTACCGACAATGCGGCAACAAACTTCTGGACGAATCGTTAACATCTCTTCAATTGGTGGTGACCTCTACATGCCATTAAACGCCTATTATCATGCTTCAAAAGGTGCACTTCAGCAATGGAGTGATGCGCTAGATATTGAAGTTCAGCAATTTGGTATTCGTTCGGTAATTGTTCAACCTGGTGGTACTCAGTCGTCTTGGGGCAAAATTACTATGGACAACATCCGTAAAAATCTTAAACCAGATTCAGCCTATTTACAGTTTGCCACAATGATTGGCGATGCTTTAGACTCTGCAAATGGCGCAATTTCAGCAACTTCTGCCGACTTGGCAAAGGTCTTTTATGCTGCTGCAACTGATGTAAAACCCAAGCACCGATACTTCCATTCATTTAGCGATCGTTTGGTGGTACGAATTGCTAGAGCCTATCCACGGATGTATCGGGCTGCTTTCATGGCTATTTTAAAACATCAAGAAAAAAAATCATCACGATAGCCTGTTTCTTGGTTCAATTAAAAATAGAAGCCTTTTGAGCAGCTTGTAGTTGCGACTCCAAAGACTTCTATTTTTAACTGCATACTAACAGTTACTCCCATTCATCTTCCATATTATCGAGCATTTGGAAATACTCAATGCCTAATTCCATTCCCTCTTTTATACCTTGCCTAGCTATTTCAACATTACTCTGACTAATCTCGCCAGCAATCTCCATGAACTTAAAGAATTTCTTGATTGAAGTAGCATTAGACTTAAGTTCTGTCACCGAATAAGCAGCTTTACGAGGAAACCAATCCGAGAAGTATTCCATAACATAGTTGGAAGCCTTTAATGGTGTCAAAATCGTGTAATAGGTTAAAAATTCATCGATAAGAAATTCTGCATTATTGACATGTTTAGTGATAACCTTCTTGCTTAGTCCTTGAACCTTGGTTAAATAGTTTTGAAATTCTGCCAACAATAGCTTGTTGTTTTCTTGTATTCCAGCTCTCACTTGTTCATATTTCGTGCCATCGTTTGTAAATAATGTTTGGTCGTTTTCGTACTTGTCCCATTGATGGTAATCCGTCCAAGTCTTGTTGACTTCATAGGTATCTTTTGGCAATTCAGGAGTACTTTTTGCAATACTCAAATTAGTTTGAAAAGCCTTTTTAATCGCCTCTTTAGCAAAAATATAATTTTTTTGTCTAAATGGGATTTGCATTAACCAGTTCATTAGTTTAGTTTGAATTAACTTGTTTAAATACCTTGCATTTGAACGTTGAAGCATTAAAACCAAATTGGTCATTGCACCGGTTACTTGGCGATTAAAGCCGGCATTAACTTCAATACTACCAGCTATCTTAAAATAAGCATCAATATTTTCATGACTAATCCCTGTCATTACAAACGCTGCTTGAATACCCTCTTCAATAAACTGATCCAATTTTGATTTATTTTTTGCGTTTATATCATATAAAACAACCGTAGCATAGGTTAAATCGTTCACCAATATGATAACTTTTTTACGGTTTAACGAGTAGTAATTGGCATGCCAAGAAAAAAATGGATTAGCTATTGCGAATCGTTTGGCTGCACTAGCATCTTTGGTTTTAACTAATTTGTTGAAGATTGGTAAGGCTTTTTTGGTCGGATTAATAATCATTGCATGATCTCCTCGTCATTTTTTTCTCTTCATTTTAGCCTAGTTTGAATGTCTTAACCACCGAAATGATTGATATTGAATATTAAATTGTAAATGAAACGTGGTAGCTATTTTCTAAATATAAAAAAGCATATTAAAAAATGACAATTTTTAATATGCTTTTTTGCTGTAGAGCAATCAGAGCTAGTTCTGAATGACAGCTTCAAAAATATTTAATTTAGTCGTTTTCTTCCAACCACTTGTCCAATACGCTAATAAATTCATCATGCTGATCCAACAAGGCTAAATGACGGCTGTTGGCAAACAAGTGCCATTTAGCACCTGGGATATGATCATAAACAGATTTGGCAATCAATGGTGTACACAAATCGTCCGTTCCGTTTGTAACCAGTACTGGTACGTGAATTTTTTTAAGATCATCAGTAACTTCAAAATCACTAATAGTTCCATTTTCGGTAAACTCGTTGGGTCCTTCAGCAATTAAACTTGCGCGCTTTCCGTTCGTTTCACGACGTAATGGTTCAGGTGAATTCTCATCGGGATCATCCCAGCAATAACGTTCCATGTAACGATCGTTCGCTGCTAAATACTTAGGACCACTGAAATTCCCCGTTCGTTCTGCTTCCGCAATGGCCGCACGATCTTCATAGCTTAAGTAAGAAATTAAGCGATGTTGCTCTTGCGTCCAAAGTTTAATGGAAGCTGGTGAACCATCAATCATGACACTCTTAACACCGGTTTGATCATAGCTAGTTAAATAATACATTTCCAGCATACCACCCCATGACTGACCTAACATATGAACTTCATCTAGATGGAGGTACTTACGTAAAGCAACCAATTCTTCTGCCCAAGTTTCTTTAACATAAACACCCTCGTCTTCTGGAAGTGAGGATTTACCGCAACCCACTTGATCGTACATAATGAGTTGACGACCAGTTTTGGCGTAATCATCTAATAATTCAAAATAATTGTGTGAAGAACCGGGTCCACCATGAATTAGCAATAACGGTGCCTTATCTTTACTTGGTTCACCAACAATACGATAGTACGTTTTGTAGCCATGAAACGGCATGTAGCCTTCTTTAATTTTCATCAAAATCAGTCCCTCTTATGTAAGATAGTGTTGCTAAATTCATTGTACTCCTGAATAGGATTACCGCTTTAGAAAAATTAAATTAAAAAATCACACTAGCATTACCTAACGTGATGATATAAATTCTTTTATTTCTTTAACACGATTGTTTTGTCGGCATATGGCGTTAATAATGTCATTATTTCTGCTCGTTCTTTCACACGAAAGTTGTGCTCCCATTTTATAAATAATCGTAAATGACTATATTGCTGTGGTCCTCTTGTCATTCGATTTTTTAAATACCGTTTCACTAAATAATACAGGTTACGTAAATGCGAAATATCCTTAAAATAAATCACATCTGCATCAGTAAATGACTCCTGCCCGTAACGATACTGAACACCTTCAATAATCCAGTCATTTTGTTTCAAAACTAGTTTTAGTAAAGTTGCTCTTTCTTCAGGTGTACGATGAACGTCTCCCCGTGGACTTCTTTTCCAGTTAAGGTCGTCTACTGAAGTTACCGGAATGTTATATCTTAAACTTAGTTGCTTTGCCAGCTGTGTTTTACCGCTGCCAACGGGACCAATAATTCTAATTTTCATGTGTTACCTCATTTCTTTATTTTTCCCGCAACCCCTTACAAAATCGTCACACAAACGTAACTTACGAAGCTCCTTCATTTCCCGGTATACTAACTAATGCTGCTCAAAACACGAAGGAGAAATAAGATGCCAAGAAATTTAAAAGAAGAAGTTGTTTTTACTGCCATCATGGCTGGATTAATGGTCTTTGTGATGGTTTGCTATAATGTTATGCTAGTTCAAGGATTCACCAAGGGATTCATGATGAATTCCCTCTCAGAATATCCAGGTGGGTTACTCGTTGCCATCATTTTGGATTTGTTAGTTGTAGGACCAATCGCCAAGAAACTTGCATTTAAATACATTATCAATGATTATATGAAGAGAAATGTTGTCCTCATCGGGATTACCATCTCAGTAATGATGGTTCTCGGAATGGTTACATGCATGTCTCTTTTTGGCATCATCATGTCTCACAATGTAAGTTTAACAAGTTACATTCATGCTTGGGGTTTTAATATAATCGTTGCTTTACCACTTCAATTGCTCATCGTTGGGCCAATTGCTCGCGCTGTATTAGGTAAAATGCAATCAGCAACCGATAAAGCTAAAGCAGTACAAGAATCAACTAGCGAAGAAATTGAATAGACTTTTACTTAGGCATTTTCCTTAACGGGAAGATACCTTTTTTTGTTTAAATCTAAATATATTTTGATGCTTCACTCACAGCCAAGTTACTCGATTGATGGGTATTTAGAAATTCTACCGTCGACTCTGGATTTATTTTACTACACTGGCGAAGAGCCCATCCTAGTGCCTTTTGAATAAAGAACTTATCAGTAGTTCAATCGAACAATATTACCGCAGCTAACAGCTTAGTATCGGTATTTTCCTTTTCCATTAACCGTAAATTGAGCGAAACGCAGCGCTTTTACATATTATGACCTTTATAGAACAGATCAAAAACTGCCACCTTTTCATCAGGATGTCGTTTAATAAATCTTTCTAAAATTGCCCGTAGTGAATCCTCGCTGTCCCACCAACTTTTTCTACACTAAAAATTGCTTTAGAAAAATAATGTCCTCAAAGCTGAACTTCTTCAGATTTCTATCCGCTAATTCAATTGCTAAATACTGGTGTTCCCTGTAATCGCGAACGTAAAATTCACTAATTCACTGCTGAATAATCGCAATTACTAGCGATTTACTTGCCTAAATAAGTGATTTACTTTGTGGCTTACTTTCAGGAGTCTTCAGTCTCAAAAATAAAAATTGGTTCTGCACATAGCGTTCCATGGCAGCGATATTTTCTGAATTACCCTTAATGACAAAGAAAAACCGCAAATCGTGATCACCATTTTCAACCGTTGGCGAGTAAATTCAAATTCAATAGTTAAAACGCTTTTGAAATCGAAACGAGGCACCAGCGAATTAGACCACTAGTACCTCGTTTTTTAATTTCTTAATGGTGCTTCTTATTCTTAAGTAACTTACGAGCCTGTTTCAGTGAAATGACTTTGCCTTTGACCTTTTTTAGTTTACTTGATTTTGGAATCGCTTTTCCAAAAAAAGCGGCCGTCAGCTGTTTACCCTGTTCTCGTGTTAACGTTCCATCATCTGTCAGCTCCGCTAATAAGCTAGGAATCAATTGGTTAGTCGCAGCAAGATGTTCACCCGATTGTTTAGATCGTGCCCACTCGCCAAAATCACGAAAACTTGGTACTGGCCATTCAGTTGGTTTCAGCAATGCTTGTGCATAATGCAAATCCACAAAAGCACTGACATTTTGAACCACTCTGACAGCGTTCCAATTTTTAGGCAATTTATAATCTTGCCGATTCAACCACAACCGTAGTCCTGCCTGGACACCCTGCGCGTGAACTGCTATTGCAGTCTTTTTACGCCATCGACGATTTTCAAATTCTGGCAGATGGTCACTATTCAAATAATTTTGCTCCGGGTCTGGATCGTAAATTTCAGCAAGCCTTCTTAGCTGTTCCGGATGCTTAGTTATTTCGCGCACTTCTTCCGTTGGCATATCCAACGTAGAGTCATCCGCTTCATAGTCATCATACAGGCTATCAATTCCACCATTTTGATTAACCTTGGTAATGTAAGCTTGGACCGCCTTTTCATCCGTAATATCGACACCGTCTTCATGCATCTTCATAGCAATTAGCTTTAAGGGGCTAAAATTGTCTTGATCTCGTGACAGCTGGATCATATCGGGGACTGCAGCAGCGATGAATCGTTTATAATCACTGGCCCGTTTTTCATTCAGCCACCCTTGCTTGGCAATATAGGTCAAAAAATGAGAAAGCGCAGGTGCAATTAACTTATAGCTTTCAGGTTCCGTACTTAAATCAGATACAAATTGGCCCGTCATAACTCCGGTAATGGCCGTCTTTGTCCATGATTTGGGTGTTTTTCGATAGTCGTCATAGGCCCACTTTGCCAGATTACTTAGAATCATACTTATAAATGCCTTATCAATTCCATTGGGTCTACTGTGCCAATCTGAACTCTCGGCATAAGCGTCTACCCATTCGCGAGTATAGCGTTCAATATTAACCGCAATATACTCTTTCCATTCTGGTAGCCAAGAATCAGTACTGACATGACGGAGTTCGCCTGTGTACATTTCCTTAATTTCTTCATCTGGATCGTCCGCATCAGTATATTCTTGAAATTCGACAAACATTTCTTCTAAATTTCGTTTATTAATTCCGATCTTATTGGTATCCGCTAAGTATCTCAGTAGTTCGCTAATAATGTCAAAACTTATCCAAAAAATTTGCTCTGTATCGGAATCTGCATCAGCAGCAGCCTGATCAAACATCGCGTATAAAACATCTAATAGTTTGTCTTCATTCCAAGTACGAAACGATCCCGGATAAATTTTAGCCATCATTTTATCAAAGTATTGAACTGTCTCTTGAACAAGCCATTGCGGATAATTATTAATAATTTTATATTCTGATGAATTTTGGAAACTATCCCAAAATGCCATAATTCTACTAGTTTTGGCCACAAGCTATCCTCCATTGAGTGTCTATTTACTACTCATTATACGTGAAAATGGATATTAAAAAAAGATACTCACTCTCTCGTCAAATTTAACCTATAAACTCCACGAGTAACACTTATTTACAGTTCAATCATACCAAATTTTTAAAAACAATCCTTTAGTTTAATTTGTCAGCTTTGGTAAATCTTCTTGTGAATACGTATATTCAACATGCGCCATCCTTGGCACCTTATTCCAAGGAACTGGATAGCCAGCTCCGTGTGCACAGAAAACAGAATCTGGTGTATTCTCTAGATCTGAAGTTGGATTGTACTTCAGTTTCGAGACGATTTTTTCTGCATTATGACACGGCTGATAACCGTCAACAACACACTCCAGTTGCCCTTGTCCATGTGTGTATGCCCGCACTTCTTGCATATAACCTTGCATTTCTGAAACAGGCGCAGTTCCAGTCAACGTTATCATTTCAGTTCCACTATCTTTTGGTGTTTCGAAAGTTCCACTCATCCGTTGAATATCATTCATTGCTCTGCCAACCTGAGTTTGATCAATTGTTAAACTGAATCGATACCAAGGCTCCAAAAGCTGACAAGCACCTCGCGCTTTCAACATCATTAACCCCTGGCGAACTGCACGCCAAGTAGCTTCACGAAAATCACCACCCACGGAATGCACAATGCTAGCTTTACCACCAACCAACGTAATCTTTATATCTGTAATTGGTGCGCCAATCAAAACACCTAAATGTTCCTTTGCTCGTAAATTGGTTAAAACTTGATGTTGCCAATTTTTACCAAGTACGTCAATACCGCAGTTTGAATCAAAGGTCAAACCACTACCTTTAGGGGTTGGTTGCAACAACAAATGAACTTCAGCATAGTGACGAAGCGGTTCAAAATGCCCCACTCCCTCAACAGCTTTCGTAATTGTCTCCTTGTATAAAATACTGCCTTCCCCAAATTCAACATTCAAATTAAAACGCTCTGCCAAAATTTGTTGCAGAATTTCTAGCTGAATTTCACCCATAATTTGCACACGAATTTCTTGAAGATGATTTGACCACGTCACATGTAATTGAGGATCCTCATCTTCAAGCTGACGAAGTGCCGTCAAACAAGCATGAATATCATTACCTTTTGGATCAAGTGCATAATTAAGTACCGGTTGAATAGCGGATGACCTGCCGCCCGGCTCATTTCCCAGTCCCTGTCCCGGATGCGTTTCTGTTAATCCCGTAACTGCACA
Source organism: Pediococcus ethanolidurans (assembly GCF_001437405.1). Classification (GTDB taxonomy): domain Bacteria; phylum Bacillota; class Bacilli; order Lactobacillales; family Lactobacillaceae; genus Pediococcus; species Pediococcus ethanolidurans. The sequence goes on along the minus strand of NZ_JQBY01000003.1, from coordinate 82,520 downwards.
AATACCACCAACTTCAACTTCTGGCACAACAGCGTATTTTACGCCGTCATAGACACGAAGCTGATTTACTTTTTGCTCATTTAACAAGACAGCTTTGGTACGCAGAGTACCACTAGTCACCCGTAGCCAAGTTAATCGTTCATTTTTTTCATCATGAGAAATTTTAAATATTCGTGCACCAAACTCGTTTGATTTACTAGTTCTTTCACAAATCCATCGTTCCAAACCGGCCAATAAGTGTTCCACACCAGTTAATTTTAAGGCCGCACCAAAATAACAAGGAAAAATTTCACGATTGACAATCATTTCTCGAACAGTATCATCGCTAAGTTTTCCAGAATTCAAAAATTGTTCAAGAACCGTATCGTTTTGCATGGCAATTTCTTCATAGCTATTTTCAGGAATATCAGTTTGTGTTTCCGTGTCGTTATCAAAATCAATGCATCCCTCGGCAAGTTTCGTTTGTAGTTGCTTTAGAACCTGGTTTCTATCAACACCATTGGCATCCATCTTATTCACAAAAATAAAAGTTGGTACTTGATATCGTTTGAGTAATTGCCAAAGTGTTCGGGTATAACTTTGAACACCATCCGTTGCAGAAATAACCAAAATAGCATAGTCAAGCACACTTAAAACTTGTTCCGTTTGAGCGGCAAAATCCACGTGTCCAGGCGTATCTAATAAAGTTAAACTCAGATCGTGACATTTGAGATTAGCCTGGTGTGAAAAGATTGTGATTCCATGTTGTTTTTCAAGATCATCTGTATCCAAGAAAGCATCGCCGTTATCGACACGTCCTAGCTTCCGCAAGGCACCCGTTCGATACAACATAGCTTCTGAGAGTGTCGTTTTCCCTGCATCAACATGTGCAATGATTCCAGCAACAATATGTTTCATGACAATTCCTTCTTCGAATTAAATATTCTAGTTATAATTTTAGATTTATCAAACTCGGAACACTCCGTTCCTAAAATTTATACCTATTTTGCGTTTCTATTATTAAGCACACTAATTAACGCTTCCGTAATGTACAATGCTGGAATTTGGGATGAAAGATCATAATACCTGTGTATCCGATATTCTTGTTCCTTATAGGTCAGGGAATATCTGCTCATTCTGGCAATGGTACTAGCTTCGTTACCAGTAATACTAGCAATTGTAATGTCATCATTATTAATAAAATCATTTATCAAGGCAATTAGTTCTTCCGATTCACCTGATACAGAATAACAAATAAGAGTGTTATTACTAGTATTTTTTAGGCGTTGTCCTAATGGGTAAAACGGATCCGTAACCACACTTGAATTATAACCAAGTGAGGCTAATTGCCGAGTAGCATAATTAGCTAAAAAAGCCGAGGATCCCATCCCCACCAAAATGATGTTGTCACTTTGATATAAAGCATCTGCCACCATTTGTACTTTATTAACAATATCAGCAGGAAAATTACTCTGATTAATAAAATTAAATAACGGTTGTTCTGCTGTACTGTTTCCTTGATTTTGAATAAAGGCTTTAAATTCTGGGAAACTGCTAAATCCCATTTTATGTACAAAACGCATTACCGAAGAATTAGCAACATGTGTAATTTTTGCAATATCTCTGACGCGCATATACGCTACTTTATCGCTATTCTGAGTTACATAACGATAAATAGTTAAATCTACATTCGATAATGCCGATAAATCTTCTAAGCCAAAAAATGCCATAATATGCCCCCCAAAGATCTGTTAATTACAATTTTATCATATTTGGAACACATTGTTTCATCCGTGGAACAGTACGCAATGTGTCAAAACACTTTCCAGCATTCCCAGAATACCTTGATTTAAACATAATCCCTCCATAAACTGAAAATGTCAGTTGTAAGCAAACGCTTTCAAACATTTATGACAGAAAGTAGGTTTTAGTTGTGGATAAGCTTCAAAAATTTCTAAACAAATTTATTGCTCCAATTGCAGCTTGGATGAATACTAATTTATTCTTTTCATCTTTAGCTGAAGCATTTATGCGAATCACGCCCATAACTTTGGGTGGTGCTTTCGTCCTATTGATTGGTAACTTTCCAATTCCAATGTGGACAAACTTTCTACAAAAAGTTGGATGGGCAGCACATTTTGGTGCAGCACAAAACGCAACAATGAATGTCTTAGCTATGTTTGTTGTCTTTAATTTTGCCTATGTCTATGCCGAAAAGTGTAAGTTTGACCCATTACCATCTGGTTTATTAGCCATTTCTAGTTTTTTCATTTTGGCACCTCAAGATTACACGGCACGTGTCTTAGGTACTCACGCAAAGTTAGCTCCATTAACTGCCTTCAGCACTAATTACATTGGTGCTACTGGCATCGTAGTTTCAATTCTTGTTGGTTGGCTCGTTGGTGCATTATACGTATATCTAAATAAAAAGCACTTCGTTATTAAATTACCTTCCAGTGTGCCACCTAATGTCGCAGCTTCTTTACAGCCTTCATTAATTGCCGGTGTAATTTTGATCATGATGACTGTAATTAGAGGACTTTTTGCCTACACAAGTTTTGGTAACGTCTTTGATTGTGTCACAACCTTCATTCAGGTTCCTCTACAAAGTTTCACTGCTTCACCAATTAGTTTAATTGCGATTTACACAATTGCTAATGTGTTGTGGTTCTTTGGGATTCATCCAAACATGGTATATGGAATTGTAATGCCTATTGTCACTGCCAATGGTATTTTGAACCAGAACGCCTTCAAAGCGGGGCACGCAATGCCTTACTTAACCATGGCAATTATTACCATCGTTTTAGGTAATGGATTTGGTGGTCAAGGCACAACAATTGGTTTAATCATTTCAATGTTTAGAGCCAAATCAGATCGTTACAAACAAATGTTGAAATTAGCAAGTGTTCCAGCATTATTCAACATCAATGAACCATTAGTGTTCGGGATGCCGATTATGTTGAATCCAATTTTCTTCATCCCGATGCTAATTACGCCAATTATAATTGGACTAGTAAGTTGGGCTTTGATTCCACTCTTAAAAGTTGCAGCTTCATTTAATCCATTAATTCAATTACCATGGACTACACCAGGTGTTATTCAAGGTTTTCTTGAAGGTGGTTTAGGCTTTGGAATTATTACTGTCGTTGTTGTCGTGATAAGTACTTTGATTTGGTTCCCATTCTTTAAAATTGCGGATAACAAGGCATGTGCACAAGAACAACAAAACGCATCTGAGAATAACTAGGTGATAAAATGAAAAAATATTTATCATTCGATATTGGTGGTACGAATTTAAAATATGCAATTATTGATCATTCTGGAAATATCATAGAAAAAAATCGTATCTCAACTAATACCAAAAGTTTAAATGACTTTATGACCTCGCTTTATCAAATAGCCGATAAATACAAAACTGTTTTCTCTGGAATTGCCATTTGTGTACCTGGAAAAATTGATACTAAACACAAAATCATCCATTTCGGTGGTTCCTTACCATTTTTAGACGGTCTAAACTTGGAAGACACTTTGGGTAAAAGATATCAAGTTCCCATTAGCGTTGAAAACGATGGCAAATCGGCTGCATTGGCTGAACAATGGCTCGGAAATTTAAACCACGTTAATACTGGCATTACCATGACTTTAGGAACTGGTGTTGGTGGTGGAATTATCATTAATGGTCATATTTTACATGGTAAAGATTTTCAGGCTGGCGAACTTAGTTGGCTGCTGATTAATAGCAGCTTAGCTTCATCTGATTTAGATGCCTTCACTGCCCATCTTTGTTCCGCCGTATTGATGATTGAAGCAGTAAATAAAGCCCTTCATAACCGTGATGTTAATGATGGTCTAGCTGCTTTTGCCGCGATTAATAACGGTGACAAAACAGCAAATAGAATTTTTTCACAGTTTTGTCGAAATATCGCTATTTTAATTTTGAATGTTCAAGCAATTATTAATGGTGAAAAGGTTGTTATCGGTGGTGGTATCAGTGTTCAGCCACGACTGATTACAGAAATAAAACATCAATTTAATGAGTTAATAAAAACTAATCCCATGTTGCAAAATCAGGTTATTTCACCAGAAATTGTCTCAGCAAAGCTTGGTAATGATGCCAATTTGTTTGGTGCTTTGTACGCCCTATTGTTGAATCTGAAGAATAACTAATATGAATTAAAAAAGTAGTTAGACTTGTTCAAGTTGACAAGCTTAACTACTTTTTGGTTATTTTTATTATTAATGTCATCCTTCTTTATCAATTGGTGATAACCATGCCCCAGTTTCTGTTAAAAATGGATAACTTTTTTTAATTTTTCATTCGTTTTAATGTTCGAAAATCCCAAAAAATGGCAAATAACGAAAGTAACACCATTAGAGGAAATAGTGGTCGAGCATCTGACCAAATCATTGATAAAACGATGCCAAGTAAAGGAACAAGTACAAAATATCGGTACATACCAAATTTCAAAAAAACCCATTTTTTATATCTTTTTGGAATAAGACTACTAAAAATTAAAAGCAATGGTAATCCAATGCTTACGGCTGTTTCAGCATTCATAAATAACTCCCCCCAATATTTTGTTTTAAAATCGTTTAAATTGTATTTCAATTGTCAAATGCTGTCAAATTTTATTGAAATAATGGGATTTTAAAAACTGGGTTAAATTTTAATTGACAAATTTACCTAACCAGTTGTATGCTAATGACAACTTAAAATCGTCCTTAAAAACCGATGAAGTGGAGATCAAGATTACCGTGCACGCAAAGAGAGCCATCGTTGCTGAAAGTTATGGCCGAACGCAAGTAATTAAATGGACCACCGAGGGCTTTTCCGAAATTTCGAAAGTACGAAAAGACGTCAGACATACGTCAGTTGTCAGGAGAATGTTAGTTCTCTATAAAGTAGGGGTGCATCTTTAGACTTTTTGTGAATCTAAAATGGACTCAATTGAGGTGGCACCGCGGGAAACCGTCCTTAACACATTGGCTGTTAGGGACGGTTTTTTGATTTCTAAAACGGGGTGAAACACATGTTACAAAAACGATGGCAAAACTCATTGATCAATTTCAAAACAAATCATGCAACTTATTTGGAGGAATTAAATCATGAGTATCTTTACAAACAAAAAAGCTTTAATCATTGCAGGAATTATTCTTATCGGCGGCGTTAGTTTTGGCGTTCACGCCAATTCAAAACAGGCTAAATCAGCACCAGAACAAAAAATCAGTTTGTATGAAGCAACCAATTTAACAAGTTTGGATGCCTCAAAAATAACCGATGGTGTTTCAAGCGCTCAACTAAGTCAAGTCGATGAAGGCTTGTATCGTTTGAACAAGAATAGTCAGCCTATCAATGCTTTAGCGGCCAAAACAACCATCTCTAATCACGGTAAGCTTTACACAATTAATTTAAAACACAACGGTCGCTGGAGCGATGGTCAAAAAGTAACTGCACAAGATTTTGTTTATTCTTGGGAACGAACTTTGAACCCTAAAACAAAATCTGAGTTTACTTATTTGTTTACCAGCATTAAAAATGCAGATGCTATTATGGTCGGCAAAAAGGCCCCTAGCACATTAGGTGTCAAAGCAACTGGTAAATATCAATTAAAGGTCACATTAAGTAAACCAGTTCCTTACTTCAAGAAACTATTAGCAGGCACTACCTTTTATCCAATTAGCCAAAAAGCAGTCGAAAAATACGGCAGTAAATATGGCACAACTGCTAAAACAACTATTTATAATGGTCCTTTCACGCTAACAGGATGGACTGGAACCAATGATAAATGGACGTTAGTTAAAAATTCAACTTATCGCGATCACAAGGTTGTCAAACTCAACAAAATCAATTATCAAGTGATCAAAACATCGTCTACAGCTTATAATCTCTATCAATCGCACAAACTTGACATGGTTACATTGGCTGGCGAACAAAGCGTTCAAAACAAAAATAATCCTGAATTAAAAACTTTGTCGGCTGGTCGCGTTGGGTTTATTCAGTACAATGAAAAAGACAAAACAGCTGCCAACAAAGATTTACGAACTGCAATTTCACTAACCATTAATCGCCAACAACTAGTCACCAAGATTCTTGAAAATGGCTCAATTGCTGCCAACACTTTTGGTGTCCGTGATATGTTAAAGAATCCGAAAACGGGCAAAGATTTTGTTGATGACGCCCAAACACCAAGTGAAATGACTACTAACATTGCAAAAGCCAAGACATTATATCAGACCGCTCAAAAGCAATTAGGCACAAAGCAGCTAACCGTGACCATCACCTGTGCAAATGATGATACCAGTCAACAAACTGCCACCTATATTCAAGGCCAGTTAATGAATCATTTAAAGAACTTGAAGGTAAATGTGCGCACGATGCCATTTCCATCTATGTTAACAAAGGTTTCTCAAGGAGATTTTCAACTTAACTTAACAAGCTGGGGGATGGACTTTGCGGATCCTAGCCAGGTACTGACCATTTTAACTTCAAACAGTAACTCAAACATGGGTCACTACCAGAGTAAAACTTACGATACAGCCATGACCAATGCTGATGGTAAGGATGCTATGAACAATTCAAATCGCTACCAAGATCTTGTTAAGGCTGCAAAAACAGCTACTAAAGATCAAGGTGTTACACCATTATACGAAAGTCGTTCACGTCTGTTGGTCAACTCTAACTTGCATGGCGTTGTTTACAACAAGTTTAACGGAGCCATGGATTTTCGAACTGCCTATGTAAAATAATAAAACCGGATAACAAGGAAACTATTTAGATTAGCAAACTAACTAATCTAATTTCCTTATTATCCGATTTTTTTATTGTGTTATTTTTCCCACAAAAATTTCAAAATGGCTTGATCTACTTTATGATTAGAATGAAGTTTACTATGTTGGGCCAACTTACCTTTCATTTCTAACTCTTGATAAGACTTAGCCCGCTCTTGGACCAGATAACGTAGTGACTTTGAGGAATAATTTTGGACCGTCCCATCACTATGGTCACCAATATTTCCATAAATGTTTAAAACCGCGACGCTTTGCGGATAAGTTTTGTGTAATTTTAACAAAGCACGATACGTTGAAATCATATGTTTTGGTTTTCCCTGTGCATTCAAAGTATTTCCCTTAATCGCGTCATACCCCCGAATTCCCGCAAAGTGACCCGCAATATTAACTTCTTTATTTAATTGCGGTAATTTTTTGTTTTGTGGTGCAAAATCAGCCATATAATACATGACTGCCTCATTGCCGACCGAATGTGAAACTGTGTTGAACTTTTTAAAATGGTAGGTTTGTTGCAACTTTTGTAAAACGTTTCGTAACCATTTGCCATCTGTGCGGTAGCTACGTTCGTGATTATTTTGATAATTTATCATCACAATCGGATTAACTGCATTTTTACGCAGATGTCCTACGAGTGTTACCTTGCCTGTTTTGGAGACTTCGGCGCGAATAACACCGTTCGTCGCATGTGCCTTTTTTATGGCTCTCACCATGTGTTGTTCAGCATGATAATTGCTGCCAAAGCCATGCAGAAACACCGTAGGAATATTGGTTTGTTGGTAATTACTTGTTATTTTTGTTTGATGATTATGTACATAAATACCCAGTAAAGTAGCCATAATAATGATAACTGCTAAACAAACCATACCTATTTTTTTAGTTATTTTAGTCAATGTTTGTTACTCCCCCATATTTTTAGTTCAGCAACATCATTTATCTTACAAACAACCACAGTTTCACATTTAGTTTCGTTATAGTCAACATAGACAAAAAAGACGAACCAGAGATTTTTCTCAGTTTCGCCTTTTTTGTATTTTTGAAATTAATATTTTTAAAACTTCAGATTCTTAACTCAAGTTCAAAATAAAATCCGTTGACGCACCCGCATAAACAGAACACACTTATTCTCCGCCATTAATTAAAAATGCACATCGTTGCCAAGCCAAGTACAAGAAGTATTGTCGTGCGGTCGTGGTTAACTGCATCACAACCAACAAAACTACGTAATAATTATTCGGATAGTTTTCAAAGATAGTCCATAGAATCAATAAAACTGCAATAAACGAAATTCCCTGTAAAAAACGAGCCTGTTTGACCGTTTTAACCACACTTTTATCCTTAGTCATTACATCACTTATTTGTTCAAGCGTAAATTGCTTTTTAATTGCATTACTTCGTTTCTGAAGCATGTACCAAACTACTACAAGTGCAATAAAGATGACGATCATAATTCCAATAAATATCATATATTCTCCTTACTTCATAAATCTCGTTGTTAAAATCCATTATATCGCAAGTTACCTTAAATCTTCGAAATAAGCATTCGTTGCAACACACTTATCTTTCTTTTTAAACTTCAAATTAGCGTGCTTTTCATGATTTCAGAGCATCATCAGTTATTTTTTCAAATTTTATACCAATAAAATTTGAATCTCTATAAAGTAACTGATATCTTCTTTCAATCGGTATAGACCATATGCAATATTGACTGGTATAGCTGCTACACGGGTTGTGTAAGCGCTTGTTGAGGGTTTATTATGTAAAATGCATTATAGATTTATAATTTTTTCTATTTTTCTGAGGAGGAGTTTAGGTATGAAATCATATCTTCAACGCATGGGGCGTTCTTTACAACTGCCCGTTGCTGTTTTACCTGCCGCCGCGTTATTGGTTGGTGTTGGTCACTGGTTACCTGCAAAATGGGCCGTGGCACAATTCCTACAGGCCGGTGGTAATGCTATTCTTGGTCAACTTGCCCTTTTATTTGCGGTTGGTCTTGCACTTGGTATGTCAAAGGACAAAGATGGTGCTGCTGCTTTAGCCGGCGTCGTTGCTTACTTTGTTCCCGTTTCTGTTTTAGCACCCGCTTCAGTTGCCTTGTTAAAAAATATCAAGGTTACTCAAGTAGATCCATCTTTTAGTGCTCTCAGTGGTAATGTTTTTATCGGTATTATTGCCGGATTAATTGCTGCTGCGCTCTATAATCGGTTCCACGAAACCAAATTACCGATGGCCCTATCATTCTTTAGCGGTAAACGATTAGTTCCAATCATGTCCGCTTTAGTTATGTTATTTGTTACCGTGCTATTATTATTCGTTTGGCCACCGGTATATGAAGCACTTGTTGCTTTTGGTAAATTCTTCGTTGGTTTAGGTGCCGTTGGTGCTGGATTGTATGGATTCTTCAACCGACTATTAATTCCAACTGGTTTACACCAGGCTTTGAACTCAGTATTCTGGTTCAACGTTGCCGGAATTAATGATATTGGTAAATTCTGGGCTAACCAGGGTGTTAAAGGAATTACCGGTATGTACATGGGTGGTTTCTTCCCTGTCATGATGTTCGGATTACCTGCTGGTGCACTTGCCATTTATCGTAATGCCCGTCCTGAACGAAAAAAGGAGACCGCTTCTCTAATGATGGCCGGTGCCTTTGCTTCTTTCTTTACTGGTGTAACTGAACCTTTGGAGTTCTCTTTCATGTTCGTTGCATGGCCTCTATATGTAATTCATGCTGTTTTCACCGGTTTATCCTTAGGCTTTGCCGCCTTCATGCACTGGACAGCCGGATTTACATTTAGTGCTGGTTTAGTCGATTTCATTTTAAGTTCACGAATGCCAATTGCCAACGTGCCTTACATGTTATTAGTTCAAGGACTTGTCATGGCTGTTATTTATTACTTCGGTTTTAACTTCGCCATTAAGAAGTTCAATTTAATGACTCCTGGTCGTGAACCAGTTGAAGCTGGTGCGGACGAAGGTGTCGATGTGGCTATTGATACTGACGATAGTGATGATAAATACAGTATTCAAGCTAAAAAGATTTACACTGCTATTGGTGGCAAGGATAATATTACGGCCATTGATAACTGTACAACTCGTCTTCGATTACAGTTGAAAGATACTGACACAATTAATAAGGGCGCCATTAAAGGTGCTGGTGCGGTTGGTATCAATGTTTTAGATAAAGCTAACTTACAAATTGTCATTGGTACTGAAGTTCAATTTGTTGCTGATGCACTGACCAAACTTTATAAAGAAGGCGCTCCTGTCGGTAAAATTACCGATAATGCTGCTCCAGCTCAAGCAGCTCCTGCAAGTGAAGATATTAATTCTGGTGCTGTTGATACCTTCTATACACCAACCGCTGGTCAATTACTGGCAATTGAAGATGTTAACGATCCAACGTTCTCACAAAAGATGTTAGGTGATGGCTATGCTGTTGAACCATCAGATGGCAATGTTGTTTCACCTGTTGATGGTGAAATTGCAACGGTCTTCCCTACAAAACATGCAATTGGTATTAAAACTGATAATGGTTTGGAAGTCCTTGTTCATATGGGATTAGACACTGTTGAACTTAAAGGAAAACCATTTACAGTAAATGTTTCTGAAGGTCAAAAAGTTCGTCATGGTGATGTACTTGCAACTGCCGATTTACAGGCAATCAATCAGGCTGGTAAAGGTACCACAATGATTGTCATCATTACAAATATGCCTGCTGTAGGTTATATGAAATTTGATGGCCTTGCTCGCCAAGTCGAAAATGATGAAGAAGTTGTTAAAGTTACCTTGAAGTAAAAAGCTTCTTATCGAAATTAAGTTAATAAAGCAACACAGTAAAGACCGTTCTTCTTGAACGGTCTTTTATTATCCACATATTTACTGAATAAATAAACGTTAGCTGGTCGACAAACAATTAACTTTTTTTAAGTTAATTACGTTTTGAACTTCAAATCAAAAAAGATGCAATTCTGCTTTGATTCCTGCATAATGCTCTTGAAAAGTGAAAGGAGGACGCAAAATGAATTTCAATGAACAGGACATTCTTAGTGACGTTTACAACTTAATTTTAAACCCAGCAACCAGAAACTGGGAACGCGAACAACTACTGATAATGAAAAATGCGGTTGAAAATGGTGCACAGTTTAGTACAGAACTTGATCAACTCGAAGTTACTTTGCGTCCTTTAGCCTGGCGTGACAATCTGACTCCTGATGTGGCAGATTTTTATTCAAAAATAACTAACAATTCAAAACAAGCAACTGCATTTGACGTGGCAAAACATCAAAACTTAAGCAGTCCATATTATGAACGGGCAATATTTGCGGGTGGTTGCTTTTGGTGTATGGTTGAGCCCTTTGACACCAGGCCGGGAATTATCTCCGTATTGTCTGGTTATACTGGCGGTCATGTTAATAAACCAACCTATGAACAAGTTACCGGTCAGAAAACTGGACACGTTGAAGCCGTCGAAATTGTCTTTGATACTCGCCTGATAAAATATGCTGATTTAGTAGATATTTACTGGCAAATTACCGATCCAACTGATAATATGGGTCAGATTAACGACCGTGGGGATGAATACCGACCAATTATCTTTGTTGAAAATGCACAACAACAAAAGATTGCAGAAGCCTCCAAACAAGCATTAAGTAAATCCGGTAAATATAAACGTCCCATTGTAACTCAAATTTTGCCTGCAACTCAATTCTGGCCCGCAGAAAATTTTCATCAAGAATTTTATAAAAAGAATCCAGCTAGATACCAAAAGATGGAACATGCCCGGCAACAATATTTAGCGATGCAACATTTACGAGGGAAAATGCGAGTAAGTTTAAATAAATTAAAAAACTAAAATTAACAAATAACACGACTAAGTTTTTCACTTAAAGTCGCGTTATTTGTTTTCTATAATTTATTTAGCCTTTGAAATCTTCTCTAATCGATAAAGTTGTTCCCTATCTGGCTTGTGCTGCACATCTTTAAACATATAACCCATATGTGTTGATAAAAAAGTCATGCAGTGATAGAGGCCAGGATTTCAATTCGAGTTGCTTTCAGAAATAACTATTTTTTTCAAAGTTTCAATGATCAAACAGTCGGTATTATTTATTTTTGTGAATTTCTTGTAACCAATTAGCTATTTGTCGCATTGTTTCTTCGTTATCAGGAGAATTAGTAACTGAAAGTACGAAGTCGCCAGCCTGATTAACAATTTTATTGTTAATTAGTTGGTAATCATTCTGATTAATGAAATACAAGCTGGCCATCAAAGCTGTTCGCTTATTACCATCGACGAAAACATGTTTTTTCGTTATTTTTTGTAGAATAAAGGCCGCTTTTAACCAAATGGTTGGATACAGTTCATGTCCAAATACGACCTGGGCTGGTTGTTCAATAACAACATGCAAGGCTTCAACAGATTGGACACCGTAGTTGGTTCCACCAACAGTAAGGACAACTTGTTTATTTAGTTCAATAAGTTGTTGCGCCGTCAAGTATTTAATTTTCATATCATCGGTCCTTTAAATACTCAAGAACCGGTTTAAATTGATCAACAAATTCAGTAATATTTGTACGTTCTTTTTGATTTAGGTGATCAATTCGTTTAAAAATTAAATCACCATGCTCATTGACTGATGGTTTAAATTGGACATCGACTGGTACATTTAATTCACTTGGAACCGTAATGACAGTAGATTTAGCAACTTTGCGTGTTTTAACAGTTTTTGGCATGTGTCTCATTCCTTTCGTTAGCAGTAATTTAACACATGATTATGGCATATGCAAGATATATGCGAAATTTCAATTAGTTGTAGCGTTAGCGATTGATAGCATGGGGTAGATTAACTATCGCGGGGATTAATACCGACCAATTATCTTTGTTAAAAATACGCAATAACAAAAAATTGCAGAAACCTCCAAACACGCATTAAGTAAATTCGATAAATATAAACGCCCCATTGTAACCAAAATTTTACTTGTAACCTTATTCTGGTCCGCAGAAAATTTTCATCAAGAATTTTATAAAAAATTCAGTTCAGTTAGATACAAAAAGATGGAACGTGTACGGCAACAATGTTTAGCGATGCAACATTCACAACAAAGAAAATACGAGCAAGTTTAAATAAATTAAATTAAAAAGATTAAAGATCTGAAATTCAAAAAAACACGGCATAATTTTTAAGATCGTGTTATCTTTTATAGTTTATTCAGCCCTTGGGAATTTCTCTAATCGATAAAGTTGTTCCTTATCTGGCTTGTGCTGTCCATCTTTAAACATATAACCCATGTGTTGATAAAATGGTAATGCAGTGATAGAGGCCGGAATTTCAACTCGAGTTGCTTTCAAAAAATAGCTATCTTTTTCTAAAGTTTCAATGATTAAACGACCAATACCTTGATGTTGAAAATTAGGCAAAATAAAAATATCAAATAAACTGTATTCCGTGGTACTTCCCCAATATGACCCAATAGCACCAGTACCAATACTTCGATCCGCATCACAAAATACATAAAAATGGGTTTGTTTTGCTTTATCTATGAAGAATTGCGCATTCATACTTTTAATATCAGCTTCAATATATTCATGTGAATAATCTTTTCGATTTGAAATTCTCAGTGTTTTCGCAATCACCTTGGCAACATCATTGACATCCTCTGGTTTAAATAATCGATATGTAATCAAATACTTCATCTTCTTTTATAATTTATTCAAACATTGATTTTCTAAAGCGATCCACAAAAACGGCAATATTTTCATCTAGCTCATTCGTTAAAGACCAGCGAATAAAACTCATCACAACATCCGTACCAAGAAAAATCATAAAGTCTCGTGGAACTGAAAATTGTTGATCTACAGTTGCTAAATAGTTTGTCCATTCTTTTCGCAAAACAGTCTCAAAGCTTGCCTGAAGGTCACCTTCTTTTTCATGAACAGCAAATAATGTCAGTATTGCATGTTTATGTGCCACCAATTGTTGATAAACATCTAATAAAACCTTGCTACCTTGATCAGACATCAACTGTGAAATGCGTTCATGAATCAGGCCTTGAAACATTTGCGTGTACTCCGTCACCATTTTTTCAAGAAGATCATATTTATCAACATAGTGATTATAAAATGTTGACCGTCCTGTCAATGACTTTTCACAAATCTCGGCAACCGTGATTTTATAAAAAGGCTCTTGTTGCAGTAAATTCAAAAATGTAGTTTGAATATCTCGTTCTGTCTTAAATTTACGTTTCTCAACCATACCGTTTACTTCCCCCTATGATCAATTCAGTTTGAATCATTCACTTTCTAACAATTATAGACTAAATGTCCAAAACTGAACATTTTGCATTATATTATTTATGTTTATTTCAACGCTACGGGGTTATTCTGTTAGCCGTTGAGTAAGAAACATCAATCAACAAATTTGGAAGAATGAGGTGAATAAAAATGTATACTTGGACATTTTGGATCTTAGTTTGTTGGCTCGTTGTAAACGTTATTTGGATGTTTGCACAAATGGATAATCAATCCTTACTAAAAGTTTTCGCTTGGATCAATGTAATCGCAATTATTGGAGGATTTTGGGTTTTCTATGCCACAACTGCCCACGGATCACTTAATACTTGGTTCATCATTTTGAACTGGGTTAACGTGGTTCTTGCCATCTACCAATTTTATGCTGGTTACAAAAAAGATTAATTTTGAATAGAAGCATTAATTGATTCACAATTTTCTCGAACAAAACCCCGTGCTTGCATACAAATAAGCTCAATTCTTTTTGAGAATTGAGCTTGTTTGCTTGTTTTAATCGTCTCCTAGTAATAAATAGTATCGTTTGATCTACTTTATAAAACTCAAATCACTTTTAGCACGCCCTTGTGTAAAAAACACATTGTCATGAATAAAGTCATTTTTATTTTTCAAAGATTACCGATATGCTTCGCTGAGTGTTTAAAATTTTGGACCGTCAGTTCGTAAGTTGGATGTTGCAATCCTGTCGGTGCATAAAATTCAGTTCCAATATACTGAAATCCACATTTTTTCAGAACATTTCCTGATGCTAAATTATCAGGATGATGTCCCGCTGTAATTTTTTTGAGCTTTAACGTTTGAAAGGCATACTTTAGTACAGCTTGAACGGCCTCCGTCGCAAGTCCTTGATGCCACATTTCAGGTACCAGATGATAACCCAATTCATACACGGAACCCTCTTTATGCAATCCGCAGCAACCAATTAACTGATGATTCTTCAATTCAAATATTGGCCAATATTGAACTGCATCTTCTGCTTGTGATTGAATTTCCATCTGCAAACGCTGCTTGATATCGCGCTTTGTAAAGCCACTCTGACTGATGTAGTGGGTTACTTGAGGATCTCCCCACAATTGCTGAGCCAGTGATAAATCTTCCTTTTGCCAATATGAAAAGGCAATTCGTTTCGTTTTCAACCAATCTACCCGTGACATTCACAGACCTCCTTGCATTTCTTTTAGGCGCACTCTGAAACAGAACTAGTCTTAACTAATTTCAGTTAACACAACCTGACTAACCCATTTTACTTATGATACGGACTCCCTGCGTTAATCATGAACGCTCGATACACTTGTTCAACCAATACTAATCGCATAAGTTGATGGGGTAATGTAAAACGACCAAACGAAATGTGCGCATTCGCCCGTTTCATGACTTCAGAGCTCAATCCTAACGACCCACCAATCACAAATGTGAGATCAGAGTGACCGTACGTTGTTAACTGATCAATCTCCTTAGCAAACTCTTCTGATGATCGTTCCTTACCTAAGATCTCCAAACTGTAGACATACTCACGTTCTTTAATCTTATCTAGTATTCGTTGGCCCTCTTTTTCTTTGACCTCAGTCATCTCTGCGTCACTTAGAGATTCTGGAGCCTTCTCATCGGGGACTTCAACGATACTAAACTTACAGAATTTACTAAGCCTTTTTGCATATTCGGCAATTCCTTGCTTAAAATACTTCTCTTTGAGTTTTCCCACCACTACAAACTTGATGTTCATAAAAACACTCCTTTACACAAGTTATTCACAAAGTTATCCACAGGTTGATAACTTAAATTTCTATATATAGATGCTACATTTCCTTTACCACAACATGAGCTATTCACAAATTGTCAACAGAAAATTTAGTTATCCACTGTTTTCAACAGTAACACATGTTCGTATCCACAGGCTATAAACACCGCCATTTAGGCATTCACACCGTTCTTATTTTTGTGAAACAAATTTAGTCCACAGCTTTCGCCCCAACCTGTGGATAACTTTTTACCCCATTTCAAGTCTTATGCCGACCCGATTCAAGTCACTGCTCTAAAATGTCATTTGAGTTATTCACAAAGTTATCCACAGTTGTCCACAAATGTTTTTCACCCTTGATTTCTGATCTGAACAATCATTAATTCCTGATGGGGGCAATGTTCGTCTTTCCTCTTTAAAATTCCCGTTATTCCTTAAGAAAAACTTTAGAATATTTAAAATCATTCGGAACCACAATTCAGCAAAAAAATAAAGTGGATTTCTAAAAATAATCTAAAAACACGCAAAATTGCCATCTTTAGAAATTCTTATACATTTTCTGTGTATAATTCTACACCTCCTACCCACAATAAAAAACAACACAAAGATGTTTCTCTTGTACTTTCGCATTAAGGAACATGTTTAGTCATTGCCTGAAGGTTGAGAACATCAAAATTATTTCAATAACTGATGGTAAACAACTTAGCTTATAAAAAATAGTCTAGCTGCCGTCCTGTGGCTCATTTGGTCTGAAACGAGGTGCGAATTTCTTGCTGCTGATTTTTACAACAAGAATCGACATCGTATGAAGCATTGAAGTTTTCGACATGAAAACTAGCCCTTATGTGTAATAGTGGACACGAGATCAATCGTCTCCGGACTAAGAACGTTTGATACTTTTAAGTTTTAAATATGCCTAAAAAAGACGCCAGGTTTAAGCCTGACGTCTTCCATAGAATATTTAATTTTAACTTATTTTGCTTGTGAACTTAATGTACTTGTTGTTTCCGTTAAATGAATAGTGGCTGTTTTATACGTGCTTCCACGATACCAACCAATGGTTACCTTGTCACCAATCTTAAGTTTATAAAGCTTATCTCTTAAGGTAGCAACACTTGTAATCTTTGTACCATCTAACTTAGTTATAACATCATACTTCTTCAAACCGGCTTTACGTGCTGGTGAACCTACGTAAGTCTGATAAATTACTGCACCTTCAGTGACACTTGATGGTAACTTGAGAACTGATTTTTGTTGACTAGCTGTAATATCCGTTAAATCAATTAACGAAGCTCCTAATGCTGGACGGACAATCTTACCCTTAGTAATTAACTGATTGATAATTGTCACAACTTCATTTGAAGGAATTGCAAAGCCCATTCCTTCAACACTTGTACCAGAAGAACTGCTTGATAGTTTCATTGAGTTGATTCCGATAACTTGTCCAGCCAAGTTAATTAATGGGCCACCAGAGTTACCAGAGTTGATTGCAGCATCTGTTTGAATAACTGTCGCTTCGCCAGTTTCTTGACCAGATTCATTAGTCGTTGAAACTGTTCGTTTCTTTGCAGAAATGATTCCCTGTGTTAAGGACGTTGCGTAATCTGAACCAAGTGGTGAACCAATTGCTAAGGCTGTTTCACCAACTTTAATACTGTTAGAATCACCAAAACTTGCAACGGTTGAAACAACCGAAGAATTAATCTTCAAAACAGCTAAATCAGTCACAGAATCTTTACCCACAACTTTAGCAGAAACTTTCTTACCATTACTCATGATAATTTCAACAGCATTGGAACCGGAAATAACATGATTGTTTGTCACTACATAAGCAGCATTGCCACTCTTCTTATAAATAACACCGGAACCCTCTGCATAGGTTTCGAGTTTGCTGGAACTTGAATTGGAACTAGAACTTGATGAAGATTCACCGAAAATTGAACCGTATAAGCTGTTACTTGAACTTGAACTTTCCTTCTTTAAGTTAATAACCGTCACAACCGCATTCTTGATGCTGCTGTACGCCTTTTCAGACTGACTGCTGACATTAACCTTTACATTGCTGGTCTTTGTTGTTCCCGAACTGTTTGATCCACTCGGAACGGCAGTTGCGGTTTCGGCTTGCCGATTACTTAGATAGTTACCAACACCGAACGCAATTCCCCCACCAATTAAACCAGCAACTAACGCTGTAATAAAAATTGCCCATATATTCTTGTTTTTAAACATAGCTATACGCGATCAAATGATCGCTAAACCCCCTTTAGCTTATTTATTGTAACTGTTTTCATCATATCAGTAAATTGTGATGAAAATATGAATGATTTTAATAATTTTTTCTAAATTGCAGTTAAATTCGTTGCCTTTCCATGATCTGTGTCGAATAACTGAAAATCATGGCCAACTGCTAAATCTTTATTTTTCATCATTGAAGCTACCGTTAAATGAGCAAGTTCCTTCATATTATTGTGCAAACTTAGATGACCGAGAAAAATCTTTTTCGTATTGTAGCCCATCACGTCCATTAACGCGTTGGCACCATCTTCATTAGATAAATGTCCATGGTCACTCAAAATTCGTTGTTTTAATGGCCATGGGTAGCCGCCCATACGCAACATCTCAACATCGTGGTTTACTTCAAACAGATAAGCATCTGCATTTTCGATTTGTCCTTCTACTCTTTCAGAGACATAACCCGTATCCGTTAAAATGACGAATGTCTTGCCATTGTGATGAAATTCATAAAACTGCGGTTCAGCCGCATCATGTGACACAGCAAAGCTTTCAACATCAATATCTCCAAAGGTTTTAGTCTTGCCAACTTCAAAAATATTTTTCTTTTCTTCTGGGATTGGACCAATCTTAGGTTCTATCGCACGCCAAGTTCCCTGATTAGCATATAAATCAAGATTATACCGGCGTGCCAAAACACCAGCACCTTTGATATGGTCAGTATGTTCATGGGTAAGAAAAAGTGAATCAACGTCAGCTAAATCACGACCAATACTGTTCATGAGACCTTCAATTTTCTTGCCACTTAAGCCAGCATCCACCAACATTTTATGTTGGGGTGTTTCAATATAGGTCACATTGCCAGTACTGCCACTCGCCAAAACACTAATTTTCATGTCGTCATCACTCATGTATTTCCTTACCCCTTATTCTAACTATATTTAACTTCAATTAACCATTTACTGAACTTCAGATGAAGCTGAGCTACTGCTTGTACTACTTGTTTCACTTGAACTGGTTGCATTAGCACTGGTACTAGAGCTAGTGGCTGAACTGCTACTGTATGCTCTTCTAGTTGTTTCACGCACACTAGTTTGTGTGCTCGATTCAACCGCGCGTTTAGAACTTGAAACCGCCTGACTCAACAAACTATCATCGTTTTCACTGCTGCTTGATTCGATTGAACTAGTATTCTTACTACTTGAAGTTGATTCAACCTGTGTATTGTATTTCATAATTACACCAGTGAAAGCATTAATTCGATAATACTGAAGGGCTGTACTGCCTTTACCATGGACCGCAATATACCAAGTTGGTACATAAACGGACCCTTTTTGAATACTTAATAATCTCGTATATCCTAAACGTGCCCATTTAATCACAGACTCATTAGGCACCTCATTATACTGATAAAGCCAAATAATTGCACGTTCTTGGCTTATTGTATCTTGCTTTTCACGAAGCGGATTAGCATCTGTCAAATACCCCTGGGTGTAACCCACTACTTGATTACTACTATTTAACTTAAAGCGAATTTGACCAGATTTCGAGAAAATTCGTTGACCAGATACAATTTGAGTATAAATAATTTGGCTAGCCGTCGAGATTTTTTCATCATATTTATAATGTTTTCCATTGGCAATTTGATTACTGTCATTTACAACCTGATCCAATGTTTTGTCTGGATTCTGTTTATCTATCGTTATTGGTGTATTAAACGTACTGATAATCTCACCACTAACCATTTTGGCCGACTGAGCACTTAACGCTTCCATTTTTTCCTTCAGCTTTTTATTACCAGAAGTTTGAGTAGAAATATAATATCCCTGACCCTTTTTGTTGGACGGCTTTGCAAACGTAATCGAATCGTCACGCATTTCTTTCAAAATAGTTGTATTATGACTCGTTCCTTGTGAAGTTGAATGAACATCAGAATTGTTTTGAAAAAAGGAGATGACTAAAAAGATATCCAGTGCCGCAAAGGCTGTTAAAAATATTAATTCAATTCTTTTGAAATCCACGCGTTCTCATCCCCTTATGGCTGTTGTTCAATCAATTTTTGATATGAAATCCACTGATTCTTGTAGTTCACATACCAGGTTGGTGTTAAATTTACCACAAGATCACTAGATGGGTTGGCCGTCCATTGATAACCAATCTCAATATTATTAATATCGCTTAATTTATAACCAGTGGCCTCTAGTTGATTTAAAATCGTCTGTGTTGATGGTAAAGTTGTGCGTTCTTTTCCAGTTGGAACTGGAATTTGTAAACTGTATAAGGAAAAATCAATCTGTTTCGTTCGAGCACCGGTTATCTGAACTTCAACTGTCCCGTAATCAGTTTGATTGAAGATGGGAAATCCTTCTACATAGCTTCGGTAAATCACTGAATTTTTTTCAGAATCGTAACGATAATAACGCATGTTATCTAACGGAACTTCCATACGTTTGAGAACTGTAAAACTTTGTGATAATGCCTTACTTGTCCCTTCATGATAGGATTGCTGTCCCGCTAAATCTTCATAAAAAACGGTGCCTCGCTTGTTATTAATGGTCATGCGTTTTGAATTACTATCACTATAAATGGTCTTGCCCTTTTGTTCCTTTGTCGTTACTGAAGAAGCATTATCACTGTCCATCAACGTTGAAACAAAGTACGCAGCCGTTTGTTTATTAACTAAATAGCTGTATTCAGGAACTTTAACTTCATTTTCATAATTTGTCATTAAACGGTGGTTAATCAACGTTTCTTTCACCGCAAATCGTTGCACATTTCCACTTAATAGCTCTTTAATTTGTGCCAAGTTCTGATTAGTTGTACGAACTTTATAAATCGCATAATTGGTATCATTTAACAAGTAAACTTCATTTCGTTTTGACACAGAAAAAACGATTCTTGAAAACTTTCCGCTAAATTTTGTTTTTTGATCAAATGCATCATTCAAAATACCACTGGTTACACTGTCCGGGTATTTTAGCATCACCGTTTCATCCCGTGCAATCAGTTTCTCATAAGCTTTACGACTATTAACTGACTCTCTTGTTACCCCTCGTAAATGCCACTTTTCAATCGCACTGCGGATTGAATCAGTTAGACTCACATTTGTATTATTGATCAGATGTGTATTTGTACCCGTTTGATGATAAATGACCTGTGTAGGTAAGTAGATATCACCAATTGACTTGTTGTACTGTTCATTTTGAATAACCGTACTATTACGACTGGATTGCTGCTTGGTCTTTTCATAACGCGCAGGATTTGTCCAAATAAACCATGATAATACCACACTTAATAGGACCACTAAAATAAGGCCAAGATGAATTAGTATTCGACTTGTTCGCATTCCTCTCATTCCCATTGATCCTCCTCATCTATGGGTTCGTAAGGAAGAGAAATATAGAATATAGATCCTCTGCCTTCCTTACTATCAACCCAGATTCGGCCACCATGCATTGAAATAATCTCTTTTGAAATTGCCAATCCCAAACCAGTACCGCCTTGTGCACGAGAATGTGCCTTGTCCACACGGTAGAAACGATCAAAGACGTGGGTAAGGTCTTTCTTTGGAATTCCCAAACCTTGGTCTGAAACGCTCAGAATCACATGGTTATGTGTCTCTAATAAACGACAAGTGATCTGACCACCATCTGGTGAGTATTTAATCGCATTATTCATCAAATTATCTAATACTTGTTGGAATTTATCTGTATCAACTTCAACCCAAAGATCACGCCGTGTAAATTCACGTTTAATTGTGTAATTTTTATCAGGATTATCATCCGTTTTCAAGATCATGTCAAATCGATCCAAAACATGATTGAATAATTCATTTAAATTAATTAATTCTAAATCAAGCTTAGCGGTTCCTGAATCCATTCGTGACAAACTCAGTAAATCATTAATCATTCGGATCATACGATCTGTTTCATCCTGAGTTACTTTCAAGAACTGGGGGGCCACTTTAGGATCTTTCCAAGCACCATCCGTTAGGGCTTCAATATAGCTCTTTAAACTCGTTAATGGTGTTCGCAGTTCATGCGAAACATTAGAAACGAATTGTTTACGATCTTGATCAATCTTTTGTTGTTCAGTTACATCATGTAACACACAAACTAAACCACTAATAAACCCAGACTCTCGTTGAATTAAGGCAAATGAAGCATGCAGAATCAAGTCTTGAGTTTTAGTCGAAAAATCAAGCACAATGTCATCTTGATTTTCTAACAATTCGCGCAGGGTATACGTTGTGCGAATATCTAAAACATCCAAGATTGATTTGCCAGCTGTATGTTCAGCATCAGCACTTAAGAAATCAAGCGCCATGTCATTCACAATTGTAATTCGTCCTCGTCGATCAGTGGCGATAACACCATCGGTCATATGGGCCAAAACGCTATCCAAACGCCGCTGTTCAGATTCCGTTGACTCCTGGGCCTCTTCCACACGTACAGACAAGTTATTAACCGCAGAGGCCAACTGACCCAACTCATCTTTTCCATAGACGTGAACATGGCCAGAATAGTCACCACGCGCAATTCGCATGGTCTGCTTCTTCATTTCTTCAATTGGACGGGTAATCGCTCGCGAAATAATAATTGCTAGCAGTAAGCCAACAACGATCGCAAATGAGGCGGCCACGAAGAAAATCAACGTGATTTTGTTTACATTTGAATAAACGCTCTCTAAGTTAGCGCGAACGTATAGCGCTCCGACCACACTATTAGAGTTACCACTAGTACTAATTAACGGAATAATTGAGATATAGTAACGATTATTATTCCCTTGATCATAATTAACCTGCTGATAAGAACGTGAGTTGTAGATAACGTTTTTGATTGCCTGATCCGTCGTTTTTTGACCCACAATTGATTGCTCATTCAGATCACTGGAAGCACGAACAGTCCCTTTATTGTCAATGACACGAATTTCCGTAATATTCGTATTATTCACATCAGAAATAATCTGTTGCATCTGTTTATTAGCTGAAGTGGTGTTGTTTTTGCCTAATTGTTCTGAAATTTCATTATCAACATAGGTTCCCAATTGAATTTGGTTTTTAAATTGACTTAAATTTTGTTGTTCCAACTGACGTACAAAAATAACCCCGACAATTTCCAATGTTATCATCAATAACAAGGCGAATACCAAGGCTATTTTAAAGTTTATCGATTGGTAGAAACGGGTTTTTTTGTTCATAACCAAACATGGCTCCCATTATTTTTCATTTTCTGGATTCCGTAAATAATATCCCACTCCACGTCGCGTAACAAGGTAAATTGGATTACTTGGATTTTCTTCAATCTTTTCGCGCAAACGACGGACAGTGACATCAACTGTTCGGACATCACCAAAGTAATCATAACCCCAAACCGTTTGTAACAAGTGCTCACGGGTCATAACCTGTCCCATATGCTGTGCTAAATAATACAGCAACTCAAATTCACGATGGGTTAAATCCAGTTGTTCACCACGACGAGAAACAGCATAGGCATCTGGATTGATATCTAAATCGCCAACCTTGATGTCATTATTTTCTTGTTCAGAGTTTACTAACTGGTCTTGACGACGTAAGTTAGCCTTTACACGGGCAACCAGTTCACGATTAGAAAATGGTTTGGTGACATAATCGTCTGCACCAAGTTCTAGACCAACCACCTTATCTAATTCAGAATCTTTTGCTGTCACCATGATAATTGGAATACTGTGTTTAGCACGTACACGACGAGCAACTTCCAATCCATCAATTTTAGGAAGCATTAAATCGAGCAAGATTAAATCTGGTTGCTCATCTTCAACTTTTTCGAGGGCTTCCTCCCCATCATAGGCTGTAATTACTTCGTAGCCTTCTTTAGTTAAATTAAATTTTACGATGTCTGAAATTGGTTTTTCATCGTCAACAATTAAAATCTTTTGCATAAAGCTTATTTCCTCCTTAACAGAGTCGTTTTGATTTAAATCTATTCGAACTTATTTTCGCCAAAAAGCTTAAAAACATTGCATTCCTATTATAACACACGAGTTTTAGCGGTTACATGTATGGAAAAAAGCCAAGCATTTGTCTTGTAAAAATTTAGCTCAACGGGTTGCCATTGCTAGAAATATATGATAATATATTTAAGTCGGTTAATGATATGGGTGGTTAGCTCAGCTGGCAGAGCAACGGACTCTTAATCCGTGGGTCCAGGGTTCGATCCCCTGACCACCCATAAATACCAATTAGCTAGTAGTCATGCAGTGTTAAAACACCGTGGTTACTAGTTTTTTAATACTTTTAACGGTTATACATTGTTATAGAGAATTAATCAAATACAACTAAAAACATTACTTTATATTACTTTTTCCATTACTTTATTAAAGTCGCTGGGGGCAAGTATACATAATAAAAAGACCAACATCAAATAAAAAATGTTGGTCTTTCTTCCTAAATACCGTGCTAAGTTTAAAGTGTCAATTTTAGCCATTAAGGAAGGTTTTAGGCGTCCTTTGCACCTATTATAATTTGCTGTAATGGAAATGCTGTTAACATAACTAACTTCTAGTAAGCAGCTAACTTGTTTAGTATGGTGTTAGCATGATTTGAAGTTTCATTACTTGTGTAATCTACGCCTAAATTATCTATTTCTAAGTCCTCAATCGCTGTATACATTACATCAAAGTCAGCATTAAACGTCTTAGACTTTTCGTCAGGAATAGAAATGTTATGGTCGCTTAAAAATTTAATATCATAGGATGAAAGTACTGTTCTAATTGGTTTAATCATTGGTTGATCCCCCTGTATGCTATCCAAATTATAGCAATCATTTCATTTAAAAACTCACTAATTATCAACATCACCTTCCTATCAAAAATTTTCAAAAGTTGATATTCTTATGAGCTGATGGTAATGTGCGCACTCTACACTATTTGAAATAAGAGCAGGGGCATAAACTTGTTTTATATCAAATATTTCTTGTACGTTTTTTAAAAAAATTCTCTTGGCCTGTGCCATAGTATTCTTTTTTTCACTTGGTCTTCGTATGATGATTCACCTCTTAAATATTTATGCGTATTAACGCATTAAATCGTTGATTATCTATGCGCATTAGTGTATTATTAATATATTGAAAGGAGGATAATAAGGTGTCGCAGATTAAAGCAATTGATGTTTTGAAAATATTAAAGAAACAAGGCTTCAAAGAACTTAAGGATAGACAGGTTGGTGACCATCACAGGTTTATTGATGGCAAAGGCCATAAGGTAACCGTTAAGTTCTCAACTAAGAAAGCTTCTATTCCACCCAAAACATACAATTCAATATTGAAACAAGCAGGTCTCAAATAGGGACCGCTTTGTTGTACACCTTATTAACTAACAATATGAATAAACCAAACTACGTTGTATATCCTGCTGTCTTCGATAATGTTAATAATGATGGATACTATACTGTTACTTTCCCAGATGTTCCCGATACTGTTACAGATGGTAAAACTCTGGAGGAAGCTATCAAGAATGCACCTGACGCACTGGCAGTAGCACTACCTGATTACAAGGAGTATCCTATGGCAACGTCACTTAACAAGGTACAGGCTAGCAACCCTGGATTAATCGTGAGCTATGTTGGTGTCGATATGAAGGCTGCTCGTAGAAAATCACGTGATGCCACTGTACGTAAGAATGTAACTATCCCAATGTCATTAGCTGAAAAAGCGCAGACACAAGATATCAATTTTTCGGCTACATTAACCGAAGCACTTGAAGAAAAGCTAGGTATCTAAATATAACCAACTTAACTATAAACCCCGCAACCATTCGTAGTTGCGGGGTTTATAGTTTTTCATTATTTTTGGTAAATTTCTTCAAAATTATTTAGATCCTAACGCTGTAGCCTGTAAAATATTAGTTCTCCTATTACCATGACACTCATGATCATACAGTTACTTGGTCTGCAGAACTTAAATACTTACTAACTGATACTTACCTCTCATTATCTTATAGTCAAGTAATGACATACCATACCTCGTTAAACGCTTGCTGTGCATTTATCTTTCTTACTAGCACAGCTTCCATATTCCATATGATTTGTGTTTGATGTAACACGTGGCAAATTGGTAAGTATTGTTGATTGTAATGGTCTATTTTGTTTGATCCTTTTCAAACAAACTACCGGTGTTTAACATAGTGGCTGTTTGTCTTTGACTAAGTAAATTTCGCGTATAAGCATGACCATACATGATAGAGAACAAAGTATCCAAAATATATTCAAACGCAATTTGAGAAGCAAACGTCCCAATTTTACTCTCGTCCTCATTCTCATCTTGTGCAGACACTATGGTTAACTGTGCCTCGTTCATTTGTTTAATTTGGCGATTACCTGTAAGCAAGATCGTTGGAACATGATTTTTCTTCAAGAATGTCATTATTTGCGCATATTCTGGAATATTGGCCCCATACGAAATAAACAAAACACAATCCGTTTCATGAATATTGGTAGTTACCCATTTTTCATCTACATATTCTTCAGCAAGAATCGGAAAAATATCAAGTTTTACTAACTTATTTTGAAAACTACGAGCCCGAATCTGGGAGTCACCACGCCCAAAAAAGAAAAGCCGTTTTGCATCCAATAACATCTGCGCAGCTGTTTCGAGTTGATGTGGATTTACTTGCGCCTGCGCACGTTTAATTGCCGTGCTTGTCAGATCTGCCATATTCTTGGCAATTGTTGTAACTGAATCAGTAGGGTTAAACGGAAAATTGGCGTCCACGGCTCCCAAAGAAATTAGTTGTTGTGTCAAACTATCACTAGCCGCAAGCTTTAATTCACGAAAACCTTGATAATCTAATTTTTTAGCCAATCTGACAATTGCTGAATGCGAAGTATACGTGAGCGCAGCCAATTGTTCAACAGTTATTCCAGGTATATCTGCTAAATGGCTGGTTAAATAGTCCTTAATCCGTATTTCGTTATCTGTCAAATCAGTGTGTTGACTTAGTCTTTCCAATAGTGCCATCTTCAGACCACCCTTCTTTATAAGTTTATCATTTCAATCTGTTTATTTAATTCTTGTACTCATTTTTGGCCTAAATGTTCAAACATTTAGTTCCATTACTTAAAAATCTTGATAGTTTCGGCCATTTTTCCCAAAACAATGGTATCACCCTCCCAGCTGTTCATATACTAAGTGTATAAACTTTAGGAGGTTATTTTAATGATTAACGTTGCTTATATTGGTAACGGCAAAAGCACCAACCGTTATCACTTACCATTTATTTTAAAACTCAAAGATCAGTTTAATGTCAAAACCATTTATTCACCAAGTGGCAAAATACGTTGGGATACAATTCCAGGTGTTCACTACACAACCGATTTGGATGATATTTATAATGATCCGGAAATTCAATTAGTCGTGGTCACAACTCCCAGTCAGTTTCATTATGCCACAGCTAAAGATGTTTTGAATCATGGAAAAAATGTCCTGGTTGAAAAACCATTTGCTGAAACCCCACAACAAGCTCGTGAATTGTTTACATTAGCAAAGCAAAAACAGCTTTTCATTCAATGTTATCAAAATCGCCGCTTTGATTCTGACTTTTTAACGGTTCAAAAAGTTATTCATAGTGGCCTGCTAGGCGATTTATTAGAAGTCGAATCTAATTATGACTATTATCGTCCTGAGGTCCCTGAGCAAGCTAAAGGCTTCAGCAAAATTAACAGTTTTCTGTATGGTCATGGGTGCCACACCTTAGATCAAGTTCTCAGTTTCTTCGGAAAACCAGATAACGTTCATTACGACGTTCGGCAATTACTAGGAAAAGGTCACATGAACGATTACTTTGATATTAGCATGTATTACGGTCAGATGAAGGTCCGTGTTGCTTCCAGCTACTTTAGAATTAAACCGCGTCCCAGTTTTGTCATTTACGGCAAACAGGGGATGTTTATTAAAAAACGGATGGATCGTCAAGAAGAACATCTAAAGCTATTTTACATGCCCAATCACGAAGACTTTGGCATTGATCGTACAGAGGATTACGGCACGTTAACCTATTATGACGAGAATCACAACTATCATGAACAAAAAGTTGTCACTGTCAACGGAGATTATAGTCGCGTTTATGCTGGCGTTTATGAAACACTCGTTAATAATCAAAAGAAGCTTGTGCAAGACGAAGAAACCATCCAACAAATCGAAATGTTGGAACAGGGTATTAAACAATGCAATTAGGAGGTTTTTAATTTGAACTTAGCAATTTTAGGAGCTGGTAAAATTGTCAATGATTTCGTCACCATTATTGATGATTTGCCTGAAATCGATGTTAAAGCCATTTTCGGACAGAAAAAAGATCTTCCTGTAATGGAAGACCTTCAAAAAACTGCTCATATTGATGAACTATATACAAACTTAGATGAATGTTTAGCGAGCGATATTGACACTGCATACATCGCCTTGCCCAATGCCTTGCATTTTCAATTTGCCAAGGCTGCTTTAGAAGCAGGAAAGAACGTTATTTGTGAAAAACCATTTACCTTAAATGAACAACAGTTAACCGAATTAATTAAACTAGCTGAAACAAAACATTTAATTCTTTTGGAAGCAATTACCAATCAATATCTTGCCAACTATCAACAACTAAAGGCTGATTTATCGCAACTTGGTCATATCAAGGTGATTTCTTGTAACTATTCACAGTATTCATCACGTTATGATGCTTTTCGAAAGGGAACAGTCCTGCCTGCATTTAATCCTAAATTAGGTGGCGGTGCCTTGATGGATCTTAATATTTATAATATCTACTTCATTGTGGGGTTATTAGGTGCTCCAAGTAACGTTCATTATTTAGCAAATGTTGAAAAGCACATTGATACTTCAGGAATTCTGACTATGAACTATCCTCAGACTAAAGTCGTCAGTATTGGTGCCAAAGATGTAGATGCGCCTGTCACAACCACAATTGAAGGAACGGAAGGATCTATCGTCGTAAGTGGTCCTACCAACGTTTTAGATCATTACACCCTTAAACTTCGTCATCAACAGCCAAAAATTGTGGACGTCAAGGTTCATCCACATCGAATGTTTCAAGAATTTCAACAATTTACTAAAGTTATTGAAAATCATGATTTCGAATTCGCCGCAAAGCACTTGAAGCAAGATGAAATCGTCATGCACGTTATTGATCAAGCACTAGCTGAAAGTAAAATCAAATTAGGTTAATGTGGCTATAAAAAAACGCCCTTCTAAATGAAGGACGATTTTTTAGTTATACTATTTTATTTTAGTACCAGCCGTTTGCTTGCCAGAATGACTTAGCTGCTGACCATGAACCATAACGTGAAGATACATATGCGTTAGCTACTTTTTCCTGGTTAGCTGCTGAATAATCACCATTTAAGTATGAAGCACTTAATTGATACTTACCAACATATTGACCATTACGTGCTGAGTATGAACCGCCTGATTCTTTGTTAGCAATCCATGCTTTAGCAGATGATGAACTGCTACTTGTTGTCGTTGTTTGTGTAGAAGCAGTATTTTGTGTTGCTTGGCTGCTTTGTGTATTTGAGTTAGTGTTTTGTGAACTTGTTGAAGTTGTCTTTTGAGTTGCAGGAACGGTTGCAACTTCTTTCTTAGTAGCTGCTTTAATTTCGCCGTCACTCTTGATTAATAATTTTTGACCAACGTAAATTAAATTAACGTTCTTAATTTTGTTTGCTGTTGCTAATTTTGTATAGTTAGTATCTTTGTTAAGGCTATATTCAATACCTGAAAGTGTATCGCCTGATTTAACTGTGTAAATTTGATCGGCGTGAGAGACTGTTACTAACAATGTAAGACCAAAGAACAATGCGGCCATAAATGCTACTGCGAATTTTGTTACGTTATTTCTTAATGTCATGTATGTTACTCTCCTTGTGTTTTTAATCTACCTAGTAGAATACACTCCAATTGTTTCAGTTATGTTTCAACAACATTTATATTCATTGACCTTCAGTCAAGTTCATGTCATATTTTTGTAACATAAGGCAAAAAATCGTTTAATTTAATTGAAGTTAATCATACTTAGTCCTTAGTTACACTAGGGATAACACTATTTGAGTTTTTCATGTCTATTATCACAAAATTATTTAAATATTTCTGTTTATTTTTCTTTTTTTAGCCTATTTTATTTTATATGCGTTATTCTATAAAACGTAGTATTCATACGTTTCAACAACTTATTTATCGGCTTTATAGTACATTTTTGTGTTTCAATTTAACATCAGCAAGGAGGATTTAAACTATAAACTGATTTAAATATGGTTCACATCTCTAATTTCTTCTTATATAATTTTCATGTTATTTTTTCGAATTTCTTTATACTTAATGTATATCATTGATTTAAGTAAGGAGGCTTTTAATGTTATCAACAATTGCTGTTCTAGTGAGTTTACTTATTGCTCTGGCACACATCTATTTCCTATATATAGAACTTTTTGCTTCATATGACACTGTAGGTAAATTTTTCAACCTGCCCGGAAAAGTGATTCAAAACTCAATCATTCAGAAGTTTATTCAAAATTTAGGCCTATTTAGTGGCTTTATTGGCCTAGTCATAATATTGACTGTAATCATTGTCCCCAGTGGAACCATGAAATTCATGTTAATCTTCTTAAACTTATTTGTACTTCTAAATGGCGTTTATGAAGGCTTTGTTTTTTCAAAACGTTTCTTTTGGTATGAGGCCCTACCTGGCGCCATTGCTATGCTTCTCGCAATTTTTATGTAAAATAAAAAGATGATTTGTAAGATACCTTTGAGCATGTCTAACTCAAATATCGTTACAAACCATCTTTTTTTGTTAAACTACGTGTCCTGAAAAACTTGGCATGAAACTACTACTAATGGATTGGACTGAAACATATTGTCCTGGTGCGGGAGCGGCAACATATTTTCCATTACCTATGTAGATACCCACATGATAGCTTGATCCTTGTGCTCCCCAGAATAATAAATCTCCTGGTTGTGCCTGTGCCACGGTCTGTTTGGCTACATGACCTTCTTGAATAACCGTATTGTGTCCCAGTGATTTACCTGTTACATGAGCGTAAACCCATTCTGTCAAACCTGAGCAATCCATTCCCCTTTGAGATTCACCACCCCAAACATAAGGAATGTGTTTTTTTGCCAAAGTCAGTGCCTCAGAAACAACTGCCGCATTTCCAGTTGTATCAGTTGTTTCCATAGTTTTAACTGTTTGGCTATTTTCAGCTGTTTGTGTTGCTGAATATTGTTGATTACCACCATCATTTGCATTGGCACTTGCCACTGTAGTTGATCCTAATGCTAATCCGGCTACACCAACTGCAAGCATTAGTGCATGTTTAAAGTTTGTTTTAATCATAGACTTCCTTTCGTTTAACCTATTTTTATTAATTTATTTCTTATAATTATAACAAGAATAATCTTAACATGCACACAATACGATATCTTTGAAATCTATTTACAAACTCTTCTCAAATTATTACAGAAATATAAATTAACAAGCACTTCATTGACCTACAATTTCACCAAATGTTTAACTTCAACTGAAACAAAAAGACCACTAACGTTTGGTTAATGGTCGCTCGTTTGTATTCTATTCTGTTGAAAAGTCTTAAAAGGGGCGGCTTCTTCTACCTAGCTAAAGTATATTTAGAAGCTAAGCACCTCTTCAACACGCTTAATTATATTCCGTCAATTCATGCTTACTTCGTTCAATTACTGCAATATTAACAAACAGAATCAGGGCGATAATGACCGCTGCTACCACAAATAATGACACAAATGAAAATGTATCAATAATCAAACTTCCAACTAATGGCCCCAATGCACGTCCAGCCGATGGGAAGGAACTCGCTAGTCCTTGATACCGACCCTTCATACTATATGGTGACAATAAATTGGCAATCGCCGGAATTTGTGGAAACGTAATTGCCTCGCCAATCGTCAAAATAATCATGGCAAATACAAAAGCAATATACTGTGTTGCAAAAACCAAGATGACATATGAAGCAATTAAAAATAGCATTCCAAAATACACTTGATGGAAAGGATCTTTAAACATCTTACCACCCTTCCAACTCAGAAAGGCCTGCACGATCAAAATAAAGAATCCATTTACAGTCCAAAGAAAACTGTAGTCCTTCAAAGGAATATGCAAACTCAACATATAAACAGATATGTTGCTATTCCACTGTTGATAAAAAATCCAAATTAAAAATAAGCTAATGAATAAGGTATACATCACCAAAGCGTTAATCCGTGGTAATTTTTCGGTTTTAGACGCTGCTTGTGCATTTTGATCCATCTGATTTTGTCGTTTTGGTAATTCTCGTTTGACGTGGTAATTGGTAACGGCCACTACAAAAAATAGCACATACAACGCGGTAGAGACAGCAAACAATGGTGCCACGTTATCCTTAAACATAATACCGACAATGGCCGTTCCCACCATAACACCCAGATTTTGTACAAAATACAACATATTGAAAACAAACCGCCCATCTCGACTATGCACCGTTGTTCCCAGTGCATTGACGAATGCCATAATCCAGCCCGTTCCCAATCCAATCATCACAAGCATAATTGGATAAACTGGCCAATCATTTGAAAAAACCAACACAAACATACTTAATGCCGTAAATACGATACCACCAAGCAGTAAGTAATAACCATCGTACTTATCAAATAATTGTCCAGCCACAAATGAACCAATGATGCTGGCAACTGAATTCAGCATGAGCACAATTCCTACAATTGTCAGCGAATGACCCAAGATATTATGCATATAGACGGTTGTCAACGGCCACACAAAGCTCATTCCAATACTGTCCATCAAGGCACCTAAAAGTAAATACCGTAATTTTAATTCCTTCATCGTCCTCTCCTTTCCTCAAAAAAACTAACTTAAATTAACTTAAAAAAGTGCATAAACTAACAGTTTCACATTAGCCGTGAGCCGCGCGAAACTGTTGATTTTTTTCATTCTAGTTATCTGGCACGTAAGCAATGGGGGCAAACTTGTTATACGATTTCACAAACAATAGTTTAACCGTTCCTCGCGCACCACTTCGGTTTTTCTCAATAATAACTTCAACAGGTCCTACATCAGGGTCCCCATTTTCACGCGGATCCGAATTTTGATTATCACTATCCTCGCCATCCTCACGATCATAATAATCTTCACGATATAAGAAAGCGACAATGTCAGCATCTTGTTCAATTGATCCAGATTCACGAATATCTGAAAGAACTGGTCGTTTATCCTGACGCTGTTCAACACCACGAGAAAGCTGTGACAATGCTAAGACAGGTACTCGTAATTCCTTAGCCAATTTTTTAAGTTGCCGTGAGATCGCCGACACTTCTTGTTGCCGGTTTTCTTGACCAGAACCTTCAATCAACTGCAAGTAGTCAATTACAACTAATCCCAGGTTCCCCTGCTCTTTTGCTAATCGGCGACATTTCGCGCGAATTTCTGCCATTTTTACTCCTGGCGTATCATCAATATAAATATTGGCTTTAGCTAAACTTCCCATTGCAATGACCAGATTTTGCCATTCTTCCTCATTTAATTGACCGGTTCTCAAATGATTGGCGTCAATACTACCTTCTGCACAAAGCATTCGGTTAACCAACTGATCAGCACCCATTTCCAAACTGAAAATGGCCACCGTTTTATCGGTTTTCGTTCCAATATTTTGTGCAATATTCAAAGCAAATGCCGTTTTTCCGACGGCAGGACGAGCAGCCAAAATAAACAATTCATCTGGATGTAATCCAGCTGTAATTTTATCTAGTTCGCTATAACCCGTTGATAAACCAGTGATCTCATCCCCATTTTGGTAGAGTTTATTGATCTCGGTCATCGAATTTGTTAAAACGTCTGAAATCTTCTTAAAGCCGGACTGATTTCGATCTTCCGAAACCTCTGTAATTTCACGTTCAGCTTCATCTAAAACTGCCCCAACATCTTCATCTTGTTGGTAACTTTTAGTCACAATTTTAGTAGCAGCTTTAATTAAACGCCGTAAGATGGCCTTCTCTTGCACAATCTTGGCATAATAAACCACATTAGCTGCCGTTGGTACTGAAGCTGCCAATTCAGCAATGTAACTGACACCACCTACATCATCCAATTGATTTTGGGCAGTCAATTTATTATTCATTGTGACAACATCAATTGCTTCATCTTCATCATTTAGTGAAACCATTGCTTTAAAAATGATTTGATGAGCTCGTTGATAAAAATCTTCCGGTGTTAAGTATTCCATTGCGTCAACTAACACATCGGAATCTAAGAAAATTGCCCCTAAAACGGCTTTTTCCGCATCACTATTTTGTGGCGGTGTTTGATTTTCTAAAATGTCATTATCCATGTTCTTACCTCTGATGACT
This sequence comes from Pediococcus ethanolidurans, assembly GCF_001437405.1. Lineage (GTDB taxonomy): Bacteria > Bacillota > Bacilli > Lactobacillales > Lactobacillaceae > Pediococcus > Pediococcus ethanolidurans. The sequence continues at coordinate 48,076 of NZ_JQBY01000003.1, read as the reverse complement.
AAGAAATGTCTCTAAAACAAGTTTGCTGCTTTACTCAATGTTCAACTCGCTATTTCACCACAAAACAATTATTCATAATTATTTTTCTGCCACATGGACACGAATCTTAGCCGTCACATGTGGATGTAATTTAACTGGAACATTTGTGTATCCCAGTGAACGAATTGGTTCATTTAATTCAATCTTTCGTTTATCTAACTTAAGACCAAATTGTTTATCTAAGGCTTGTGCAATTTGCTTACTAGGAATTGATCCAAACAAACGGCCATCTGTTCCAGCTTTAGCAGTTAATTCAACAACTGTTTTATCATCTTCTAAAGTCACCTTTAATTTCTTAGCGGTTTCTAGAATTTCTTCTTCATGCTTTTCTTCAGCTCGTTGTTGGCCCTTTAAGCTACTTAACGCGCCCTTGGTTGCTGCTTCAGCTTTATGATTTTTAATTAAAAAGTTTTGTGCATAACCATCCGGAACCTCTTTAACCTGTCCGCGCTTACCTTTGCCTTTCACATCTTCCAAAAAAATAACTTTCATCAGAATCACTCCTCTTCATCATCTTTATTTTCTGTATCATTTTTCTTCTTTAAAATATCGGTTAAGGTCGCTTTAACTTCAGAAACACTCTGACCTTCAATCTGAGTTGCAGCACTACCTAAATGACCGCCACCACCCATTTGTTCCATAATGAGCTGAACGTTAACATCCCCTGCACTACGCGCCGAAATTCCAACTTGCTTCTTTGATCTACGCGTAATAACAAATGATGCCTCAATTCCTGATATTGATAACAGCGAATCAGCAGCTTGGGCGGCCGTAACTGGATCATAATCGCGATCATCTTCACCAACACAAACGGCTAAGTTTTTATTAACAAATTCAACAGACTCAATTAAATGGTTACGTTGTAAGTAACTGTCCACGTTTTCTTTCATGAAATGCCGAATTAGATTTTCGTCAGCACCAACTGAACGTAGATAACTTGCTGCATCAAAGGTTCGAGTTCCCGTTTTAGTGGTGAAAGACTTCGTATCGATTTCAATTCCTGCTAACATCCCGGTAGCTTCAATCTCATTAATTGGTTCACTATCCTTAGATTGATACTCAAACATTTCGGTAATGAGCTCACAAGTGGAAGAAGCATATGGTTCAATATAAACCAAAACTGGATTTTCTGGAAATTCCGTGCCTCGACGGTGATGATCAATAATCATTACTCGATTTTCAAGCTTCTTATAAAGCTCAGGAGCCGTTGTTAGCGATGGTTTAGAATGGTCAACCATAATAAGCAAGCTTTGACTGTTGGCATTCTCTAAGGCCGCCTCAGGAGTAATAATCGACTCTTTAATGGCTGGATAGTCTTCTAACGAGGTTAATAATCGCCGAACATCAGAATGTAAATTCTCCTGATCTAATACAATCCAACATTGCCGATTGTTCATTTGTGCAATCCGCCGAATTCCCAAACAGGCACCTAATGAATCCATGTCTGATTGTTGGTGACCCATCACAAAAATTTGATCGGCCTGTGACATTAATTCGGTAACCGCCTGGCTAATCATCCGGGCTCTAACTCGTGTTCGTTTTTCCATTGGATTTGTCTTACCACCATAAAAACGTGCTTGATCATCTGGTGATTTTACCACAACCTGATCACCGCCACGTCCTAATGCCAAATCCAAATTACTTTGCGATAAGTCAGCCAAGTTATTCAAATCTTGATCGCCATAAGCAATCCCGATACTCAAAGTAATTGGAAAGTTTTGTTTTGATGTTGCTTCTCGAATAGTATCTAGTAACTTGAAATTATCAGCCTCAACTTTTTTCAAGACTTCTGCATACATTAAAACAAAAAAGTGATCGTCATCGACTCGTTTTAAGTACATCCCAAATTCTTGTGCCCAGCTTGAAATCTGATTCGTCACAAAGCTACTCAAACTTGAAACATCAGAGTCTGCCATAGATTGGGTGACTTCATCATAATTGTCCAAGAAAACCTGACCAATTACTACTTGAGAATTATCATAGGCTTCTTCAATTTTTGCGTATTTAGTAATATCCATCATGTACAAAACATGACTGTCTTGTTCAATGAGTAATGTAAAGCGACGATCACCCCAGTTCACCGTCACTGTACCTTTTTCATCGCGATGATCGTTCAACATTTTGGCTAAATCTTTGTCGACATCAGCTAATTTTTTGCCAAGGACATCCTTATCACTCAAATAGCCTTGCATATACGGATTAATCCACTGAACCTGGTCTTCATCACTATAAATCAAAATTCCTAGTGGCATGCGCAAAAGTGAATCCTGTTCACTACGTTTAATCCGAAACGAAAGGTCAGAAATATATTTGGTGGTTTCTTCATTGACCCGATGAAAAGTGTCACTAATAAAAATACTCCCCAAAATGAGAAGTATTAATAATACGACTCCCAATACCCAGTTATAATAAAACGCAACTCCCGCGCCAACGAGTGATAACAAGATAATGTAAATTGCTAACAAACGCAAGCGGGGATTCCGCATAAATACTGGGATCCTTTCTGCTAAACGTAATTTTTTCATAGTTTCTCCTCGAATTGTGTACTAGGTTTATTTTATCACAAAGACGGGAGACAAAGAACCGTGACTAACTGGTAACAAAATAAAACCAATTCATTTTTGACATCTAAAAAACGCAACAATAATTCTTTTCACGTGAAACATTTTTACAAATATAAAGAATTATTTGGTACGCACACCTAAAGGTTGAAACTACCAAAACAATTCCAGTAACTGTCGTTAAAAGTTTTAGTTCATGAAAAGTAGTCAAATTACCGTCCTATGGCTCACCTTGTCTGGAACGGGGTGGACACGTGAGACCAATTGCCTCTGCACTAAAAATGTTTGATGTTAAATAATGCTCAGCAACACTGATATCAAAGTTGTTTTATATTGATGTGTTGATTACAAAGATTAGACTTAGTCTGTAAGCAAATGGGCTCAGTAGTGACATTTATCTTAGCGAAATTCGCTTAGATAAAGGCCGAGCTTAGAGACGTGATTTGCGGCTCCAAGTCGTGCCCACTACGTTCCAGCCCAAATTTGCTGGAAGACGACATTTTAATCCAATTTTGTTTCCATGAACATTTTGGTAGTTTCAGCCTTTAGATGCACACCTATAACCTTCTCCAATAATTAGCTATCCTTTACGAAAATAGCTTTTTTGTTTACACTTAGTTGATTATGGAGGTCGTCGTATGTTAAATAACCACTTGTTTCACTGGCTAATTATGCGAACTGAAAATCCTTTTTCGTAATACTTATTTGTTTAATTAAAATCTTAATACGAAGAAGGGTTATGTTTGAAGTCAGAAAGAGAACTATCCGGAAAAACAGTTTTATTAATGGCAATCGCAACAGGAATCATCGTTGCAAATTTAAATTACATTCAACCGATTGAGGGATTAATTGCAACTACCTTTCAAGTTTCTAAAGCAGCCGTTGGTGTTGTCGCAATGTTAACTCAACTAGGCTACGCGTTTGGGTTATTATTTATTGTCCCACTGGGAGATATTTTTAATCGTTATCATCTTATTCAGATCATGCTTATTCTTTCAATTTTGGCATTGCTGAGCGCTTTTTTGTCGCCCTCAATCATCATTTTTGGCCTTGCTTCTTTGTTAGTCGGCATTACTTCTGTTGCACCTCAGATCATTATTCCTTATGCAGCTTTCTTAGCTCCCAGCTTGCATCAGGGGAAAGTTTTAGGTAACGTCCTCAGCGGTTTATTAACAGGAATTCTATTATCACGTTCAGTTAGTGGATTATTAGGCAGTATCCTTAGCTGGCAATACGTTTATTTGATTGCAGCAATTGCTTGCACTATTTTATTAGGTGTTCTTCACCTTTACTTGCCACGTGATCCTCGCCAACATCAAAATATGCATTATGGAAAAATCCTGGCTTCATTACCCAATTTGCTCGCAAAAGAAAAACATTTACAGGGTGCTGCAATTAATGGTTTTTGTTTATTTGGTGTTTCAAATGTACTTTGGTCAACACTAGCATTTTATTTAGCTAGTCAATATCATTTAGGAAGTGATGTTGCTGGTCTATTGGGATTGTTGGGTATTACCGGTGTCTTGTTTGCCTCGATCATTGGTCGCATGGTGGACACCTACTCGCCCCGCATGACAATTGGTTTGGGAATTCTATTCTCAACTCTTGCCTTTATCATTTTTGCAAGTATCGGTCACTTATTTATTGGTTTAATTGTTGGGATTATTTTACTAGATTTGGGTACACAATTTGGTCAAGTTTCCAATCAGGCAATTGTCCAATCATTAAGTTTAAAAGCAAGCAGTCGTAATAATTCTGTTTTTATGTTCAGTTACTTTTTAGGCGGTTCTCTAGGCACTTTCTTTGCAACCTTTGCATGGAGTCGCTTCGGATGGGTCGGTGTATGCAGTGTAGCTGCCATATTCTTAATTGGTGCTTTACTTGGCCATCTATTCCTAAAAGAGCCTAAAAAATTACAGCGACTTAGTTAAACTAATCTACGTTGTAAAAAAGAGATTGAGAAAAATTTTCTCAGTCTCTTTTTCTTTACGATTAAGCTTGTCGTTCTTGTTCAACCGCCAATTGCGCCACCAAATTTAAGTAATTAAACGGTTCATCATAATGTGGTTGAAACAACATATCAACAAAAGCTAGATCATCAATCGTGTTTTTATTTTGAATGCAAACCGAAATGGTATTAGCCGATTGGGCGACCTCATGTTTGCTGAACAACTGTGCACCCAAAATCCGGCGATTTTGCCGATCGTATACTAGTACAATTGTCAGCAAGTCAGTCGTCGGCATATAGCTTGGTCGATAATCTCCTTTATACACCACTGACGCTGCATCAAAGCCTTCGCGTTTTGCACTTGAAAGTGTTAATCCACTTGAAGCCAATGTATATCCAAACAATTCCATCGCTGATGTTGCTTGCGTACCCATATATTTTTGAACTTTTCCAAAAATGTTTTTACCAGCTAAAGCACCCTGGCGAACCGCATTCGTAGCTAAGGGAATATAAGCATTATTATGCGCTGGGTTAAAGTGTGAAACACATGCATCCCCTGCCGCATAGACGTCTGGATTTGAAGTTTGTAAATAATCATCAATCAAAATGGCCCCATGACGATCCATATCAACTTGCCCACGCAACAATTCCGTATTGGCCATAAAACCGGTACAAACAATCGCTAAATCAGCTTCATGCTTTGTTTTATTAGTTTCAATGACAACTTTATCGTTTTGTTCATCACGTCGAAATGCTTGAACGCGTTCATTCAAATAAACATGGACACCACTCTTTTTTAAGAGTGCCGTTACCTGATCAGACAACATTTTGTCTACATAATTATTCAAAATTTGATCATGTGATTGAATCAATGTAACTTCATGATCTGTATCCGCATATGCTTCTGCCAATTCTACGCCCACATAACCAGCACCGACAATGGTAATATGTTTATGATTCTTGGCTGAAGCATACAGCTGCTTAGCCTGATCATAGCTTTTGCATAACAAAACACGTGAATCATCAATTCCCATTAACGGTGGGACCACAACATAGGAGCCGGTTGACATAATCAACTTATCATATGTATCCGTAAATACCTTTTTAGTATCCAGGTTTTCTACTTTAAGTTGATGTGCCTTGGTATCAACGCTCAAAACATCGTGCTTTATTCGTACTTTTGCGCCTTCTTTAGCCAGATCTTCAGGCGTGGCATAAAACATATCTTCAAGACGTTTTACCTGCCCAGTTAAATAGAGTGAAATGCCACATGACAAAAATGAAACGTTATCGTTACGTTCATAAATGGTAACTTCTGTATCAGGATGTGCCTTGAAAATTTCTGTTGCTGCGGCGATTCCTGCATGCGTACAACCAACAATAACCACTTTCATACTATTGACCTTCTTCCTAACCCCTTTAGTCCGGATCATCTGCTTTAATTTTTAAAAGATGTGGTTTGCCATAATAATAGCCTTGTCTTAAGTCAATATTTAGTCTATCAGCTAATTGATCATCTGCCTCATCCTCAATTCCCTCAAGGATAAAACGAAGATTTTCCTTCTTAGCAATATCTCGCCAGTAGGTGACTTTTGCTTGAATTTTAGGGTCTTGAAATTTTTCATCAAAATTTTGCAAAGCAAATTTAAGCTCACTAACGTAAGGGAGCAGTTCTTTGATCTCTTCATACTGATTATCACCAGTACCCACATCATCTAAACAAAGTTCCATACCACGCTGCCTGAAGCGTTCTAACATGGGTTCAAGATCCGCATTTGTAATCGATTCGTCACCAGGTTCTTCTGTAAGTTCCACGTTAAGCTTTAAGGGTCGTAATTGATCTTGTGATTGGATTAACGCATCATTAATTTCCGCATTCATCATCTGAGTTCGATTTAAATTAACGGAAACCGAGCCAATTTTTAAAACTAACTTAGCGGTAGTTGCTGTTAACATTCCAGCAATTGTCGTTGCGGGAATATCTGAAAAATACTTAGGTGGTCGCCAACCATCAGTAGTTAAATGCCTAATTAGCAACTCATAACCAATTAGCGAATTATTCACCTTATTTAATTGTGGTTGAATAAAATAACGATACATTTTGTTCCCCTTTTTATTGTATTAACTAAGTATTATTATAAATCATTTTGCATTATAAAGTTGGTATAGTTTCGAACAGCATAGCAGCATTTAATACTTTTATGAATAAGAATTTAACCGATACTATCAAAAATGAACTTATTTACTGATATTTATAACTATTTCATACAAGTAATAGTACCTTTGCATTCTAGATAGATGTTTTTGACCATAAAAAAAGACTTTCTAAATCAATAAATTGATTCAAAAAGTCTTAATTTAATTATTCTTCTGAAACGAATGGAAGTAAGCCCATGATCCGTGCACGTTTAATTGCAATTGTTAAACGACGTTGGTTCTTAGCACTTGTTCCGGTAACACGACGTGGCAAAACCTTGCCTCGTTCTGAAATAAAGCGTTTCAGTAAGTCTGTGTCTTTGTAATCGATGTATTCGATATGGTTAGCAGCGATAAAGTCAACTTTACGACGTCGACGATTTCCGCCTCTTCTTTGTTGAGCCATTGAAAATCCCTCCTCTAATGATTAAAATGGTAAATCATCATCGGAAATATCAATTTGTTCGCCATTATCTGCAAATGGATCATTCGGGTTAGAACTTGCACTAGAAGCATTGCCATTGCTGTTGCTTTGGCTGTTACTATTGTTGTTTCCTTGCCCAGCATCAAATGGATTGGTATTGCCGGATGATTGAGGAGCATTGCTCTGAAATCCCGTGTTGCCGCTCTGTTGCTGACGTTGCTCGGACTGAGCTCGAGATTCCAACAATGAAAAGTTTTCAACAACTACTTCTGTTACATATACCCGTTGACCCTGTTGGTTTTCGTATGAACGCGTTTGAATTCGTCCATCCACACCCACCAATGAACCTTTATGGGTAAAGTTAGCAAAGTTCTCGGCTGCCTTTCGCCAAATCACACAGTTAATAAAATCAGCTTCACGTTCTCCTTGAGAGTTCGTAAATTGTCGATTAACTGCTACTGTGAAGGTAGCAACTGCAGCACCGCTGTTGGTGTATCGTAAATCAGGATCTCTGGTTAAGCGTCCAACAAGAACTGTTCGGTTTATCATAAACAATGACTCCTTTCTGAATTAATAATTCTGTTTATTGTTTAACGTACAACGATCATGTGACGTAAGATGCCGTCAGTAATCTTTGAAATTCGGTCAAATTCGTTCAAGGCCTTGTCATCGTTTGTTTTAACGTTTACGACATGATAGATACCTTCGTTGTATCCACCGATTTCATAAGCAAAACGACGCTTGGACCAATCCTTTGAATCAACCACTTCTGCACCATTGTCAGTCAAGATCTTGTCAAAGCGTTCTACTAAGGCTGCCTTAGCTGCTTCTTCAACATCTGGTGCAATGATATAAGTAATCTCATATGATTTTTGTGCCATGTGTTTTACACCTCCTTATGGACTAAGTGGCTTTCTTAACGATTTAAGAAAGCAAGGAGAGCTTCTAAATTAATAGTTACTCACGAACTTAAATTATAGCATGCATACTTGTGCAACGCAATAAACAAAAATCCCAATAAACGATACATAACTAAGTTACGTTGTTTATTGAGATTTATTTTATTTATTTATTATTCTTCAGAAGAATCTTCAGTTGAAGTTTCTTCAGTAGATTGAGCTTGACTATCAGCAGATGAATCTTGTGGTGCTTCATCAGGATCATCTTCGTCTTCATGATCTACTTTGGCCATTGTCGCAACCTTGGAATCTTCATCAATTTTAATTAAATGAACACCCATTGTTGCACGTCCTGTTTCTGGTACAGAATCCACATCAAAACGAATCATAACACCACGATCAGTAATCAACATGATATCTTCATCACCAGCAACCGTCGTCAAACCAGCTAACGGTCCGTTCTTGGTTGTGACATTAGCAGTTTTAATTCCTTTACCGCCACGTCCTTTAATTGGATATTCACTAGCCAATGTCCGTTTTCCGTATCCTTTTTCAGTAATGACGAGTACTTTGCTTTCTGGTTTCAATAAATCAACCCCAACCACATAGTCATCGTCTCGTAAACGAATACCACGAACACCAGTCGCTGAACGACCCATTGACCGAACAGAACCTTCAGCAAAACTAACCGCATACCCTTTATGAGTACCAATAATGATATTTTGTTTATTGTCTGTGATAACCACATTAATTAACTCATCATCATCTTTTAAGTTAATTGCTTTTAAACCATTGCTTCGGATATTCAAAAATTCATTCAAAGGAGTTCGTTTGACAACTCCTTTTAACGTTGTGAAAAAGAGGTAGCGTTCATCTGCTTGGTCATGATCTTGACCGGCATTAATGACAGCCTGAATGCTTTCACCTGCACTAATTCCCAAAAGATTAATAACCGGAATTCCCTTGGCAGTTCGGCCATACTCTGGAATCTCATAACCTTTCATTCGGTAAACTTTACCGGCATTGGTAAAGAATAACAGCACATCATGGGTGGAGCTTGAAACAAGATGTTCAATGAAATCATCATCATGAACTCCCATTCCTTGTACACCACGACCACCGCGACGTTGGGATTTGAATTCAGATTGTGGCATCCGTTTTACGTAACCATTATGTGTCAACGTAACCATGACGTCTTCTTCTTCAATCAAATCTTCGTCTTCAAGGCTAAGAACTTCACCTACAAGTAATTCTGTTCGTCGTTTATCACCAAATTTATCTTGAATATCAAGTAATTCTTGATAAATAATCTGATTGATCCGTTCCGTATGAACTAAGATATCTTTGTAATCAGCGATTTCAGCCGTTAACTTGTTGTATTCATTCTCAACTTTTTCACGTTCCAAACCGGTTAAACGAACCAAACGCATATCCAAAATGGCTTGGGATTGTTTATCAGACAATGAATAGTTATGCATCAACTGATCTTTGGCAATCTCAGCCGTTTCAGAGTTACGAATAATTGAAATGATTTCATCAATATGATCAAGGGCTATTCGTAAGCCTTCAAGGATATGGGCACGTGCTTGCGCCTTTTTCAAATCAAATTCAGTTCGACGACGAATAACTTCTTCTTGATGTTTAAGGTAATACTGTAGAATCTGCTTTAAACTCAAAACTTTTGGTGCACCATCCACAATTGCCAGCATATTAAAGCTAAATGTGGTTTGCATCAAAGTCATTTTGTACAAATTGTTTAAAACAACAGAAGCACTCATATCACGACGAACGTCAATTACCACTCGCATACCTTCACGATCGGTTTCATCGTTTACATCTGTGATGCCTTCAATTCGTTTATCACGAGCTAATTCAGCAATTCTTTCGATTAACTTTGCCTTATTGACCATGTATGGAAGTTCAGTGACCACAATTTTTTCACGGCCACTCTTTTCCTGTTCAATATCAACTTTGGCACGCAAAATAATCGTACCTTTACCAGTTTCATAGGCTTTTCGAATTCCTGATTTACCCATAACCACTCCACCAGTTGGGAAGTCAGGTCCAGGAACGGCTTCCATCAAATCAGCCGTAGTAGCTTCAGGATTATCCATCAAAATATGAATAGCACTAATGACTTCAGATAAGTTATGTGGCGGAATATTGGTCGTCATCCCGACCGCAATTCCAGTTGCTCCATTAACTAATAAATTGGGAAAACGGGCTGGCAAAACTTTTGGTTCTCGCTCTGTTCCATCATAGTTTTCTTGAAAATCAACCGTATTTTTATTGATATCGCGTAACATTTCAACCGCAATTTTGCTCATTCGAGCTTCGGTATAACGCATTGCAGCTGCGCCATCACCATCAACAGAACCAAAGTTACCATGACCATCAACTAACATGTAACGATAACTGAAATCTTGGGCCATTCGTACCATTGATTCATAGATTGCGGAATCACCATGGGGATGATATTTACCCATGACATCCCCAACGATTCTGGCTGACTTCTTATAAGGTTTTTCCGGCGTAACTCCTAGTTCATTCATCCCATATAAAATTCGGCGATGTACTGGTTTTAAGCCATCTCGTACATCTGGCAAAGCTCGTGCCACAATAACACTCATTGCATAATCTAGGAAGGATGTTCGCATTTCTCGACTCAAATTGACATTTGTCACTCGAGTTCCAATATTTTCTTCGTCAGACAAATTCTTTAACCTCCAATCCTAAATTAAACGTCTAAGTTTTCTACATAAACGGCATTGTCTTCAATAAATTTCCGTCGTGGTTCTACGCGATCGCCCATCAACATTTCAAAATCACCACTAGCTGCGTCAGCGTCTTCAGCAGAAACTCTTAATAAACGACGGTTATCTGGATTCATGGTTGTTTCCCATAATTGAGAAGCATCCATTTCACCTAAACCTTTGTATCGTTGAATTGCAGGCTTTGGACTTGGTGGCAATTGTCCCAAAGTTTCCTGTAGTTCTTCATCAGAATCAATATATTTAATCATTTTACCTTGTCGTACCTGATATAGCGGTGGTTGTGCAATATAAACATAGCCTGCATCAATCATTGGCCGCATGTATCGATAGAATAACGTTAACAATAATGTACGAATATGCGCGCCATCGACATCGGCATCGGTCATAATAATTAATTTATGATAATTAGCTTTTGTAACATCAAATTCTTCGCCAAAACCAGTACCTAACGCCGTGAATAGCGAACGAATTTCTTCATTAGCTAAAACCCGGTCTAGAGTAGCTTTTTCAACATTCAAGATTTTTCCTCGAATTGGTAAAATGGCTTGTGTCAAACGTGAACGACCTTGTTTAGCACTACCACCGGCTGAATCACCCTCGACAATGAATAATTCACTAATTGCTGGATCCTTAGACGTATTATCAGCCAATTTTCCGGGTAAATTATTGATTTCAAGGCCACTCTTTTTTCGAGTAACTTCTCGCGCACGTTTAGCAGCAATTCGGGCTTTTGAAGCTAATAAGCCTTTATCGATAACTTTTCGGGCAGTATCTGGATTTTCCATCAAGAACTTATTGAAATGTTCGCCGAAAACGTCATTAACAGCCGTTCTTGCATCTGAGTTACCCAGTTTGGTTTTCGTTTGTCCTTCAAACTGTGGGTCAGGATGCTTAACGCTGACTACGGCCGTTAAACCTTCACGAACATCATCACCAGAAAGATTATCCTCGTTATCCTTTAACATGCCACTCTTATGCGCATAGTCATTGACAACCCGTGTTAATGCTCGTTTAAAGCCCTCTTCATGGGTTCCCCCTTCATAAGTATGAATATTATTAGTAAATGTTAATAATTTACTCTGATAACCTTCTGTATACTGCATCGCAACTTCAACGGTAATGCCCTTTTCGACACCTTCAACATAGATTGGTTCTGGGAACAAAACATCTTTACCTTCGTTAAGGTAGTCAACATAATGACGAATTCCGCCTTCGTATAGGAAGTCATCTTCTGTAGGTTTTTCTGGACGCATATCTTTTAAAGTAATGCGTAATCCTTTATTCAAAAATGCAAGTTCACGAATTCGTGTTCGTAACGTTTTAATATCAAATACAGTTGTTTCTTGGAAAATATCAGCATCTGGCAAGAAATGAACGATTGTGCCATGTTCATGCGGTTTAGATTCACCAATTACTGTCATTGGCGTTTTGACTTTGCCACGCGTAAAGTCCATATAATAAATCTTACCGTTGTGCATAGTTCTAACGTCCAAGCTAGTTGACAACGCATTGACAACTGAAGCACCAACACCATGTAATCCACCTGAAACTTTATATCCGCCGCCGCCAAACTTACCACCGGCATGGAGGATTGTGAAAACAGTTTCCAAGGCTGGCTTACCCGTCTTAGCTTGAATACCGACCGGAATTCCACGACCATTATCCGTCACGGTAATACTATTATCTTTTTCAACAATGACGTTAATTTTATCTGCAAAACCCGCTAAGGCCTCATCAATTCCATTATCAATAATTTCCCAAACAAGATGATGTAGACCTTGTGAACTCGTTGAGCCAATATACATACCGGGACGTTTTCGAACTGCTTCTAGTCCTTCAAGAACTTGAATTTGACTTGCGTCGTATTCTTCCGCTTTTTCTTCCTTACGTTCACGTGCATTTTCAATTTCTTGGGGAGTTTTTGTTTTATCTTCGTCAGCCAATCTTATTCCTCCTTATGCAAAGTACCTGATTTAATTGTAAAAATTCGTGGCTCGTCAATCAACTGTCGGGCAATACCACTTAAGCTGGTTGTGGTTAAAAAAGTCTGAACCTTATTTTGAATGGTCTTCAAAAGGTGCGTTTGCCGATCGTCATCTAATTCAGATAGCACATCATCTAATAGCAACACCGGGTATTCACCCGTTTCCTCTTTCATAAGATCAATTTCAGCTAATTTAACGCTCAAAGCCGTTGTTCGCTGTTGTCCCTGTGATCCGAATGTTTGCACATTTTTGTCATTGACTAAAAAACGAACGTCATCACGCTGGGGACCAACCAATGTGGTTCCTTGTTGTAATTCCCGTTCCTCATGGCTTGCAAAAGCTTTTTGTAATTCGTCATACAGTTGTTCAACAGTCGCATCTTGTTTCTGTGAAACTTGGGAAACATACTCAAAAGTAAGATGTTCTTTTCCAAGTGAGATTTGCGTGTGTAGCTGTTGAGCCCACTTCTCTAATTTCTTCAGAAAAAGACGTCGTTGAAAAATAATCTCTGCTCCGTAAGCAGCCAATTGATCAGACAAGACACCAAGAAAAACTTTATCTTTATTAGCCTTGAATTTAAGTTGCTTTAAATACTGATTACGTTGCTTTAAAATCGTGCGATACTGGGCGGAATTATAGAGATATTTGCTACTCATTTGTCCAAATTCCATATCGATAAATCGACGTCGAATTGCAGGTGACCCCTTAACCAAAGATAAATCCTCAGGTGCAAACAAAATAACGTTTAGTTGACCGATATATTGTGATAGCTTACTTTGTTCCAAATGATTAACCTTAGCGCGTTTTCCTTTAGAACTTAATTCCAACTCTAAGGGAACTGAACTCATTCTCTTATGAACTCGCGTTGCCAATCGTGCATTATCCGCACCCCAACTGATCAAATCACGATCATTAGAAGTTCGATGACTTCTGGTGAGTGCCAACACATAAATTGATTCCAGTAAATTTGTTTTTCCTTGAGCATTTGCTCCCAGCAAAACATTAACACCAGGAATAAATTCGGTCTCCAAATCTGAATAATTCCGAAAATTATGGAGACTAATATTTTCCAAATACATGACTAATCCTCACGTCTTGAACGCACAAGAAACCGTCCTTCACCTGGAATATCAACTGTGTCCTTAGGATATAGCTTTTTTCCCCGCCGATTCTCAGGCTCATCATTTACCTCTATAGCATGTTCACGAAGATACCATTTAGCCTGTCCACCAGTCCCAATGATTGATTCTTCTTTTAAGAGTTGACCGAGCGTAATGAATGGCGTTGTAATTAAAACTTCTTTTTCCAAAATTACAACCACCTTTCTAAAGCTTATTTTTTAAATCAATTAATTATTAAAGTGGTGTTTTGTCATCCTAAAAATAATTCATTTGATTTTTTGCAGAATCTTTACCAATACCTTTCTATTATACCTTTTAAAACCTAAAAAAACAATCTCAGAGGCTATGATTCGCGTTTTAAGCGATTTTGAACACAGGGAGACACTTTTGCCATTTTCTGCGTATTTTTCTCAAATCCTCTGAATTTAATTTCTAGATGAAAAATAAAACACGAGGTTGAGAAAACATTTTCTCAACTTCGTGTTTTTTTATTTATGAACTAAAGGTTGAAAGTATCAAAATCACATCAATAACTGCTGTTAAACGACTTAGACTTCAAAAAATAGTTTAACTGCCGTCCTGCGGCTCACCTGGTCTGGAAGACGGCATTTAGATCCAATCTTGTTACCACGAACGCTTTTGTGCTTTCAACCTTTAGTTTATGAACTTTATATCTAAAATGTTCGAACTGGTGTGATCAATTGAATAAAGTTTTCTTGATCTTCAGTTGGAACCAATGTAAATGGTCGTAATGCTGAAGTAAATGAAACTTGAATTTCAGTTTGGCCAAATGACCGTAACGCATCTTTCATATAGTCTGGGTTAAATGAAATTTCCAAGTCTTCACCTTCAACAACCTTTGCATCCAGTTGTTCTTCCACATTACCAACATCAGGTGAGTTACCCGAAATAACAATTTTTTTATCGGCCGTTGTAATGGCTAGTTTGACAACATTATTGCGACTTTCATGTGATAACAGGGAAGCTCGTTCAATTGCAGCTAATAGTGCAGGTGCATCAAATTCCAAAGTAGTTGTTGCTTCTTTTGGAATCAAACGAGAAGTATCAGGATAATTTCCTTCAAGCAAACGAGAATAGAACGCTGTGTCACCTAGTGTAAATAAAACCTGATTTTCGGAAATTCTCATAATAACATCGGGATTTTCCTCACCAATCATTCGCGACAACTCAACGAGACTTTTTCCGGGAATGATGACATCATATTTGCCGGTATTTCCTTGTGGTAATTTAATTTGACGTTGACTTAAGCGATGGCTATCAGTTGCAACAGCCACAAATTTATCACCATCAATACTAAAATGAACCCCAGTTAGAATTGGACGACTTTCCTGGGTTGAAACTGCCAAAACGGTTTGACTAATTAATTGTTTAAACACATTTCCAGAAAGTTGAATTTGATCATTACCATCAAGTTCTGGTAAGCGCGGATAATTATTAGCGTCTAAACCATTAATAGTAAATTCTGCTGCTCCGGATGAAATTTCTGTTTGAAATCCTTCGGTAATTTCAACTGTCATTGATTCTTCTGGAAGACGTTTAACAATATCACTA
This sequence comes from Pediococcus ethanolidurans, assembly GCF_001437405.1. GTDB lineage: Bacteria > Bacillota > Bacilli > Lactobacillales > Lactobacillaceae > Pediococcus > Pediococcus ethanolidurans. Next base: position 32,557 of record NZ_JQBY01000003.1, on the reverse strand, counting down.
AAGAAATGAGCTGGTAATACGATTTTCCCCGGATCAGTAATTGACAATCCGTTATCTTCATTTTTTGCATCTAAAACTGTCTCGATTGAAATATCTGCATCACTACCAGTTAGGATAATCTGATCAGATTCAACATCTAGTTTTAATCCGGTCAAAATTGGAATCGTTGTTTTAGAAGAAATTGCTCTTTGAACGTCATTTAATTTTTTAATGAATGCAGCTCGTTTTACAGTGAATTTCATTTTTTAAGAATCTCCTTTGGACGAAATGTATTTATATATAATTATATATTAAAAGTAACAGTAGTAATAGGGGCTGTTGATATTGTGTAAATGTAACCTAACGCTTAGGTAGGTCAAAGATTATCTATGTTTATAACATGTGGATAACTTTAAAAGTAATTCACACTTGTCCACAGTCTATGGTTTCAGCTCACTTTTTAAATCACCAATTTGACGTTGTAAATCGTCATCCTTTTTTAAGGCTGCCGCAATTTTTTCATGGGCATGAATAACGGTTGTGTGATCCTTACCACCAAATTCGGTTCCAATTTTTGGTAAAGAAGCATTGGTAAGCTCGCGTGATAAATACATGGCAATTTGACGAGGAACCACAATTGATTTCATTCGCTTTTTACCCTTTAGGTCAGAAATAGATGTGTGATAATACTTGGCTACTTTATCCTGAATCAAAGAAATGGAAACTTCACTAAACTTGGTACCAAAGTTCAAACTACGCATGGCTTCGGAAGCTAAATCAGTGGTAATGCTGGTACTTTGTAAGTTTGCGTAAGCTTGGACACGAGCTAACGCACCTTCTAATTCACGAACATTGGAATCAACCTGCGTGGCAATGTAGTTTAAAGTGTCATCAGGAATTTCAATTTTATCTGCCATGGCTTTTTCACGCAAAATAGCGATTCGCGTTTCCAAATCAGGTGGTGTGATATCGACGGATAATCCCCATTTAAAACGAGAAACAAGGCGTTCTTGTAGTTTGGGGATTTCGTTAGGCAAACGATCTGAGGTTAGAACAATTTGTTTTTGATTACTATATAAAGCCTCAAATGTGTGGAAAAATTCTTCTTGCGTAGCCTCTTTGTCAGCAAAGAACTGAACATCATCAACTAAAAGGAGATCAACGTTTCGATAAACTTCCCGAAATTCTTCTTGATGTTTTGATTGAATCGCATTAATAAAATCATTTGTAAATGCTTCACTAGTTACGTATTTAACGTTTGTATCAGGATTATTTTTGAGAATTTGATGGCCAATCGCATGCATTAAATGCGTTTTGCCAAGGCCAACGCCTCCATAAAAGAAGAGTGGATTATACATGGTGCCGGGGTCTTCAGAAACAACTAAAGCAGCAGCGTGCGCCATTTGATTTCCCTTACCAGTTACGAAAGTATCAAATGTATATTTATCATTTAATGTAGTTACTTCCATAAAGTCGGGCGTTGTCTTTGGTTTTTCAACGGCCTTTTTTTCTTGTTGAACTGTTTCTTCTTGCTCGCCTTCTAAGACAAAGTCGGGCGTAATATCCGCCTGCGTAATTAGATAGGCATATTCAACAAATTTTGGTGCTAAATGCTGTTTCCAATAATCGCGATGTAACGGCGATGGCAGTTGGATGGTCATGATATGATTTTTTAAATCGATTGGTTTAGCCACATCGATCCAGGTCGAAAAACCGAGTGATGAAATATCATCATCTTTTTGGAAATCGGCCTTTATTTGGTCCCAGAGTTCGTCTTTACTTAGCACAAAAATCCCTCCAAAGTAACGTACCGTTTATTTTTTGTGTTTTCACTTCTTAAATCGAAAGAAACAATGCATTAATTTTAGCATGAAAAAAAATAGTTTTCCACAGGATGTGGAAAACTATTTAAAATAAATCACAGGTTAGGGAAAAAAGTATCCACAGGATGTTGAAAAAAACGCAAATTTTCATGAAAATTTAGGTTATTCACACAAAACGGTGGATAACTATAGCCCTAGTAACAGGGGTTACAAGCAGTTATCCACTGAAAATCGTGAAAATGTGGATAACTCAATCACAGGGGGTGAATATCCGGATAAGTTTGGAAAAAACGGTGCAAAAGTAAAAAGACTATTTGTTTTTATCCACAGGGTACACACCGTAATAGGTTTGAAGTGTGAACAAAATAATTATCTTTTTTCGTTTAAGAGCTTTGCATGATGATTGATTTGTGATACTATATTATGGTAATTGTAATTAGATACTGAGTTATTTCATTATGTAAATGAAATCTATATAAATTTCAGTGTTGCTATGGGAGGTGTACGAATTGAAAAGAACATATCAACCAAAGAAGCGTCATCGTTCACGTGTGCATGGTTTTCGTAAACGTATGAGTACAAGTAACGGCCGTAGAGTTTTAGCACGTCGACGTCTAAAAGGTAGAAGAGTATTATCTGCATAAGGCCACTGATCCCAGTGGTCTTTTATTTTTGAAGAAATTCAAAAATAAAAGATAGGCCGCCTTTATATGTAAGAAACCCTGATGATACGAATTATTTTGGAGAGAGATCATGCGCAAGTCATACCGTGTAAAAAAAGAAACAGAATTTCAAAAGGTTTTTGAAACACATAATTCATTCGCAAATCGAAAATTTGTTGTTTATGTGATGGAAAAGCCCAAACAACCCCATTTTCGGGTTGGAATTTCTGTTGGTAAGAAGATTGGCAATGCTGTTATGCGAAATTACATGAAGCGTCGCATCAATCAAAGCATTCTAGAATTCAAGCCTCAATTACGTCAAGATATTGACTTTTTGGTCATTGCACGACCACAAGCATCTGGTCTTTCAATGAAAGAAACCAAACAGCAATTGAAACACGTATTTACGTTAGCTAATATTTTAACTACTGATCAAAGTGAGGAAAAGTAAGTGAAACATAGCAAAAGAAATATCGCGATGATGGCGATTGCCAGCTTAACCTTGTTTTTAGCTGGATGTAGTACAGCTCCCATTACGAAGAATAGTACCGGTATTTGGGATCACTGGATTGTCTACAACTTTTCGCGGGCAATTATTTGGTTATCTAAGCTGTTTGGAAATAATTATGGTTGGGGAATTATTATCTTTACCATTATTATTCGAATTATCATTTTGCCTTTGATGATTTACCAAACAAAGTCTTCAATGAAAACCGCTGAAATTCAGCCAAAAGTTCAGGCATTACAAAAGAAGTATTCTTCTAAAGATGTTGAAACACAACAAAAATTACGTGAAGAACAACAAAAACTTTATTCTGAAGCAGGTGTAAATCCTGTTGCAGGGTGTTTGCCATTAATTGTTCAGTTACCTGTTTTGTATGCTTTGTATGCCGCCGTGAACCGAACGGAAGTCTTAAAAGCTGGGACCTTCTTGTGGTTGCAGTTGGGTGATAAAGATCCTTACTTTATCTTACCTATTTTAGCGGCTGTCTTTACCTATGTCAGTTCATGGTTGAGCATGAAGTCGCAACCAATGCAAAATGGTATGACAACGATGATGACAATTGGAATGCCAGTAATTATCTTCTTTACAGCGTTAAGCGTACCAGCTGCTGTTTCACTATACTGGGTGGTTACAAACATTTTCCAAGCTGGGCAGACAATGGTTATTCAAAATCCATTTAAAATCAATCGCGAACGTGAAGCAAAGGTACAAGCTGAACGTGACAAGAAACGCGCATTGGCCAAGGCAAAACGTAAGGCTTATAAAGGACGCAACAAACGATAAAGATAACTGGAGATTGGAATGTTTCATTCTGATCTCCTTTTACTGTACATAAAACTTAACCAAGGAGGTAAGCCAATGGCAACTTATACGGGAACAACGGTCGAAAAAGCAATTGAAATCGGTCTTGCTTATTTAAAGTTAGATCGAAAAGCTGTCACAATTTCAACACTTGTTGAACCGAAAAAAGGATTCTTAGGAATTGGTAAGCGATTAGCTAAGATTGAAATATCAGTACCTGTAGATCCGAAATCAAAGTCTAACGAAAATAAAGCATTGAAAAATGATTCTGAAGTTCAGAATAAACCTGATGAAGCAAATCATGAAACTAGTGCTGAAGTTCACGAATCGCTGCACAGCAATGAATTAGCACCAAGTGAGACACATACGGCACGTCCACGTTTGAATGATGCGGTTGTGACAGAGTTACAGAACTATTTATCCGAAATTGTTTCGCAATTAGGAATTGAGGCAACCGCAACAAACAAATTCCACCACCGTGAGGTTTCGATTGAATTTAAAACCGAACAGGAAGGGATGCTAATTGGAAAACACGGGCGAACAATTAATGCTCTGCAAACATTAGCGCAAGTATTTTTACTTCACCAGGGAATTGCACATGTAAATGTAGAATTGAATGTTGAAAATTATCGGGAACGACGAATTGAAACTTTACAGCATTTGGCCGAGAATACGGCTCGTGAAGTTGTGGCAACTGGTGAACCAGTATTTTTGGATCCAATGCCCGCGTTTGAACGAAAAGTGATTCATGCCGCTTTGGCCGATAATCATTTTGTTTCAACCTTCTCTGAAGGCCATGAGCCACATCGATATGTAGTTGTGGCACTGGTTCAAGATGAACAAATTTAGTTATGAAGTGTAACAAATTGACAAATGCGCGCTAAAATTTTAAGATATAACCAATTATTCAAATTTGAGGTAAAGTAGTGAAAGTACTTTATCCACGTAACCTTTTTATTAAGGCGTGGACTGGGTGCTTTTTTTATTGGAATGGTTTTAGAAAGGAAATAGATAATGTTAGAAACAGCTACTGAATTGGATACCATTGCTGCAATTTCGACCCCACCTGGTGAAGGTGGCATTTCAATTGTGCGAGTAAGTGGAAAAACGGCACTTGATGTGGCTTCTGAAATTTTTAAAGGTAAGAATCTGCATAAAGTTAAAAGTCATACGATTAATTATGGTCATATCGTTAATCCCAAAACAAACGCGATAGTTGATGAAGTTATGGTTTCAGTTATGCTTGCTCCCAAAACTTATACTTGTGAAGATGTTGTGGAAATTAATTGTCATGGTGGTATTGTGCCAACCAATGATATTTTGCAGCTCTTGTTGAGTCATGGTGCAAGAATGGCAAAACCAGGCGAATTTACCGAAAGAGCCTTCTTAAATGGAAGAGTTGACCTTTCTCAAGCGGAAGCAGTCATGGATCTGATTCGGGCTAAGACAGACCGTTCAATGAAAGTTGCTTTAAATCAATTAGATGGTGATTTGTCTCATTTAATTAAGAACTTACGTCAGGATATTCTTGATGTTTTGGCACAGGTGGAAGTTAATATCGATTATCCTGAATATGATGATGTAGAGACAATGACCAGTAAATTATTACGTGAAAAAGCGGTTGAAGTTAAAGCCCAAATTAAACAATTGTTGCAAACAGCTCAGGAGGGTAAAATCTTACGAGATGGTTTAGCTACGGCGATTGTTGGTCATCCTAATGTTGGTAAATCTAGTTTGTTAAACCGCATGTTGCATGAGGATAAAGCGATTGTGACGGACGTAGCTGGAACAACGCGTGACGTTTTGGAAGAATATGTAAACGTTCGTGGTGTGCCGTTGAAGTTGGTTGATACGGCAGGTATTCATGAAACCAATGATAAGGTCGAAAAAATTGGGGTTGAACGAAGTCGTAAGGCCATTCAAACCGCTGATTTAGTTTTGCTTGTTTTAGATAGTAGTCAACCATTATCTGATGAAGACCGTCAGCTGATCAAGGTCACAGATGAAGCAAAACGTATCATTATTTTAAACAAAGCTGATTTACCCATGCAATTAGATACTGATGAACTGTTTAATCTTGTTTCTGAGGATCAAGTTATTCGAACATCTGCAACAGAAGGTGTTGGACTAGATGACTTAAAAGAAAAAATTTCTAAATTATTCTTTGGTGGAATTGAAAGTAATCAGAATAGCGTTATCGTGACCAATGCTCGCCACATTGGGTTATTAAATCAAGCTGAAGATGCACTAGATTCTGTTTTACAAGGACTCAAGGATGGAATGCCTGTGGATCTGGTTCAAATTGATATGACCAGATGTTGGGACTTTCTTGGTGAAATTACTGGAGACAGTTATCAAGATGAATTATTAGATCAATTGTTTAGCCAATTCTGTTTAGGTAAGTAGTTGAAGTTAATTTAAGTTAAATGTAAAACTAATTATGAAGCTGATTGAAGCTCAAAATGTGGAGGAAGAGTCATGACAGAAGTAAAACAGTATGCAGGTAAAGATTACGATGTAATCGTAGTTGGTGCTGGGCATGCGGGTTCGGAAGCAGCCTTGGCAGCTGCAAGAATGGGGAATAAAACCCTACTAATGACCATCAACTTAGACATGGTGGCATTTATGCCATGTAATCCTTCAGTTGGTGGACCGGCCAAGGGAATTGTTGTCCGTGAAATCGATGCCCTTGGTGGTGAGATGGGTAAAAATATTGACAAGACCTATGTCCAAATGCGGATGCTTAATACAGGAAAAGGTCCTGCAGTTCGTGCGTTACGAGCACAAGCAGATAAGCATGCGTATCATGCCCAGATGAAGAAAACCATTGAAGATGAGCCTAATCTAACTTTGCGACAGGGAATCGTAGACGATTTAATTATTGAAGATGGTGTTTGCAAGGGAATTATCACTAATACAGGGGCCCGCTATCACGCTAAAAGTGTTGTGTTGACCTTAGGAACCGCTGCCCGTGGAAAGATTATTATTGGTGAACTGATGTATTCTTCAGGTCCTAATAATTCACAGCCAGCAATGAAGTTAACCAAGAATTTAAAAGATTATGGTTTTGATTTGGAACGCTTTAAGACAGGAACACCACCACGAGTTGACGGTGGCACAATTCATTATGATGAAACTGAAGAGCAGCCTGGAGATAAAGAACCTAATCATTTTAGTTTTACAACACCAGATAGTGCTTATATTGATGTTAAAAATCAGCTTTCTTGTTGGTTAACTTATACGAATGAGTATACACATAAAATTATTCGTAAAAACTTAGATCGAGCACCCATGTTTTCTGGCGTAATCGAGGGTGTGGGACCTCGTTATTGTCCTTCAATTGAAGATAAAATTGTCCGTTTTGCAGATAAAGATCATCATCAATTATTTCTTGAACCAGAAGGTCGTAATACTGATGAATGGTATGTTCAAGGTCTGTCAACTTCAATGCCTGAAGAGATTCAGCAACAAATTCTCCATTCAATTAAGGGGTTAGAAGATGCTGAAATGATGCGGCCGGGATATGCGATTGAATACGATGTTGTTTCACCATATCAGTTAAAACCAACTTTGGAAACCAAGGTGGTTAAAAACTTGTATACTGCCGGTCAAACTAACGGTACTTCAGGTTACGAAGAGGCTGCTGGTCAAGGTTTGATGGCTGGAATTAATGCAGGATTACGTGCCTTGGATAAGGGTCAATTTACTTTAAAACGAAGTGATGCTTATATTGGTGTTATGATTGACGACTTGGTCACCAAAGGCACTAAAGAACCTTATCGTTTACTTACGAGTCGTGCTGAATACCGGTTGATTTTACGTCATGATAACGCGGATCTGCGTTTAACTGAAATGGGTCATGAGTTAGGGCTCATTAATGATGACCGTTACCAAACATTTTTAGGTAAAAAAGCAGATATTGAAAATGAGTTAAACCGTTTAGATACGATTCGAATCAAACCAAAACAAGTTCGCGATTTTCTAATTTCTAAAGGTGGTCATGAACTTAAAGATGGGGTCTGGGCTTCTGAATTTCTTCGCCGCCCGGAGGTTTCTTACAAGGAACTACTGCAATTTATTCCAGCGCCTGATAAAAAGCTTGATCGACGAGTAGTTGAACAGGTTGAAATTGAGATCAAATATGCAGGCTATATTAAAAAGGCCAAGGAACGGGTTGAACGTCTCAAAAAGATGGAAGTCAAAAAAATTCCAGATCATATTGATTATGCTGCAATTAATGGTCTGGCTACAGAAGGTCGGCAAAAATTAGAAAAAATCCAACCACAAACAATTGCACAGGCGAGTCGGATTAGTGGTGTAAATCCCGCTGATATTGCTATTTTGAGTGTGTATATTGAACAGGGCAGAATTGCTAAAGTAAAAAATTAAAATCGAATTTTAAAATAAAATTCTAAGATAAGCTTGACAAAGTTTTAATAATGTTTTAATGTTGCACCAACATAAATATTCGTCCATGAAACCAATGAAGTGGAGATCAAGATAGTTATGCACGCACAGAGAGTCACTATTGCTGAGAATGTGACCGAACGCAGATTATTAAATGGACCACGGAGGGCACGGCCAAAACGTATTTTTACGTGATTACACCGTGACGCTGAGGGATGCGTCAATTCCCGGAAATGTGTTTGCATTTCGCTAAGGAGGAAAAATATCTCTTTCGTAAATAACGAAGGGGGATCTTTTTCAAACAAGGTGGCACCGCGGAAAATCCGTCCTTGACTTTAATGAAGTCATGGGCGGATTTTTTGTGTTAAAAAATATTTAGGTGGAGGAATTAATATGATTAAAGAGGCAATTATAAAGTTGAGTCAGCACCAAAATTTGAATTTTGATACTAGCGAAGCAATTATCAATGAAATTATGAATGGTAAGGCAACTGATGCACAAATTGCGGGATTTTTAACAGCATTGGCTATGAAAGAAGCCACTGTTGATGAAATTGCCGGTGCAGCCAAAGCTATGCGAGAGCATGCACTTGCCTTTGATACTAAGAAACCAACGTTAGAAATTGTGGGCACTGGTGGCGATCATTCTAATTCGTTTAATATTTCAACAACCACTGCATTTGTTGTCGCGGCAGCAGGAATTCCGGTAACAAAACATGGTAATCGAGCAGCATCTTCAAAAAGTGGTGCGGCTGATGTACTTGAAGCTTTGGGAGTTAAAATAGATGATTCACCACAACAAAGTGAAGCAATTTTAGAGCAAATTGGCATGGCATTCATGTTTGCTCAGGAATATCACCAAGCAATGCGATATGTGGCCCCGGCTCGAAAAGAGTTAGGCATTGCAACTATTTTTAATATTTTGGGTCCACTAGCAAATCCGGCCAATGCTTCAATGCAGTTATTGGGAGTTTATGACGGAAAACTGATTGAACCGTTGGCACACGTTTTAGATCGATTGGGTATTCAATCTGCAATGGTAGTTCATGGTCGTGATGGGCTAGATGAGATTTCATCAGCTGCTGAAACAGACGTTATGGAAGTTCACAATGGTATTTTTAAAACTTATCAAATTACACCTGAACAATTTGGTTTAAAACGAAGTCGACCAGAAGAACTAGTTGGTGGAACGGCCATGGAAAATGCTCAGATTACAAGAGCGATTCTTGCAAATTAACAAGGGGCCCCGCGTGATGCAGTTTTGATGAATGCTGCGGCTGCTATTCACGTTGCCAAGCCCGAACTATCATTGGCAGAGGGTTTTGATATAGCAAAAACAACACTTGAAAGTGGTGCGGCCGAAACAGAATTAAATAATTTAGTAAGGCTTAGTCAAGAGGTGTTCAGTCATTGATTTTAGATGATTTAGTAAAAGCAACAAGAAAACGAATTACCTTGGAAAAGAAAGTACACCCTTTGGATGAATTGAGATCGCAAGTCAATGTACTAACGCTTGAACAAGAATTTCCTTTTGAGACGTGTCTTAAGCAACCGCAATTGACCTTCATTTGTGAGATTAAAAAGGCATCACCATCTAAAGGACAGATTGTGAAGCAGTTTGATTATAAAAAAATTGCTCATGATTATGAGAGGGATGGAGTTGATGCCATCTCAGTTTTAACAGAGCCCAAATATTTTCAAGGTGATCTCACGTACTTAACGGCAGTGCATAAAGAAGTTTCATTACCGCTTTTAAGAAAAGACTTTACGATTGACCCATACATGATATATCAAGCAAAGTTGGCGGGTGCAAGTAGTATTTTATTGATTGTGGCTATTTTAACGAATGAACAATTAAGATGCTATTTGAAATTGGCAGATCAACTTGGGCTATCGGCTATTGTAGAGGCACATGACGAAACGGAAATTCAACGAGGATTAAATAATGGCGCACGTATTATTGGTGTGAACAATCGCAATTTGAAAGATTTTACTGTTGATTTAACAACCAGTCAAAAACTACGAGAATTTGTTCCGGATGACATTCTTTATATTTCTGAAAGTGGTATTCAAACTAGAGAAGACGTTGATCAATTACGTCATTTTGGTGTTGATGCAGTTTTAATTGGTGAAACAATGATGCGAGCAAAAAATAAAAAACAAACATTGCAAAATTTGAAGGGAGAAAGCTAATGACAAAAATAAAGTTGTGCGGTTTATTTCGTAAAATTGATATCGATTATGCAAATGAAGCGCAACCTGATTTTGTTGGCTTTGTCTTTGTAAAGGATAGTCCACGATATATCACTTTAAAAAAGGCACTTCAATTTCGGCAGAGATTAAATGCCAACATTCCTGCCGTAGGTGTGTTTCGAGATGCACCATTTAGTGAAATGGTGAACTTATATCAATTGGGTGTTATTCAATATGTACAGTTGCATGGGCATGAATCAGAACAGGTTGTGAATCGACTTAAGCAATTAAGAATTCCCATTATTCGAGCATTTTCCTATACACAATCTTCTTTTGTTACATCAGCAGATTACGTTCTTATTGATGGCATGAAACCAGGTAGTGGCGGAATCTGGCCGTGGGAAAAAATAACACGACCTACCCAACCTTTTTTCTTAGCTGGTGGATTGACACCGGATAATGTAACTGATGCAATTCAAGCAGTTCATCCAAACGTGATTGATGTTTCAAGTGGGATTGAAACACAACATGTTAAAGATTTGCAAAAAATGATCAAAATAGTAAGGAGCGTTCACAATGCAAGAAACTAATCATGAAAAAACAGAAAATGGTCGCTATGGTGAATATGGTGGTCAATATATTCCAGAAACATTAATGACGGAATTACAAAAACTAACGGCGGCCTATGAACATTATAAAAAGGATTCTGAATTTCAAACTGAACTTCATAATTTGTTAAATAATTATGCTAATCGTCCTTCATTGCTTTATTTTGCTGAACAAATGACAAAAGACCTAGGTGGTGCCAAGATTTATTTAAAACGGGAGGATTTAAATCACACCGGTGCCCATAAAATTAATAATGTTCTTGGCCAAGCCTTGTTGGCAAAACGAATGGGAAAAACACGCGTCATTGCGGAGACTGGTGCAGGACAACATGGTGTCGCAACAGCAACAGTAGCTGCTTTGTTTGGGATGCAGTGTGAGATTTATATGGGTAAAAGAGATACGGATCGCCAGGCATTAAATGTATACCGAATGAAGCTGTTAGGTGCCAAAGTACATTCAGTTACAACCGGGTCGATGGTATTAAAAGATGCCATTAATGCGGCTTTGCAAGAGTGGACACAGCGCTGCGATGATACTGCCTACATTATGGGTTCTGCTACTGGTCCACACCCGTTTCCAATGATGGTACGTGACTTTCAAAGTGTGATCAGTAAAGAATCCAAAGCACAAATTTTGAAAGCTGAAAAGCGGCTGCCAGATGCAATTGTTGCTTGTGTCGGTGGTGGTAGTAATGCTATTGGCAGTTTTGCAAATTATATTGATAATCCTGAAGTTCAGTTAATTGGGTGTGAAGCTGCGGGAAAAGGAATTGAAACACCTTTAACTGCAGCAACACTAGAGCGTGGAAGTGAAGGAATTTTTCATGGAATGAAATCGATTTTCTTACAGGATCAAGATGGCCAAATCGCACCAGTCTATTCTATTTCTGCTGGGCTTGATTATCCAGGTGTTGGTCCAGAACATGCCTACTTAGCTAAAACTGGTAGAGCACAATATGTGGGAATTACTGACGATGAAGCAGTTGATGCTTTTGAGTATATTGCCAAAACAGAGGGGATCATTTGTGCAATTGAAAGTGCTCATGCAGTTGCCTATGTAAAGAAGTTGGCTCCTAAGATGCGCAAAGATCAAATTATTATCTGTAACTTATCTGGTCGTGGTGATAAGGATGTTGCAGCCATTGCTAAGTATAGAGGGGTGAATATCAATGAATAACTTGACACAAGTGTTTAAAAAACGAAAGGCATTTATTAGCTTTGTTGTTGCCGGAGATCCTAATTTTAATGCGACGGTTGCACACGTGGTGGCTTTAGCAAATGCAGGTAGTGATATTGTTGAATTAGGAATCCCTTTTTCGGATCCGGTTGCTGATGGTCCTGAAATTCAGGCAGCAGATTTACGAGCTTTTAAAGATCATACAACAACAGAACGTGTTTTCGAAATGGTTACTGCAATTCGAGAACAAACACAGGTTCCATTGGTCTTTTTAACCTACATAAACATTGTCTTTAAATATGGTTATGAAGCCTTTACCAAACGTTGTGCGGAACTGGGAGTATCGGGATTAGTTATTCCAGATTTACCGCTAGAGGAACAAGATGAGTTACGTCCGTTTGCAGATCAATTTGGTATTAACTTAATTCCATTAATTGCACCAACTTCACCAGTGGAACGTATTCAAAAGATTGCTAAGAAAGCAACTGGATTTATTTACGTGGTTTCTTCAATGGGGGTTACAGGGGTACGCAATGATATTCAAACTGATTTAAAAGCACTGATTGAGAATATCCGTCAGGTTACGGATGTTCCGACGGCAATTGGTTTTGGAATTCATACACCGCAACAAGCCGCAACCATGGCTGAGCTTGCGGATGGTGTTATTGTTGGTAGTGCTATTGTGCATCAAATTGCCTCTGGCAGCACGAGACAACATACCGATCTAGCTTTAACAGAATATGTTACACAAGTGAGAACGGCCATTGATAAAGTATCCATAGCCCAGAACTAAGAGTGCTAAATTTATAGTCATCTTAATAGAGATATTAGGATGGCGTTTTTATTAATAATAATATTTATTTTATCGTTAAAATATTTTTTATTGACATTTTAGCAACAACAAGCTATAACTAAATTACCATAAAAATAAATTTTAACGATAGAAGGAATTATTATGAAAAACCTTTTGAATACGAGTAAGGAGCAGCTTATTAAAGTTGGCATTATTGCGCTGATTGATGAGTTAGGAAGTAGCATGTTTAGTTTCGCGGTGGGCTTATTTCTTCTACGTAAAACTGGTTCGGCCATGAATTTAGGTATTTCTATTTTAATTGGACCGTTAGTATCATTAGTTTTATTGCCAATTTCAGGAACAATTGTGGATCATTTTAATCATAAAAAAATTATTGTGATCTGTCAGATTGGTATTATTATGACAATGGCATTTTTCTCAATGGAGTTTCAACAACTTTCAGATACGTATCTCGTAAAAATTATTGTGTTACTAGTTTTATTAGATATTTTTCAGTTATTTATTGGTAATGTTTTTAGTGCTTCAGCGATTAATTTAGTTCCAAAAACACAGGTGCAGCAACTTAATTCAATTCAACAGATGGTTCGTTCTTCAGCTTCAATTCTGGCCCCCATTTTAGGTGGAATCGCATATGGGATGATGCCATTCTTTGGTTTTACACTGATTATGTTAGCGACAACTTCAATTGTTATGGTGGTTGTGCTATCGCTGAACTTCAGATTTAATGGCAAACAGTCGGTTACTGAAACGAACGTTAAGGAAAAAGTGAACTTTTTAACTTCATTTAAGGAAGGTATTCATTATTTACGTCAGAAAAAGGCGATTGTCATGCTGATCCTAACTGCCTGTGTAATCAACTTTTTCTTTTGTGCAGTAAACGTTGGATTGCCTTTTTTATTAGTTAATCAATATAAATTAAGTAACGTTTCTTACAGTATGGTTGAGGCCAGTACCTCGGTAGGCATGATTTTGTCTGGTTTTATATTTATGAAACAAAAGCCAGCAGAAAATCAGATTCAACTTATGTATCGTTGGGTTGTCGTGATTGCTTTAATTACAAGTGGCATGGGATTCCCAGTACTTTTGCATGTTCAATTTTTAAAATTGGGAATTACCGGTATTTATGTTGGCTTGGCCTTACTACTGGGAATTGCGTTGTTTGAAACTAATGTGCCAATGGCTGGCTACATGCAATTGCATATTGATTCTAGTTTTCAGGGACGTATTTTTACGATTCAATCTTCATTGTCAATGTTGATGATGCCAGTAGGAACAATTATGTATGGTTATTTATTTGACCATTTTAATGCAGGAGCTATTTTTCTAACATCAGGGGTCATTGTGATCATCTGTATTTTAGGATTTATGCAAATTAAGGCAACAAAATCGGTGCATGTTGTTAAAAGGGCAGCAAAAAAAGAAAATTTAGAAAAGGTTTTAAAATAGATTTTTTTGATGACTGGTTTAATAATCATGAGATTGGTATGATAAGTGAGTTGATGTGTATTGTGAATAAACTTGTTAAAAATGAAAAGGAAGTTCCTTAAATGAGTTCTAATAAACTTGATAGTTTAGCAAAACTATTAGCTGATCATAAAGTGAATAAGATAATAGATGCTGCCAATAAAGAGAGCGGAATTACCGTTAAACAGTTGGCTAAGGTTTTAAATGAAAAACCGTCTAATCTTTATTATCCAATTCAAAGGATGACGGATTTTGGTCTTTTAAAGATAGTATCAGAGAACCAAATTAAAAATTTAACCGAAAAGGTATATAGTTCGGCCTTTTTGTATAAAAGTTCAAAAGATGGCAAAAAAGGTGATCAGGAAATAGATTTAGGCGATGAATATGTCAAAGAACATGGTGAAGATCTTATGGAACTCTTGATGATTAATCAAAAGAGAGTTTTACAAGCATTTCAAAAAAATGTCGATTTTATTCAAGGCGGCGGCAATAGTGATAAAAGTACATTTTCTTGGGCGCAATCAGATCTAAAACTATCTAATAAAGGAAGAATTGAATTATTAAGAAAATTAAATGAGGAAACAACAAAGTTTAAAGATCCATACCCAAACGATCCTCAAGTTTCTCTAAATATGGAGATCACGATGTATTCTGATGTGGATCCTCAGTCCAATGAAGAAGCATAGAGAAATAGTGTTGAAATAGGAAAAATTTAATCAAGATGCCAAACAAAACACAAAAATGTTTCACGTGAAGCAAAGTGAATTTGACAATAAATTAGAACAGCGTTACACTCTCATTAAAATTTAATTTAAAGCGTTGATGAGAAGAGTAATGCCTATAATGAATTTTAGAGACCTCAGTACCTGGGTGAAAATGAGGATTTAGAGTAGGGATGAAGATGAGCTCAGAGCTGTGAGGCGGTTCACGCCAAATCACCGGTTTTGCCACCGATAAGGGGCACTAGTTTTGTTTGAAACTAGCTGAGTCGTTGATTGTGAAATTAACGAAAATAGAGGTGGCACCACGGTTACGCGTCCTCGGATTTAGGTCCGAGTAGGTAATGGTGGTGCTTTTTTTGTATAAAAAATTAATTGGAGGAATATTATGACAACGAGTATTATTGGCTTTCCTAGAATTGGTGAACATCGAGAATTGAAGTTTGCAACTGAACATTACTGGAAAAAACGCGCAACAAAAGAGGAATTATTGAAAACAGCGCAGCAATTGAAGGCACAGCGCTGGGATAAACAACAAAAAGCAGGGATTGATCTGATTCCGGTGGGAGATTTTTCGTTTTTTGATACAACGTTAGATGCTGCTTATTTGTTCAATGTTATTCCTGCGCGTTATAAGCAGCTCGGCTTGTCTAGTTTGGATGAATACTTTGCTTTAGCTCGTGGTTATCAAAGTGAAACTGAGTCTGTTAAAGCTTTACCAATGAAAAAATGGTTCAACACAAACTATCACTATATTGTGCCAGAATTTGATGATGAAACCGATGTTAAATTAACTGGTTCTAAACTCTTTGATGAAATCAATGAAGCTAAAAAACACGGTATTCAAAATCCTAAGGCAGTGATTGTTGGACCTTATACGTTACTTAAACTAAGTATTTTTAAAGGCGATAAACAGCCACAAGACTTTGCATCATCACTAGTAAATGCTTATCAAGACTTACTTGCAAAACTTAATGAACAAGATGTGAAATGGCTTCAATTAGATGAACCTGCCCTCAGTTTTGATCAGAGTGAAACAGATCTTGCCTTGTTCACTAAAATTTATGAGAGCCTGTTGCCAGCTAAAAAGGCTGTTAAGGTATTGTTGCAAACTTATTTTGGCGATGTGCGCGATTCTTATCAAACGTTGATTAAATTGCCTTTTGATGGCATTGGTTTGGATTTGGTTGCCACAACTGAAAACAGCAAGTTGATTAAAGAAAATGGGTTTCCTACTGATAAGGTGCTTTTTGCAGGAGTTGTTAACGGTAAAAATATTTGGCGAAATCATTATGTGACTACTATTGAGACACTTAAAGCATTAAACGTTAAAGGCGAAATCGTTTTGAGTAGTTCATGTTCCTTACAGCATGTTCCATACGATGCTTCTTTGGAAACTAAACTACCTAAAACAGTTCAACAACATTTGGCCTTTGCCTATCAAAAACTAGACGAATTAGTTGAACTAGATGCTATTTTTCAAGGACATGATCAAAAAGTTTTGGCTATTAATAATGAGCTGTTTTCGACAATTAAACATCCAGAAAATTCGCAGGTTAAGTCACGAATCGCACAATTGACAGCAGCAGATTACACCAGATTACCAGAACGTTCAAAACGGGAACAAATTCAAAAGCAGGTATTTAACTTACCAGAGTTACCAACGACAACCATTGGTTCCTTCCCCCAAACCAAAGACGTTCGTCAAAATCGGTCTAAACTGCGTAAGGGTGAAATTACTCAAGCCGAATATGATGCGTTTAATCAAGCAAAAATCAAACGAATTATTGAATTCCAAGAAAAAATTGGGGTTGATGTGTTGGTTCATGGTGAATATGAACGTAACGACATGGTTGAGTATTTCGGCGAAAAACTGGATGGGTTTGTTTTTACGCAAAATGGTTGGGTCCAATCATACGGAACGCGGGGCGTAAAACCACCAATTATTTGGGGTGATGTTAGTCGCAATGAGCCAATTACCGTTGACACAACCGTTTTTGCTAATAAGTTAACGGATCGGTTAGTTAAAGGGATGTTAACAGGCCCAGTTACCATCTTTAATTGGTCGTTTCCACGAGAAGATATTACGCCCGAACAGTCTGTTACCCAAATTGCCTTGGCCATTCGCGATGAAGTTTTGGATCTTGAAGCTCATGATATTAAGATCATTCAAATTGATGAACCAGCATTACGTGAGAATTTACCGTTGCGAAAATCAGACTGGTACCGTGCTTATCTTGACTGGGCAGTACCTGCCTTTAGATTGGTGCATAGTGGTGTAAAACCAGAGACGCAGATTCATACGCATATGTGCTATAGCGAATTTGGCGATATTATTCAAGCAATTGATAATTTGGATGCCGATGTGATCTCCTTTGAGGCTTCTCGTTCCGATTTATCGTTGATTGATCAATTAGTTGCAGCAAACTTTCAAACGGAAGTGGGCCCTGGCGTTTATGATATTCATTCACCACGAATTCCAAGTGTTGAAGAATTGGAAGAAATTATTAATCACATCATTGCCAAACTACCAGCAGCTAAAGTTTGGATTAATCCGGATTGTGGTTTAAAGACGCGTTCTGAAAAAGAAGCCTTTGACGCGGTATCCAACATGGTTGAAGCAACGAAAAAAGTAAGGAGTTCGCTTTATGAAACTAACCGAAGTCTTTAATCAGAAAACTGTTTTTTCCTTCGAAGTGTTTCCACCACATAGCAAAACACCGGTTGATAAATTACGCCCAATATTAACTAATTTGGCACAAATTCATCCGGATTTTATTTCAGTAACCCTAGGAGCCGGCGGAACTAGTGTCCGAAATCAAAATGTTAAAATTGTTGACTTTATTCAAAATCAACTTAACATCACGGCAGTTGCACATATTCCGGGACTCTATCAATCTAAGGAAGATGTCCGTAATTTGTTGCAAGAGCTCAATGCACATCATGTTAATAATATTTTGGCATTGCGTGGTGACAAAATTGCGGGTAGAGAACCGATTGGTGACTTTAATCATGCCAATGAATTAGTTAGTTTTATTAAACAAACGGGTGATTTTCAGGTTATTGGAGCGTGTTATCCGCAGTGCCATCAGGAAGCAGCCAATTTAACGGCTGACATTGCCAATTTGAAACGTAAGGTGGATGCCGGCGCAGATCATCTGATTTCGCAGTTGTTTTACGAAAATCAGTGTTTTTATGATTTTATTGAGCAGGTGCGTGGTGCCGGGATTGCTGTTCCAATTGAAGCAGGAATTATGCCGGTTACGAATAAAGGTCAGATTGAACGCATGGCAAAGATCTCTGGCAAACCATTACCGGAAAAATTTTTGTCAATTTTGAATCGTTATGCGGATAATAAAGAAGCTTTACGTGATGCTGGAATTGCCTATGCAGTTGATCAAATTGTTGATTTAGTGGCACATGGTGTGGATGGTATTCATTTATACACAATGAATCATAGCAAGGTTGCACAGCGAATTTGGGATGCAACCGCCTCATTATTCCAAGATTCAGCGGCTAAACCTAGTGTTCATTTGTGAGCGTGATTGCATTTTATTGAATGCTATATGTTGTTGATATTAAGTCAACAAAGTTCCACGTGAAACAATATATTTATATTATAATCATACTGAATGATAACTGAGAAAACTAAAAAAGACATCTGATTTTTCAAAATTAGATGACTTTTAATGTCTCAGTTATTATTCAGTTAAATTAGATTCAATACTTCATCAAGTTTTTTCACAGTATGAGTTGGTTCCACACCACCAAATGGCTTTTCATTTGCTCGATTTACCCAGATACTTGGCCAGCCCATTTGCTTAGCTGCAACGATGTCGGAGCTAAATCCTTGAGCAATGTGGATATGATTCTCCGCAGTAAAGTTATACTTTTTTTGAACGTACTGGAAGAATTGAAGATCAGGCTTGTACGCATGAGTTGTCTCGGCAATAATAATATCTTCAAACGGATTTTCGAGTGCTGCCACATTGGCGGTAATGATTGGCCACGATGAATTTGACATGGCAATTAAGTGATCACCACGTTTGATTAGTTCATTTAAAGTTGAAACAACCTCTGGAAATGGTTTTAAGTCCCGAATTGCCTGTAGGACTTCAACATAATGTTCTTCGAATTTGTGTGCCAAATCAAAATGCTTATCCATTTCGGTTAAAGTCTGGCGAACTAAACGATCATAGTCCAAGTAGGGCACCATATGATTACGATCATCTAAATAAGTAATAAACCACTTACGAGCAGTTGGTCCGTCCACACCAAGTTTATTCGCAATTTCTGCTACCTTACTGTAAAGCCCTTCTTCATTAAGCAAGGTACCGTAACAATCAAACGTTAAATACATGTTGATATCCCCCATTTTCTTAATTTTAGCAAACACCGTCATGAATAAACTGGTTTTGCCAATTAATTGAATTACATTTCATACCTGATTATATTCGGTTCAAAGCTAACTTGATATAATTTTTCAAAAAAATTGAAAATAACAGAATTTAGGTGAGTAGCTGAACACTCTTCTAAAAATAGATAGATTCATTTAACACGTGATATTAATGCCAAGGATTGCTGAGTAGTAGATGATTGAGACAATTTTTTTAAGCTTTGTGTTGACTTTTAAGTTAGCGCGAAGTACACTAACAAACGTTAAGTGAGTAACCAATCACTTACATATATTGTGATTTTTACTGGAGGAATTAAAATGACAGATTCAATTATTTCTTTGACCCATCTTGTTAAGAAATTTGGTAAACAAACTGTTTTACAAGATGTCAATCTGGATCTTATGCCAGGTGAGATAGTTGGTTTAATTGGACCATCCGGTGCAGGCAAATCAACAGTAATTAAAACAGCCTTGGGGATGGAGGTTGCTGATGGCGGCTCAGCTACCGTTTTTAAGCAAACAATGCCCAATCGACAGTTATTGTCACGAATTGGCTATATGGCGCAAACGGATGCTTTGTATGAAGCTCTATCTGGGCGAGAAAACTTACAATTTTTTGGCAAAATGAAGGGTATTAATAAAAAAAATATAAGTACAGAAATTAAACATGCAGCCGCGGTTGTTGATTTAACCGAAGATCTTAGCAAACGAGTTTCCGGATATTCTGGTGGAATGATGCGCCGTTTATCACTAGCGATTGCGCTTCTTGGAGAACCGGAACTTCTAATTCTAGATGAACCCACTGTTGGAATTGATCCAGCACTGCGTCGACAAATTTGGAAAGAACTGGGCAGTATTCGTGATGAAGGACGCAGCATTTTGATTACGACGCATGTGATGGATGAAGCGGAACTGACAGACCGCGTAGCTTTATTACTGGGTGGACGCGTGATGGCCTTTGATACGCCTCAAAATTTGAAGAAACAATATGAAGTACCAACGATTGAAGACGTCTTTTTGAAAGCAGAGGGGGTTCAATCATGAGAATTCTAGCAATTGCAACTCGTGTAATTAAGGAGTTAATTCGTGATAAACGAACTTTAACTCTGATGTTTGTGGCACCAATCATTATTATTTTGTTACTTAGTGTGTTATTTTCTGCTAATTCAACAACCAATGTAAAGATCGGTACTGTTGCCGTTTCAAAAACGATTCGTTCTAACTTGGATAATACAAAACATGTTGCCGTCAAAACCTATGACAGTAAAAAACAAGCTAAAAAAGCCTTAAAAGATGAAAAGATTGATTCCATTATTCAAAAAAAGAGTAGTGGGTATAGTATCACTTATGCAAACACAGACTCTACGAAAACAACTGCCGTAAAAATGGCGTTTAAGAATGCCGTTACTGAGGATACCATGACGACGATGAAAAATCAGATGGGTACGATGAAAACGCAGTTACAGACGACGGCCAGTGCGTTAACCAAGGTAGAACAATTATTGCCTGCAAAGACTAGAGCCAAGTTAGCCAGTCAGGCATCGACACCCAAGACGACTACTAAAGTAACTAAGGTTGCTAAAACTAAAGTAACCAATCATTATGTTTATGGCGATTCAAGCACCGGATTTTTTGATAAGATTTTGCCGATTTTAATGGGCTTCTTCGTTTTCTTCTTTGTCTTTCTAATTTCTGGAATGGCCTTACTTAAAGAACGAACTAGTGGTACGCTGGATCGTTTGTTAGCAACACCGGTTAAACGATCAGAAATTGTTTTTGGCTATATGATTAGTTATGGTATTTTAGCTATTGTGCAAACAATCGTTATTGTCATGGCAACTATTTGGCTACTAGGGATCGATATTGTTGGTAATGTCTTTAATTTAGTAATAATTAACTTAATTTTAGCGCTGGTTGCTTTGGCATTCGGAATTTTAGTATCTACGTTTGCCAGATCAGAGTTTCAAATGGTACAGTTTATTCCGCTTATTGTGATTCCCCAAGTCTTTTTCTCAGGTATTATCCCATTAGATTCTATGGCAGACTGGGTTAAAGATATTTCTTATATAATTCCGATTAAGTATTCGGGGGATGCCTCCACAGCAATTATGATGCATGGGGCGCACTTGTCTACACTAGGATTGGATATTGGTGTTTTAGGCGGTATTTTGATTGTGCTGACTTTCTTGAACATTGTTGGTCTAAAACGGTATCGAAAAGTTTAACAGTTGACTTTGACCAAGAGGAAAATAATCTTAATGAAAGAGGAGTTATTTATGAGTTCGAATGTGTTTACTAATTATAAACAGTGGCTTAATGATCAGACAATGCCAAAGGGCCGTCGAGCAGTGATTTTATCCAGCTTGGATCTGTTTTCTCGTCAGGGCTACGATGGGACGTCTACAGCACAGATTGCCCAACATGCCGATGTGAGTCAGGCAACAATTTTTAAGTATTTTAAAACCAAACAGGATTTATTAATGGAAATTATTAAGCCAATGATTAATAATCTGGCACCGGTTTTTCGGGACGATTTTTTTTCGAAATTAAATGAACATAATGGTTTGCAGGAAATTGTTCATTTTGTTGTTTTTGATCGCTACAAATTTCTAAAGGAAAATGCTGCCGCGTTTCAAATTCTGTTATCCGAAATAATGACCAATGAAACAGTTCGCGCGATGTTCTTTGATTTAGTTAGACAATCGCAATCGGTTATTTTTAATAGTGCATTAAATAAAATGGTGGAAGACAAATTGGTTCGACCTGGATTGACGTTGGTTGATTTAGCGAGAACAATTATTGGCCAATTAATTACCTATTTTCTTCAACGCAATTTTATAACAGCTATTCCAACTGATGAAACTGCCGATTTAAAAAGGATTGAAGACTTGATTATTCATGCGGTTCGTCCATAATCTAGTGAGATCAAAAGTTAAGAATGAAAGTTTCCTTATTGTGAAATTTTCATTCTTTTTTGTTTGCAATTTAATGGTTGATAAAAGCAACAGTTGAAAAAGTCAACTTTATGAACTACAATATTTTTATTCTAAAAATTAAGCCTCAAAAAGGAGTCGGTAAGCATGCAACTGTTAAAGAGTATTGAAACAATTCGTAATTTTAATCGTTATTATGCAAATAAATTTAATACATTTGATCGTGAATTGTACGTGGGTGAATATTCATTGAATGAAGCCCGTGTTATTGCTGAAATTCAAGCTCAAGGAGAAACAACAGCCTCTAAAATTCAAAGGGTGTTAGGATTTGATAAAGGGCAGTTAAGTAAAATAATCACTAAATTAGAAGGACAGAAATTGTTGACACGGGGGCTTGATTCTACTGATCGTCGCCACTATCAAATCAAGTTAACCCAAAAAGGAATTGCGGCATTTACAGAATTAACAAAGTTATCACGTGATTATTTAACTTCGCAGTTATCAAGTTATTCTGCTAGTCAACTTCAACTTATTAGTACAGATATGCATGAAATTCAAAACATTTTAGAAAAAAAGCAACAGGTGAAAATACGTAAAGGAAAGTTAGCAGATATTGGCTATGTTGCAGATCTACATAGTCGAATTTATCAACAAGAAATTCCGTACAATGCGATCTTTCATCAGTATGTGTTCAAAGCATTGACAGAGTATGTTCAGGATCTAACTCAGGGAATCACTTGGGTTGCGGAAGTAAATGGTCGACAAGTGGGGACCATTTCACTGATTAAAGCCGAAAAAATGCAATATCAAGTACGTTGGTTTGCAGTCGACTCACGATATCAAGGACTTGGCATTGGGAAAAAGCTTGTTCAAAACTTAATGGATTATGCTCAAACAAAAAAAGTAAAAGAGATGTACTTGTGGACGGTTGACGAACTAGTTGCGGCTCGTCATTTATATGGACAACAAGGATTTAAACTGGTTGAATCTGTGAAAAATAATCAATGGTGTGATCGTGATATTAACGAAGAAAAATGGGCCTGGCAGGCTAAAGAGAGAGGTTAGATGACTAATGAATGATGAAAAAATGACAAGAACAGCTTTAGTGGTCATTGATCTACAGACCGGTTCGATATTTTTAGCACGTCATATTTTTAAACAACTGACATCAGATCAATTTAAGCAAGTGTTGTTGAATAATCGAAAATTAGTGACACAGTTTTCAGCGCAAAACTTACCGATCATTATTGTTACGCTGCACCCTAAGTTATTGCCAAAGATACTTGATAATCGCTTTACTCAACCACTAGTGACAGCTGATTTGGCATATCCATTGCAAAAGCCAGGGCCCAGTGCCTTTAAGCACACTGAACTATCAACGTATTTACAACAACAAAATATTAAACAGCTACTGGTCACAGGTTTCACAACAGATAATGGTGTTAAAAAAACAGTACAAGATGCCGAAAAATTAGGATTTATGCCAACAGTTGTAACGGATGCTACGATCGCTCGAAATTCCGAAAAGCAACAGGAAATGTTGAAAAAGTTTAAACACACATGCTCAACGGCGAAAGTCCTTAAAACATTTAAAAATAAACAGAAACGATCGTAACAGCAGGACTTGTTTTAACTTCTGATCTATAAAAAAGCCTCGAGATTGAATAATATCAGTCTTGAGGCTTTTCGTTTATTAATGAATCGGATTCACGATATCTTTAGGAGCATCTAATAGTTTTTGCATGTGAATAACTGTAATGGTTGCAGTGGTAAACAGCAGTAACAAAAGACCTGTAATGGCAAAGATAGAGAGTGCTGTTACATGATCGAAAAGAAATCCAAAAACGATTGTTCCAACTGGCATTAATAGCATGCTAATGGTGCCTTCTAGTGAGAAAATGCGTCCTTGCATCTTCTGCGGAATTAATTGCTGCATAAAAGTATTCATGGGTGTATTAATAAAAACTAAGGTTACACCGTTTAAAATATTTAACCCAATGAAGTAAACGGTATTTAAAAGTGATGGTAAACCTAAAATTTCGGGAATGCCGGCTAGTATTAGAATTCCTGACAGAACAGCAAGGCTAATATAAGATATGGTCACGGGATGGTGTTTTAACTTCAGAAAACTAAGGATAATGCCACCTGCAAACATCCCAACTGCAAGTGCGGAATCGGTCACGCCGTACTGGGTATTTGATAACTTCAACGTTGTGACTAATAAGTAAGGCTGCCCAACATTCAACGCAGAAAAGAAGAAGTTGATTGCTGCCGCGGAAACAAGCAGAATCGTCATTAAACGTTGGCTGCGTAAGTAATGAAGTCCTGTTCGAAAATTTTGCCAGACTGTTTCATTTGAATCTTCGGCTTCGACAGGCGAGTTTTTAGATTCTACAACTGTTGAAAAATGAAGCAAAGTAATGGTAAATAGGGCGATTAATTCAAAACCAATTTCAATGAAAGCAAAAATATCAATTGAAACAAGTGTGTAAACGAAAGCGCCAACGATAGGAGCCAGAAATGAAGCTAGTGAAGAAATGGACTGGTTGAGTGAGTTGACCTTCTGTAATTCATTGGTATCAAACAATTGTATAATGCTGGCAGTCAATGTGGTGCTCAAAAAATTATCAGTAATCTGCAGAATGATGATTAGCACAATGAGTTCGGGGTAGTACTGTGTGGGCCATAACCTGAAGGAGAATCCAAATAAAAGCAATCCCAAACTAGTCGTAATTTGAGCGGCAATCATCACACGACGATGATTAAAGTTATCGACAATGAAGCCGACAAACGGTGTTAAAATTAATGAAACAATGGGACCGGTAATCAAAGAAACACCCATCCCCAATGCGGATCCTGTCCGATGAAGAATATATAAACCAATGGCAAATGATAGCATGCCACTGCCGAAGTTTCCTGTAAACTTGATAATTAGAAGTTTGATGGTTTGTGCTGATAAGTTTAGTTTATTCATGATAATACCCCCACGCTGAAGTAGAATTGTACTTCAGTTAACAGCTGAAAAATGTAGTTGTGCGTTAAACATAATGAACAGTAATGTCTCCCATTTTGAAATCACCGATAATAGATACTAGTGGGCCATCTTTAGTGGGTTTCAAGCCAGTTTCGGTCGTTTCTACCATAAAAGAATCGAGCTGAACTTGTAAATTCCATGCTTTTGGAACATAGAGATCAATGTCACCCATGCTACCGTTCAGTTCAATGTTTGCGCGATCGTTAGTAATAATGGCTTGATCAAAATAAACCTTTGCGTCTCCCATTGTGACGTTGATGATCGCGTGCTGAAAATTAGTAGATTGTACATAACGGATGGTGCTTCCCATGCGAACATTGACGTTAACATAGGATTCATAATCAGTGGTTGTACTTTGAGAAAAATGTTGACCATCATGTCCCGTTTCATTTATAAAAACATGTTGATGGTGGTGAAATTTTCTTTTAAAGGGATGGACGACAAGCGATAGACCAATGCTTAATAAAAATGCAGCACCAAGAATAGTCCATGGAACTAAGTTGGTAATACCCAGAGGTTTTGCATAGAGCATGCTAATAAAAGCAAGACTGAAAATGGTTCCTGTAATACTAAAATAGACAATGCTTTTAATCGTAGCTGCGGCAAGAATTAGGGTGAAAATCACAGTCCACATATTGGCTTGATAAGAAAACCAACCCATCTTACTGGCGATGAGAATCGCTGCGCAAGCTAGAAAAAATAGCCCCCAGAACCAGTGACCCCATTTTGTTCTTTCGTTCATAATAGTTACCTCATTTCATTTAATCGTTCTTGAAGTTGTTTGTAATAACGGCGTGATGCGTATATTTGCTTATGTGAGTTTCGAAAAGATATAAGACAATTTGAAATTGACTTGGTCAGCGCATTAACCTGATATAAATTGACAAGTGCTGACTTTGATACTTGTAAAAAGGAACCTGGCAGGCTGTCTGCTAATTTATAAAGATGATTTTTACTAATGTATATGTCATCTTTGGTATGTACTTGTAATCGGCGATCGGCGGTTTCAATGAAAAGAATGTTGTCTAGCTTTAAAAAATATTCGGTTGCACCCTGATAGCAGGTAAGGGTGTCAGAGTGAGAACTGTTTTCTAATAGCTTTTTAATGTGTTCAACATTTGGATCATGATTAGAAGCCTTTATGATAACTTCTGGTTCTTGTAGGGTGTTATCAATTTCTAATCTAACTTTCATTTCCGTCATCTCCTTTGTTTGGCTTTGATATTATTAGACTCCTTTTAAGCGTGAAAAGAAATACTTTTTGTATAAGTGGTGAAAAACTGTGCGTAACCGGTTAAGAGTTTTGAAATAAAATAGTTTTTCAGTACAAAGAACTAGTAGCGTAAGTTCTACAGAATGATTTGCGATACAATGAGTTTATGAGAAATTAGTGGAGGAGTATTTTATGAAAACAATTAAGAGCATTTTAAGTTGGGTAATTCCAGTTGTAATTGGATTGGCAATTGCTTTTCTGGTAAGAAGTTACTTATTTCAAGTTGTGCGTGTAGATGGGTCATCAATGACACCTAACCTTACTAATAATGAGCGTGTTTTTGCGTTCAGACAGGAAAGAATTAAGCATCTAAGTGTGATTGTATTTGATGCGCATGGTGAGGATCCTAGAGTGACTACTAAGATGTATTATGTTAAACGAGTGATTGGCATGCCAGGCGATAAGGTTTCCTATAGGGATGGCAATTTGTATGTAAATGGAAAACTGGTTCCACAACGCTTTATTAGTAACTATGAGCGGACGGTTGGAACGGCGCGTGGAGCAAAAGCGACGCGGTGGAATTTAGCATCAGTTGCTAAAACGCGAGGATGGGGTAATAAACCAGAGACTGTCCCTGCTGGGGAATATTTTGTTCTGGGTGATCATCGCTATGTTTCAAATGATAGTCGTTACTGGGGATTTGTTAAGAAAGATAAAATTATGGGTGTGGTGAAAGTTCCGTTTTGGGGTAGTGCAAGTGCTAAGAAAAATGTAAATAAACGAACAGTAGACTACTAAGATTAAATTGGTAAACAAAGGCAGAATCAACGAAAATATTCGTTAGTTCTGCTTTTTTATATGGCTTTTAATTTTAATTTATCTTAGAAATTAAAGGTTTAAACTACCAAGATGATTTTAGTAACTGTTGTTAAGCGGTTTAATTCATAGAGAATAGTCTGGAAGCAAATGGGCTCAGTAGTGACATTTATCTTAGCGGTTTTCGCTTAGATAAAGGCCGAACTTGGAGACGTGGTTTGCGGCTTCAAGTCGTGCCCACTACGTTCCAGCCCGAATTTGCTGGAAGACGGCAATTTAATCTAATTTTGTTACTATGGACGCTTTGGTATCAGACAACTAAATACGATTTCGTAGTTTCAACTTTTAGTTAGAAGTTGAAAAAATTAATGATAAAACGTTTCCACAGTTGGAATAGTGTTTTGCGGTTATTTTAAGTGGTAAACTATTGCTAGTTTATAAGGATACAGGTGAATAGATGATGATGAAACAAAACTCACAGTGGACCTTACTTTTGGCCACTTCAATGGTATCGTTTATGTCGACAATCGATGCCAGCATTGTTAATATTGCAGTTCCTAAGCTTTCACATGATCTCCATGCACCAATGAACGAAGCTGAGTGGGTGGTTTCGGTTTACTTGGTGCTTATTTGTGTCCTCTTAATATTTTTTGGTAAATTATCCGATCAAATTGGAAGAATCAAGATTTTTCAAATTGGAACGTTAATCTTTGTGGCGGGATCATTAGGCTGTGGATTAAGTACAACGTTGCCGCTAATGTTGGCTGCACGAATCGTTCAAGCAGTAGGTGCATCTATGACAATGGCCACTAATTTTGGCATTATTACTCAGATTTTTCCTCGAAGTCGTCATGGTGTGGCGCTAGGAGTTAATAGTTCATTTGTGCAAGTTGGTAATATTATGGGACCAGGATTAGGTGGTTTAATTCTAGCCGTTCTTTCTTGGCACTTTATTTTCTTCATTAACGTACCAATTGGGCTAATTGCGTTTGCATTTGGTTACAAGATTTTTCCAAAAGACTTGCCTACACATCAAAAAGTTCAAATCGATTTTATCGGTTATTTGGTGTATGCATTAGCTGTTGTAGGTTTCTTTGTGGCTATTTACTGGGGTCAGGAGATTGGCTTTGTTAAGCCTGAAATTATACTCTTGTTTTTATCGACAGCTATTTTAATTGCAATGTTTATTTTTCGCGAGAACCATACGCAAAATCCACTTTTAAATTTACATATTTTTAAAAATGCGGGATTTTCAATTGGGATTATTTCTGCAATGCTGGTCTACGCAGTTGGTTATTTTAACAACATGATTATGCCTTATTATTTGCAGGAAACACTTCAATATTCATCGGCTATTGCAGGTTTAATTTTAATGTCTATTCCGTTACTGAATATTTTTTCAGCTCCAATTGGCGGCATGATTGGAGACCACATTGGTGCTGAAAAGATTTCCCTAATTGCACTGGTTATCTTTTTAATTCCGGAATTAATTTTTATGTTTATCACCCCTAGTTGGGGAATAGTTTGGTTAATTGCTGGTCTTATGTTATTTGGTTTGGCAAACGGAACGTTTCAGAATAATCCGATGATCATGGGAAATGCGGGTAAGCAATTTCAAGGAATTGCCGGATCAATTGCGGCGCTGGCTCGAAATTTAGGGATGGCTATTGGGCTTTCCCTTTCAACTTCGTTACTTTATCTAGGCATTAGTCAAAAGGCAGGACAACACATTACAACCTATCCTAATCACAACCCAGCGTGGTTTATATCTGGAATGCATTTTAGCTATTGGTTTGCTTTAGGAATGATTGTGGTGGCACTTGTTTTGTTAATTGGTTTGGTTCGGCATCAAAAAAGACTGTCACAAGATTAGCTTTGATGACAGTCTGTATTTCAGGTTAGTTATTAGCCAGTATTTTAGTTAAGTGAGCTTCAAAAAGCGGCGTCCAAACTTGTTTGTAACCCATTTGAGTGGGATGCGCATCATCCATCATAAGGTATGGGTTAGATTTATTTAAATGATGTAAGGTTGGATTGGCCCAGAGATCCAGAATGGAAAACTGCCATTTCTTCTGTAATTGATACAACTTTTTAATTAGTTGTTCGTAATCTGTATCTGGTTTTCGAACACAAGTGTAAAAAACAACTGGGCAATCAAAATGGGCTTGCACATAGGATAAAGTATCTTCAATGGCACCAATGGTGGTTTGACGATCAAAATCATTCTTTTGTGATGACGGTGTGATGTGACCTAATGCTTTATGGGCACGGCCATCATTAGTTGATAATTGACAAACGAACAGATCATAGTGACTTTTTACATTAAAGTCTGTTCGAAGACGACTTGAATAAGTTTTGGGTTCTAAACCAGCTAAAGAGGTGCCACTAATTGCTGATTTGGTGGGAATAATACCATCTTTTGTTTGCAAATACTCAACAAAGGATTTACCTTTTGCTGCAGCACCATACGTGATGGAAGAACCTAAAAAAGCGATTCGTTTACCATATAATAATGAGCTGGGATTTAACGTTTCTGTTGCTGGTTGATAAGTCGGTAAATTACCAAGAACAAAGGCTTTAACAGGTCGAGGAATTTTATGAATACCAATGGCACCAATTGCTAACATACCAGTTTTTAATAAGAATTTTTTCATCTAAATCACCTCGCGATTATTGTAGCACAGGAAATTATGAAGAATTTATATAGGTTTGAACTTTAAACGAGATTTTTCAAGGACTTTGCACTAAAATGAGAATATAAATAAGTTAATCGAGGAGTTTTCATGAAAACTATAAAAAGTATTTTGAGTTGGGTAGTTCCAATTCTAATTGGTTTAGCAATTGCTTTACTAGTTAGAAGTTTTTTGTTTGAAATTGTCCGTGTTGACGGGACATCGATGGAGCCTAACTTAGTGAATAATGAACGTGTCTTTGTTTTTAAACAGGATAAAATCAAGCATCTAAGTGTGATTGTTTTTGATGCATATGGTGCAGACCCACAGGCGACTCCGGGTACTGAATATGTCAAACGTGTGATTGGCATGCCAGGCGACAAAATCTCATACAAAGATGGTAATCTTTATGTAAACAATAAATTGATTCCACAGAAGTTTATCAGTTCCTATGAACGGAAAACGGGAACAGAAATCGGTGCTGAAGCGACTAATTGGAACTTAGCATCGGTGGCCAAAGCACGTGGCTGGGGAAATAAATCTGAAACAGTTCCGGCTGGTGAGTACTTTGTATTAGGCGACCACCGAAGTGTTTCCAATGATAGTCGTTATTGGGGCTTCGTTAAGAAAAGTGAAGTTATGGGTGTCGTTAAGGTACCATTCTGGGGTAGCACTACAGCTAAAAAGAATGTAAATGATCGTACTGGTGATTATTAAAATTATAGACTAAGCGTTGTGGAATAAAAATTCTGCGACGCTTTTTATTTGTAGTTTGCTATTTATTGGAAAAGTATTAGAATATGATTAACTTATTCTTATTTAAGATTCGTATTTTTTGGAGGTGCCCTATGGGAAAAGAAGTTTCACAAGAGAATGTAACAAAGTTTCGAAAAGCTTTTAATGACGGTAATCGTAATGCAGTTGTTCAAAGAGCAGCAACAAAAAATGGTGTTTTAAATGCTAGCGAAGACATTGCAGCCAAGGTTCGTTTGGATCGTACTTTTTCGATTGAGATCGATACAGGTAAGGTAACTAATCAGTTACACAGTGGCCGCTGCTGGTTATTTTCTTTGTTAAATACACTTCGGCACCAATTTGCAGATAAACATGATGTGAAAGATTTCGAACTTTCACAAGCCTATTCGTATTTCTGGGATAAAGTTGAACGAGCAAATATTTTTTATGAAAATATTATTCGTACCGCAGATAAACCAGCTAATGATCGTGAAGTTGAATTTTATTTAGCAGGACCTGGAGATGACGGTGGTCAGTGGGCAATGGCTGCTGGCTTAGTTCAAAAATATGGTGTCGTTCCATCATCTGTGATGCCAGAAACTTTTAACACAAATGATACAACTGGATTCGCAAGTGCACTGGACCTTAAACTACGTAAGGATGCAATTGAATTACGTGAGTTAGTGGCAAATGGTGCTTCTGAAGGTCAATTGAACGCTAAACGTGATCAGTTACTAGGTGAAGTTTATCGAATGACTGCGATTGCTGTGGGTGAACCACCAGTTAAATTTGATTTTGAATATCGCGATGACAAGAAAAAGTATCATCGCGATGCCGATCTGACACCAAAAGCGTTTTATGATAAATATATTGGTGTTGATTTGGATGATTATGTGGTGGTAACTAATGCGCCGTACCAACCATTTAATAAACTATATAGTTTGCCAGCCGAAGATAACATTGTGGGTGGTAAGAAAATTACACTGTTAAATGTTGAAATGGATGTGTTACGTAAGGCAGCCATTGCCCAACTTAAAGACGGTGAGACAGTTTGGTTTGGTAATGATGTTTTGGAACAAATGGACCGTAAGGACGGTTTATTGGACAGCAAACTTTATCAAACGGATGCACTTTTTGACGTTGATTTGAGCTTAAGCAAAGCAGAACGCTTCCTATATGGTCAAGCACAAGTTTCACATGCCATGACGTTTACTGGTGTCGATGTGGTTGATGATAAAGCTACCAAGTGGAAAGTAGAAAACAGTTGGGGTGACAAAAATGGCGATAAAGGCTATTTTGCCATGACCGATGATTGGTTTGAAAATTATGTTTATGAAGTTGTGGTTCATCGTAAGTATTTGACGGCTGATCAGTTGAAGATTGCAGATTCAAAGCCAGAACCATTACCAGTTTGGGATCCATTGATGTAGTTAAAATTAACAAAACATGATTTAGTTACGTCATAAAATGAAAAAAAGCTGTTCTTTTAAAGCGAAAGGCAGAAGTTAAGGAAAGCAAATTTCCTCAAACTTCTGCCTTTTTTACAAAATAGTTCATAGCATAACTAAAAAATATTCCCGAATTGTCAAATCAAGTGCAACACTTAC
>NZ_JQBY01000029.1 GCF_001437405.1 Pediococcus ethanolidurans | reverse complement strand
TCTCCACCAATACGATTTGACAGAGACCCTTTAATTTTTGAAAGCAAAAAAGAAGCAGATCTGATTTTACTCAAATCTGCTTCTTTTTATTGATATATAGAAACGTGCTACTTAGTTGTTTCTGTATCCATTTCTTTTTCTACATCGCTAAGTGACTTAGGCTCCGTCACTTTGCCACCAACGGTCTTTGGAATAATCTTACGATAGTCAGGCATTCCTGTTCCAGCAGGAATAATCTTACCAATAATAACATTTTCCTTCAAACCAACTAATGGGTCATTCTTGCCACGGATAGCGGCATCAGTTAATACTCGGGTTGTTTCCTGGAATGAAGCAGCTGATAAGAAACTATTAGTTTCCAAAGCAGCCTTAGTAATTCCAAGAAGAACTGGACGAGCAGTTGCTGGAATGCCACCAGCGATCAATGTCTTGTAGTTAGCATCCTTGAAATCATTGATATCAAGTAATGTACCAGGAAGCACATCTGTATCGCCAGGATCCATAACTCGAATCTTACGAAGCATTTGACGAACCATGATTTCAATATGTTTATCCAAGATTTCAACACCTTGCATACGGTAAACACGTTGAATTTCACGCAACAAATAATTTTCAGTTGAAAGTACATCACGCACCTTCAACAATTCCTTAGGATCGATAGAACCTTCGTTTAGAGCTGAACCACGATGAATGAAATCACCTTCAGCAACCTTCATACGTGCTGTAATTGGTAAAGTATAAGTACGTGTATCAGTTTCACCCTTGATTGTAACTTCTTTGCTACGTTCTGCAGGATTCTCTTCAACTGATTCAACTGTACCAGTTACTTCAGTAATTTCTGCACGACCTTTAGGATTACGAGCTTCAACAATTTCTTGAATACGTGGAAGTCCTTGCGTGATATCTTCGTTTCCAGCAACACCACCAGTATGGAAGTTACGCATAGTCAACTGAGTACCGGGTTCACCGATTGATTGAGCAGCAACAGTACCAACTGCTTCACCAACTTCAACTCGATCACCAGTAGCCATGTTACGACCATAACAACGTTCACAAACACCATGACGAGTGTTGCAAGTAAATGCAGAACGAATTGTCACTGTGTCAATACCAGCATCAATAATCTTTTGTGCCTTAGGTTCGTCGATCATTTCATTTTTACCAACGATCTTTTCGCCTGTTTGAGGATCATAAACTGATTTTTGTGTATAACGACCCAAAATTCGATCGTACAGGGACTCAATCACTTCATTACCTTCAACAATTGCAGAGATTGTCAAACCGCGATCAGTTCCACAGTCCTTTTCACGAACAATCACATCTTGTGCAACATCAACTAGACGACGGGTTAAGTAACCTGAGTTGGCAGTCTTAAGAGCCGTATCAGTCATACCTTTACGAGCACCATGGGTTGAAATGAACATTTCCAAAACAGAAAGTCCTTCACGGAAGTTTGAAAGAATTGGCAATTCCATAATTTTACCATTAGGAGCAGCCATCAAACCACGCATACCAGCCAACTGAGTAAAGTTAGAAATGTTACCACGAGCACCAGAATCACTCATCATATAAATTGGATTTTGAGGATCAAAACTCTCCATCAATTTTTGTTGAATATCATCTTTAGCATCGTTCCAAATTCCAACTACTCGTTCATAACGTTCATCA
Source organism: Pediococcus ethanolidurans (assembly GCF_001437405.1). Classification (GTDB taxonomy): domain Bacteria; phylum Bacillota; class Bacilli; order Lactobacillales; family Lactobacillaceae; genus Pediococcus; species Pediococcus ethanolidurans. Next base: position 20,544 of record NZ_JQBY01000029.1, on the reverse strand, counting down.
TCAGTAATTAAACCACGACGGAACTGCTTAGTAACAGTGGCAACTTGTTTATGCGCTGCATTGACAATTTCTGGTTTTTCTTTCAAATCAGTAATATCAGAAATACCAACTGTTAAACCAGACTTAGTCGAAATATCGTAGCCAAGATCCTTCATTCGATCCAAAAGTAAGGAAGTTTGCGTAACTTTATATTGCTTGTAAACCTGCGCAATAATATCACTCAAGAAACCTTTTTTGAATGGTGGAATCAATGGTTGTGCCTTAATAAAGGCTTTGATATCTTCACCAGGTTTTAAGAAATATTTATCCGGTGTACCTTCTACTAAGTTTTCATCAGTAGGTTCATTCAAATAAATTAATCCCTTTGGCAAAATATTATTAAAGATTGCTTTTCCAACAGTTGTTACCAAAATACGTTTGCGTTGTTCATCAGTAAATGGTTTCTTCGGCATTGAGCTTACTTGCACACCAATTCGTGTGTGCTCAGAAACGTAACCATTTTGCATAGCCAAACGAATTTCATCAAGATCTTTAAAGATCATGCCTTCGCCGACACTGTTTTCACGTTCCATTGTTAACCAATAGTTACCAATAACCATATCCTGAGATGGTGTGACCACTGGTTTACCATTAGCAGGTGCCAAAATATGATGAGCAGCTAACATTAGTAAACGTGCTTCAGCCTGCGCTTCATCTGATAATGGCAAATGAATAGCCATTTGGTCACCATCAAAATCGGCATTGTAAGCTTCACAAACTAACGGATGCAAACGCATTGCCTTGCCACTTACCAAAACAGGTTCAAAGGCCTGAATTCCAAGTCTATGCAAAGTAGGTGCACGGTTTAACAATACTGGATGCTCTTTAATGACATCTTCCAAGACATCATAAACATCATCATCCTTGCGATCAATCTTACGTTTAGCATTCTTGATGTTAGAAGCCAAATTACGTGAAACCAATTCTTTCATGATGAAAGGCTTAAAGAGTTCCAAAGCCATTGGAACAGGTAATCCCATTTGGTTCATCTTAAGTGATGGACCAACATCAATAACAGAACGGCCAGAATAATCAACACGTTTACCAAGTAAGTTTTGACGGAAACGTCCTTGCTTACCTTTCAACATATGTGAAAGTGACTTCAATGGACGGTTACCTGGTCCAGCAACGGGACGGCCACGACGACCATTATCGATCAAAGCATCAACAGCTTCTTGTAACATTCGTTTTTCGTTTTGAACAATAATACCAGGAGCATTCAAATCTAATAAGCGTTTCAAACGATTATTACGGTTGATTACTCGACGATATAAATCGTTCAAATCAGAAGTGGCAAAACGACCACCATCCAACTGAACCATTGGTCGTAAATCTGGTGGAATGACAGGAATAGCATCCATAATCATCCAGTCTGGTTCATTACCAGATTTAATGAAGGCTTCAATAATGTCCAAACGACGAACAGCACGTGTCCGTTTCTGTCCGGAAGCATCCTTGAGTTCTTCCTTTAAGGTTTTAGCTTCTTTATCAAGATCAACATCTTGAAGCAATTCCTTAATTGCTTCGCCACCGATCTTAGCATTGAAGGTATTACCATATTCTTCTAATTTTTCACGGTATTCCCGCTCCGTTAATAATTGTTTCTTTTCGAGTGGTGTCTTACCAGGATCAATTACGACATATGATGCAAAGTAGATGATTTCTTCAAGAGCACGAGGACTCATATCTAAAACCAAACCCATTCGACTTGGAATTCCCTTGAAATACCAGATGTGAGTAACTGGAGCTGCTAATTCAATATGACCCATTCGTTCACGACGAACTTTTGACTTAGTAACTTCAACACCACAACGGTCACAGACAATACCCTTGTAACGAATTCGTTTGTATTTTCCACAGGCACATTCGTAATCTTTAGTTGGTCCGAAAATTCGCTCATCAAACAGTCCATCTTTTTCAGGCTTTAATGTTCGATAATTAATCGTTTCAGGTTTTTTAACTTCGCCGTACGACCAACTTCTGATCTTGTCAGGGGATGCGAGCCCAATTTGCATGCTTTCAAACTTATTGACATCGATCAAAGGATCGACCTCCTTCTTAATTTGATTATTGATTAGTTAAACTTACTTTTGATTATTCTTCGTTTCAGCTTTTGTTTCACTCACAGAAGAAGCATCTTTAGAAGCTGCAGTTGCTTTAGCATCTTCTTTTGATTTATCTTTCTGTTCTTCGGCATACTTACTGAGTGCATCAACATTGACAACATCATCGTCATCATCATCCATATCACGCAACTCAATTTCATTCTTATCAGCATCAAGAACTTTCATATCCAAACCAAGTGCTTGTAACTCTTTAACCAAAACACGGAAGGATTCAGGAACACCTGGACGTGGAATTGGATCGCCCTTAACAATGGCTTCATAGGTCTTTACACGACCCACAACATCATCGGATTTGTAAGTCAAGATTTCTTGAAGTGTATAAGCAGCACCATAAGCTTCAAGAGCCCAAACTTCCATTTCACCAAAACGCTGACCACCAAATTGTGCTTTACCACCTAATGGTTGTTGCGTAACTAATGAGTAAGGTCCAATTGAACGTGCATGAATCTTATCGTCAACCATGTGGGCTAATTTCATATAATGCATAACCCCAACGGCAATTCGTTGTTCGAATGGTTCACCAGTTCGACCATCATACAAAACAGTCTTAGCATCTGATTGCATACCAGCTTCTTTAACAGCATCCCAGATATCTTTATCACGCGCACCATCAAAAACAGGTGTTGCAACATGAATACCTAAGTTACGAGCAGCCATTCCTAAATGTAGTTCAAGAACCTGCCCGATATTCATACGAGAAGGCACACCCATGGGACTCAACATAATATCAATTGGTGTTCCATCTGGCATGTATGGCATATCTTCTTCAGGAATAACTACAGAAACAGTACCTTTGTTACCATGACGACCGGCCATCTTATCGCCGACTTGTAACTTACGTTTTTGAGCGATATAAACACGAACCATCATATTAACACCAGGTGAAAGTTCATCCCCGTTTTCACGAGTGAAGATCTTAACATCCTGGATAATACCGCCGCCACCATGAGGAACTCTAAGTGAAGTATCACGAACTTCACGTGCTTTTTCACCAAAGATTGCGTGAAGTAAACGTTCTTCAGCTGATAACTCGGTAACTCCCTTTGGCGTTACTTTACCAACTAAAATGTCGCCATCTTCAACTTCAGCACCAATGCGAACAATACCATCTTCGTCAAGATCCTTGAGGGCATCTTCACCAACATTAGGAATCTCACGTGTCATTTCTTCAGGTCCAAGTTTGGTATCACGTGCTTCTGATTCATACTCTTCAATATGAATTGAAGTATAAACATCGTCACGGACCAAACGCTCGTTAATAGCAATGGCATCTTCGAAGTTATAACCTTGCCAAGTCATGAAGGCAACCAGTGGGTTTTGACCAAGTGCTAATTCTCCACCTTCCATAGAAGGTCCATCAGCCAAGACTTCATCATTATCCACATGATCGTTAACTTTCACGATTGGACGTTGGTTATAGTTTTTACCGCCATTAGAACGACGGAATTTCATTAATTTATAGGTATCTAAAGCTCCATCATCACGACGAACGCGAATTTCACGTGCATCAACATATTCAACAGTTCCGTCATGTTTACAAATCAACGCAACTCCGGAATCATGTGCAGCCTTATATTCAATACCAGTTCCGACTAATGGCGCATGTGGGTCAAGCAAAGGAACCGCCTGACGCTGCATGTTAGCACCCATCAAAGCACGGTTAGAATCATCATTTTCCAAGAAAGGAATACATGCTGTAGCAACCGCAACTACCTGTTTTGGTGAAACATCCATGTAATCGACATTCGTGATATTAATTTCAATATTGTCACTTTCATGACGAGCCATAACCACGTCATCAACAAATGAACCATCGTCATTTAATGGTGAGTTAGCCTGGGCAATAACATATTGATCTTCTTCATCAGCAGTTAAATAATCGATCTTGTTAGTAACCTTATGGGTTGTCCAAGATACACGACGGTACGGTGTTTCAATGAAACCATACTTATTGATCTTGGCATAACTAGCTAAACTATTAATTAAACCAATATTAGGGCCTTCAGGTGTTTCAATTGGACACATACGACCGTAATGAGTGTAATGCACATCACGAACTTCATATCCGGCACGGTCACGAGTCAAACCACCAGGTCCAAGGGCAGATAAACGACGCTTATGAGTCAATTCACCTAATGGGTTTGTTTGATCCATGAATTGTGACAACTGTGAAGAACCAAAGAATTCTTTAATTGAAGCCACTACTGGACGAATATTAATTAATTGTTGTGGTGTAACAGTTGCAGCATCTTGAATTGACATCCGTTCACGAACGACACGTTCCATACGGGAAAGGCCAATTCTAAACTGGTTTTGCAACAACTCACCAACTGAGCGAATACGACGATTACCCAAATGGTCAATATCATCAGTTGAACCGATTCCTTCTTGTAATAAGAAGAAATAGTTAATTGAAGCGATAATGTCAGCTGGTGTAATGTGTTTCAACTTAAGATCAATATTATCGTTACCGATCATTGTCAATTCACGTTCTGGATCATTAGGATTGACAATCTTAATTGATTGAACGGTCATTGGTGTTGTCACAACTGATTCATCAGATGGTGTATAAGTGATTGCTTTAAAATCTTTTTTGTCTAAATATGGTGCCAAGTCTTTCATGACGTCTTTAGTAACAACAGTACCTTTTTGAGCAATAACTTCACCAGTATCTGGATCAGCTAAAGTCTCTGCCAAAGTTTGTCCAACTAAACGGGTCTTCAAACTTAACTTCTTGTTAACCTTATAACGGCCAACAGGAGCCATATCATAACGTTTTGGATCAAAGAAGCGCGCAGTTAAAAGACTACGTGAACTATCTGCAGTTTTGGGCTCACCTGGGCGAAGTCGTTCATAGATATCCTTTAAGGACTCTTCAACACGTGAATCCTCAGAATTCTTATGAACATCTTTGTCCAAAGTGTTGTCCAAACTATCAGTTTGACCCAACATATCAACGATTTCTTCGTCAGATCCGAAACCTAAAGCTCGAACCAACTCAGTCATCGGAATTTTACGAGTACGGTCAATACGTACATACGCAATATTCTTTGCATCTGTTTCATACTCTAACCAAGCTCCACGGTTAGGAATAACTGTTGTGCCCCAAATATCACGGCCGTTTTTGTCAGCTTCCTTAGTGTAATAAACACCAGGTGAACGTACTAACTGAGAAACGATAACTCGCTCTGCACCATTAATAATGAACGTACCTTGTTCTGTCATTAATGGAAAATCACCAAAGAAAACATCCTGAGATTTAATTTCGCCAGTTTCGTGATTTGTTAAACGTAAAGTTACATGCAAAGGTGCTGAGTAATTTGCCTCATGCTCACGCGCCTCATCTACTGTATACTTTGGTTCTAATAATTGATAATCCACGTACTCCAATGAAAGATTTCCGGCAAAATCGTCGATCGGCATAATGTCATCGAACATGTCTTTCAATCCTTCGTCAAGGAACCACTGGTATGAATTACTTTGAATCTCAATCAAGTTAGGAAGTTCCAGCACTTCTTTAATCCGCGCGTAACTTCTACGGGTTCGGTGCTTACCGTACTTTACCAAATGTCCTGCCAAGTTATTCACCTCTCTAAAATATTCCGCAAACGGCCAGTTACATTACAATTTGATTACATTTAACAAATTGCAGTGTTTTTTGGCAAAAAAAAACCAAAAATAGCTCTTAAATCTGATAGCTATTTTTGCTTTTTTATGAAAAGCACCACGGACAATAGATCGCAATGCTTCATTTCATTCACAGTTACAAACAAAGTTAATCATACTCATTTTGATCTCATCTGTCAAACATTTAACTGCAATTCTATTCAATTTAAACAGTTGGTTGTTTTGAATCCGGTTTTGGATTCTTTACAGCAACTTGAATTTTACCGTGACGGGCACCTACAGTAATATTATCACCAATTTTGGCCTGACCAGACAACATTAACTCGCTTAGCTTATCCTCAACTTTAGTTTGAAATGCCCGGCGAATTGGTCGTGCCCCATATTCAGGATCAAAACCAGCTTCAGCAACCGCGTCAATTGCAGCCGGTGTGATTTTAACTGTCATCCCTTGATCGGCAACTCGTTTAAGAATCTGGCGAGCCATCAATTTAACAATCTTATGAAGTTGTGGTCGTGTCAAAGAATGGAAAATAATCGTCTCATCAATTCGATTCAAGAACTCAGGTCGGAAGCTTTGCTTGAGCACTTCACGAATCTTAGCAGACATTGCTGTATAATCCTCGCTAGCATCCTTAGCACCAAAGCCAACTGATTTTTCATCTCTTAATGCTGTCGCACCTAGATTAGAAGTCATAATTAAAATTGTGTTTCTAAAATCAACCTTACGACCTTTAGAATCAGTCAAGTAACCATCGTCTAGCACTTGCAATAAGATATTGAACACATCTGGATGCGCCTTTTCAACTTCGTCAAACAAAACAACCGAATAAGGTTTTTGACGAACTCGCTCTGTCAATTGACCGCCTTCATCATAGCCAACGTAGCCAGGAGCTGAACCAATCAAACGGCTGGTACTATAACGTTCCATATATTCAGACATATCAATCCGGATCATATTATCTTCTGAGCCAAACATTGCTTCAGCTAGTGCCTTAGCTAACTCAGTTTTTCCGACTCCAGTTGGTCCTAAGAACATAAAGGAACCAATGGGACGTCCTGGATCTTTCAAGCCACTGCGTGCACGACGGATGGCACGAGAAACGGCTGAAACAGCTTCGTCCTGTCCAATTACTCGTTTGTGAAGAATCGATTCAAGGTTAACTAACCGTTCACTTTCAGTTTTCTGTAATTGAGTTAAAGGCACACCTGTCCATTCAGAAACAACTTGTGCCACATCTTCTGCAGTTTCCTTCAATTGATACTTCGGTTTTGAGTCATCATCCTGACTGGCTGCTTTGGCTTTTTCGATTTTTGCCCGTAATTTTTCTTCTTTTACTCGAATCTTTTGAGCAGTTTCAAAATCTTGATCTTCAATAGCCGCCTCTTTCTCATCAGTCAACTGTTGTAGTTTTGATTCTGAATTTGATTTCTCTGATTTGCCCATTTGATCAATTCGGACTTTAGCCGCAGCTTCATCCATTAGGTCAATCGCTTTATCTGGTAGGAAACGATCACTAATATAACGATCTGATAGTTCTACCGCCTGTTTAATGGCATCGTCTGTGATTTCAACATGGTGATGAGCCTCGTACTTACCTCGTAAACCACGCAAAATTTGAACAGACTCTTCTGTTGTCGGTTCATCTACCTCAACTTTAGCAAAACGCCGTTCTAAGGCTGCATCTGTTTCGATATATTTTTGATATTCATTTAGAGTGGTTGCGCCAATTGTCTGAAGTTCACCACGCGCTAATGCGGGCTTCAAAATATTAGAAGCATCAATAGCGCCTTCTGCACCACCAGCACCAATTAACGTATGCAATTCATCAATAAATAAGACAATGTGTTTGTCTTCATGAATTTCATCAATTACTTTTTTAAGTCGGTCCTCAAATTCACCACGATACTTAGTTCCAGCCACAAGGGATCCCATGTCGAGCATCATTAACCGTTTATTAGCCAGATCATCGGGAACCTTGCCATCAATAATTCGTTGTGCAAGACCTTCCGCAATGGCTGTTTTTCCAACTCCCGGTTCACCAATCAGAACCGGATTATTTTTAGTTCGGCGACTCAAAATTTGAATAACCCGTTTAACTTCTTTTTCGCGACCAATTACGGGATCAATTTGATCCTCACGCGCCATTTGGGTCATATCTCTGGCAACCGAATCAAGTGTTGGTGTGCCCTTAGGTTTACCACCACGATTATTTTGCGCCTGATTTTGACGTAACTGCGCTGACGCACTTACCCCTAATTTACGTAAAATAACTTTACGAGTTTGATTAAGATCCATATCAAGACTAATTAAAATGCGCGATGACAAAATATTTTCGTCACTTAACAAAGCTAACAGTAAATGTTCGGTGCCAATTTTGGCAGCACCCAACCGTTTAGCTTCATCACCAGCGGCCGCTAAAACCTCTTTAGCCTTTGGTGAATATGGTAAATAATCATTAGCACCGACGTTTTTTAAAGTGCCATACCCGGTAAACCGTTCGATTTCTTCCACAATATCAGTTTCAGTAACTGAAAATTGTTGAAATACTTTATAAGCAATACCATTTTTCTCGATTGCTAGAGCCAACAGTAAATGTTCTGTTCCAACTGCTTGGTGCTTAAAACGTTTAGCTTGTTCTTGCGAAATAGCTAGTACATTTTTAGCACTTGGTGTAAATAAATTATCCATGCTAACACCCTACTTTCTTTCTAGCTCTCATACCTTAAATGATTTAAAATGCCAATTAAAATTCTTGCACGTAACTGATCTTCTGCTTCACGATTACTAATTGCCAACGTTTTTTTATCAATTGCTGCTAAAATTAAATTTCCTTCTCGTTTGTCGATAACATCGTCTTCATACAAGCTTTTAACAATGGAAAGGGCATCTCGTTGATTGATTGATTCACCAATCACTTGAATAAGTGTATCCAAAACATCCAAATCATCAAGTAATTTGACTTTTTCAATACGAATATAGCCACCGCCGCCTCGTTTGCTCTCAACGACATAGCCATTTTGAATGGTAAAACGTGTCTTAATAACATAGTTAATTTGAGATGGGACAACATCAAACAAATCAGCAATTTCTGAGCGTCGAATCTCAATTTCTTCCGAATCTGCTAAAATCTGTTTTAAATATTTTTCAATGATATCGGAAATATTTTGTCCTTGCACTTCGCACACCCTTTCTCGCATCTTTGACTAATGTTGACTTTCATTATACGAAACTCTCATTAAAAAGCAAAGTTTTTTGTACCGCCGTTTTTTAGAAGCCAAAAAAACATCATGCAATCGACTGATTGATGATGTTATTTACAAGTCGGGAAAACAGGATTTGAACCTGCGACCCCCACGTCCCGAACGTGGTGCTCTACCAAGCTGAGCTACTTCCCGCTGGTTTTTATTAAGTTGTTGGACTTTAGGGAAACCCTCAGAGTTCACCTACTCAATCGGGAAAACAGGATTCGAACCTGCGACCCCCTGGTCCCAAACCAGGTGCTCTACCAAGCTGAGCTATTTCCCGCTGTAATTCAAAATTTTCCCCTAAAGACGCATTAACGTAAAATGCCAACTTGTAAACGAATTACAGTTGGCATTTTATGATTTTTCAGTCAGTATCTACTGCTTAAACAGTTAATTCTGAGGGGGNTCCAATTGCGCTATGGGTGCTTATTAAAATGCCGAGGACCGGGATCGAACCGGTACGGTCATCACTGACCGCAGGATTTTAAGTCCTGTGCGTCTGCCAATTCCGCCACCCCGGCAACGTTTGTAGATATCTACAAAGCGGAAGACGGGATTTGAACCCGCGACCCCCACCATGGCAAGGTGATGTTCTACCACTGAACTACTTCCGCATAGTTGCTAATGCCGACTAGAGGATTCGAACCTCCGACCCCCTGTTTACAAGACAGATGCTCTGCCAACTGAGCTAAGTCGGCTAATTAATAAAAAATATTAATTAGAAGTGCGGGCGAAGGGACTCGAACCCTTACATCTTTCGATACAAGAACCTAAATCTTGCGCGTCTGCCAATTCCGCCACGCCCGCAATGCTTATTTGTAAAATGAGCCGTGGCAGCCTCGAACTGCCGACCCTCTGATTAAAAGTCAGATGCTCTACCAACTGAGCTAACGGCTCAAATGGAGGATACAGGGCTCGAACCTGTGACCCTCTGCTTGTAAGGCAGACGCTCTCCCAACTGAGCTAATCCTCCATCAAACGACAACTACATAATATTATCATTGACTCTCACTAATTGTCAATAAGATTTTGTAGTTATCGTAAAAATATCCACTATGAATTATATTTATTCACTGAAGGTTGGAACTACAAAAACACACCTCGTTGCCTGATACAAAAATGATCATAGTATCAAAATTAAATTTAAATGCCGTCTTCCAGCAAATTTGGGCTGGAACGTAGTGGGCACGACTTAGAGCCGCAAACCACGTCTCTAAGCTCGGCCTTTATCTAAGCGAACCCCGCTAAGATAAACGACACTACTGAGCCCATTTGCTTCCAGACTAAGTCTAATTTTTGTAATCAACACATCGTTATAAAAGTTATTATATTAATGTTACTGAGCATTATTGAAGTGTCAAATGTTCTTAGTCCGGTGACGGTTAGACTCTGTTTGTGGGCCAAGTCGTTTAACATCAGTTATTGAAGTGATTTTTATACTTTCAACCTTTAGTTATTCATTCAAACTCACAGTTTACTTTGTAATTTTTGTAATACCACCCATATAAGGGACTAATACTTCTGGAATTGTCACTGTTCCATCTTCATTTTGATAGTTTTCTAGAATTGCAGCTACTGTTCTTCCAACTGCTAAACCAGAACCGTTTAGTGTATGAACATACTGTAATTTGCCATTCTCATCCCGATATCTAATCTGAGCACGACGCGCCTGAAAGTCAGTACAGTTTGAACAACTTGAAATTTCACGATACATGTTTTGTGCCGGAATCCAAACCTCTAGATCGTGTGTCATCGCTGCTGTAAAGCTCATATCACTCGTTGTTAAAGTAATCACGTGATAAGGCAACTTCAACAGTTTAAGTAAACTCTCAGCCTGATTAGTAAGCTTTTCAAGTTCGTTCCATGAGTCCTCAGGTTTTGTAAATTTAACCATTTCTACCTTATTAAACTGATGCATTCTAATTAGGCCACGGGTATCACGACCAGCACTCCCTGCTTCAGAACGAAAAGCTGGTGATAAGGCTGTTTCATTAATCGGTAAAGCATCCTCATCCAAAATTTCATTGCGGTGAAAGTTGACTAATGGCACTTCAGCCGTTGGAATCAAAGTTAAATCACTATCTTGAATTTCATAGCCGGCGTGATTCTCCTTGAACTTTGGGAATTGTCCAGTACCAAACATCGATTCATCATTGACCATGTAAGGCGTGATCATTTCGGTATAACCTGCTTTATCATTTTGATCCAAGAAGAAGTTATAAACGGCACGTTCTAGTTTGGCACCCAAACCTACATAATAAACAAAGCGACTTCCTGAAACCTTAGCAGCCCGTTCAAAATCTAAAATGCCTAAGCTTTCGCCAATTTCCCAATGAGGCTTTGGTTTAAAGGTAAATTCACGGGGTTTTCCTACTTTACGTAGTTCAACACTTCCCTCTTCAGTTAAACTAATCGGAACATCCTGATTAGGAATATTGGGTAGATGGGCAGCCATGTCTTGCACCTGGTCGGTGAGTACTTGAAGTTGTTGATCAAGTTCTTTGATTTCACCACTGACCTTACGCATCTCTGTAATTTGATCAGTCGCATCTTCTTTTTGACGTTTAAGCAAAGAAATTTGGTCTGAAACTTCATTACGTGTCTTTTTTAAATTTTCACTTTCTACAATTAAATCACGTCGTTTTTGATCCACATCTAATAACTTATCGATTTCTTTTGGATCGATTCCCCGTGTACCTAATCGCTCTTTCACAAAATCTGGATTGTTACGAATATTTTTTAAATCTAACATGTTTATATCCTCCTTATTTTTGTAAACATAATAAAAAGACCCTTCTCATCCCATCAATTGGGACGAAAAAGGTCTTTTTCGCGGTACCACCCAAGTTTGCTGTCGCCAGCACCCTCACTTAAGTTTAACGACCGCAGCCGTGTGAAATTACTCACCCGTTTTTATTCACCGGAGTTTCGATTGATAGCTCTCACTAACTCTATCTCGCTTTAAATCTACTTTATGTGAATTTACGTTTACTTATTAACCTAATCATAACCGAAACTAATTCAATAGACAACTAAATTTCGGCAATTTTTTCATCAATTATTTGAATTACTTTCTGACGCGCGTTAGGATCCTCCACAAAATCAAACTGATCACCATCAATTTGAATTTTAGGACTTTCATTATAATTGTCATACCACTCCGTATAACGATTATTCAAATCACGATAATACTCGTACAAACTTGGATCATTATCAATTTGTTCGTACGAACGTCCTCGTTTTTTGATCCGTGTTAGCATCGTGTCAAATGAAATATTAATATCAATTAACAGATCTGGATTCTTTTGATAATGAGTTTCCGGAAGTTCTTCCATCATATTCGTTAAAAGTGAATCATAAATCTGAACTTCAGTACTAGTTGCCCGACCCAAATCTGCATTCAGATGAAAAAGCAGCGAGTCTTCATAAATCGAACGATCCATCACACTATTTTTAGTCTGAAAAGCTTCCTTAATACCATCTAAACGTCGATTTAAAAAATAGATCTGAAGCAGAAATGCGTAACGCTTAGGATCTTTATAAAAAAGTGGCAAGATCTTGTTATCATCCACTGATTCATAAAAAGCTTTTGTACCTAAATGTTGTGACAAAATTTCTGTTAACGTTGTTTTTCCTGCGCCGATTGGTCCTGACAATGCAATCATTCAAAGTTCCCCTTTATTCCTGTTTTGATACTATATATTGTAGCATGATTTCAAGCAAAGACAACATGTAGTTTATGTTTTTCAAACGAAAAAACATTTGAATTTATACAGCACCTTACATTATACACTTATTTTTGTGCTTTTCGACCCTTTAAAATAAAATCAGGTTGCGTTAAATCGACTTCATCCAGCGGAATCATATGGGTGTGATACTTCAACTTATAATACGTATATAACACAATAAATATGGGAACACTCATATAACTAATTCCAATTGCTTCCCAGTTAAATGTCGCAAACGAGTGAATGTCCTGACCTGCAATCACCAGCAAACAAAGAATAAAGGCAAATATAGGGCCAAACGGAAACCACTTAGCATGATATTTTAGTTCATCCAATTGATGGCCCTGTTTAACAAACGCTCTTCGGAAACGAAAATGAGAAATTGCAATGCCTAACCACGCAATAAATCCGGTTAGACCACTAGCTGCTACCAACCACATATAAATTTCTGGTCCTGCAATACTAGAAATAAATGTTAAAGCGCCCACAATTGTGGTGCCAATAAGTGCCATCAACGGAATCCCACGTTTTGTCGTCAAACTAAACGTTTTAGGTGCATATCCTTCTAAGGCCATTGAGTACAGCATACGGGTTGATGCGTACATACCAGAATTAGCAGATGAAATAACCGAAGTTAAAATAACGGCATTCATCACACTTGCAGCTCCTGCCAAACCAGCCCGTCGAAATACAAGTGTGAAGGGACTAATTTTGACATCACTTGCCGATGAACCTAACAAATCCGGACTTGTGTACGGGATAATGCAGGCAATAACAAAAATTGAAAGAATGTAGAATAATAAAATTCGCCAAAAAACCTGGTTAATTGCTTTAGGGACACTTTTTTCTGGTGTTGCCGATTCACCGGCCGTAATTCCGATTAGTTCCGTTCCCTGAAATGAGAATCCGGCAACAACGAAAACACTTAAGATCATTGGAATACCACCGACAAATGGTGCTTTTTTATAAGTGAAATTATTTAAGTAAGTTGCGTGACCACCCATAATTCCAAAAATAACGGCCACACCGATAACCAAAAAGATGATTACGGTAATAACCTTAATTAAGGCCATCCAGTATTCCGTTTCACCAAAAGCTTTGACCGTCAGTGCATTAACTATAAAAATTAGAATCAAGGCCACACTGCTCCAAACCCATCCGGGTACACTGGGTAACCAGAACTTCATCACAATAGAGACAGTACTAATATCAACTGCCAACGTAATTGCCCAGTTAAACCAGTAATTCCATCCCATCGCAAATCCCAGTGCAGGATCCACATATTTTGTTGAGTAGGTTGCAAACGATCCTGAAACCGGCATATAAGTTGCCATTTCTCCCAAGCTCGTCATCAAAAAGTAAACCATAATACCCATCGCAACGTAGGCGATCAATGCCCCAGCTGGTCCTGCCTCTGAAATTGCGGACCCACTAGCTACAAATAATCCGGTTCCGATACTACCACCAAGTGCGATCATGGAAATATGCCGTGTTTTCAATGATCGATCAATCGAATGATTCTCTTCTTCTGCCATAAAAATAGTTCCTCCTTAAATTTCGAATTAAAAAGGCAATCTTATTTTTAACCAATAAAAAAAGCCCCTTTGCATAACAAAATCGCCATACAAAAAGACTTACTAAATTTCTCAGTCAAATCGTAGATAGCGCCCCGTGATGATTTCATCTCACCACGACAGTCTCTGATTTATTGAATCAGAACCCAACTTAAAACTGAAAAAGCAGCCTTAAGTTTCGGCCAAACACCCTTTTGCGACTTGTCTTCAATGCTTTTTCATCTACAAGTCGTGACTGATGAGTTTGGCAACCTCTTCTTTCGATATGAATTAATTATATACAAGCAAGGTAGTTCTGGCAACCGTCATTTCGTACCTACACTTGTTTTGTGTCCTTAATTTTTTCTTTTAATTGTTGAAAATGTTCATGCAAATCTACATCAGGAGCATTCCAATCAATACCAGGTTCCGCGGGCTTTCCCATAATTTTAACCAAGACATCATTTAAGCTCTGATCTTTGAGATAATCTCGCCAAAGATTATCAGCTTGTTGAAATGTATCGTTCAAAACGTTTTTTCCACGTTCCGCAATAGGACGAGCCTCTGAAAAAACATTTTCAATGAAGCCCATATCTGGATATGTTTTAATTGGTCCTTCGCTTGCTTCAACAATATCCAGCAAAGAGATCTCTTTTGGACTCTTGGCTAATCGAAAACCGCCATTGTTTCCAGGAATCGAAGTTACCAATCCAGCGATAACTAGTTTACGCATAATTTTTCGTAGATATGCTTCTGAGCCAGTCAATCGTTCGTGAATCACAGCCGTTGTTAGCGGGATTGAACGATCCTGTGTGCACAGTAGCGCAATAATACATGCCGCTTGTTCAAATCCTTTAGTGAGTTGCATAATGTCCACCCTCCATAAATGCTTGTGCTGTTAACTGATAATAACTCTCTTGTTGAGGAAACGGATTCAGCACACTTCTTGGTAAAGTTTGTTCCCCAATTTTTTTAAAATTAAAATATTCTAAAACTGCTACAGAACGGCTATTTTTTGAATACGTACTTGCCGTTACAATTCGATCCGGGTGTTCTTGAAAAAGGTGCCTCAAAACAGCTTGAACAGCCTCTTTCATATAGCCATTTCCCCAAAAATCTTGATTGAGCATATAACCTAACTCTAATTTTTGGGAATCCTGCTCTTGCTTATCATTTACAACTGGATATAATCCAACGCTGCCAATAACCTTTGCGGTCGTTTTTAAAGTAACTGCCCAAATGTTTGCTTGCATCAGTTGCTGTAAAAAATAATCACTCTCAAAAGCATTAGCCGCAACTCGAAAGCCCGCCATTTTTGCTATTTTTTCATTTTCTACAACGGTTCGTAGATCAGCTAAATCTGTCGCTACAAACGACCGTAAATTTAGCCTTGATGTATTAATCTTTTTATTCACAGTGTTCCTCATTTATTATAATTCAAGATACCTTACAAAACTAAAGGCTAAAAGTACAAAAATCACTTCAATAACTGCTGTTAAACGACTTAGTTCACCAACAGTAGTCTAACTGCCGTCCTCCGGCTCACCTGGTCTGGAAGACGGCATTTAAATCTAATTTTGTTACCATGAACGTCTTTATATCAGGCAACGAAATGTGTTTTTGTACTTTCAATCTTTAGTTACAAAATTAAAAACTATAATTTAAAACAGTCTCAGGTATAAGAATACCAGAATTTGTTTCCATAATGTACTTTTTTTGTCCACTTACCAAATAATTCGATTAATTATTTTTTTGAATTTTAAAAAAATTTTTTTTTCAAATAATTGAATAATAGAAATTATCGTTTTGATACGATTAGCTCATCATCCTGAGAATGAACATTCAGAATAGCCTAAAAATGTGATATACTCTTTATGTTTAAAAAAAGATTAAATCAATTTAAAAATAAAGCTTATTTAGCAATAATTCGGTATGCTATATCAAGTGTTCACTTTAATTAATAATTGCTTCAGGAGGCAAAACAATGAATGAGGACCAAACGCCTAAAAGATCCGACCTGCACAACCATTTTAATGTCCCCCCGACTCGTACAGAAATGCATCAAAATATGGAAAATCGTGAACCAAACAAACGGCCACGAAGGCCAAGACGCAAACGTTTCATCATTGCAATCGTGGGAATTTTAGTTATTACGATCGGCGTGTTTGGTGCCTACAAATGGTACTCTGCAAAAAATGCAGCCAACTCCGTTTTTAATAGTGCCAATATTCAAAAAGCGCGTGATGTATCTGCCGTTATCAAGAAGAATAAACCTATTTCAATTCTTCTACTAGGTACAGATACCGGTGCACTGGGTCGTAATTATCGAGGCCGAACGGACACAATCATCATTGCAACGCTAAACCCGAAAAAGAAAAAAATGACTTTAACAAGTATTCCGCGTGATACGGCCCTTTCAATTCCAGGCTATACGCAATATGCGCCTTCCAAATTAAATGCCGCTTATTCCTTTGGTGGTGCTGGTACAAGTATTAAATCCATTCAGCAGCTCTTAGATGTACCGATCGACTTTTATGGTTTGATCAACATGGGCGGTTTGGAAAAAATCGTCAATGGTGTCGGTGGCGTAACAGTATCTCCAACACTAACCTTTAAATATGGTGCCGCAAATGTGGTCAAAGGTAAAAAGATTCATTTAGGTGGAAAAGCGGCTTTGGACTATTCTCGAATGCGGGATGATGATCCACAAGGTGATTATGGTCGACAAAAACGTCAACGACAAATATTAATGGCCATTCTAAGAAAGAGTGATTCTTTAACAACCTTGCTTAGTCAAAGTTTCCTATCTTCTATTAAAAAGCAAACTCAAACTGATTTAACCTTTGATGAAATCGTCGCACTTTCGACAAAATATCGTGTGGCGACACATCATCTTAAGTCCACTCACCTACAAGGTACAACGCAATTGATTAGCGGACAAGATTACGAGGTTGCTAGTCAAACAGAAATGCAACGAGTCACAAACTTTATTCGTAAGGGATTGGACCTTGGTCATAAATCAACTGGAACGGCCAATTTAACCAGTGTCACAACTGGCACAACAGATCAATCGAGCTACACCGATACAACCCAAAGTAATCAAAATAGTCAGTATTAGATAAAAAATGAGACGGAAAATAAATTTTTCCGTCTCATTTTTTATCTATTTGATTATAACTGAAGATTGAAAGTAACAAAGCGACTCAAGTTACTGCTATTAAACGACTTGACTCACCAAGTTAACTTGTCATCCTACGATGCATCCATCCTGGGACAGGCGTGGCATGATTTGTTTTTGAAACAAATCACTTCAGTGCACTTCCATAAATCCAACCGATCTCTTTACCATCATAATAACAACGATAGTACGGTGTTTTAACATCCGTTCGATAAGCAATGTTATCAATCGTTACTTTTTTACCAATGTATTCATTTTCAAGATGCAGGCGTTTAACCGTATACTTACTTGCCGTAACGTGATTCAAAAAATCGTGTCCCGTTACTGGAATAACCGTCATTGTTTTATTAATTGTTTGATAGCTAACGTGTACAGCTAAAGCCCCACCGTAAATCCAGCCAATTCGTTTACCGTTGTATGCACAACGGTAATAGGGTGTTTTAGTTCCGTTTCGATAAGCAATGTTATCAATCGTAACCGTTTTACCAGCATATGTCTTACCATAATGCAATAACCTATTTGTGTACATACTACTTGTCACATGATTATAAAAATTATGACCAGGAGTTACTTTAACATCCATCGTTTTAGCAATTGCGGTATAAGTTACATGTTTAGCAAGTCCACCGCCATAGATCCAGCCAATTTTTTTGCCTTGATAATATGCTCGATAGTACAGTGTTCCTGTGCCATCCCGTTTACCGGTGCAATCAATTTGAACTGTCTTTCCTGCATATGTTTTGCCATAATGCAAGCGTTTAACGGTGTATTTACTTTCGGGGACGTGATTATAAAAATCATGCCCAGGATTGGTTTTAACATCCATCGTCAGATTTGTATTCGCATACTTAACATTTTTAAACTTCATTCCGTTATAGTAACTTTTAACCAATTGATAAAACTCAGCCATTGTATAACCTTGACCGAAGTATTTTTTCCCGGTGCTTAAATAGTAACCGTACGGATCAGTATGTGATGAACCACCAAAATATTCAGAAACTGCCTTGTGTGACCAAACCGTTCCCTTGTAATCATACGCCGCATCATTAGAGCTCAGCTTGTATTTATTCAACAAATAAGCTGTGTACCAGGCTGCATTCGCAATTTCATGTGCAAATGCACTTTTTGAATGCACTTCAACCTGCTCAAATTGCACAAACTTACCATTACCTGGGTACCCCACGCCCCATGCTAAATAATTTGTATTGGCAATATTAATAATATGATCTGCATCAACAAAACTGTGGACAAACGCATCGTTATAGTGCGCCTTCATGTATGCAATTTCATTATAAATTGTCGAACTTGCATTGGCAGTTTCGTGAACGACAACTCCCTCAGGCTTACCGTAGCCTTTATTGTAAGTATACCGTGGAAAACCACTCCAAATCGAAGTGGTGATTCCCACCGGCTTAATTTTGTTAGCCGTTATATAACTATTTACTGATTGTGCTTTTGCTGACGTGCCACCAATTATCAAACTAATCAATAGTCCAAACGTCAACAAACACACCGACATAATTTTACCTTTTTTAATGCCTTTCAAACAAATTCCTCCAATGTTCTCCCCTGTATCTCATAAACCACTATGTACTAGTTTATCCTAACATTTACAAACGAACATTCAGATATCATCATTCTTACATTTTCATTACATTCTACTAGGAAAGCGTTTTAACATAAGCTTTTTCCAGAGCTTATTAAGCAATTCGGCAATTAAAAAGCCAATTGCAATGGATCCAGTGATCTCAATAACTTCAGTTAAAAAACGAACTCCTTGTGCAGTATTTCCCAACGCAAAGTTACGAATCATTTGATAGGCCTGTCCACCTGGAACCAGGGGAACCAAACTTGGAATATTAAAAATTAACATTGGCATTTTCATTCTTCGTGCAGCAATATCACTCAAAATACCAATTGCAACTGAAGCTACCAAATTGGTCAGTGCTATGCCAAATGCAAGATGAATCAGTGCCCAATAAATAAACCAAGTAATGGTTCCAATTGATCCTGCAACAATTAAGGCTCGATGAGGAATGTTAATAATAATTCCGAAACCAACAGTTGCAATAAACGCAAAAAACAACTCAATTATCATAATCATTAGTGAATTTCTCCTTAAAAGAACCTAAACACGAAGGCAATTCCAAACCCAATCGCCGACGCCGTTAACAATGCTTCCATCCCTCGTGCTGGTCCACTCACAAAATGACCATTTAGAATATCCCGCACGGCATTAGTCAGCGGTACTCCAGGAACCAAAGGCATCACCGCCCCAATAATAATATTATCCACTGAATGCCCTAATCCCAGACGCACAGTTACCACCGCCATAATTCCGATTAGCAAAGATGAGACAAACTCACTAATAAATTTGATGTCTAATGTTTTATTAATTGCATAATAAACAGCAAAACCAGCTGCTCCAATGATTGACGTGACGCCAATATCGTAAAAGTTGTTGCAAAAAATTGTCATCAAAGGACCGCTTACTAGAGCCGCTCCTAGTACTTGTAGCCAAAACGGAAAGTAAGGAACAGCCTCATCCACAATTTTCAGTTGATCAAAAAACGCTTCTAAAGTAACTTTATGCACCGCATAATCTCTTGAAAGCCGATTAACCCAACTAACTTTTTCCAAATCAATATTTCGGCGACTAACACTTTCAACCTGAGCACTTTTTTGATCTGGGATCGACATAATAATTCCAGTCACTGTTGAAAAGACTTGCGCCTCTGCATAGCCTGAATTGGTGGCAATGCGCATCATCGTATCCTCTGCTCGTGCCATTTCAGATCCATTTTCAATCATAATTCTTCCCGCTAATAAGCAGGTATCCAGTACCAAATCAGTCTGCTTCAACCTATTCACCCCGTCAATTAATTAAAGTCTATTATGCCATAGCCCTTCCAACAAAACGACCATTATTTGGAGAAATGTTAAAATTCATTCGTTTACTTTCGTTTAAAAAAAGACACAAAAAAAGCCAAGGATCGAAACCCTTGACTTAGTAAATTGGGTCTACACTTTCTGGTATTGGTGAATAA
>NZ_JQBY01000028.1 GCF_001437405.1 Pediococcus ethanolidurans | reverse complement strand
ATTATATTTCGATCTATGAATATTTCAGGATTTCTTTTTCAAATTAAGAATTTTGGTTTAGACTTAAAGGTTGAAAGTATCAAAATCACTTCAATAACTGATGTTAAACGACTTAAACTCCAAAAAATAGTTTAACTGCCGTCCTACGGCTCACCCGTTCCAGCCCGGTTTTGCTGGAAGACGGCATTTAAGTCTAATTTTGTTACCATGAACACTTTTGTGTCAGGCAATTAGATACACTTTTGTTCTTTCAATTTTTAGTTTAGACTTAAATATTGGCGAGTGGCGCGGTATAATGTTTTACAAGAACAATTATTGACTAGGCGGTGGTGGAGGATTATTTTGAAAAAATTAAGAGTCATGACAATCTTTGGGACACGGCCAGAAGCAATTAAAATGGCACCCATTATTTTAGAAATGAATCAACGAAAAGCAGAATTTGAAGCGATTACGGTAGTTACAGCTCAGCATCGAGAAATGTTAGATCAGGTTTTAGAGATTTTTAAAATTACACCAGATTATGATTTAAATATTATGAAACCTAAACAAACCTTGAGTGAAATTACTGGCCGGGTTTTAAATAAACTGGATGTCATTATCCAAGAGGCTAAACCAGATGTGATTTTAGTCCATGGAGACACGACGACCACCTTTGCGGCCAGCATCAGTGCTTTTTATCATCAAACTCCGCTAGGTCATGTGGAAGCGGGTCTACGAACTTGGGACAAATATTCACCATTTCCGGAAGAAATGAATCGTCAATTAACTGATGTTTTGGCCGATTATTACTTTGCGCCTACCACGTTAAGTAAACAGAATTTACTTAAGGAGAACCATCCAGAGGCTAATATTGCGGTTACTGGCAATACAGCAATTGACGCGCTTCATGAAACCGTGAGAGAAGATTATCATCATGCGGTGTTAGATTTAGTAGATCCCAATCATCGTTTGATTTTGTTGACGATGCATCGCCGTGAAAATCAGGGCGCACCTATGCGTCGTGTATTTAAAGCTATCAAAAAAGTTGTGGATACTCACGATGATGTTGAGATTATTTATCCAGTGCATTTGAGTCCCGCGGTGCAACAAGCTGCTCATGAGGAGTTGAGTGATGATGCGCGCATTCATTTAATTGATCCGTTAGACGTGGTCGATTTTCATAATTTATCGGCACGAAGCTATTTCATTATGACGGATTCGGGTGGCGTACAAGAAGAGGCACCGTCATTAGGAAAACCAGTGCTAGTGTTACGGGATGAAACGGAACGTCCTGAGGGTGTTACGGCAGGTACGTTAAAGTTAGTGGGAACGGATCCTAAGACGGTGACGGATGCCATGCTGGAATTACTAGATAATTCACAAGTTTATCAAAAAATGGCAACAGCAAAGAATCCTTATGGGGATGGGAACGCGGCGCAACATATTCTCGATTTCTTACAACAAAAATTTAATGATAAGCGGAGTTAAAGCAATGAAAAGCTTAATAAAAAAGAATCAGGCAATCATTTTGTACCTTATTTTTGGTGTTTTAACAACCGTTGTCAATATTGGTGTTTTTTACCTTTTTAATACCTACACCAATTGGAATTATCAAATTAGTAATGGGATTGCTTGGGTTGCTTCTGTGTTAGTTGCTTTTTTTACGAATAAAGTGTGGGTTTTTAGCTCAGGTTATACCACATGGCGTGCGTTTTGGCGCGAGCTGGGATCCTTTTTCTTCTTTCGTTTATTGACCTACTTTATGGATGTGGCAATTATGTGGGTTGGTATTTCACTGATGAATCAAAACGAACTACTTGTAAAAATCGTTGATAATGTGATTGTGGTGGTTGTGAACTATATTTTCAGTAAACTAATTATTTTCAGACAACGAGGTATAAAAAAAGATTGAAATCGATAAACTGTTCCAATCTTTTTTAAATATTAGTTAGTTTTGGGAAGCATTGTAACTATCAACTAATTTTTTGGCAAATGCATCAAGTTGATTAAGATCTTCTTCGGACTCAGGTGCTAAATTAATTTTGACGGGTTCTGCGCCTTGTTTAGCGTTGGCAGCTTTGAAAGCTTTAGCAAACGCGTCAACCGCAATACAATAGAATTCTTCATAGAAGACATCACCTGATCCGGCGACACCAAAAATTTTACCCTTAAGATCTAAATCGGACAGTTCTTCATAAAAGTCCATTCCTTCTTCAGGTAAAGCACCTTCGTCGTAGGTATATGGAACCACAACACAAATATCAAAATTTTCAAATTCATCAGCATCCGTTTGTGAGATCTCAGATTCATCAACTTCAACACCGAGATCTTCGAGTGCTTCAGCAATGATGTCGGCACAATCTTCGTTATTACCGGTAATTGTTGCAAAAACAACTTTTGCAGTTGGCATGTTAGTTCCTCTTTTCCTTATAAGTCCTAAAGAATTATAGCAGACAAATGCAGTTTAGTGAATGTTTTCAGCAGGGAGGTTCACCATGGCAGAAAAAGAAACGACTCCAAAGGTAACAAAAATTACGACACAAAAACGTGAAGGCAGATATAATGTTTATTTAGATGATCACTATGCGTTTCCAATTAGTGAAGATGTGATGATTAAGTATCGCATTTTTAAAGGGATGGAAATTGATAAAAAATTGCAGGCTGAAATTTTAGCAGCCGATGACGTTTCTAAGGCGTATTCACGTGCACTGACTTATTTATCAGGGCACTTACGAACAGAAAAAGAAGTTGAACAAAAACTTCGTGAAAATGAAATTCCTGAGCCAACGATTGAAGCCACTTTGAAAAAGTTAAGAGAATTAGATTTGGTTGATGATTTGCAGTATGCGGCCAGTTACGTACGCACAATGGCACGAACTTCTGATAAGGGTCCCGTTGTCATTAAACGTAATCTACGTACAAAAGGCGTTTTAGAAAATGATATTGAAACGGGATTAAGAGAATATTCTGCTGAAGATCAAGTCGAAAATGGAATTGAAATTGGTGAAAAATTAAGTCATCGTTATCGTCGTGAACCTGTTTCAAAAATGAAACAAAAAGTTCGTCAGGGGTTAATGACGAAGGGATTCACAGGAGATGTGATTACGCAGATTTTGGATCAAATGCACTTTGAAATTGATCCTGAGTTAGAGGATGAAAAATTAAAAAGTGAATTTGAAAAGGTTTGGCATCGTAACCGACGTTATGCTTTTTCGCAACGTAAAATGCGTACTAAACGAACCCTATATGGGAAAGGGTTTCAATCAGATGCGATCAATCAGTTACTCGATCAACAAGAAAATATTGAATAAGTAAGAGATTTATGGGGGAGAAAAATGAAAAAGTATTTATGGTGGGGATTATTAGGTGTCTTAATTTTTGGTGTGTTGGTTGGAAGTGTGGGATTTGCCTATCACAATTATCGAGTTATGCGAATGGGTGATCCAACTTTTTATAATCGTTCAACAAAAGATGTTCCCGCACGCAAACTTGTTCCGAAAACATTTGTACCACGGAGAATTATTTCTCAGCAACCAAAGCTATCGCAAAGATCAAAAGAAATAAAACAGGCGCTTAATCCATTACTCGGTGCCAATCACTTTGTAGGTACCATCTTGATTGTGCAAAACGGGCAACCAATTTACAATCAGGGTTACGGTTATGCTAATTTTCAAAAGCAAGCATTCAACAATGCCAATTCAGAATATCAGATCCTGTCTATGCAAAAATCCATGACGGCAATGTTATTGATGCAACAAGTTCAGGCAGGTCGGCTGAGCTTAACAGATCATTTATCTAAATTCTATCCACAAGTACCCGGAGCAAAGAAAATTACGATTCGAGCCATGTTAAATATGATGACGGGATTGCGCATTCATAAATTTTCAACGCGTTCTCTTTCCGGAGATGGGGTGGTAGATTATGCTGTTCATCACGTACGTTTTTTATCTAAGCAAAACCATAAATGGTACTACGCACCGGTTAATTACACGTTGTTAGCAGGGATTTTGCAAAAAGTTTCTCATCATTCTTACTATCAGTTGTTCAACCAGCATATCATTCGGTTACTACATTTGCGTCATTCAGGTTTTGTGATGATGGCAAAACGTGCTAAGTGGCTATCCACACCGTATCATAATCAAACTGCGAAGGACGATTCGGTAAACTATTTACAAACGTTTCATGAGTCACCGGCCAATCAACATAATGAACTAGCAACCGGGAATGTGTATATGAATGCCAGTGATTTTTACAAAGTTAGTCGCGCTATTTTACAGGCACGCTTTTTAACTGCCGAAAATACGGCAATTTTACATGATGCGGAAGGCAACATTAAAAATTATGGTGGTGGTCTGTATGGAGCTCAAAATAATAGTTACTGGAGTCATGGTGTTGGTTATGGTGAAGAAAGTGGCATGATGATCAGTAAAGATGGCCAAAACGCAGTCATTATGTTGAGTAATTACCATATGAAAAAATCTGCTTTAGTACAGCAATGTCATCAGATTTATCAGAATTTACTCAATGGTGTTTACTAAAACTACAGGGTTTGACAATAAATTAAGTAAGACTAGCACTCGTTCTTTCGTCTGCTGGTCTTTTTTGATATAATGATGAGTGGAATTCTAAGATTTAAACCCTCAGAATTAGAAAGCTGTGTCATAGAATGAATCGCAAATCTAAGAAACCTAGAGCAGGGGACTATATTGCGATCAAAAGCTATAAACACGATGGTAGTTTGCATCGGACGTGGCGGGATACAATGGTATTAAAGAATAGCGATGATGAGTTTATTGGTTGTAACGACCATACACTTGTCATTGAAGATGATGGGAGACGATGGGTAACTCGCGAGCCAGCCATAGTTTATTTTCATAAAAATTATTGGTTTAACGTGGTCACCATGATTCGTAGAAACGGCGTATCAAATTATTGTAATTTGGCTTCTCCATATGTGTTAGATGAAGAGGCACTTAAATATATTGATTACGATTTAGATGTAAAAGTCTATCCGAATGGGGATCGAAAGTTATTAGATATTGATGAATATGAACGATTTAGCCGTCAGTGGCATTATCCAAAAGATACTGATCAAATTATTCGTTCTAGTGTAGTTACACTGATTGATTGGATTGATCAAGGAACTGGACCGTTTTCAAATGAATTTATTAACATCTGGTACCATCGTTATCTGGAACTTGTTCAACGTAATAACCAGCGTTGATTTTGATCGTGATATGAAATGGATCAAGTAAATTGATTCCAAGTCTGCATAAAATACAACTGGCAATGTTTGATCATTCAAATATTGCCAGTTTGTTTTTAAGTTTAAAGGATGAAAGGATAACTACTTATTTTTCACAAACAATGTAATGTAAAGGTTATGAAAAAAGAATGGTGAATAGGCTATAATGGAAACGTTATGGAATGGAAGACAAGAATCAAAATTTCTTGTTTTTACTGATAGAAAAGGAGTCACGCGATGTTTGATAAAATTAGACGATCTCCCTTAATGTTTTGGACACTTGAATTACTGATTGTGGCAACGTTAATTTACGTCTGTACGAAAATTAATTTTTTGTTTGCACCAATTGGGACATTTATTTCAACAGTATTCGTTCCCGTTATTTTATCTGGGTTTTTATTCTATTTATTGAATCCGTTGGTTAAATTAATTCAAAAAATTAAGTATAAAAAGTTTCATATTAATCATACCTGGGCAGTGGTCATCGTTTTCTTACTTCTGATTGGAATCATTGGTTATGCCTTAGGTTGGATGATCCCAAGATTGGTTAATCAGGTGGCGCAGTTAATTGAAAGTTTACCTTCAATTGCAAGCAATTTGCAAACCGCTTCACAGCATTTTCTTGAACATTCTGATTGGATCAAAAATGTCGATTTAGATCCTTATATCAAGAAAATGAACAGCTCAATCGGTACATATGCCGAGTCAATCCTTAGTACGATGACGAGCAGCATCGGGACGTTAATTTCAACTATCACTAGTGTCACCGTTGTTATTATCACAGTTCCAGTTATGTTGTTTTACATGTTAAAAGATGGTTGGAAATTGATGCCAACTGTCAAACGACTACTGCCAACCAAAAACGCGGATACGATTGTTGATTTATTTGATAAGATGAGTGCAACATTGTCTTCATATATTGCTGGTCAGGTATTAGAATGCCTGTTTGTTGGAACGTTTACGGCAATTGGTTACGTGATTATTGGGCAACCGTATGCATTGTTGTTGGGCGTTGTGGCTGGCATTTGCAATATTGTG
The DNA here is from genome assembly GCF_001437405.1 of Pediococcus ethanolidurans. Classification (GTDB taxonomy): domain Bacteria; phylum Bacillota; class Bacilli; order Lactobacillales; family Lactobacillaceae; genus Pediococcus; species Pediococcus ethanolidurans. The sequence continues at coordinate 17,164 of NZ_JQBY01000028.1, read as the reverse complement.
CCTTATATTGGGCCATATATTGGTATTTTTCCCGCTCTTTTGGTCGCACTGACGGATTCAACTATGCAGGTTGTTTGGGTTATTGTGGTTGTTTTGATCGTCCAACAGGTTGATGGAAACCTAATTTATCCTAATATTATTGGGCGAAGTTTACAGGTTCATCCGCTAACAATCATTATTTTATTGTTAGCAGCTGGAAAGATTGCGGGAATTCCGGGAATGATTTTAGCGATTCCGGCATATGCAGTTGTTAAGGTTATTGTCGAATTTGTTTATCACATTTGGATACTGAACAGTCAGGAGTAAGTAAACTTAACTTAATCTTTGTGATTAGGTTGAATTTACTGGAATGGGTTAACATATTTGTGGTAATATTGGAAAGTATTTAATATTACAGTCTTAGGAGAATGAACATTGAAGAAAGTAATTACGTATGGGACTTTTGATTTAATTCATAAGGGACATATTCGTTTGCTCAAACGTGCCAAAGCATTAGGTGATCATTTGACAGTTTGTGTGTCAACTGATGAGTTTAACGCGTTAAAAGGCAAAAAAGCATATACAAGTTATGAAGATCGTAAATATATTTTGGAAGCCATTCGTTACGTGGATGAAGTGATTCCAGAAACTGGATGGGATCAAAAAATTAAGGATGTTCAGGAACGCGACATTGACATTTTTGTCATGGGCGATGACTGGAAAGGTAAGTTTGACTTTTTAAAGGACTATTGTAAGGTCGTTTACTTGCCACGAACTGAGGGTATTTCAACAACAAAGATTAAGCGTGACTTGGGTCTTGCAAAGGATAGTAAAAAATAACAATTAAACAAAAACTGGGGGTTCTCCTCAGTTTTTTCTTATATCTAGTCCTATTTTTGAAAGTATGGATAATAAATTGAATTTTAGATGACAAGAGGATTTGTGATGAAAAAAGCCTTAATCTTGGTGACGGATTCCGTTTCGATTAAGAATCCGTACCTTTTAAAAACAATACAAAAACTAACAAACAATCAAATTCAAGTAACCGTTTTGGTGATGATTCTAGATTTTCATTTGGCATCTAAAATAACTGAGAAGTTGACTCAAAAAATAAATGATAGTCATTTTAAAGCCCAGATTATTAATTGGTTTGAGCTATTACAAGACCAGCAAGGAATTACAACAGATTTACAGGGCTTGGAGGCTGTTCAATCGAATCACTTACAGAAAAAAAGTTTTCGTTTAACCGAACAAAAGACAGTCGAGAGATTTTTTGATCATCATGCACTTATTGGTGAACAGACTTTTAGAGCCGATAAACTAAATCTGTTTAAAAGCTTTGATAATGGCAAATTACTGGCACAGTACTATTTTGATGACCAACAAAAGGTTCGTGAAGTGGTTCATTTTCAAGAAGGACAACCAGTTACGTATGAAGTGTTAAATAATCATCAACAAAAATTATATCAATTTGTGGTAAAACCGTCTCAGTCCCATCGTTTCAAAGTTGCAAGTGACAGCGAGTTTGCAACACGGGGGGCAACCATCAATCAAGAAATATTTAAAGGCACACCACGAAATACGGTTCAAATCGAAATTGTGAATGCACAATATAGTGTGCATGATTATGTTACGTGGCGCCCTTATCAAAATGTGTTTGAATTTTATGCTGAACAAATTCGGCAATTAACCAACAATGGCCAGGATACGGGTGTGTTTATGGACTTGAAAGATGTTGAGCCATTGAGTCCCTATTTGGAAACAGTAAAGACCTTTAATTATTAAGAGAGGAGGTAGTATTATGCGGGCAATCTTGTCTAATGTACAAACAGAAGCTAAGGAACAGCACTACGAAATTGAGTTGATCGATCTAACACAACAAGTCAAAAATTTGCGCATGTTTTTTATTGAAGAGGAATCATTAGAAAGCTTTATGATCAAGCATGTGGAAATTGATGGAAATATGCTGCAGTTTAAGCTACCTTCTGAACAATTAGAAGGTAGTTTTCCCGGACAGCTCCGTTTTGACTGGGAATTGTATTTGCAGTGGGAAGAAAATGAACACTTTGAAACAGTTCAGGTTGAAAATGAGTTTGTTGCAAATAAGCAACTGGGTTTAAATCTATTTCAAAGATTTGAAACAGACTTTGCTGGTTATGTAAATATCGAGGTCTATCATGGCACTAATGCCGACTTGTTTGAATTGAAAAATGTACAGCATGTAGCCGATGGAATTTTGTTATTTGGAACAAAACAAATTAATGAAGCACACTTACAAAATATTGTGATGACGGTGCAAGATGTAACGGACCAGAAGCGCATTATTCAAATTACAAAGGATTTGAGTCGCTATTCAGATTTATTTGTATTTAAAATTCCAATTACTGAACTGATTGTGGGTAAACAGTACAAAGTATTGATTAGTTATAAATTTAATGGCGAGAGTTTGGAACAACGGGTCGGAATAACCACACAATTTGATCCAGATAGTGATTTTGTTAAAAATATTAACGGCAGTCTAGTTTGTTTAGATGTGGCTTACGACAATATGTTGATAGTTTCCCTACCCATCCCAGAAAGTACGACTCAACGCCTAACAAAGCGATTCTATTCACAATTAAAACGACCGCTTTCGTTGGCAAAGATGATTCTTTCAAAAGTAAAATTACGTTTTATCAAACGACTATTCAAGCGACAACGACTGCCGTACCAAAAACCAACAATTGTGTTTGAAAGTTTTGGTGGACGACAGGTTTCTGACAGTCCGTTAGCCGTTTATCAGGTGTTTAAACAGTTTTATCCAGGTTATAATTTAATTTGGTCAATTTATCCGGAACTTAAAAGCTTTTGTCGCGAACACGGCATGCAGTATGTCGTTCGAAATAGTGTAGAATGGGTGTCTGTTATGCGGCGTGCACAAAGCTGGGTTAGCAATGCTCGTTATCCATCATGGGTTAAAAAGTCCAAGTTTACCTTTTACTTACAAACTTGGCACGGAACGCCCTTGAAAAAATTAGGATTAGATATTAAGCAAGTGACAATGCCGGGAACAGATACTTTGTCCTATCACCGTAACTTTACTCGCGAGGCCAATCGGTGGGATGCTTTAATTAGCCCGAATGATTATTCAACTAATATTTTCCGATCTGCTTTTGGATATAAAAATCAAATTTTAAAAATTGGTTATCCACGTAATGATGAATTGATTAATACAACTGCAGATCAAATTAAGGCTTTAAAAGAAAAAATGGGCATCCCTCAAGATAAAAAGGTGGTGTTATATGCACCAACTTATCGAGATAATTCATTTATTACAACTGGTAAGTACACGTTTAAACTACCATTTAGTCTGCAAAAATTTCAGGAACAATATGGTAAGGACACAATTCTCATTTTGCGGATGCATTATTTAATTGCGAACCAAATTGATGTTTCTGACTTTAAGGATTGCGTTTTGAATCTTTCCGATTATCCTAATATTAGTGAGTTATACTTAGTTTCGGACCTGTTGATTACCGATTATTCTTCTGTTTTCTTTGATTATGCCTATTTAAAACGGCCGATATTATTTTATCCATATGATTATGAAATGTATAAAAATGAGTTGCGTGGCTTCTATTTAGATTATGAACACGAGCTTCCAGGTAAAATTGTGCATTCAGAAACAGACATGTTTACGGAAATGAAAAATGCGCTAACACACGCAGATATGACGAATAATGAACGTTTTCAGCAGTTTTATGACCGCTTTTGTGCGATCAATAGTGGTGACTCGTCTCGAAAAGTAGTAGATTATATTATAAACACAATTAAGAAGTAGGAAGGTATTTATGAACGAAACAAAATTAGATCAGGCAGTAGCAAAGCGGCGAACCTTTGCCATTATTTCTCACCCTGATGCAGGGAAAACAACAATCACTGAACAATTATTGCTGTTTGGAGGAGTCGTACGTGAGGCCGGAACAGTTAAGGCCCGTAAGTCTGGCAATTACGCGAAATCAGATTGGATGGAAATCGAAAAGAAGCGTGGAATTTCAGTTACCAGCTCTGTGATGCAGTTCGATTATCAAGGTAAACGAATTAATATTTTGGATACTCCAGGCCATGAGGATTTTTCTGAAGATACGTATCGAACCCTAATGGCAGTCGATTCAGCCGTTATGGTGATCGATTCTGCTAAGGGAATTGAACCACAAACAAAAAAGCTATTCAAAATTTGTAAAATGCGTGGTATTCCAATTTTTACGTTTATGAATAAACTGGATCGTGACGGTCGTGAACCGTTAGATTTGGTAAATGAGTTGGAAGAAGTTTTAGGAATTGATGCTTATCCTATGAATTGGCCAATCGGAATGGGCAAGGGGTTGCGCGGCTTATATGATCGTTATAACAACCGTGTAGTTTTGTATCGCAAAGATGATCAAGGAAATCAGTATTTGCCGCTAGATAAAGAAGGTAAACTTTCAACTGAGTATTCCTTAACTGAAGATAGTGCCTATCAGGATGCCCAAGATGATATTGATCTTCTTAGTGAAGCAGGTAATTCATTTGATGAGGCCAAGATTGCTTCAGGTGAACTAACTCCTGTTTTCTTTGGATCGGCGTTGGCAAACTTTGGGGTTAAAACATTTTTAGATACGTATCTAAAGTATGCGCCAGCACCAGCAGCGCATGTGGATCAAGCCGAAGAAAAAATTGTTCCTGATGATGCTCAGTTCTCTGGATTTATCTTTAAAATTCAGGCTAATATGAATCCTAATCATCGTGATCGAATTGCCTTTGTGCGTATTTGCTCTGGTGAATTTGATCGGGGGATGGACGTCACTTTGCATCGAACTGGTAAGGTCATTCGGCTATCGAATTCAACCCAATTTATGGCGGATGCACGACATACGGTGGAAAAAGCGGTAGCTGGGGACATCGTTGGTCTTTATGATACTGGTAATTTTCAGATTGGTGATACTATTTATTCTGGCAAGCATGACATTCAATTTGCGAAACTACCACAATTTACACCAGAATTATTTGTGCATGTGGCAGCTAAAAATGTCATGAAACAAAAATCATTCCATAAAGGAATTCAACAATTAGTTCAAGAAGGCGCCGTCCAATTATACACAAATTATAATACGGGTGATTATATTTTAGGTGCGGTTGGACAATTACAATTTGAGGTTTTCCAATTTAGAATGTTAAACGAATATCATTCAGAAGTTGTGATGGAGCCAATGGGGAAGAAAATTGCCCGCTGGATTGATCCGGAACAATTGGATGAAAAGATGTCATCTTCACGGAATCTTTTGGTGAAGGATCGCATGGATAACCCATTATTCTTATTTGAAAATGAGTTTGCTGAGCGATGGTTTAAGAGCAAGTATCCAGAGATTAAGTTAACGGCTAAACTATGATCTAAGCAATTATAAAGAGGGCAATTCCAATTTTTAAAAACTTGGAATTGGTCTTTTTTTGTGAACTATTTTGATTAAATGGAGTTTAAAGTTATCTAAAATCTCTTAAAATGCAGAGTAAAGGTCTATTAAAAAAACTAATTTTCAGTTATACTTATTTAGTTTATATGAACGATTTTAAAGTTCAAATTTAACTGTTGATGCGTAATGGAGGTTCAACTATGAGTCAAGCGTGGCATAAGATCCGACGGGGATTAAATACTCGATTTGGATTTTTCTTGTTCGCCGTTATTTTATTTTGCATAAAATCCTATATGGCTTACCAAATGAAATTTAGTTTGGGTGTTCAAGGCAATATGCAAGAACTAATTTTGGCTATTTCGCCAATTGCAACGGCTTTATTTCTTTTTGGAATTGGTTTGTATTTTCGGGGACGCTGGGCTTATTGGTGGATGATCCTGATGGATGCTATCCTCTCAACTTGGTTGTTTGCAAATATCTTGTATTATCGTGAGTTTTCAGATTTTATTACTTTTAATCTGATCAAAGGTTCTGGTTCTACATCTGATAACCTCGGAAAAAGTTTAATGGGAATCATGCGAGGAACTGACTTCTTGGTCTTCGTGGATGTTGCGTTTTTGATTCTCTTATTACTTATTCGCTTTATCAGAATTGATAGTACGCCGTTTAAGTTTCGTTATGCACTCGCAACTACTATTTTATCCATTGGTGTGTTCGGAGTGAACCTAGGAATGGCTTATAGTAACCGTTCAGGGCTTTTAACCAGAACATTTGATAATAATTATATTGTGAAATATTTAGGTTTACAGACTTACACAGCCTATGATGCCATTAAGACGTATCAAAATAGTGAACAGAAATCAAAAGCATCGGATAATCAGCTGAAACCAATTGAAAAGTTTTTGAAAGAACATCACGTTTCTTCAAACATTCAATACAAGGGTGTTGCAAAAGGCAAAAATGTTTTTGTCATCCATTTGGAAAGCTTGCAGCAGTTTGTGATTGATAAAAAGTGGGACGGACAAGAAATTACGCCTAACTTAAACAAGCTGTATCATGAAAAAGATACGCTAAGCTTTGATAATTTCTTTAATCAGGTAGGACAGGGTAAAACAGCTGATGCAGAAATGATGTTGGAAAACTCATTATTTGGGTTAGCTGAAGGTTCTGCGATGGTTATGGATGGTACTAGCAACACTTTCCAAGGCGCACCGGCTATTTTAGATCAAAATGGGTATACTACGGCTTCATTCCATGGCGATGTGCCAAGTTTCTGGAATCGTGATAATGCGTATAAATCGTTTGGGTACGAGTACTTCTTCAGTAAGGAATATTATAAAATCAAACCAGGCTATGTGAGTGGCTATGGGATGAAGGATAAGATTTTCTTGAAAGATGCTATGAAGTACGTTGAACAGTTACCACAGCCCTTCTACGCCAAATTAATTACGGTTTCTAATCATTATCCTTACCTAATTTCGAAAAAGGACTCTTCAATTAAAGCTTGGGATACTGGAGATCCAACTGTAGACCCATATGTTCAAACGGCACATTATTTGGACCAATCAATTGGTGAGTTACTTAGCTATTTGAAGAAATCTGGTCTAGAAAAAAATAGCATGCTAGTTTTATACGGTGATCATTACGGTATTTCTAATAACCATAAGGCTGCAATTGCAAAAATTTTAGGATTAAAACAAATTGATAACTACAATTTGGCAATGTTCCAAAAAGTACCATTCATGATCCATATGCCCGGCTTAAAGGGTGGAATTGATCATACTTATGGTGGTGAAATCGATGTAATGCCAACTTTAATGAATTTGCTTGGAATCAATGATTCAGGGGCAATTCAATTTGGTCAGGATTTACTATCCAAGGATCGTAATCAAATTGTTTCCTTCCGTGATGGTGATTTTGTTTCACCGAAGTACACGAAGTATGGGAATGATTTGTACTTTACTAAAACCGGGCAGCAAATAACGAATAAAACGGCGACAGAGAAAAAAGAAGTTGCTAAAATTCAGGCCTATGTTAATAAGGAATTGTCATTATCTGATTCTGTTATTAATGGTGATTTGTTACGCTTTTCTAAACACAGCTGGTTTAAAACAGTTGATAAGTCTAAATACAACTATAAAAAATCAGCAGGCCTAAAACAATTAAGTGAAGCACAATCCAAAGAACCAACTAGTTTATTGAAGAAAAATAAGGGTAAGTCAACCTTAGATCTTTATAAGACAGATGCACCCGAATTGGCAAATGAAAGTTCAAGCAGTAGTAGCAGTTCGTCTTCATCCTCTTCTGCTTCAACGTCATCATCTTCTTCAAAATAAAAATATGTACAAAAATACTCGTGTGAAACGAATTACGATTTAACGTAATCAATTTCATACGAGTATTTATTTTATAGATAGTGATTAAGCTTTTGAAGAAGTTGAGGTAGCCTTTGCATCGGCTTCATTCTCAACTGCTAAGGTGATGTTGCCGTCAGCGATCTTAGCAACAAGATTCTTAGCATCTGGATGATCTAGATAATAATCTGCAATGCGATCTTCAATCTGTTCTTGAATAACACGACGTAATGGACGCGCACCCATCTTCGGATTGTAACCTAACTCAACTAATTTCTCTTCAACTGGTTCTGTAACATGAACATGTAAGCCTTGCACGGCTAACATTTGATTTACATTACCAATCATTAAGTCAACAATTTTCATTAAGTTTTCCTTAGTAAGGGAGTTGAATTCAACAATATCGTCAAAACGGTTCAAGAATTCAGGTTTAAAGTAATTACCCAGTTTATCCAAGATGGAATGAGTTTTACCTTCAGATGCAGCACCAAAGCCCACATCTGCTTCAACATCACCACTACCTGCATTAGAAGTCATAATGATAATTGTGTCCTTGAAACTAACCGTTCGTCCTTGAGAATCCGTTAAACGGCCATCATCAAGGATTTGAAGGAACATGTGCATGACATCGGGATGAGCCTTTTCAATTTCATCAAGCAAGATCAAGCTATATGGGTGACGGCGAACTTGTTCAGTTAGTTGACCTGCTTCCTCGTAGCCAACATAGCCAGGAGGCGAACCAATCAATTTAGAAATTGAATGTGGCTCCATGTATTCACTCATATCAAACCGAATCATGGAATCTTCTGAGCCAAAGAGCTCATTAGCTAATTGTTTGGCCAACTCAGTTTTACCAACACCAGTAGGGCCTACAAAAAGGAAGGAGCCAATTGGTCGACCAGTCCCGTTTAAACCAATTCGATTTCGACGAATCGCTCGGGCAATTTTTTCGACAGCCTCATTTTGACCAATGACATGTGCTCGTAAGTCATCACCGAGGTTTTTCAATTGTTCTTGTTCACGCTTTTGTAATTCGCCAACTGGAATATCAGTTTTTTCTTCAATGATTTGTTCCATATCTTTGTCGGTGACAGTTGGTACTTGCCCTTGATTAGTTGCGCCAGATTTAGTTTTTTCTAGTTTGTTAACTTGATCACGGTAATAGGCTGCTTTCTCATAATCCTCAGCTTTTAAAGCATCCTGCTTGTACTTTTCAGCATTATCAATTTTTTGTTGGATGGTATTGGGATCCACTGTGTTAATGGTGAGGTTTTTCTTAGATCCAGCTTCATCCAATAAATCGATTGCCTTATCAGGTAAGAAACGATCTTGAATGTAGCGTTTCGAAAGTTTTGCGGCAGCCTCGATAGCGTCATCTGTGTATTTAACATGATGATAATCTTCGTACTTCTTTTGAATACCTTTTAAAATTCGAATGGACTCTTCAACACTTGGTTCATCAACCTGAACTGGTTGAAGACGACGAGCCAAAGCAGCATCCTTTTCAATATCACGATATTCATTTAAAGTGGTTGCACCGACGAGCTGAAAATCGCCCCGGGCAAGAGCGGGCTTCAAAACATTACCAGCATCCATACCGCCTTCAGCATTACCAGCACCAACAATTTCGTGAATTTCATCAATAAAGATAATGACGTCTTTGTTCTTTTCGACTTCTTTCATAAGTTGCTGCATCCGTTGTTCAAATTGACCACGGATACCAGTTCCTTGAACTAATGAAACCACGTCCAAACGAATAATTTGTTTATTAATTAGTTTTTGTGGAACATCTCCAGCGACAATTCGTTCAGCCAAGCCTTCAACAACAGCTGTTTTACCAACACCGGCCTCACCAATTAAAACGGGATTATTTTTGGTTCGGCGATTTAAAATTTCAATAACCCTTGAAATTTCTGAATCACGACCAATGACAGGATCAATTTTTCCTTTTTTAGCCAAATCGGTTAAGTTAAGACCATATTGACCTAAAAGGCCACCTTGACCATTACGCTGATTACCACCGTTGTTACCAGTGGGACCGCTTGGTTGGGTAGGGGGAACCTGTTGATTTAATCCCTGTGGATTTTCGACATTTCCATTTTGCATTGCACGGAAAATATCGTCCAAATTTCCAAATCCAAATGGGTCTTGTGCCATGTTTGCGGCACCTCCGTTTCCTAAGTTATTTCCTTCTTGTTGTTTTAGAAGTTGATAGCAATTTTGACAAAGATCAATCTGCATCCGTTGTCCATTGACGTTAGTGTACAGATGAATCGTTGCTTCGTTCTTATGACAATTTTGACATAACATCTTGCTGTCTCCTTTCACAGAATCAAGATCAAAAATTGTTTGACCAACTTTGACCATGACCACATTATAACGCGCCAAAAAAAATCTGCAAGTAATTTGTATTGAAAATAATTCGTCTTTAAATCTACTTGCAAGGCACTTCTGTAGGTCCAAAAATTATCCTAGCACTTTACTGACTAGAGTGCCAATATTTGAACTTTCATCTTTTTTCGATTAAACTAGGTTTACTTTGAAAGGTAGGTGATTGAATGGCACGAGATTTTTCTAATTTATTGGAACAATTAAGACAGGGGACAATTAAGGAACTGACGGTTGAACCTGATGAATTTTCAGAATTTCAACCTATCTATATGAAGTATGATCAACGGAAACGAGTTATTGGATCAGCCCAACGGAATGGAAAAGTAGTTTATCACTTTGAAAGTAATGAAAACGGTGAGCAATAATTTTGCTTTTATTCGTGAAAGGGCTTGTAAAAAATTCGAGAAATTGCTATCATCAATGGGAAAGGCTGATTAATTGTTAGTAAGATGAATGCTATGTTCGTTTTATAACTTAAAAAGAAAGCCCTTACTAAAACTTATATTTTTAAAGGAGATCGATTTATAATGGAAACACGAGACTTTCATATTATTGCAGAAACAGGTATTCACGCACGTCCAGCTACTTTATTAGTACAGGCAGCCAGCAAATTCAATGCTGATGTTAAATTAACATACAAAGACAAATCAGTTAACTTGAAGTCCATCATGGGTGTTATGTCATTAGGTGTTGGTCAAAATGCTGATGTCACAGTATCCGCTGATGGTGACGATGAAAAAGAAGCTATTGAAGCACTTGCAGATACAATGAAAAAGGAAGGACTTTCTGACTAATGGCAAAACAATTGAAGGGAATTGCAGCCAGTGATGGCGTTGCAATTGCGAAAGCATATATGCTTGTCGACCCTGATCTGTCATTTGATAAGAAAACAATTGATAATCCAGATGCTGAGATTAAACGCCTCCATGACGCTTTGGATGCATCTAAAGCAGAACTAGAGTTAATTAAAAGTAAGGCTGCTAAAAGCCTTGGTGAAGAAGAAGCCGAAGTTTTTGAGGCTCACATTACGATTCTCTCAGATCCAGAATTGATTGGTAATATTGAAGACAAGATCAAAAATGACAGTGTAAATGCTGAACAAGCATTAAAAGATGTAACAGATGGCTTTATTGAAACGTTTGAAGCGATGACTGATAATCAATACATGCAAGAACGTGCGGGTGATATCCGCGATGTAACTAAGCGTGTTTTGAGTCATTTACTCGGCGTTAAGTTGCCTAATCCAGCATTAATTGACTCAGAAGTAGTGATTGTTGCTCATGATTTGACACCAAGCGATACTGCACAGTTGGATCGTAAATATGTTAAAGGATTCATTACAGATATTGGTGGTCGTACATCTCATTCAGCAATTATGTCACGAACTTTGGAAATTCCAGCAATTGTTGGAAGTGAAAAAGCAACTACTGATATTGAAGCTGGCGACACAGTTATTATTGATGGGATGCATGGACTTGCACTTGTCAATCCAGATGCTGATGAAGTTGCTAAGTATGAAAAAATGGAAAAAGACTTTTTGGCTCAAAAAGCTGAATGGGAAAAACTTCGTGATGAAAAAACATTGTCGAAGGATGGCGTCCATTTTGATTTAGCTGCTAACATTGGTACCCCTGATGATATTAAGGGTGTTGTTGATAATGGTGCTGAAGCAGTTGGCTTATTCCGTTCAGAGTTCTTGTATATGGATGCAAGTGAACTTCCAAGCGAAGATGACCAATTCGAAGCATATAAAAAAGTTGTTGAAGGCATGAAGGGCAAACAAGTTGTCGTTCGAACGATGGATATTGGTGGAGACAAGCAATTGCCATACCTACCACTTCCAGAAGAAATGAACCCATTCTTAGGCTATCGTGCTATTCGTATTAGTTTGGATCGTACTGATTTATTCCGAACTCAGTTACGCGCATTGCTGCGGGCTTCTGCCTATGGTAAATTGGCAATCATGTTCCCAATGATTGCTACTGTAGCTGAATTTAAGAAGGCTAAAGCTATCTATGAAGATGAAAAACAGAAGATGGTTAAAGCTGGAACTAAAATTGGTGACGGCATTCAAGTTGGTATGATGATGGAAATCCCTGCCGCTGCAATGATTGCTGATAAGTTGGCAAAATATGTTGACTTCTTTAGTATTGGTACAAACGATTTGATTCAATATTCATTTGCTGCAGATCGTGGTAATGAAAAAGTTTCATACTTGTATCAACCATACAATCCATCTTTGTTGCGTTTAATTAAAAACACAATTGATGCTTCTCATAAAGAGGGCAAGTGGACTGGTATGTGTGGTGAAATGGCCGGCGATCAGACTGCTGTTCCAATTTTAATGGGACTTGGTTTGGATGAATTCTCAATGAGTGCAACTTCAGTTTTGAAGACACGTTCATTGATGAAACGTCTTGACACTAAAGAAATGAAGAAATTAGCTGAAAAAGCTGTTACTGAAGCAGAAACTAATGATGATGTAATTAAACTCGTTAACGATGCCATTAAGTAACAAAATTTAGATTTGTATAAATCTCCTCGGATCATAGAATCCTGAGGAGATTTTTTTGTTATACTAAAACCGATTAAATAATGAGGTAAAAAAATGTATTTTAAGACAAGTGACGAAGTAAAGATAAATTATGAAGATGAAGGATTGGGTCCGGTAATCGTTTTTTTGACTGGTTTCGGTGGATCAAAAGAAATTTGGCATCGACAAAAATTAGCGTTGATTCAGCATAATTATCGAGTTGTGACCATGGACTTCCGCAATCAGGGAGTGTCACAACATGTCAATTGGGGGTTACGTGTTTCACGATTAGCCGCAGATGTGCATGAATTGTGTTTGTTACTAAAACTAACGGAGATAATCTTAGTAGGTAACTCGATGGGCGGGGCGGTTGTTTATGCCTATTTGTCTTTGTATTCGAGTAACCAAATTAAGCGAGTGGTGGTAGTTGATCAATCACCAAAAATGATTAATGATCACGATTGGCATTTTGGTTTTAAAGGTCTAAATTGGCAAAACTTCAAACAACGGTTACAACAGCCACTGGGCTCATCAACATTTAAACATATTGATGATGACACCTTTATCCTTGTTAAAAAAGTGACGGAAAGTCATCCTTTTGATAGCAGGCTGGATTACGAGCTTTTAATTAATCACGCAGTTCAAGATTGGCGTGATGTGTTAAGACGGTTATCAATTCCGATGCTGTTGGTAGTTGGAAAACAAAGTCCTTATTTCGATTATCGTTTTGGTTTTGAAGTTCAAAAATTAAATTCTAAGATAAGAACTAAAGTTGTGAATGAAAGTGGCCATATTGTTATGGCAGAACAATCAGAAAAATTTAATCAGCTTTTACTTGAATTTTTGTCAGAGTAGGATTAAATATTAGAGTTGTTTGCATAACGCGTATGAAACCAATATAATTAAACTTGATTAAGTAGTAGATAGTTTTTTGGGGAGGATACTTGTGAATATAGGAATTTTTACAGATACATATTACCCGCAGGTGAGTGGTGTCGCAACATCCATTAAAACACTGAGAGAGCAACTCGAAAAACAAGGGCATCAAGTATACATTTTTACCACAACAGATCCCAAAGTGGATAAAAATGTGTATGAGAGAAATATTTTCCGTTTTCCAAGCATTCCTTTTGTTTCTTTTACAGATCGAAGAATAGCTGTGAGCGGTTTGTTCAAGGCTTATCAAGTTGCAAAAGAATTAAATTTAGATATTGTTCATACTCAGACTGAGTTTTCTTTAGGCTGGATTGGAAAATTTGTTGCTAAAAATTTAAAAATTCCTTGTGTGCATACTTATCACACAATGTATGAAGACTATTTACATTATGTGGCAAATGGTCATTTGCTGCGACCTTATCATGTTAAACAAGGAACACGCGCTTTTTGCTATCATTTGACTGGGGTTATTGCACCAAGTGAACGTGTGATCAAAACCTTGAATGGTTACGGTGTGAAGGCACCAATTCGCGTCATTCCAACTGGTGTTAATGTGAATCATTATGCACAACACGAAGAAATTGATTGGCGAAAAAAGTACGGCTTTCCTAAAGAAAAGAAAATTTTGCTTTCTTTAAGCCGTTTAGCATATGAAAAGAATATTCAAGAAGTTATTAAAACATTTCCCGAAATCTTAAAGAGGGTTCCTGATAGTTTATTGGTAATTGTTGGGGATGGTCCGGCACGAGAAAGTTTGGAACAACAAACAAAGAGCTTAGGTATTACCGATCATGTTAGGTTTACCGGTGAAATTAATAATGATATTGTTTATCGCTATTATCAAATGGCAGATCTATTTGTTTCTGCATCAGATTCAGAATCGCAAGGTTTAACCTATATTGAGGCACTTGCGGCTGGACTAAAAGTGGTTGTTAAATCTAGTCCATATACAGATCAATTGTTAGATGATCCTTCTTTGGGTGTTACCTTTGAAACTGAGAAACAATTCATTCATTTTGCAGAAAACTATTTAACCCATCCAGTTAGTTTTGAGGATCCAGAACCACGGGAACGCAAACTTTATGATATTTCAGCGGATCATTTTGGTAAACAGGTTGTCGATTTCTACAAAGATTCACTAGTTTTATATGCAGATCGAGAAGAGTCTTCAAGCTTTTCTGACTAAGGGGGAAAAGATTTGCGAATTAATATGTTTTCTTCAGCAACAAAAGTTAAGGGTCAAGGTGTAGGTAGCGCATATGAAGAATTAGTTTCATTGCTCAAGACACATTTCCCGGATGAATTTAAAATAAGTATCAATAAATATAGTCGCTCTGAAATTAGTCATTATCATACGATAGACCCACGGTTCTACTTGTCGACGTTTATGCCAGGCAGAGGTAGAAAGATTGGTTATGTCCATTTTTTGCCTGAGACGATTGACGGAAGTCTAAAGATTCCACAACCGTTTCGGGGTATTTTTTATAAATATATAATTGTGTTCTATAAACGGATGGATCATATTGTGGTAGTTAATCCAACCTTTATTCCTAAATTAACGGCTTATGGAATTCCTGAAGACAAGATAACTTATATTCCTAACTTTGTGCATAAGAGTGAATTTTATGAAATGAATTTGGCAGAGAAAAAAGAATTACGAGCACAAATGAATATTGACGAACATAAATTTGTGATCTTGGGAATTGGCCAAGTTCAAGAACGAAAAGGCGTTAAAGACTTTATTAAACTCGCAAAAGATAATCCAGACATCCTTTTTATTTGGGCTGGAGGCTTTTCTTTTGGTCGAATGACAGATGGTTACACAGAATTAAAAAAAGTGGTAGACAACCCGCCTGCAAACTTGCAGTTTACTGGAATTGTTGATCGGGAGAAGTTAGTAAATTACTATAACGTTGCTAATCTTTTCTTGCTTCCCTCATATAATGAATTATTTCCGATGTCGGTGTTAGAAGCTTTTAGCTGCGGGACGCCGGTTCTGCTTCGTGACTTAGAGTTGTATCATGCCATTATTGAAGGCTATTACGATCCAGCAAAAGATGTTGCGGATATGCAGAAACAGATTGAGTATCTTTCTAAAAATCCGGCTGCGTTAGCGCAACTTCGTGAAAAATCCAATGAAGCATCAGAACAGTACTCGGAAGCGCATTTAGCAAATATCTGGCATGGCTTTTATATGCGTCAGGCAAGAGAGGGCTAAATCAATGTCAAAGAGAAATAAAATTGTACTCGTAATTATGCTGGCTTTAGGAGTCGGTATTTTTGCTTTTTCGTTGCGAAATGTCAATTTAAATCAATTGTTGCATGACATTGTGCATATTCATGTTCAGTGGTTATTGGTTGCCGTAATTTGTATGTTACTTTATTTTGGGATTGAAGCTGTGATTACCAAAATGTTTGTTGTCAGTAACGGGGATCGATTTTCCATCCGGGATGCAATTCGGATTCCTTTGATTGAACAGTTATTTAATGGAATTACGCCTTTTTCATCAGGGGGACAGCCGGCACAGTTAGTGGCGTTAATGCAAAGCGGCGTTGAAGCAGGTAGAGCAAGTTCGGTTCTTTTAATGAAATTTGTGGTTTTTCAAGCAATGATAGTGATTAACTTTATGTTTAGTTTGTTGATTGGATTTAACTATATTGCTGAAAAGATGAGTTATTTGTCTTTATTTGTGGTATTTGGTTTTCTTATTCACTTTGCAGTTATCATTGGCTTGTTGCTGGTCATGTACTGGCATGGTTTTACAAAAAAATTAATTAGTTGGATCATGATTCCAATTGGTTGGTTTGTGAAGAAAGATCGTTATGATAAGTGGAAAGTTTCACTTGATGAAAAGGTAGATACTTTTTATTTGGAGAGTGTCCGAATTAAATCGCAGTGGAAATTACTGATTAAAGTTTTTGTAATGACCTTTTTCCAGTTGTTGTTTTACTACTTAGTCCCATACTATATTATGTTGTCGCTTGGCTATACTGGTATAAATATCATTATGGTAACTTCATTACATGTTTTGATTGTGATGGTAATCTCTATTTTTCCGATTCCTGGTGGTTCGGGTGGCGCAGAATATAGTTTTGATGTCTTGTTTTCCAGTTTTATTCACAGTAATAGTAAGTTAGTTCTTGCAATGTTAATTTGGCGTTTATTAACTTATTACTTTGGTATGTTTGGTGGAATGTTTGCGTTGGTGACGAAACCAGACAAATTAAATCGAACGGTTGTAAAAAAAGTATAGTGGTAATTTATAAGCCGTCCTTTCATTTGAAAGGGCGGTTTTGCTATCTATCTCAAAAAAATAAAAACAGCCCTATGTCAAGGGAGACAAGAGCTTTGAAGGCTGGCTTCAAAAAATTGAGAGATTTAGGCTTGACCGTAGCCGGATTACTTGATATGATATTCAAGGTCGTTTTTGAGAGGCATTGCTTCTGAAAATGATAATCAAATGTTTTTAAAAAGTTGAATTTGGTTGTTGACTTTTACAAAAACAGATGATAAAGTTAAATAGTTGCGTTGAGGCGTTTAG
>NZ_JQBY01000027.1 GCF_001437405.1 Pediococcus ethanolidurans | reverse complement strand
TCACTACTGAGCCCATTTGCTTCCAGACTAAATCTAACCCTTGCGATCTACACATCGATATAAAAGTTATGATATCAGTGTTGTGAGCATTATTGAAGTGTCAAACGTTCTTAGTCCGGAGGCGATTGGTCTCAGGGGTGAAACTATCCTTAGCAATTCATTGCTTAGGATAAGGCCGAGTTTGAAGACAAGTGTACCTCTTGGCTTCAAATCGTGCCCACCCCGTTCCAGACCAAGTGAGCCGCAGGACGGCAGTTAGCCTACTTTTTAGGTTAAGTCGTTTAACAGTAGCTATTGAAGTAATTTTGATACCTTCAACCTTTAGTTAAGGTCGATAAATTCATAGGCTTACTTTGTGACCTTGTAACTGCCTCTCAAAATAGGGTAGGTGGCATTCTCTGTTTCGTCGTAAATGGAAACTGGCCGATCATCGTTTGCTTTGATTCGGATATGGTAGCCGTAACTGTCAAGAAAGCTGATGGTGTACTTATCCCAATTCTCAACTTTTGCTTTAATTAAGTGGTCATCGAGCAATAAATCAAAGTTGGGTCGAATTTCAACTGTGTGAATACGATTCGAATCATTTGTCCGATAATTCCATGTGCCCACAAAAAATAAGGGATTCTCAGGTTGTTCAGGCTTATCATTTTCTCGGAGCTTTCTTGATGTCATAATTCCCGTTAGAAACGAAACTGCGAACAAACCAATGCTTTTAAGTTTCACCATCCTCAAATCCTTTCAGTAAATTTTTCTACCCTAAGAATAGCATTTATAAAGGGTAAAAACATGTCAATTTAATTAAATTTTAACGATTTTTAGGAAGTGCCTCCCTTTTAAATATACTTACCCTGAAAACACTGATAAAATAGGAAACGAAGAAATAAAAATTGGAGGGTAGACTATGATTAAACTGGGAATTATTGGAACTAACTGGATCACACAACAATTTATTGATGCGGCGCACGCGACCGGAGAATATAAATTAACCGCTGTGTATTCACGAACAGTTGAAAAAGCAAAAGATTTTGGGAAACCTAATGGTGCCACTATTTTTTCTGACAATTTAGATGAGTTCTTTGCCAACGATGCGCTTGATGCGGTGTACATTGCGTCTCCAAATAGTTTACATTTTGAACAAGCAATGCTGGGAATTAAAAATGACAAAGCCGTGATTGTTGAAAAACCAATCGTGGCTAATATCAAACAAATGGAAATTTTGCGTGAAACACTGGAACAGCATCCACAATCACGCTTGTTTGAGGCAGCCCGACAAATTCATCAACCGAATTTTAAAATCATTAAAAACCAAATTAGTAAATTAGGTCGCATTCAAGGTGCGACGTTAACTTACATGAAATATTCTAGTCGTTATGATGCTGTGTTAGCCGGTCAAGAACCGAACGTGTTTACTCTTAAATTTGCGGGAGGCGCCTTACAAGATCTTGGGGTGTATGTTGCCTATGATGCGGTGGGCTGGTTTGGCATGCCTGATGATGTGGCTTATTACCCAACTCTTGCGCCGACCCGTGTTGATGGCAAGGGCGTGGCGATCCTGCGTTACCCAGAATTTGACATCACGTTAAATATCGGGAAAACCAGTAATTCATATCTGCCTTCCGAAATTTATGGACTGAAGGATACAATTGTGATGAGTAATCCTGCTGATTTAGAAACGGTTAGTTACCATGATGCTGAGGGTCACGAAACATTGATTAGTGAAAAGCCGGCAGATAATCCGATGATTAGTGAAGCTGCGGACTTTGCCAGGGTGATTAATGATCCGCAAAATGAAAAGAATGATCGAGATTATTGGAAATGGCTTGATTTAAGTCAAAATGTGGCCAAACTATTGTATAATTTACGTCAATCCGGTAAAATCGTTTTCCCGGATGATAAAAAGTAAACAGATAAGGATAAAAAATGGATAAGCAATTTGAACAATTTTTTCAACAACAGGGTTTTAAAACCCAAACAGCGATTCAAACCGCTGTTTATGAACCATTAAAAGAAGATCGCTCATTAATTGGGCTGGCACCAACCGGATCTGGTAAAACGCTCGCGTTTGCCATACCATTACTTGAAAAAACGGTTCCTGGTGGTAACACCCAAATTTTGGTATTATCCCCTTCACAGGAACTAGCTGTCCAAACAACGGACGTTTTTCGTCAGTGGGGAGCCGTTAATCACATCAAAGCTACTTCACTAACCGGCGGTGCAAATATGCAACGGCAGATTGAACGTTTGAAGAAACATCCTGAGGTTGTCGTGGGTACGCCAGGGCGCATGCTGTCACTGATCCATGAAAGTCGTCTGAAACTCAAAGATGTGCAAACCATTGTGGTGGATGAAGCCGACGAATTACTAAATGGCGAAACGTTGGATGAGGTGCGTGAAATCGTGATGAGTGCACCAGTGGATGTCCAATTGGCCTTCTTCTCGGCAACGCAAGCCAATACCGCAGAAAAGCTTTCGGAAACCTTTGGGGTGGATGTTGAACAATTTGACGTCCGTAAAACAGATAACACACAGGGTGAAGTGATTCATGGACTGGTCCGCGTGGCTGCCAGTAAAAAGGTGACCTATTTACGCCGGTTGGCTAAATTAAAACATTTTCAAGCTTTGGTGTTCTTTAATCATGTGTCGACTTTGGAACACGTTGCTGCCGAATTAAAACACCAGCATGTTTCCAGTGTGAAGTTGGCGGGCCATCAGGTGCAAACGGAACGTGCCACCGCAATGCGACTTTTCCGTAAGGGTGATGCAAAACTATTGTTAACCACAGAAATGGCCGCAAGAGGATTGGACATTGCCGACTTACCAGCCGTAGTTAACTTCGATTTACCGCAAGATGCGACGGCATATACGCATCGCACCGGGAGAACTGGTCGAATGGGCAACACCGGAATGGTTGTGAATATGGGAGATGATCACGATTTACGTGATTTACGTAAACTAGTCCCTGAAGTCACCTTCAAACCATTGTTTTTATTGCACGGAAAGTTAACGGATCAAAGAGAAGTATTAACTGACGATGAAGCACCAGAAGTTACCGTCAATACTGAAGAGGTTGCTGAAACAAAAGAAGTCGAAACTAGTGCTAATAAGGTAGCAGCGACTACGACGGAAAAACCAACCACGAAACCAACAGGAAAGTCCAAGCCAGTAAAGGCAGCGTTTGTTGGTGGTAAGCCCAAGAAAAAAATTAATCGTAAAAAGCATTCCAAGAAAAAGGGAATGCGACACAAAAATATTGAACGTTATGAATGATAGGAAGTAAGAGAAATGACAACACCATTAAAAACTTTAACAATTGCCGGCAGTGATACAAGTGCCGCTGGTGGGATGCAAGCAGATTTAAAGACGTTTGAAGAGTTTGGTACCTATGGAATGGTGGCTTTGACTTGTATTGTGACGATGGATCCTAAGGACTGGAGTCATCACGTCAATCAAGTTGATCCACAGCTTTTAAAGGATCAGCTGGCAACTGTCTTTAGTGGTGGCAACCCAGATGCCATGAAGACAGGGATGCTTGGCGATCAAGAAACGGTTGAAATTGCCTACCATACAATTAAGGATCATCACTTAAAAAATGTGGTGATTGATCCCGTGATGATTTGTAAAGGCGAGACTGATGTCTTGAATCCAGACGCAGCTAATGCAATTCGTGATTTATTGATGCCACTTGCAGATGTAGCTACCCCTAATTTGTTTGAAGCCGGGGTCTTATCTAGAATGGGTACATTGCATGATTTAGATGAAATGAAACAGGCTGCTAAGAAAATTCATGAACTCGGTGCGAAAAATGTCGTGGTTAAGGGTGGCAAAGGCTTAGATAGTGCTGAGGCTGTGGATGTCTTTTACGATGGTAAGACATTTGAAACCTTATCCTCTAAAAAACAGGCCACTGATCGCAATGCTGGTGCTGGTTGCACATTTGCAGCCGCTGTTGTTGGTGGCCTCGCCAATGGCTTGAGTGTCGCGGATGCGGTTCATTTGGCAAAGAAGTTCGATACAGCCGCTATTCAAAATGGCTTTGATTTGAATAAGTTCCTTGGCCCAGTCTTCCATCCAGCGTACCGAATGCAAGAAGTTGGTAAACTTGTATAAAAAGTAAAATAATATATTTTTCGGGAAATCGTTTGCGGGTAAATATAAATAACGATTTCTTTTTCTTTATTACTAGAAAACGAATAAAATAGGCATTGCATGCATGCTAATAAAATGATAATGTATAACTTGAATGTGGTAAAATTTAAAAGCGGAGACAATCTATATGAAAAAATTTTTACTCTGGTTTTTTTCAGTTATTGCAGTGCTATTAATTTTCAGTGTTGGGTGTTTTGTATTGGCCAAGTACAAGACAAATAGCATGGCACATCGTTATTACGAAAGATTTTTTGAGAAATCTGTAAGTAATAATCTGAAAAATGATAAATTGACTGAGGCTGTTTATACAGTTCCGGTAGCTGCCAAAACCGATACGAATGCCAAGAAGGTTGATTCAGCTTTGAAAGCTAATAATTTGGT
Source organism: Pediococcus ethanolidurans (assembly GCF_001437405.1). GTDB lineage: Bacteria > Bacillota > Bacilli > Lactobacillales > Lactobacillaceae > Pediococcus > Pediococcus ethanolidurans. The sequence continues at coordinate 20,142 of NZ_JQBY01000027.1, read as the reverse complement.
TGGCTCTGCAGCGATTGTTCGAAATGGTAAATTAAGCTATGTGACATCGCGAGGGCAAAGTAAGTATCCAAGCGGTGCTAAGAACACTGAAACCACGATGTATCAAATTGGATCTGCACAAGACTTGATCACAGCTGCATCAGTGATGTATTTGAAAGAGCATGGCAAACTTAGCTTAAGCGACAAAATAAGTAAGTATTATCCGAAAATAGACCACGCTAAACATATTACGGTAGACCAATTACTGAATATGACTTCTGGATTAAGTACAATTACTGATGCTAAAGCGACTGAAAGTTTTCCAACCTTACTTTCATGGAATGAGCAACATGTTGTCAGCAGTAGGGTAACCGGAAGTTACGATTATCAATCTGTCAATTATGTGCTGTTAGCTGGGATCATTCAAAAAGCTAGTGGTCAACCATATAGAGAGTTTGTTAAAACCCATTTGTTGGATAGGCTAAATTTGAAACATAGTGGCTTTGCCTTAAATGAATCACAACGTAGTAAACTGGCTACCTCCTATGAAGATAGTTATTCGGGTGGTAAAATGGCTACAACGGGTATGACTAAACTACAGAGTACGAAACTTGGCCCGTATCAGATGTATATGAGTGTTAAGGACCTGACCACCAGTTACTTCTATATATTAAGTGGTAAGTTGATTAGTAAAACTAATGTAAAAGAGTTAACACAAACTGATAACTCAAAATTCTCCGGTGGCGTTTATCCGAGTGATACCGGGTTTACCGTGCATGGACAATTAGGCGGTTATCAAGACAGCATTCAAATTGACACCAAAAAGCAGAACGGTGTTTTCTTGTTAACCAATTATGTACCAACAGGAATTAAGAATACCCAGACGGCACCAATTATTTATAATAAGGCGTTTGAATAGACAGGTTGGAGGAAGTTATGGATCAAACAGGTAGTAATGTAGTGACTTTTAGTGAAATTTTATTGACACTACGTAAACACGTTAAATTAATATTAGGAACTACAGTTATCATTACAGCATTAGCAGCAGTGGTGACTTTCTTTGTGATGACACCCAAATATAGTGCGGGAACTCAGATCTTAGTTAATCGAAAACTGGATGCTAGTATGGCCGGAGCACAGCTGCAGACTACTCAGGCTGATATTGCCATGATTAGTACATATAAAGATATTATTACGAGCCCAGTTGTTCAAACAACAGTGAAGAAGCAAACACAGAATTTACCAGGGTCAGCAGATAGTAGTGTAAGTGTCGCTACGGAAACTAACTCACAAGTTTTTACAATAAATGTTACTTCCTCGAATCCAAACACTGCAGCTTCGGTTGCAAACAAAACAGCTACAATTTTTAAAAAACGTATTGTCAAAATGATGAGTATTAATAATGTGACGATTGTTTCAAAAGCGGTCACAAATAATCAACCAGTATCTCCACGTATTAAATTGAATTTATTGGCAGGTATTGTATTGGGTTTGATTTTGGGAATTGGTTTAGCCTTTTTAAGCGAATTTAACGATAAGACCGTTACTGATGAAAGTTTCTTAATCGATGATCTGGGGTTAACTAGCTTGGGTATTGTTAATGAAATTAGCCAAAAAGATATAGATCGTCAAGTTCGGGATCAAGCAGCCGGATCTGAGCGAACAAATAAGATGCGACGAAGGGTTTAGGTGAAAAAATGCCATTATTTAGAAAAAAACGTAAATTAGATAATGAAAGTCTAAAACGGGGAGTCGGATTAATTACAGTGACCGACCCAAGTTCAGTTGTGGCTGAACAATTCCGAACAATTCGTACCAATATTCAGTTCTCTTCTGTGGACAAACGGTTACAATCGATTGTGATTACTTCTTCGGAACCTTCCGAAGGTAAATCAACAGTTAGTTCTAACCTGGCTGTAGTTTGGGCCAAACAAAAGCAAAAGGTTGTTATTATTGATGCCGATCTTAGACGGCCGACAGCTCATCGAACTTTCCATGTATTGAATGCGGCTGGTTTATCTAGTTATTTGACAAACAATGCAGTATATGAAGAAATTATTCAAACTACAGATGTACCTAATCTTAGTGTGATTTCAAGTGGACCTGTTCCACCAAACCCAGCAGAAATATTGAATTCACATCGAATTAATAATCTGTTAGAACGACTACAAACTGAATTTGATATGATCATTATTGATGCACCACCAATTAATACGGTAACTGATGCGCAATTATTGGCTAATAAGGCAGATGGTGTTGTTTTGGTTGTCCCTCAAGGGATAGCTGAAAAGGGTAGTGTTACGCATGCTGTGGATCAATTAAAAACAGTCCATGCCAAACTATTGGGAACAATCATGAATCGCTTTAAAGCTGATAAGTCACCAGGATACTATGGTGGTTATTACGGTGGCGATTATGGTGGTTATTACGGAGTAGATGATAAAGATGATTGATTTACATTGTCATATTCTTCCTGGAGTAGATGATGGTTCTCCAAATATGGAAACGTCACTAGGATTGGCAAAAGTTGCAGTTGAACAAGGAATTACGCACATGTTGTTGACACCTCATCATATGGATGGCGATTACTTAAACCATAAGGCGGATGTCATTGCGAAAACGACAGAGTTTCAAGAAGAACTTGATCGAAATCAAATTCGTTTAACTGTTTTTCCTGGTCAAGAGGTGCATATTACGGGAGAGCTGATGCAGGCGATTGAGCGTGATGACATTTTGTTTGCGGATGAGAGTAACCGTTATTTGATACTTGAGTTGCCACATAACGAAGTACCGGAGTACACTGATAAAATGCTGTTTTCCTTACAAGCTCGCGGAATAACACCAGTACTAGTTCATCCTGAACGAAATCAAGGTTTTATGCAAGATCCAAGTAAGCTTTATGAGTTTGTGGCACAAGGTTGTTTAACCCAATTAACGGCCAGTAGCTATGTTGGCGTATTCGGAGAACATGTGCAACATTTTACCGAACAAATTGTTGATGCTGGATTGGGGTTTGTATTTGCTTCTGATGCCCATAATTTTGAAGGTCGAAATTTCAAGATGGTACAAGCATTTGAAAAGCTTGAAAAAAGCAAGGGTAATAGATTTGCTGAGATATACAAAGAAAATGCAAAAAGTATTATTAATGGTGATGATGTAATCTTGGGGGAGATACATCATATAGATAATAGAAAAAATAAAAAGTTTTGGTTTTTTTGAGAATATAGTTTTGGAGGATTAAGAATAGTGAGTAAAGTTTTAGTAACGGGTGGTGCAGGTTTTGTTGGATCAAATTTGACAGATGAACTAGTCGAGGATGGCGATGAAGTTATAGTAGTTGATGATCTTTCGATGGGGATTTTAGAAAATCTAAAGAAATCTCCTCAAATTAAATTTTATCAAAAAAGTATCACTGATTACGAATTTATGAAAAAATTATTAATAAATGAAGAGTTTGATTATATTTACTTATTAGCTGCTGTTGCCAGTGTCGCTGATTCAGTTGCACGACCATATGAAACACATAAAATTAATCAGGATGCCAATATATTTATATTAGAAACGATAAGGAAACATAAGTTAAATGTAAAAAAGATATTGTTTACGTCTTCGGCCGCTATTTACGGAAGTAATTTACAACTACCGAAAAAAGAAGATTCTCCGGTTGATCCATTGACACCATACGCAATTGATAAGTTTGCTACTGAACGTTTTGTAATAGACTATGGAAGATTGTATGGATTGCCAACCGTTGCTGTCAGATTTTTCAATGTGTATGGACCTAGACAAAATCCACAATCACCATATTCAGGAGTGTTATCACTCATTTCACAAGCAATTAAACATCGATCGGCATTCACATTATTCGGTGATGGTAAACAAACACGTGATTTTGTTTTTATTAAAGATGTAATTCAAGCCTTAATATTGCTGACTAAGCAAAATAAAGTTACACAACAGGTTTTTAATGTCGGTTCGGGGCAGTTTGTCAGCCTTCTACAGGTAATAAAAACATATGAAAGTATCTCAAATACACAATTAAAAATGATCGTGCGACCAGAACGCTTGGGTGACATAAAAAATTCATATGCAAATATCGATAAGATCGAACTGTTGGGATATAATCCAAAATTTGATATAGAAACTGGATTAAGGTTGTATTGGAAATCGTTAAATTAATAGGGGCGATATCATGGAAGAACATTTGGAAAAAAATGTAAATAGTATAACACAAGAAAATTTTGTTGATAAACTGAATCAACCATTGCAAAATAGTTACCTACCAGTTAAAAGAATGTTTGATGTTATTTTTTCTTTTTTATTATTAATACCCGGTTCACTTCTGATATTAATATTTATGATGTTGCTTAAGTTGGAAACACCTGGTAAAAGTTTTTATCGGCAAAAAAGAGTTGGAATAATGGGAAAAACAATTATGGTAACTAAGTTAAGATCCATGTATTCTGATGCTGAAAGTAAATCCGGAGCAGTATGGGCAAAAAAAAACGATTCACGAATCACTAGAGTTGGGCATTTTATGCGGAGAACGCGTATAGATGAACTACCACAATTGTGGTCGGTTATTAAGGGAGATATGAGTTTGATCGGACCAAGACCAGAAAGGCCGAATTTTACGCAACAGTTTAGTGAAGAGGTCGAGGGCTTTGAACAAAGATTAATAGTTAGACCAGGTTTGAGTGGCTATGCGCAGGTTCACGGAGGTTATGATGACGATCCTCAAAAAAAGCTAATTAATGATTTATATTATATTAAACATATAAGTTTCACTACTGATTTAAAAATTGTGTTTGCCACCGTTCGAGTGGTGCTAACGGGAGACGGAGCAAGATAGAAAGTAGGTCATATTGTTTCATGTCACAATTTGCCTTGGAGAACGAACAAGTATTAATATATACAGGACTTATGTCGATATACTTTAAAGAGAAACCTAAAAATCTTAAGATAAGTCTCGAAAGCATTATTAAACAAAAACTATTGCCAAGTGAAATGGTTGTAATTGAAGATGGTACCTTTAATGAAAAATTAAAAAAGGTTTTAATTGAGTTTCAAAGGGCATGCGAAAAATTACATATTTCGTTCAAAATAATCAATCATAAAGTAAACAAAGGATTAGGAAAGTCTTTGAACGAAGGATTAAAATATTGTTCAAACAATTACGTTGCAAGGTTCGACAGTGATGATATTAATTTACCAGATCGAATGGAAAAAACTATGAAAGTTTTTCAATATAATGGGAAATTAAGTGTAGTTGGATCAAATGTTCAAGAGTTTGGAGGTAATCGTGGTCATATTGAAAAGAGAGTTCCGTTAACTTCCTCAAAAATTATGAAACTTTCAAAGTTTCGCAATCCTATGAATCATATGAGTGTGACCTTTAAGAAAAACATCGTTGAATCTGTTGGTGGATATGAGGATGTTCCGTATTTTGAAGATTATTATTTATGGTTAAAAATGCTAAAAGGTGGATATGTCTTTAAAAACATATCCCAATCTTTGGTGTTGGTCCGTGTTGATGAAAATTTTTATAGTCGCAGAGGTGGAATTCAGTATGCGAAGAAAGAGCTGAAATTCCAAGTGAAAATTTTTAAAATGGGATACATATCGTTTCCAAGGTTTGTGTTCAATTGTATTGTGCGAGCTATACCTAGATTTTTCCCAAAAAAATTGTTGGCAGTAGTATATAAAATCGTTAGACATAGTTAAAAACCAAAAAATAGAATTGTAGGTTGAAACACATGCTTATTATATTACCATTCATAATTTTATTAGTACCCTTCGTAGGCCTGCCAATAGTTTTGTTTGATTTTATTGATTCAAGTAAATTTAGGATAATTTCATTAATTTCTTTAAGCCTTTTCTTTGCAGTAATGGGGTATTACTTTGTTCCCAATGTTGGAACTGATTTAAGTAGATACTTCACAAATTATGTGGATTATTATAGAAATTTTTCTTCAAGTATTTTTTGGAAGCAAATCATTTTAAGTAATCCTTTTTTTATTGTTCAGGATATGTTGTTTTTTGTTTCATCAAGGTTTAACACTGATCAAGTTTTGCCATTTTTTACTATGTTTTTGGTATATGGTAATGGCTTTTTCATTATTAAATGGTATTCCATGATTAATAATTTGCGAAGAAGCATTGTGTTAAAGATGGTACTAATATTCATAACAATTGCTCCCTTTTCAACATTAGTCAATAACATTAGAAATATTTTAGCAGTTTCAATAATATCTCTCGCTATTTTTTTAGATATGTATTTAAAAAAACGTAATATGTATGTGCTGCTATTATACTTGATTGGGGCTTCCGTACATATAGCGGTAATTCCCGTTATTGTGTTACGATTTTTTATTGGTTTCTTATTTTCTATATTACATATCAATTTTAAGCTTATGGCGCTTAATTTGTCTTTTCTTGTAATAAGTACTTACGTAATTGTTAAATTTGGGTTAATTGAAACGCTCCTTTCAAAAGCTAATTCGTATTTGTCAGGCGGTGAAGGAACTGAGCTTGGGGAATGGTTTTCGGCAGCCGACAGTAGTGGTATTCAGTCTGTTAATAAATATTCTGCATTTGTGATGTTATTATTGATAACTATTACATTGGTCTTATTTATTATCAATAAAGAAGAAAAAACAAGTTCAACGTTCTTTTCTAATGAATTGAATGTCCTTTTAATTGGTGTTTTTTGTGGTGTCTTTTTTCTAATTTTCAGACCAGGGACTACTTGGTTTAGATATTATATGGTTTTCTTGTTTTTTATACCTTTATTATTTGTGCAAATATTAAAGCTTAAAGAAAAATTGTTTAAAAATATGTTATTATTCTCGTTATTCTTTTATTGTCTTTTGATGTTTATTGTTCAAATTTATGTTCTTCAGTCACAAACAAATATAGGCACATTTGTAACTAACATTTTGGGGAGCCCAATATGGGGATTTTTTAAATTACGTTTTATTTCTTAGAAAGGATTTTTATATGAAAAAGATACTTGTATTTTTGATTGATCATTTTTTTCCAGTCTTCATATTTCCAATAAGAAAAAATAAGATTGTAGTGGATTCTTTCCGTGGCAATGACTATTCGGGAAATTGTAAATATATAGTAGATAAGTTGATAGAGTTGTACGGAGAAACTTTTGATATTGTTTGGTTGGCTAAAAATACAGAGAAAAAAAAGTGCTATCCTCCATCTGTCAGAGTTGTAAAGTACAATTCGTTACAGTCACTTATTGAGTTAGCAACAGCAAAGATATGGATTGACGATTTTAGAAAGAAATATTTTCCTCCAAAAAAGCGACGTCAAATATATTTACAGACATGGCATGGTTTCATTAGTCTAAAATATATTGAAGGAGACACTGAAAGTTCGTTACCATACGAATATGTTAAAGAAGCCATAAGAGATGGTCATGCAATTGACTATATGGTTTCTGGAACAAAAAGAACAACAGAATTATATAAAAGTGCTTTCTGGTTAGGGAAAAATGCTCGAATATTAGAGTTCGGGACTCCTCGAATTGATGCTTTTTTTAATGTAAATTCTGCAGTAATAAAAGATGTAAATGATTATTTTATGTTACATGATTCCACAAGAATATTATTATACGCTCCAACTTTCAGAAATACTGAAGATTATGATTATTCGTTAAATTTCACAAAATTATTGGAAGAAATTGAAAAGAAATTTGGTGGGAATTGGAAAGTTATGTTGCGACTACACCCTAATGTGAAAGGTAAAGAACGTAGCTATATTGAAAAAAATCCAAATGTTATTGGTGTTTCTGATTACGACGATGTCCAAAATTTAATAATAAGAGCGGAAATAGTTATTACAGATTATTCATCGCTTATGTTTGATGCAATGATGAATGAAAAAAAAGTATTTTTGTATTTTCCTGATTTGATGACATATGTCAGTGAAGAAAGGAAATTTTATTTTAAGCTTTCAGAATTACCTTTTTCAAATAATACGTTATTTGAAAAATTATTGAAGTCAATAAAAAAATTTGACACGCGTAAATATGAAGAAAATGTTAAAAAATTCAAATCAAGAATCGGAATTTTTGAAGATGGTAGAGCATCGGAAAGAATTGCGAAATTCATAAAAATGAAGGCTAAATAAAGTGAAAAAGAAAGACGATCAACATGCTTTCTTAATAATGATAAGTAAAATTGATGAACAATTTTTCAAACTAATCAATGCATTATTATACGAAAGCAATGATATTTTTGTACATCTTGACAAAAAAGCCAAGGTTCCTACAAATGAAAATTTGATTTTTTTTAAGAAAAATCAAATTCACTTTTTTCAAGAAATAGAAGTTAACTGGGCAGGGTATTCGCAGGTTAGAACCGAGTTGTTTTTGTTGGGAAAGGCAACTCATAATAAAACTAAGTATAAATATATTCATTTATTGTCTGGATCGGATTTGCCAATTATATCAAATCAAAAAATTCATAAATTTTTAAGAGAAAAAAATGAAGAATTTGTGGAAATTCAAGAAATTAATCAAGAAAGTTCAATGAAGAGAATTCGGTATTTTTATCTATTGCAAGAGTGTATTGGTAAGCATCATGGAATTTTATGGGCGTTACAGAAATGCTTAGTTTTAATACAAAAATTGATTGGAGTAAACCGAATTTCTTCAAATTCATTAAAAATTGCCAAGGGATCAAATTGGTTTAGTATTACAGAAGACTTTGCAAATTTTATTTTTCAGAAAAAAGAGTTTATAAAAATGCTTTTTAAAACTGGACAAGCAGTTGATGAGATGTTTGTACAAACTTTATTAATTAATTCGAAGTTTAAAAAGAATTGTGCAGATCCGAAATGTGGTAACTTAAGATATATTGTTTGGGGAAAGAAAAATTCACCTAAAATATTAAAAAGCCAGGAAGATTATATAAGTATAGAAGCATCCAATAAATTGTTTGCGCGTAAATTTGATGAGAAAGTAAATAAAGTAATTATTAATAAAGTATTATCAAAGGCCAAAGATTTATGAAAGGATTTTTTAATGAAACAAGGCGAGATTGCACTTTCGGTTATTATTCCAGTATTTAATGTTGAAAAGTATGTCGAAGATTGCATAAAAAGTGTACTAAAGCAAGATTATAAAAATTTCGAGATTATTGTAGTAGATGATGGATCTACGGATTCATCTGGGAAAATTTGTAAAGAACTTGCTCGTAATAATGATAAGATTAAATTAATTTGCCAGGAAAATATGGGATTAAGTCAGGCAAGAAACTCTGGGATGCTTCAGGCGGTTGGTGAATACGTTCTTTTTGTCGATTCAGATGATGTCTTAATTCCTAATTCTTTGAACCAGATAATGAAATTTATACATCAAAAACAGCCGGACTTTTTAAAATTTGGTTTTAAAACAATTCCACAGAATTATAAAATTGATGCAAAGAACTTTTCTGCTCAGTCCGTTGAAATACAAGCTAAAATTAGCAGGAACGAAATGCTGGATAAGCTACTGACAGGAAAAATTCCTAATTATTCTTGGTCTTTTATTGCAAAAAAAAGTATATATGTTGACAATGGTATAACTTTTCCTAGAAATAGACTTTATGAAGACTTGGCAACTAGTTACAGGGTAATTGCAGCTTCAACCACGCTATACAAAATGGAAACAGTTTTTTATCTATACAGACAAAGAAATAACTCAATTGCCAATCAACATAATTCGAAAATTGGTCCAGATATTTTAGCTTCATTAAATGAAATATCTGTTTTCTTTAAAAATTATTTTCCAGGAATGCTAGAAAAGCATTGGAATATGTATGTGTATTTTTTACTGTTAGCCTTTTACGAAAATAGTAAAACAAGAGGTAAAGATGATACTGAATTATTTAAGAATCGAAAACAATTGTTAAAATTTTATAGTTTACGTAAAAGTAAAAATATTAGTTGGAAATATTTTATTAGTTTAATTTTGGTTAAATTTAAAATATTCGTTCCCATACAAGATATAAGAATAGGTATCAAAAAAATGATTTCGAGGATTTAAAGATGTATAAAGAAGTTTCAATAATTATTACTCATTATGAAGATCCTTTTGGATTAGAGAATTTATTAAAATCGATATATAAAGAGGGGATAAGTTATGAAGTAATTGTGGTAGATGATTGCAGTAAAAAAAATATAAAACAATTGGAACAGATTAAAAAAAGATATTACCAGGTGATTTGGGTGGAAAATCCCCAAAATATTGGGGCTGGATTGAGTAGAAACGTTGGCTTAACCAACGCAAGTAAAGAATGGATACTTTTTGCTGATTCAGATGATGAATTTCTGCCAGGCTTCTCAAAAATTATAAGTAGTTCCGCAATAAGTAAAAACGATTTGATTTATTTTCCACCAAAACTAAGTAGTGAAATTGTAAAACAAAATGATTATAGAAAAAAATATGTTAAATTAGTTAATGATTTTTTTGCAAAAAAAAAATATGCTGAATTGAATTTACGAACCCAATTTGGAATTGGACATTCAAAACTAATAAGAAGAAAACTTATTTCTGACAATAGATTGCATTATGAAAATAGAATGATGTTTGAAGATTCTCTATTTAATTTGCAAATTGGATTACTTGCTAAAAATGTTGGTGTAGATAGGCGCTCTATATATTTAATTAACAATAATAAAGAGTCACTTTCTTCAAGTAAAAATATTAGTTATAACAAAGATTATACAGAGGTAATGGTTGAAAGATATCTTTTTGAAAGGAGCCATTTGACATATAACGAATTAAAAAATTTAAAAGCCACAAGAATTAATCTATGTTTTCATGTGCTTGTAACAACAAAGAAAATATCATATGTATTTATGGCAATTAAAACCCTGTTTTATAAACGTAAACTGTACTAACAATATCAGATTAATAATTAATAAAGAATAATACTTGATAAAAACATGAGTGTAATGATCTATATAATGTTGAATTCTTTAACGTTTTAGATACTTAATTGTGGGAAAAAATAAATCCAAATAATATGCGCTGTTCATCTGTAAGTGTAAGATATATTATTAAATTGAATATGCTGTGAGTGTTTTTAACTATTTCAATGCTTATGCTACTTATTTATTAAAGTCAATCTGAACTTATATTTGTAAATAAAAAGTAACGACAAATGATATGTGAAAAAACTTGCAATCAATAATTAATAACGAAGAGGAAGCTCCTTATGAATGTAATAAAAAATTTTGTTTACAATACATCATATCAATTGTTTGTATTATTAGTACCACTTGTAACTACTCCGTACATTTCTAGAGTTTTAGGAAGTGAAGGGGTAGGAATTAACGCGTACACAAATTCTATCATACAATATTTTGTTTTATTTGGCAGCATAGGGATTAGTACATATGGAAATAGACAAATCGCATACCAAAAGAATGATAAATTTAAATTAAGCCAAACATTTTGGGAGATCACATTTCTTAGAATAATTACAATATCAATTGCTTACATCCTATTCATATGGTTTCTGTCGTTCAACAATAAATTCAAGTTTTATTTTTGGGGACAATCGTTTCAAATTATTGCGGCAGCGTTAGATATCTCATGGTTATTTATGGGGCTAGAAGATTTCAAACATACTGTAATGAGAAATTTTTTAGTGAAATTTTTATCCTTATTATTCATTTTTACGTTAGTTAAAAATCCATCAGACCTAGGGGTATATATACTAATTTTGAGTTTATCTACATTATTTGGTAATCTTTCCCTCTGGGGTTATTTGAGGAAAAAGGTAGTGAGACCTAATTTTAGAAAATTTCATATTTTGATACATTTAAGGCCTTCAATATCATTATTTATTCCACAAATAGCTATTCAAATTTATTTAGTTTTGAATAAAACTATGTTAGGAAATATTTCAGGTGTCAGAAGTGCTGGTTATTTTGATTATTCAGATAGAATAGTTAAAATTGTTTTGGCATTGGTTACTTCGTTAGGAACTGTAATGTTACCTAGGATGGCCAATGTGTTTGCAAATAAGGAGTTTGCAAAGATGAAACAGTATTTATATGTTTCAGGAGATTTTACAAATTTTATAGCCGTCCCGCTTACCCTTGGCTTAGCAGGTATTGCTCCAAAGTTTGCACCTTGGTTTATGGGACAAGAATTTGAAATCACTGGAAAATTAATATCAATTGAATCCGTAGTGATTTTTCTAATTGGCTGGGGATCATTAATAGGAACACAATATTTAATTCCGACTAATCAAGTTAGTAAATATACTATAGCCGTTAGTGTCAGCGCAATTGTAAATTTAGTGTTAAATGTACCTCTTATTTATACTTATGGAGTGGTGGGGGCGACTTTTGCAACAATTGCTTCAGAAATAACTTCCACTGGGCTACAAATGTTCTTTATTCGCAAACAAGTAAATTTTGCTAAGATGTTTAACGGATTTTGGAAATACTTAATTGCTGGATTTCTAATGTTTGTAATAGTTAGATATTTCAATAGTATTATGAATATGTCAATAGTTAATTTAATATTACAAATTATTACTGGAATATTGATTTATTTTTTGGTGACTTTTTTATTACATGCACCATTTATTGTTACCATAAAGAGGTTTATAAAGAACAAATAACTTGGTGTTGATGATTTTTTATAACAACCGCAAGATCAATTTATTACTTAATTTTTAAAAGTAATAGACTATTGAAGGGGTAAAAAAACGCTTTTAATCTGTGATGCTATAAATGAATTTATATTGTGGAGGTGAAAAGTTTTGAATAGATTCAAGTTACTTTTTTTAAGGCACTTTTTTAACAAAACTCCTGATAATTTTATACTGTTTGTTGCAAAAATTCTGGGAATAAAAATTGGAGTTAATTCATTTTTTAGAACACCAGATTATGTTGATACTCTTAATTTCTCGATTGGAAAAAATAGTTTTATTAATAAAGATTTATTTGTTTATAGTCATAATTATACTAATGCAAAAATCACTATTGGAGATAATGTTTTTATCGGACCAAAAGTGAAAATGGTTTGTGTAGATCATAAAATTGGCAGTAGTCGACAACGTGCTGGCGAACATATTGAAAGACCAATTATCATTGGCAATGGAGCTTGGATTGGAATGAACGTTACCATAATGCCTGGTGTTGTGATTGGTGAGGGGTGTGTTATTGCAGCTAATTCGACGGTTTTGAAAAATACGCATGCAAATGAGTTGTACGTTGGAACGCCAGCAAAAAGTATTCGTAAACTAAATTAAAGATATTATTGGTAGACTTATTATTTGTACTGACTTTTAGAAGAGATTAAGATTGTTCATTTTTAATGAATTCATTGGAACAATGACGTACAATAGCGGTAGTTAATTTCAGGAGGCGTCTCATGAGACATGAACATATACGAAAAAAACATACGGTAAGAAACATAATTTTGACAATTATTTTGATTCTTTTGGTTTCAGTGGGTGCTTATGCGGCTCGTAAGTATTATAACTTGAAGCATGCAGTAGACAATACATACCAAAGTGCGGGTATCAAGAAGTATCGAAACGCCAATTCAGAGATTCAAAGTAAGAGCCCAATTTCAATTTTAATTATGGGAACCGATACAGGAGCGCTAGGTCGTTCTTATAAAGGCCGAACAGATACAATGATGCTTGTTACGTTAAACCCAAAAACGAACAAAACAACCATTACAAGTATTCCTCGTGATACAGGTGTTACAATCCCAGGTTATGAGAGTGAATCACCTTCGAAGATCAATGCAGCATATGCATTTGGTAGTGCTGGTACATCAATCAAAACGGTGCAAGAAATGTTAAATGTACCTGTTGATTTCTATGCATTAATGAATATGGGTGGCATGGAGAAGGTTGTTAATGAAGTTGGTGGTGTGACACTAACACCGACTCTGAGTTTTAGTTACGAGGGTTATAAGTTCACTAAGGGTCAGTCTGTTCACATGAATGGAAAGAAGGCCTTGGCATACTCAAGAATGCGTTATGATGATCCTAAAGGTGATTATGGTCGACAGACACGGCAACGAGAAGTTATCATGGCGATTATGAGCAAGTCCGGTTCGATTTCAGCCTTACTAAATAAGGACTTCTTAGATTCTATTTCAGCTTCAATGAAAACTGATTTGACATTTAGTGATTTATCCGCGTTAGCACAAAATTATCGTGGAGCAAAAAAGACGGTTTCACAAACCCATCTTCAGGGGACTGGTGAGACTGTTAATGGTCAAAGTATGGAGATTATGGCAAAGAGTGAGTTACAACGAGTCACAAACTTTAACCGTTCTAACCTTGGTTTGGCACATGCTAAAACCGGTAATATTGCATTGAACGTTTCTTCTAGCTCTACTTCGAATAGTAGTGTGGAGAGTGATAATGTGAATGCTGGAAATTAGAGGTTCTTGGATTTATTAAAGACTAAAAAGTGAATGCTGAATATGTGTTATTGATTTTTAACACAATTAAATAAGACGCTTATTAACCAATGAAACAATGGATAATAAGCGTCTTGGCTTATTTGCTGCTATCTTTATACGCTCATAGATAACGTATCATGTGGTGCGATTTATGATTTTTAAAGCGAAAAATTCTCTAGATGAATAGTTAAAGCTTAATGCATAACTGATTTTTATAATTATATTGTTCTATTCAAATACCAGACTTAAAAAGTCCTCAGAATTTTCCATTCTGAAGGCTTTTTTCTTCACTGCGTATAAATAAATTGAACGGGGTCATTAGATAGAAACCAAGGACAACTCCTAACCCGTTATGAATGACATCCATGATATCTACAGTTCGATTGATGTGAACAAGTTGATCTAAGACAAACTGACCGCCTTCATTGAATACGGCAATGCCCAAAGCGATGAACAAAACCTCAAATAAAACTGGTCGATCTCTAAAACCAAAGATATATAGATAGACACCAGCTGGAATGGTCATGATTACATTCAGGATGGCCTGCATACTGTAATCACGGTAGGGAATTGCAACTACTTTTGCGTAACCTACATGAATGGTTTGAAAAACAGCATTCATACTGAATGAATAAGTACCAGGCGTGAAAATTAAGTAAAAAACACTAATAACATAGATGATGAAGGTGGTTCTTACTAAAATTGAAAATGGTGATGGATTTACACGCATTTTTTTGATGTTGTAGACGGCAACTAGTAATGAAATTATTACAAACGGTAAATATTGAAGTATTGTCATTGAACCACCTCCCAAATTGATTAATGTTTTAATTGTATCGCATATTTAACTAGAATAAAACCTTTAAGCATAAGGGTTTTAGTTAACTTTTTCTAAACATCTTTGTACTTCTTTAAACTTTTTCAAAAAAAGATTGCATTCGAATTCAGAAAGCTATATGATGAACTTGTAAATAAATTGTAATATTAATGTAACATTTGGAGGCGGTTTTGATGAAAAAAGTAATGCGCTTTTTATTGGTTGTTGGATTAGCAATGGGGATGTTTATGTTAACGAATAGTACGGAAACTCAGGCCGCTTCCCGAACTTCCGTACCAGTCGCAATGCGAGGTAAATGGTACTTAACTAAACGAACAGGATTGAACGTTAAAAAGACGTCAATGGTTGGTTTGAATCATACCGTTATGGAAAAGACATACGGTAAGTATATGGTGTTCAAACCTTACTATAAGGGCAGCTATTCACTTTCTGATAAACGATGGGGATTTGGCTTTTTCTTCAAATTAGTTACGGTTAAAGGAAAGAATGGTCGCAACTACAAGGCATTGGCAATGTGGGGTCAAGGCCCTGAAGCACAACTATATTACAAGAAGCTTAATAAAAATGAACGTCATAGTTTATCATGGCGTAAAACGATTAAATTAATGAATGGACAAAAGAAATTCTAGCGTCTGGCTTTACCATTTGGGTTAAAATCTTTATAATAGTAGGAGCACTGTGATGAAAGTATTTTCGAAGTTGGTAATCTGTGATAACATAGCGCAGTAATTGGAAAGATTTTCTGAGACAGGAGTAAGCTTTGAAACATAAATTAAGTTTTTGAGGATACCCACGAAAGGATGCTAATAATGGAAAAAAATGAAGAAGAACCAGTCAAGAAGCCTTTTGATGTTGGCGATAAAGTACACGTTAAAAAAACTGCTTTGTTACCAACTGGATTTGACGGACAAGTTGGAAAAGTTTATGAAAACTCCATCTTGATTGATATCGATCCTGATACGGTGGCTAAGGCTCGCAGCGAAGAATTACACGATTTACATGGACGAGTAATTGTTCGTTTTGCTGAAGCTAAAAAGATTGAAGCATAATGCATTATTGAGATAAATAGAATATTGATTTTCGAAAGAAGGGATCTGCTAGTCAAGCAAATTCCTTCTTTTTTACGCTGCTTTAATATAATTCACATTTTTATTTAATTTTGGGTTGACACAGCGCCTAAACGGAACTACATTTAGATTAAATTATGATTAGATGCTTTCTCATAATTAAATGTAAGAAGGCAAGGGAGTTGTACAAGTAATGAAAATTAAGAAGCAAACAGCAACGATTTTGGCCGTCGTTCCACTGTTACTACTGGCTGCATGTGGTAATGGGAGTTCTGCATCGAGCAGCAAGGGCAATTTGGCAGCTAAACAGGTGGTTAATTGGACAGAATCTTCAGAGTTACCCTCAATTGATCCATCGTTAGCAACTGATGAGATTAGTTTTAACCTCTTAAATAACACCAATGAAGGGTTATATCGATTAGGCAAGAATAATAAAATTGAACCCGGGATGGCAACTAAGACCACTGTTTCAAAAGACGGCAAGACTTACAAGTTTACTTTACGTAAAAATGCCAAATGGAGCAACGGTGATTCAGTAACCGCCCAAGATTTCGTTTATTCGTGGCAACGAATTAACAATCCCAAGACAGGTTCACAATATGCATACCTGTACAGCGGAATTAAAAATGCGGATCAAATCCAAGCGGGCAAAAAATCAGTTTCAACTTTAGGAATTAAAGCTACTGGTAAATATAAACTGACTGTGAAATTGGATAAGGCAATCCCATACTTTAAGTTGTTAATGGGCTTTCCAAGCTTCTTCCCACAGGATCAAAAAGTGGCTCAGAAGTACGGAAGTAAGTATGCAACGCAGAGTAAGTACCAAGTTTACAATGGTCCATTTACCTTACAAGGATGGACGGGTACTAACAATAAGTGGAGTTTAGTAAAGAACAAAAAGTACTGGGATAAAAAACATGTGACCTTAACCAAGATTAATGATCAAGTTGTGAAGGATACTGAGACGGGCTTGAATCAGTTCCAAGGCAAACAAGTCGATCAAACTGCCATTTCCGGAACACAGGTAGCTAACTTGAAGAACAGTAAATCCTTCTTCTTAGGCCGTGAAGCACGAAATGCCTATCTTGAATACAACTACAAAAAGATTAAAGCTTTCCGAAACTTGAATATTCGTCAAGCAATGTCGTTAGCAATTAATCGTAAGCAGTTAGTAACTAAAGTCTTGGCAGATGGTTCAACCACACCAAAAGGTTTCGTTACCGATGGTTTGGCAAGCAATCCGAAGACGGGTGAGGATTTCGCTAAGGAAGCTTACAACGGCGGAACTGGTGTTACCTATAACTTAAAAGAAGCTAAAAAGTTATGGGCCAAAGGTTTGAAACAAGAAGGCAAGAAGAGTGTTACTTATAATTTGATGTCTGATGATACGGATGTGGGTAAGAAGACTACTGAGTTCTTACAAACACAACTCGAAAAATTACCAGGATTGAAGATCAACGTTGAAAACATCCCTTATAAGACACGTTTGGCGCGTTCTGCAAAGGGACAATTCCAATTGGTTGTGACGCTTTGGGGAGCTGATTTCTCCGATCCAATTTCTGATTTAGGTTTGTTTACTTCAACAAACAGTTTTAATAATGGCAAATGGGGTAACAAAGAATACGACAAGTTGATTGATGCAGCTAATAATGGTGATGCTAACAACACTGAAAAGCGTTGGGAAGACATGGTCAAGGCTGAAAAGCTTTTGATGAGTCAACAAGCCAATGCACCACTTTACAATGGTGTCGCACCACAACTGATCAACACTAAAGTAAAAGGTTATGTTTACAATACAGCCGGTGTGCCATGGAACTGGAAGGGTATGTACGTAACCAAATAATTGGTAATTAGATCAAAATTAAAGATTCGTGATGACTGAAACAACAGTTCATTACGAATCTTTTTTTTGATAATTTTAATATTACTCATAAAATTCACACTTTTATAGCATTTTTTAATATTCGTTTAACTTTTGTATTGACAAGAATGCAACCATACGCTATATTTAACATTAAATTCTGGTTAGACGGTTTCTCATAATCAGAATCAAAATATAGAGGAGTTGTTTCGTAGATGAAATTCAAAAAAGGCTCGGTAACTTTATTAGTTGCACTTCCCCTGCTGTTATTAGCTGCATGTGGTAACGGTAAGTCATCTTCATCAAGTAGTAATGGCGTAGATAAGAGTAATTTAGCTGCAAAACAGGTTGTCAATTGGACAGAAAAATCAGAATTACCTTCAATTGATCCATCAATTGCAACTGATCAGATTAGTTTTAATGTGATGAACAATACCAATGAAGGCTTATATCGTTTGGGTAAAAACAATAAAATTCTTCCGGGTATTGCCACCAAGACCAAAGTATCCAAAGATGGTAAAACGTATACTTTTACCCTTCGTAAAAATGCGAAGTGGAGTAATGGTGACAAGGTAACAGCCAAAGATTTTGTTTATTCTTGGCAACGCATCAATAATCCGAAAACTGGTTCCCAATATGCATACTTGTACAGCGGTATTAAGAATGCCGACCAGATCCAAGCTGGCAAGAAACCAGTTAGCAGCTTAGGAATTAAAGCTGATGGCAACTATAAATTAACGGTTACCCTCGAAAAAGCCATTCCATACTTCAAGTTGTTAATGGGCTTCCCAAGTTTCTTCCCTCAAAATCAAAAAGTAGTGGAGAAATACGGTGACAAATACGCAACGCAAAGTAAATATCAAGTTTACAATGGTCCATTTACCTTACAGGGATGGACAGGAACCAATAATAAATGGTCATTAGTTAAGAATAAAAATTACTGGGATAAAAAACACGTTTATTTAGACAAATTAAACGATCAAGTTGTTAAAGATACGCAAACTGGATTGAACCTTTTCCAAGGCAAACAAGTGGACCAAACTATTTTATCCGGAACACAAGTGGCAAATATGAAGAGCAGCAAGTCCTTCTTCTTAGGTCGTGAAGCGCGAAATGCTTATCTTGAATACAACTACAAGAAGATCAAAGCTTTCCAAAACTTAGATATTCGTCAAGCAATGTCGTTAGCAATTAACCGCAAACAACTGGTTAATAATGTTTTGGCAGATGGATCAACAGTACCAAAGGGCTTCGTTACTGATGGTTTAGCAAGCAATCCTAAGACTGGTGAAGACTTTGCCAAAGAGGCTTACACTGGTACTGGTGTGAACTATGACCTGACAAAAGCCAAGAAACTTTGGGCAAAGGGATTAAAAGCAGAAGGTAAAAAGAGTGTAACTTACACCCTGATGGCTGATGATACCGATGCCGGCAAGAAAACTGCCGAATTCTTACAATCACAGTTGGAAAAATTACCGGGCTTGAAGATCAATGTTCAAACGATTCCTTACAAAACACGTTTGGCTCGTTCAGCTAAGGGACAATTCCAATTGGTTATCACACTTTGGGGAGCTGACTTTTCCGATCCAATCTCTGATTTAGGTTTGTTCACTTCCGATAACAGTTTCAACAATGGTAAGTGGGGCAACAAAGAGTACGATAAGTTAATTGACAAGGCAAACAACGCGGATGCAAATAATACGCAGAAACGTTGGGAAGATATGGTCAAAGCTGAAAAGATTTTGATGAATCAACAAGGAAATGCGCCATTATATAATGGTGTGGTTCCACAATTAATCAATACAAAAGTTAAAGGCTACATTTATAACACTGCCGGTGTTCCTTGGAACTGGAAGGGTGTTTACGTAGAAAAATAGATCACGCAAAGATTCAGATGGCTGCGAGTTAGCGGCTATTCTGGGTCTCTGTCAAACATCCTAAAGTAAGAGGTATCAAG
>NZ_JQBY01000026.1 GCF_001437405.1 Pediococcus ethanolidurans | reverse complement strand
GACAACTTAGGGGGTCACTTCATATTACTTAAAAGTAGGAACCTGATATGTAAATAATACGAGGAGGAAAAATTATGTCATATGATGCATTAAGTCAAAAAATTATTGATGGCGTTGGTGGTAAAAAAAATGTTAACAGCGTCGTTCACTGTACAACACGTTTGCGTTTTAAGTTGAAAAATGAAAAAAAGGCCGATACTGATAAATTAGAGAATACAGACGGAATCATTACTGTAGTACAATCAGGCGGTCAGTATCAAGTAGTTATTGGAAACGAAGTCGCAGATGTATATGATTCATTAATTAAAGTTGGTGGATTTCCGGATGGCGGTGAAGTGCCAGATGATTATGAAGACACAAAAAAGTTGAGTCCATTGGATAAATTTATTGATCTAGTTTCTGGAATTTTTGCACCGATTTTGGGTGTTTTGGCATCAGCCGGAATGATTAAAGGTTTTGCGGCCATGTTTGTAGCTTTCGGTTGGCTATCAGATAAATCCGGTACTTACACGATTATGTATGCGATTGGTGATGCTTTCTTTTACTTTTTGCCAATCATTTTAGGATTAACGGCCGCCAAAAAGTTTAAAGTTGATCAATTTGTTGGTTTAGCAATTGGCGCTGTTCTTTGCTATCCAAGCATCGTAGCTCTTAATAGTAGTTCAACTAATTTGTTTACCCTTTTTAAAGGTACATTCTTTCAATCTACTATTCATACAACATTTTTACATATTCCGGTAATCATGATGAGCTATACTTCTTCAGTAATTCCAATTGTGTTAGCTATCTGGTTTGCGTCATATGTACAAAAGTCTGCAAAAAAAATAATTCCTGGTGTTGTGCGAACGTTTTTAGTTCCATTTGTTGTTTTATTGATTACAGTGCCAGTTACATTTCTTGTGATTGGACCAATTTCAACATGGTTAAGTACAGGAATTTCAGATGTAGTTGTTGGTGTGTATAATTTTAGTCCAGTGTTTGCTGGCTTGATTATGGGAGCCTTTTGGCAAGTATTTGTTATGTTTGGTTTGCATTGGGGATTTGTTGCAATTGCAATGGCAAATATAGCTTCAAAAGGATTCGATCCAATTGTTGCGTTAGTAAGTGCTGCTTCTTTTGCACAAACGGGAGTCGTGCTTGCAATGACGTTACAGACTAAAAATGCAAAGACTCGAGCTATTGGAATTCCGGCAGTAATTTCTGGGATTTTTGGAGTGACAGAACCTGCTATTTATGGTCTGAGTCTTCCAAGAAAACGTCCATTTATCTTAAGTTGTATTGCTGCTTCAGTGTCTGGTGGTTTGCTTGGATTATTTGGTACTAAACTTTGGATTATGGGTGGTATGGGCATTTTTGAAATACCAAGTATGCTAAATCCAAAGGTTGGGATGGATATGTCATTTTATGGAATGTTAATTGCAATTGTGGTTGCGACAATTCTTGGATTTGCTCTTCAATTCTTCTTCGGTAGGAAATTTGTAGATATTGATACCAAAGCTAAAAATACTTCTGAAGTTCAGACGGTCACAGAAGGTGCGGACGATGCTGTCAATGGGAATGCTAATGTTGCAGTAGAGAATGCAGAAGTTGCTTATAATAAACCTGAAGTTTTACAGAGTCCTGTAACTGGTAAAGTAATTCCTTTAAAGGAAGTGGATGATCCTGTATTTTCATCTGAATCCATGGGAAAGGGTTTGGCAGTTGAACCCACAGAGGGAGTTTTAAGATCTCCAGCAGATGGTAAAGTAGCAATGGTATTTCCCACTGGACATGCTGTAGGAATCAACACAAATGATGGTGCCGAACTCTTGATGCATATTGGTATGGATACGGTTCAATTAGATGGAAAAGGGTTTGAAACGTTGGTTAAACAAGGGGATCAGGTTAAAGCAGGACAACCCTTGGTTAAGTTTGATATTAATGAGATCAAAAAAGCTGGTTATTCAGTAACAACACCAATTGTGGTGACTAATTCACGAAACTATCATCATGTAGAAGCTGTAAACAATGAAGAGAACACAAATTTTGGTAACAAATTCTTAGAATTAGACTAAAAAGATAGGAGAGATTTATATGTATTCAAAAAATGTACCAACATCATTTCCAAAAGACTTTTTGTGGGGTGGCGCTACTGCAGCTAATCAAATTGAAGGTGCTTGGAATATTGATGGTAAAGGATTGACCACCGCTGAGGTAGTAAAAAAAGCCGAAAATCATCATACTTTAACAATGAATGATGTAACTAAAAAAAGTCTTCAAGAAGCAATCGATGATAAGACAGACGTTAATTATCCCAAACGACGTGGTGTTGATTTTTATCATCATTACAAGGAAGATATTGCAATGTTGGCAGAAATGGGTTTCAAGGCTTTTCGATTATCAATTGCCTGGGCAAGAATTTTTCCCAAGGGTGACGAGACACAACCAAATGAAAAAGGACTTGAATTTTACGATCGCGTTTTTGAAGAATGTCATAAACATGGTATTGAACCAGTTGTAACTATTTCTCATTACGAAATGCCTTTGAATTTAACCCTTAAACAAAATGGCTGGGCAAGCAGAGAGACCATCAGTGAATTTACTAAATATACACGTGTTTTGTTTAATCGATACAAAGAAATCGTTAAATATTGGATGACATTCAATGAAATTAATGCGATTCAAGGAGGATTTACTGGAACTGGTGCATTGGACAGTCAATTAAGTGTTTCTGAGAAGGCACAAGTTCGTTTTCAGGCTTTGCATCATCAGTTTGTAGCAAGTGCACTAGCAGTAGAACAATGTCACAAAATTGATCCTCAAGCTAAGATTGGTTGTATGTTAGCTCGAATGCAGACGTATGCCAAAACATCAGATCCCAAGGATGTTCGTGCAGCACAATTTCAAGATCAATTAAATCTATTTTATACAGATGTTCAGGTTCGTGGAGAATATCCAGAGTATATGAATCGTTATTTTAAAGAAAATAATGTGGAATTGAAAATGGTCGAAGGTGACGAGGCCATTTTAAAGCAAGGTAAAGTAGATTATTTGGCATTTAGTTATTACATGTCAAATGTGACTTCAGCAAAACAAGACGTTGAAAAATTTAGTGATACATTTATCGCCGGTGAAAGCAATCCTTATCTTGAAACAAGTGATTGGGGATGGCAAATCGATCCAGTGGGATTACGAGTATCATTAAATGAATTTTGGGATCGCTACCGAGTGCCATTGTTTGTTGTCGAAAACGGTTTAGGAGCCGTTGATGAGTTAACTCATGATGGTAAAGTACATGATCAATACCGTATTGATTACTTACGTAAACATGTTATTCAAATGAAAGAAGCAATTAAAGATGGTGTAGATCTCATTGGTTATACAACGTGGGGGCCAATTGATTTAATCAGTGCATCAACGTCAGAAATGTCGAAACGATATGGCTTTATTTATGTGGATCAAGACGATAGTGGTAACGGCAGTCTTAAACGAATTCGAAAAGATTCTTTCTTCTGGTACAAACAGGTTATTGCTTCTAATGGTGATAAATTAGAGTAAATTAATTTTAAGCACGTTCTGAAGTTCAATCTGAACTTCAGAACGTGCTTTTGTTATGGTCAATTATTTCAGCGCGTTATACTGAAAGAGAAATGAACAGAAAGAAGAGGCGTTCTAAATGGCAATTCAACATAAAGAAACCATCCCTGATAACATCGAGGTGATGGGAGCACATGTTAACAATTTAAAGAATCTCAACGTGACGATCCCCCTAAACGCATTTGTAGCGATTACGGGTAAATCCGGATCAGGAAAATCTTCGTTGGCAATGGGTGTCCTTTATGCTGAAGGTGCGCGCCGATACTTGAATTCTTTATCGACATACACCCGCCGTCGCATTAGCCAAGTTGGAAAGGCTAATGTGGATGAAGTAAAATATCTACCCTCCGCTTTGGCGTTGCGCCAACGACCCACGGTGCCTGGTATCCGCTCTACAGTGGGTACGATGACAGAAAGCTTAAATGTCTTGCGCCTGATGTTTTCCCGGCTGGGGTCCCATGTCTGTCCTAATGGGCATCGAGTTCCACCGACATTGGAAGTAGCCGAAAATATGGGTTATGTGGTTTGTCCAACGTGTGGTGTGAAGTTTATGGCACCTGGGGCTGAAAGCTTTGCCTTTAATTCTGAAGGCGCTTGTCCAACGTGTAATGGGATTGGTAAAGTTCGTCAAATTGTAAAAGAACGTCTCATCCCTGATCAAACTAAAACTTTGCGAGAAGGCGCGGTTGCTTCATGGCGTTTGCCAGGCCGTAACTTTATGATTTATGTGGCGGAACAAATTGGCATTCCAATTGACACGCCCTTTAATCAGATGAGTGCCAAAGATCAAGAACAGGTTTGGCATGGTGCAAATAAAAAATATGCGATTAATATTCCGTCAAAAACGGGCAAGATTTTCCATATGGATAATGCACAGTTTGAAAATGCGTATGCAGCAGTTGAAGATAGTTTAGCCACCACCACTAATGAACGGGCAATTACCCGTTTAAATCGGTTTTATTCCTTTGATGTGTGTCCAACCTGTCATGGCAGTCGATTTGCACCTAAACTATTGGCAACCAAGTTAGCTGATAAAAATATCGCGGAAGTTTCTAAGATGACCATTACCGAATTAACGCAATTTATTCCAAAAATTGTGCCATGGTTACCTAAACAGGTACAGGTTTTAGGCGCTAGTTTGGTTGGTGAATTGAAAGACAGTCTGCAGCCAGTGTTAGATTTAGGCTTAGACTATTTAACGTTAGATCGTGCTGGTGATACTTTGTCGACTGGTGAACTGCAACGAATTCAGCTGGGTCGTACGTTACGAAGTCAAACTACTGGCGTACTTTATGTACTGGATGAACCATCAGTCGGATTACACCCGGCCAACGTGAGCGGTTTAATCAAAATCTTACACCAACTTGTGGCACAGGGTAATTCATTAGTCGTTGTTGATCATGATACACGCATTATTTCAGCGGCTGATTATGTGATTGAAATTGGTCCTGGAGCTGGTAAAAATGGGGGTACCGTTATTGATCACGGAACAGTTCCTACCATTCAAAAAAGTTCAAATTCACTGATTGCCCCTTTTTTAAATGGAACAGCTAAATTATTAGTTCGCAAACAAGTTTCTCAGAAACGATTGTTTGATAAAGGCGACATCGCGGTTGAAGTCTCTGATCGCTATAATTTGCATAACGTGACGGCTCACTTTCCTAAAGGACGTCTCAGCGTTGTGTCAGGTTATTCAGGGGCTGGGAAAACGACGTTAATTTTGGATAGTTTAATTCCGGCCATCAAAGCCGCCATTAAAAAGCAGCCGTTACCAAAGCACGTCACACATTTGGACCGTGCCCATATTCATCGCGTTGTGATGGTTGATTCTGTGCCAGTTGGAAAAAATGTGCGTTCAACGGTAGCTACCTATTCTGGCATTCTGGATACTTTGCGGGTTTTATTTGCGAACACAGCTGAAGCTAAACAAAGAAAATGGACGGCAAGTCATTTTTCATACAATGTCGGGTCAGGCGCTTGTCCAAATTGTAAGGGTACAGGAACAATTTCGCTCGATATTCAATACTTACCGGACATGGTCGAAACGTGTCCCGTGTGTCATGGCAAACGTTATAATGACGAAACTTTAGCGGTAAAGTGGCATGATTACAGTATTGCTGATATTTTAGCATTAGATGTGGAACACGCGTTACCTATTTTCAAAGAGGTTCCAGCAATCAGTACCATTCTAGAAAAACTGAATGAAATGGGACTGGGTTACTTAGTTTTAGGTGAAAGTACACCAATTCTTTCCGGCGGTGAAGCTCAGCGGTTGAAATTAGTTTCACAAATGGGACGCAAACAAAGTGGGACCTTATTTGTTTTTGATGAACCATCTGTGGGATTGCATCCCCTGGATATTCAAACACTAATTCATGTGTTTGATCGTTTGATTGATCAAGGAGCTACCATTATTATCATTGAACATGACCTTGACGTGATTGCGAATGCGGATTATGTGGTTGATCTTGGGCCTAAAGGCGGTCAATTAGGGGGTCAAATCATTGCATCTGGAACACCGCAAGAAGTTGCCAACACAGCCAAAAGTGAAACTGGTAAATATTTGAAAGCCCACTTTGAATTGTTTCAGTAAGTTGAAAGTTAGACTTTCATTTGGTTAGAGATAATTTTTTGCTTATGAAAGTTATAACTATACTGGATATTTTTTGCTATTCATGATATGCTTGAAACAGATGTAGAAAAGGCTTTCATATCTAATATTCATACTGGAGGAATGACCTATGCGAATTAACAGAAATGATTTATACGATTTATTGAGTTCAGACAATGGCCCGTTTGTCACAATGATTGTGAACAATCCGACCGATTTAAAAGAGATTCAACATACGAAGATCACTTTTAAGAACTTGATGAAAGAAGCAAAGGATCGACTTACCAAGATGTTTCCTGAACTTAACCATGAAACTTATTTAAGTAAATTGGAAATTTATGGCGATGATAATAGTTTCTGGTTAAATAGCAAAGGACGTTCAACAGCATTAATTGGCAATATGGATCAAGTAGAGACCTTCCAATTATCGGAAGATTATACAAATCAAGTTTCGGTTTCTCGTCAACCGAATGTGTTGCCAATCATTCAAGAATTACAAATGAAATTTGAATACTTATTAATTGCACTGAACCAGACCTCATTTGAACTTTATCGTGGCGATGGTTACGAATTACAAAAGGTTCGCCTTGATGAAGACGCACCAAAAACTTTGAAACAGGCGTTAGGTGATAACGAGTTAGTTGGTGGTGAGGTTACGTTTAGAGGAGCGTCAAGTCACGGTGGTGATGTGGCGGTAGCTTATCATGGACATAACGAAAAGAGTCAAGAAGTTACGAATGACCAGGTTAATTATTATCAAATGGTTGATCAGTATGTGACAACTAATTTTGCGCATCCGGAGGGTTTGATGACAATTGTGTTTGCATTGCCAGAGAATCAGGCCAAATTCCGTCAATTGTCAAAAAATCAGAACTTGTCGCATCATTTGAAGATTGAGGAGTCACCAAGTGGATTGGGAATAAATCAGTTGGAAGATAAGATGCGGCCGGTAGCGCATAAGTGGTTTGAGCAGATTATGGATGTGCAAAAACAGCGATATGAGACGGCTAAGGATAAGAATAAGGCGACGAGTGATATGCGCGAGTTGGTAAGATGTGCGGTGGCTGGCCAGATTGATACGTTGTTTGTGAGAAATGATACGACGGTAGTGGGTATGATTGATGAAGAAGGCAAGTTGGATACGAAGTCTGCGAAGGCGCTAGATAATAATTTGATAAATGATGTGGTGGACAAGACGATGCAGAGTGCGGGACGCGTGGTGTTGTTGGACACGGAAGATATGCCGACGGATAAGGTGGCGGCGGGAATATTGAGATATTAGTGCGCGAGACAAAACGGTAAAAGACGGAAATTAAGCATGATGTATGCGGGATCGCAATCCCGCGGGAATCATGCTTAATTTCCGTCTTTTGTTTTGTCGAGCGGTCCTAGGGCTCAGAGGAAAAAAACAGGGCAAGGAAATGCTGGATGCGGGGAGAATTCCCCGCTGGAAGCATGCTTATTTATTTACACTTGTTTTGTCGAGCGGTCCTAAAGCTCAGCGGAGAAAGGCAGGACAAGGGGATGTATGCGGGATCGCAATCCCGCGGGAATCATGCTTAATTTCCGTCTTTTGTTTTGTTGAGCGGTCCTAGAGCTCAGCAAAAACAACATGTTCACGATTATTTTTGTTTTGTCGAGTTTAAGCACTAACCGTTCCTATTTTCTTTCAAATCACCATTGCGTTGACTCTCTAATAGTCAGATAATTAGAAGCATAAATCGTAATTTTGAGAGTTTTGATGGGGGACAAAAGCATGAGTAGGTCAACACAGGGAATTTTGTATGCGTCAATTGGCGCAATATGCTGGGGAATATCCGGCCCAATTGCACAGTTATTATTTACGAATTACAATTTGAAATTAGGATGGCTAATTAGTTCGAAAATGTTGTTTAGCGGTTTGATTTTACTGGTGTTTGGGTGGCTGCAGATTAAAGAACGGCCAAAACTGTTTTCTATTTGGCATGATAAAAAAGCACTCGTTCAGTTAGTAATTTATACTATCTTTGGGATGACGGCTATGCAAGCAGTGTATTATAAAGCCGTGGAAGTTGGTAATGCGGCAACTGCCACAATACTGCAGTTTTTATCGCCAGTGTTTATTGTGGTTTTTACCATTTTCCGATATAAGAAAGTACCGCGGCGTGGTGATGTGTGGGCAATTGTTGCAGCTTTGGTGGGAACCTTTTTATTAATTACTGGTGGTAATCCAACTAAACTAACAATTTATCCAGCTGCTTTGTTTTGGGGTGTCATGACGGGAGTGGCGGCTGCGGCTTACGTTTTATTACCAGCAAAAATTTTGGATCAATATGGTTCGTTGGCGGTTTCGGCATGGTCCATGGTAATTGGCGCGATTTTGTTTATGTTTGTCCAACCAGTTTGGCGTGACGTCCCTAAATTCGATTTATTGGGCTGGGCGGGCTACTTATTCATTGTTATATTTGGTTCAGTAATTGCCTACTTCATTTACCTAGAGAGTTTAGCTTATATTTCGGCCACCGCTACAGGGTTACTGGATGCCTTCGAACCTTTGGCGGCAACAATTTTTTCAGTTATCTTCTTGAATTTAACGTTTGGAATTGTGGAAACAATTGGAACGGTGCTGATTTTGAGCACAGTGTTTATCTTGGCACTTGCCAATCGGCAACCATCCCAATATATAAAGTAATTGTTAGAACTGTTTATTCTATTAATGAATAAATGGTTTTTTATTTATTTGAGGCTTCGTGGAAAATAATAAGATAACCTAGTTTATAGTTGTTTTACTTGTGCGAAGTGCTAATATTTAGGTAAATGGAAACGGTTTACATAGGGAGATGGTGCCAGTGCAGAATCGATATTTAAGACTATTGATGTACCTTGGTGTTTGGCTGGGATTAAATATTTTATGGGAGTTACGAGCAACGATTCTTTATTCTGGTGTTAATTTTCCGTTCATGTTCATGGGAGTGATGGTACTTTCTTTTGCGCCCCTTATCGGAATCACGGTTTTATTGCTGATGACTTTATTTAAACGTCGTGAATTGAATTTAACAGCGCTAATCTGGTTGATTCTGGCTACCATAGCTTCCAATCCACCGATTTATCTGCTGTCAACTAGTGTATTCAGTGTGATTACTGTTCTGATTTGTAATGTGTATCTGGCCGTCATTATTTGTAATCACGACCGCCCCTTAAAACATACAAGTCTCATTACTTGGACTTTTGCAGTTGTTTTCGTACTTTGTTTAATGTCGCCAAATTTAAGTGCTCGTTTTGCGATTAACGGATATTCAACGTTTAATTCAGCACTTAAAACCCACATAAGATTAACAACTAAGCATAAAAATGAACTACAGCAGCACGGTTCAACGACAATTAAACCACACCATCCCAATATTAAAATTTCGGGCGTAGGCGATATTGACATTCAGATTACTAGATTAGGACCTTTTTATTTTTCAACGATTGGGAACTATGTTTATGAATGGTGAACCATAGGGGGATGCGAATTACGCGAAAAATACGATAAATATTTATTAAGTGGCATGTATTTTTTAGAATTCCTGGTTTTAGTAACTGGTTGGCAAAAGGTTAGCGGTGTTTGGAATTATTTTACAGGAGATATTCTTCATTCGTTCAAGGGGTATTCAAACATGTACACAATTTTAAACCCGTTTAACTTTTCGATTAGTACTAGTGGGTTGCATACCAATTACCCGTTTGCAATTAGTTATTGTTTGATACTTATTATTCAATATGCACTGATCTGGTATGCAATGTATCAATTTGCAACAGGTATGAAGGCTTATTTTCATTTGCAAAAATCTGAACTAGCTAAGTATTTTAACCGAATTTCAACTACTTTTATAGGCGTTTTTGTGACTGTAGTGCTTTTGCAAATTATGGATTCTGTTTTAGCTAAACAAGTACGACTGTTTCGACCAGACTTTTGGTTAGCAATCATTGGTATCGTCTTTTTGGTAATTGTTTTCCACTATGTTGGCAGTATTATTACTAATACTAATAAATATCAGGACCATTAAGTTAACACATCACCGTTTTTAGAAAGGCGGGTGAGTTTAATGTTTAAACAGCGATTTTATCAAAAAGTATGGCTTACAAGCTTATCCCTGCTGAGTTTTATGCTGATTTTAGGAGTGTCAATCCATGCTCAAACTGATGCAACAAGTTCTGCCAGCTCAAGTGTCACAACTAGTTCATCAAGAGCTAGTTCTGCTAGCTCCATTAAACAAACTAGTAGTTCGGCGGCCACAACCACAAGTAAGGCAGTTACTAATGCGAAGATTATTGTAAAGTATGTGAATCAAAATAATAACCCCATTGCTGCAGAAAAGGTTTTGAGCGGTAAAGTTGGAACAAAGTACAATGCAACAAACTTAAAAAAGGCAATTAAAGGCTACCGATTAAAAACAACACAAAATTTGATCGGTCAGTATTCGGTCAATCATACAGCAATCGTTTTCAAATACCAGGGTGTCAAAACAAAACTAATCATTCATGATATTGACGACTGGAAAAATAATCTTGATGAGGAACAGGGGATTAAACGATCCGTTACGGGTTACTATGGAGATACTTACACGATAAAGCCATTAAAGTCCGACGGTGAAACTTTGATTAGTAGTCCGTCCATCCTGACTGGTCAGTATCCGTTAAAGAACAAAATAATTACATTAAGATATACGCAAACGATGAACGATGTGGTGTTTAGTTCTGATAAATCAGTTACGGTTTCGGAAATTGTTCTGGGACGTTTAACCGATGTGATTCAAACGTATCCCAATGGTGAAAAAATAGCTGTCATTGTGAACAATAATGGTGTTTACCAAGTAGGTACAAGCAAAAGTAAATATACAATTGTCGCTTTCAAACAACTTAAAACTTTAAAACGGAACGAAACGGTGCAAGTTGTTTCTACCAGAAAAACGCAAACGCAAATTTCGGTATTACCGGATGGGTATATACGGATTCAAAGAATTGTTAAAGGCAGAAATTATCAAACTGATGGTTCATTAACGAGTCCAAGTGGTCATATTACAAGTGTTCTTACAACCGTTAAAGATGGGGTAAAATCAGACGTTTCCGAAGAAGGACCAGGCATTCCACCAACCCAGGTTGCGCAAACTTGGTCTAATGGGGATATTTTGACCACGTTAACCATCAATAAAAATAAGTTACAAGTAACGTTACAAAATAAAGCTAAGAATGTTTTGAGCACTAAGATTATTACAAAAGCTCCCAACTCAGGCTATATTTTTAAGCTAAGTCGGAATCAGTACCTTGTTTATCGAGTTGGCGCTCAAAAAACAATCACAACCACACTAATTACTGGAAATCAGTATAAACGGCAGTCCTTTACTGTCCACGGAGCTGTCAAGATAAATCAGGGTAAACTCAGCTTGAATCAGGCAGCCAAACAGGCTTTGAAAAATGGTGACTTGAAGGCTTTTGTGGCAGCAACTTCAACTTCAAAAACTAAGAAATCGGTTAATCCTAAACAACTCGTCAACAAACCAAAAGCTGTGAAAAAAAGCACCAGTCGCAAATTGCCAGCAACTGGTGAAAGTCGGATAACTCCCTTAACAGGGATCGTGT
The DNA here is from genome assembly GCF_001437405.1 of Pediococcus ethanolidurans. Lineage (GTDB taxonomy): Bacteria > Bacillota > Bacilli > Lactobacillales > Lactobacillaceae > Pediococcus > Pediococcus ethanolidurans. Next base: position 13,093 of record NZ_JQBY01000026.1, on the reverse strand, counting down.
TATTCCTGATTTCTGGAAGTAGCTATATCAAATATAAAAAGGTGATGTGATGTTTAAAATAGATAAAGCGACCAAATTATCATTTGTTTTTTATAATTACATGTGAAAAATCATCGCAATCACTACAATGGTGATCATTAAAACCACACCTGCTAAAAGTAATAGTAATAGTTGGAAAAACTTGTTTTGTAATCTTGTTTTAGCCCAATCGGCTACGTAGGCTAAAACTAAGAAATCAACTAAAATAAAAACGGTATTTAAGAAATCAAAATTATGAACAATTAAAGATAAAATAACATAAACAAGCGTGACTACAATAGATTTTAATAAGCTGCGTAAAAAAATATTTTTATTAGTATTTGTTTCATATAGATGTTTCATATATACGTCCCCCCTGTTTTCAATAGTAGTTCACAAGTATAATTTTTTCTATAGATATTAATAAAAACTCCAGTTATTTCAAAGGATAACTGGAGTTCTTTAATTTGAATTTTTAGTGATTTAGCAAAAAGGCAATTGACTGATAAGGCTTCAAAGTGATTTCTTGGCTGAATATGGGTTGTTCATGATAATTTGAAATTAGGATTTTACCTGTGTGCGCTGACAAGTCACTAGGTAATTGAACCGAAGTTGATTCACCATAAAAATTATTTAAAACGACTAAAGTTTGGTCTTTATACTTCCGTAAATAAGCAAAAACCTGGCGATCGGTTTCTAACAGCGGTTTGAAATCACCCACCGAAATGATGGGTTGTGTTTTTCGTAAACTAATTAACTTCTGATAATAGGTAAAGATTTCACCATGAGCTAATTCATCAGCAACATTAACCTCTGCTTGATTCGTAGGCATTAACCATGGCTTATGCTTAGAAAAGCCAGCGTATTCGGAACTATCCCATTGCATTGGTGTTCGACTATTATCACGTGATTTTGTTTTGACGATTTCAAAAGCTTCAGCCGGTGTTTTTCCAGCAGATAGCAGCTCTTTATAAGCATTCTTACATTCAATATCAACGTAATCATTCATCGATTGATAATCAGGATCGCTCATCCCAATTTCTTCACCCATATAAATATAAGGTGTTCCTCGCAGCAAGTGCATGGTAGTGGCCAACATTTCTGCAGACTTTGCACGGTAATGAACAGGATCACCAAAGCGATTAATTGCGCGCGGTTGATCATGGTTATTCCAGAAGAGGGCATTCCAACCGCCACCCTTGGCCATTCCAAGTTGCCACTCGGTTAAAATTTCTTTGAGTTTCATGAAATCAAATGGTGTTTTGGTCCATTTTTCACCGTTGGCATAATCGACTTTCAAATGATGGAAAGTGAAAACCATAGTTAATTCGTGGTTAGCTGGTAATGTATACTGCACGCTATTAGGGATGGAGGTAGATGACATTTCGCCGACTGTAATGGCATCTGGATCTTTGCCAAAACTAGCACGATTCATTTCTTTTAAGTAGTCTTGCACGATTGGTGTATCGGTGTAAAGCGTCTTGCTGGCAACATTTGCCGGTGCATCAACCAACTCAGTTCCCTTACCCGTGACATTAATGACATCAAAACGAAAACCTTGGACACCTTTAGCTCGCCAAAAGTTGATAACTTTAAAAAGTTCCTGACGAACTTCTGGATTGTGCCAATCTAAATCAGCTTGGGTCGGGTCATAGAGATGTAAATAGTATTTTCCAGTATTACCAAACTTCGCCCATGCTGGACCGCCAAACTTAGATTCCCAGTTGGTCGGTAAATCCCCATTTGGTTTTGGATCACGGATGTAATAAAAAGCTTGATATTTTTTATCACCGGCCAAGGCTTTTTGAAACCATTCATGAGCAGTTGAAGTGTGATTTAACACCATATCCAGCATAATACTAATATGGTGTTCTTTTAGTTTGGCTGCCAATTCTTCAAAATCGGCCATGGTTCCAAAAGTTGGATCAACCTTGTAATAATCAGCAATGTCATAACCATTATCATTTTGTGGTGAAACAAAAAAAGGATTAAACCAGATCATATCGATGTTTAACTTAGCGATGTAAGGAATTTTTTGAATGATACCCCGTAGATCACCGATGCCATCGCCATTACTATCGTAAAAGGATTTAGGATAAATTTGATAGATTACTTTATCTTGAAAACTCATTTTAAGCACTCCTTAATGTAAAGTAGCTGAACTACTTTTTAATTGATTTTTTGTCGTCGCGCAAAGTCCACAAAGTTGAACTTATCAGGGCGATGAATAGATTCCGTAAATTGAAATAAGGTGGTATCTTCCAAATAAGTTTGACTACGCACAACCACAACATCTTGATGTGGTTCTAAAGCCAGCAACTGAGTTTCTTCTTTTGTGGGATGCTCAACCGTAATGGTTTTAGTGGCGTAGCTAATTTTGAGACCTAACTTACCTTCAAAGTAGGCGTATAAAGAGTCGGCCGCAACTTCATATGGAATTTTGGAAACACAATCTTTAAGAATATAATCGCGATCTAGCACAATTGGCTCGTCGTTAACGATTCGTAACCGTTCAACATAGGTAGCAGCTAGATCTGAATCTGATTGATAATCGAATTTTTCAAGTGGCACATATTGATCTTCAATACATAAAACTTTAGTGGAAGAGTTCATATGTTGTGATTGATTTAATTCTTTAAAAGAGGTTATTCCAGAAACCGGAAAATTGAAGCGTTGTAAATTTAAAACAACAGAGCCTTTGCCACGAATTTTTTGAATAAAACCATTGGTTAACAACGCAGACAACGCTTTGCGAATGGTTTCACGTGAAGTTCCATATAATTGTGCTAGTTGAGTCTCACTTGGTAAATAACTTCCAACAGGATAGATATGGTGAATAATTTTATCGGCCAAATCATGATAAATTGCACTGTATTTATTTCGCATAATTGCTCATCTCCTAAAGCGCTTCCATAGTACCATATTCTGGCTAGTATAGACAAGACAAAAACATTAATAAACTTAATTATTCTTTGATAATACTTGTTATAAATAAAGTTAGTCAAAAAAGTTGACAACATGTATATACAGGTTGTATGATGATTTTGTTGTTAAGAAAGCGCTTTAAAAAACATAATGTGGTTATTTTAAAATTTAACTTTAATATTTGAAACGGAGTGAATACCAATGTTTGGATTTGGAAAAAAGAAAAAGGTTGTTGATGACGATTCAATTTATGCACCGGTGAATGGTGAGGTCATTGATTTAAGTGAAGTTAGTGATCCCGTTTTTGCTCAAAAGGCGATGGGTGATGGTTTAGGTGTAAAACCAAGCGATGGTCATATTGTAAGTCCGGTTGCCGGAACAGTTTCGATGGTAGCAAGTACGAAGCATGCGCTAGGATTGACCATGGCAAACGGATTAGAAGTTTTAATTCACATGGGGGTTGATACCGTTGATTTAAAAGGCGCACCGTTTACAGTTAATGTAAAACCTGGTGATATTGTCAATGGTGGCGATTCGGTAGCTACGATTGATTTGGATCAAGTAAGGGATGCTAAATTGGATGATGTGATCATTGTAGTATTCACGAATACGGCTGATAAATTAGATCATCTTGATGTAAAGACAGGCAAAACTACCGCAAAAGATAAGATTGGTTCAGTTACCGTAAAATAGTAAGGGAGGTATTTAAAATGGCAAAGGACTACACAAAACTTGCTTCTGATATTATTGAAAATGTTGGTGGTAAGGAAAACATAAAAAGTTTAATTCATTGTATTACGCGACTTCGTTTTTATTTAAAGGATGAAAGTCTCGCAAAAGATGATGTTATTAAGGGTTTGGATGGCGTTATTGAAGTTCGTCATGCACAAGGCCAATATCAAGTTGTTATCGGTGCAGCGGTTACAGATGTTTACAATGCCGTGATTGCGCAACTTGGTCAAGAGTTTGCCGATCCTGATGCTACTGAAGCCGCTGTTGCAGAAACGGCCGCTGCAGCAAAGGGTCCAGATAATCGTAATTTTACTGAAAAAGTTAAGGATGGTTTTGATGCTTTAATTGGTGTAATTACGGGCTCAATGATGCCTGTTATTGGATTGTTAGCTGCAAGTGGTATCTTAAAAGGATTACTACAAATGGCAGTTTACTTCCATTGGACAACGATTACTTCGCAAACATATATTATTATTTCAGCAATGGGTGATGCAGCATTTTATTTCTTACCAGTGATTGTTGGTTTTACTGCTGCGCAACGTTTGAAGGCTGATCCCGTGATCATGGCTATTATTGGTGGTGTATTAATTTATCCTTCATTATTCTCAATTGCCACCGGAACGAAAGTATCAGGACATTTATTAGGGATGGCTTTAAACACGAACTTGTTTGGTTTACCGATTCACATGGTTAATTATACCTACACAATTTTCCCAATTATTGCGGGTGCATGGATGGCACACTACATTGAAATTTGGTTGAAGAAATGGATTCCACAAATTCTTCAGATGATTTTTGTACCGTTGTTTGAAGTAATGATTGTTTCTGCTTTGATTATGATTGTGGTTGGTCCCATTATTACTTTGATTAGTACTGGAATTTCAATTGTGTTGGATGCTGTGTTGAAGTTCAATTATCCAATTGCCGGATTGTTAATCGGTGGTTTCTATCAAATCTTGGTTATTTTCGGACTTCACTGGGCGATTGTACCTTTGATAGCTAATGATATTGCTTCAAAGGGTTACAGTTATTTAAATGCGATTGTGTCAATGACAATGGTTGCGCAAGGTGCTGCTGTATTAGCGATTTTTCTTAAATCAAAGATTGCATCCATTAAGGAACTTTCGGGTGCTGCTGCGATTTCGGCGTTTGTTGGAATTACGGAACCTTCTATTTATGGTATTAACTTGAAGTATGGACGAGCGTTCTTGACTGCTAATATTGGTGCGGCAGCTGGTGGCTTGGTGACTGGATTGTTGAATGTTAATATGTATGGATTTACGGGTTCAATTATTGGATTTCCATCATTCTTTACGCCGGCTCGATTTGGTGGCGGTATAAGTAATGAAATCAACTTTTGGATTGCTACAATTGTGACGTTGGTTGTGGGATTTGCTTGCACGTGGTTCTTCGGATTTAAGGATGCGGATGTGGAAGCAGAGAAGAAAGTTGTTCGTCATAAGACTATTGGAAAAAATTAGAGTGTTTCAAAGAGCGTCTAGCTTCTGAGCATTAGCATAAAGGCCCCAATGATTCGTTTTTGGAATCGTTGGGGCCTTTGGGCTAACTACTCCACACAAAGGATGATTATTAACAAAAAGCGTTAATAATCTTGCATGTTACGGACGTTGACCATTCTTGTGGTCGCAACCCAGACCGCAAGAAATATGGCAGCGGAAGAAGCTGCTCTTTTAAACACGTTTCAGCTATAAAGGTGAAACGTGCACAGAAATTGTTTGCTTTTTGTCAGTTTGTTTTACGAATTTTTAATAGAGGTACTTGTCATAAAGTTCGTTTTGGAGTATTATCAAACTTATTCAGAATATTAAAAAATGCTGTGAACAGATGAGTAAGTACAAAGCGGATTTTAAAGAGAGCTAGGATAGTGAAAACTAGCAATGAAGTGGTACTGAAGATGGTCTGGGAGCGTTGCGGTGAAAATAAATTTTAAGCTGCGGGTGTAAAAATCCTTATGAATTGAGATGAACGTTTTTACGTTCAAATAAAGGTGGTACCGCGGTCAAACGTCCTTTACTTCGAAATGAAGTAAGGGCGTTTTTTATATGGGTAACAAAAATTAAAAACTATTTTGGGTATAAGGAGAGAGACTTATGAACAAAAAACAAGGAATTTCAGTTAGAACAGTTGTGGCAATCGGAATTGGAACGGCAATTTTCTTTGTGTTGATGCGCTATATTCCTATTCCAACCGGTGTGCCAGACACTAACATTAACTTAGCTTATGGATTTTTAGCGTTAATGGGTGCTATTTTTGGTCCCATTGCAGGCGGTTTAATTGCTTTTCTAGGTCATATGTTTAATGATTTAACTTGGGGTGAACCTTGGTGGACTTGGATTGTTGCCGATGGAATTTATGGTATTTTATTTGGCCTTACACGAAAATATCTAAACATTGAAAATGGCGATTTAACGAAGCGCAAGTTAGTATTGTTTAATGTATATCAGGTTCTCATTGCTATTTTAGTATGGGGAATCATTGCCCCAACTGGTGATGTGTTAGTTTATTCAGAACCAGCATCTAAAGTTTATCTACAGGGAATTACATCGGTAATTTGTAATGCACTTTCTGTGGGAATTCTAGGTACAATTCTCTTGGTAGCATATGCACGAACCCGTTCTAAGAAAGGTGGTTTAAAGAAAGAGTCTTAATTTTATGAAGAAACCAATTATCAGTTTTCAGGACGTTAGTTTTCAATATCAAAGCCAGTCTGAACCTACTTTGCAGCATTTGAGCTTTGACATTTTTCCTGGCGAAAAAGTGTTGATTGCTGGAGCATCCGGTTCTGGTAAAACAACGATTAGTCGGCTAATGAACGGCTTAATTCCGTCAGCTTATCCTGGAAAACTAAGTGGCAAAATCTTAATTAACGGCAAATCGGTCACGGATCAAACGATCTTTGACCTTTCTTTGCGTGTGGGCACAGTTTTACAGGATCCAGATACGCAATTTGTGGGGCTGACAGTCGCTGAAGACATCGCTTTTGCGTTGGAAAATGATGGTGCGAAGCAATCTGTTTTAAAACAGAAAGCCAGTGAGTGGGCCAAACGATTAAAAATTCCTGCTATTTTGAACAATCATCCACAAGAAATTTCTGGTGGTCAAAAACAGCGTGTTTCGATGGCAGGAGTTTTAGTGGATGAAGGAAAAATCCTGCTATTTGATGAACCTTTGGCTAGCTTGGATCCGGTTGCGGGGCGTGAATCAATTGAATTAATTGATGATATGCAAAAAAATGGTGAAACAACAACGGTGATCATTGAACATCGAATTGAAGATGTGCTATACAGACCGGTGGATCGCCTTATCTTGATTGATCAGGGCCGATTGGTTGCAAATGAGACACCAGATAAAATATTAAAAAGTGGCATTTTGGCTAAATTAGGCTTGCGTGAACCGCTGTATTTATCGGCCTTAAAGTATGCGGGTGTTGATTTAAATCAGGTGTCAAATGTAGATAGTGTGGATAAGGTGAACTTATCTGCACAAACAACGCAGGCTCTGCAGCAGTGGGTTAAGCCGGTATCTGCACGAAAACAGAAAAATGACGCTACTCCCATATTACAAGCAAAGAATATTTCATTTAGTTATGATTCGAAACAAGTATTAAATAAATTGAATTTAAGCCTCAATGGTGGTGAAATGGTGAGTTTGGTGGGAAGAAACGGTGTCGGGAAAACGACGCTAAGTAACATCATAACCGGTTTTTTACGTCAGAGTGCTGGTGACTTAATTCTAAATGGTCACAAAATTAACGAGGCGTCGATTAAGGAACGCGCCGATCATATTGGGTATGTGCTCCAAGATCCGAACATGATGATTTCCAAGAATGTGGTTTCTGAAGAAGTGGCGTTGGGTCTCACATTACGCGGAATTGCACCAGATGAAATTGAAAAACGTGTGAATGAGACGTTGAAAGTCTGTGGCTTGTTTGAATATCGGCACTGGCCAATTTCTGCACTAAGTTTTGGTCAGAAGAAGCGGGTCACAATTGCAGCAATTTTAGTTTTAAATCCAGAATTGCTTATTTTAGATGAGCCGACAGCTGGGCAAGATTGGCAACATTATACAGAAATGATGACGTTTATTCAGAATTTGAATCGTAAAATTGGCATTTCTGTTATTTTCATTACCCATGATATGCATTTAATGATGGAATATACTGATCGGGTTGTGGTGTTAAACAATGGGGTTATTGCGTATGATGACCAACCGATGAAATTATTTGCTAATCTGGATCTCTTAAAACAGGCTTCATTAGTGGAAACCAGTTTGTTTACCTTGGCACAACGAATTGATGTTGATCCGGAAGCTTTAATTGCCAGTTTTATCAACCAAGAAAAGGTGGTTCAGGCTAATGAATAACAACGTTTTGATTGGTTACAAACAACGAGATAATTTTGTGGATCGTTTGACGGGAACCACTAAATTAATTGGTTTGATTGCTTTGTCAGTAATTGGGATGGTTAGTTTTGATACGCGCTTTTTGTTGGTGCTCACAATTTGTTCATTGGCGTTGTTTAGGTTGTCAGGAATTAAGTTTCGCGAGGTTTCATTTATCCTGAGTTTTATTACGGCGTTTTCCGTTTTAAATCTAATTGCGGTCTATGTGTTTGGTCCGCAGTATGGTGTGCATTTGTATGGGACGGAGCATGTGATTTGGCAAGGAGTTGGCCCTTACAATTTGACGTGGGAGCAGTTGTTTTATGAATTTAATTTGTTTTTGAAGTATATTTTTACGGTGCCGTTGGCGTTAGTGTTTTTGATGACGACGAATCCGAGTGAATTTTCATCGAGTTTGAATCGAATTGGGATTTCTTATCGAATTAGTTATGCGGTGTCGTTGGCGTTGAGGTATATTCCGGATGTGCAGAATGATTATCGGCAGATTAGTAAGGCACAGCAGGCGCGAGGAAATGAGATTTCAAGGAAGGGCAAGTTGACGCATCGGGTGAAGGCGGCGGCCCAGATTTTGTTGCCACTGATTTTTACGAGTTTGGATCGAATTGAGACGATTAGTCAGGCGATGGAGCTTAGAAGGTTTGGAAAGCTGAAGAAGCGAAGTTGGTATGCGGAAAAGCCGATGAAAAGAAATGACTTTTTGGCGTTGTTGGTGATTGCCTTGGTGGTGCTGGTAGGCATTTATTTGTTTAGGGTGAATGCGGGAAGGTTTTATGATCCCTTTAGGTAAAGTGAGTGAGGCAAGTCGATAAAAGAGCATCTCTAAGTGTGACGGAGGCGGGATCGTAATCCCGCTGTGAGTCATACTTAGAGCTGCTCTTTTGACTTGCCGAGCTGTCTTAAAAGTAGTGAGTGAAACAAGTCGGGTAGTCGTAATAAGCTAAGTGAGATGGAGGTGGGATCGTAATCCCACAGGAATCTTACTTAGCTTATTACGACTGACTTGTGAAACTGTCCTAATTTTCAGAAAAAAAGGCAGAGAGGCAGACGAATGTTTGACTTGGAGCTTTGCTTATTTATCTTGATTTGCTTTATGCAACTGACCTTATCTTCTAGTATCGTCCGAGATATTCAGTTCGTTAGCAGATAATTATGCTAATAAATATGTGATCTATATTTAGAATAATTATGCTGTTAATATTACAATTAATATTGTACAATAATGACAAAGGGGTGTAGAAAATGATTAACATTAAACCTGTGTCAGAGCTACGTAATTACAATAAAGTTTTAGATGAAGTAAAACCAGATGAACCCGTTATTTTAACAAAAAATGGATATGGAAAATATGCAGTTGTGAGTTTAGATGAATATGAAAAATTTCAAGATGGATTAAAACTGTTAGAGGAACTTAAAGTAGCTGAAAAGGGTTCATTTTACAATATAGAAGATGTTCGTCGTAAATTGTTGGACAAATGAGTTATAAAGTTGAATTTTCAAATGATGCTATTGATGACTTAGAACAATTACAAAAGTATTTAAAAAATCATTTTGGAAATACATCCGATGAACGAGTTATAGAACGATTGTTGAAGGTAATGCTATCATTGTCAAATTTTCCTAATAGAGGTAGACCAGCAAAGTTATTATTTGTTTATTTGGATGGGTATTATTATCTGCATACTCGCAAAAACACTATATTTTATACAATTGATCCTATAAAAAAACATGTTCGAATATTGAGAATATTTAGTAATCATGAGGACGTTCTTGCCAGATTTATCAACAGTCTAAACTAGAGAATCAGAAATTTCTGATTCTTTTTTTATTTCTTTGTTTACATTTGGCATCCTGAAACGTTATTAGTATATGTAAGCCGTCGCGACACTTACTAAAACGAACTGAAAACTTGGAGGATATCAAAAATGGAAAAGAATTGGTTAAAGACTGCTGTTGCAGTAACAATGTCAGGAGAAGGTCATGAAGATGGTCTCAAACGCAGCTTCGCTAATATGCCAGAGGTTGTCACAGATGATCAAATTAAAGGCCTTGGCAATGTACTCGAAGCAGTTTCAAACGATAAATTTGATTTTGCTACAGTAACCACTACAGAAAAAATTGTAAACAACTAAATTAATTAAATCCCACCCCCATAACTACTATGTACAGAAAAATCAAGGAGGATACAACTATGAAACAATTAGATATGGAATTTGTAAGCAGTCTCGGTAAGGTACGTCACATTAAGTTAAAGTATGTGAATGACGGTTTGGAACCAGCAGCAGTAAAATCTGCTATGACACAATTGGCAGACTTAAAGTTATTTGTGAAAGATGATGAAGAATTATATGCAAAACCTCAAGCTGCTAAGTATATCGAAACAATTAACACACCATTATTTGATGACGAAGCTGTGAAAGCTTAATTTTAAGAAAAAGGTTTAATTGATTTCCATGGTGGAAAAAGATTAAGCCTTTTTTTGAAACGTTGAAAATAAAAAGTGCTTTTTTGCGCCAGTTTTCAAAATTAGTGTTATAACAAGGGTGTTGGGGTAATCTAAACTAAAAGACAGACTACACAGCAATTTGAATGTGGTACTTGGTGGCTACGGAGGATTGTTGTGCTTCACCCAAAAATATAATTGGAGGTTTTTGATATGGCAGCAACAGCTTATGTAGAAAAAACCGCGCTTTTAGACACGGCAACCAAAGATATTTTTGATTGGAGTGACGATGCAACACCATTGCGAGATGCAATGTGGGACAAAGTCATGGAAAGTAATAATCATAATACTGATAAGACATCTGAACAGGCGGCAAAGTGGGAAGATATGAATGATTCCGACTTGAAGGCAGCGGCTGAAAAGTTGTTGAAGTAAAAAAGAGTGTTAGAAAGAGCGTATAGCTTTCGAGCATTAGCATAAAGACCCAATGATTCGGTTTTGGAATCGTTGGGTCTTTGTGCTAACTACTCCACATTAAGAAAGATTATTAGCCGACAGCGCTAATAATCTTTGATGTTACGGGCGTTGACCATTCTTGTGGCCGCAACCCGGACCGCAAGAAACATGGCAGCGGAGAAAGTTGCTCTTTCTAACACGTTTCAGCTATAAAGGATAAAAGAGGACCCAATGATTCGTTTTTGGAATCGTTGGGTCTTTGTGCTAACTACTCCACATTAAGAAAGATTATTAGCCAACAGCGCTAATAATCTTTGATGTTGCGGACGTTGACCATTCTTGTGGTCGCAACCCGGACCGCAAGAAACATGGCAGCGGAGAAAGTTGCTCTTTCTAACACGTTTCGGCTACAAAAGACAAAAGAGACCTAATGATTCGTTTTTAGAATCATTGGGTCTTTATGTTTATTTATGATTTTAGTCTAATGTTTTCATTTTTTCGTCTGACCGTGTTTTTACCAACTAATCATCCAAGGCTTTACCATTGGTTTCAATGATGTGTTTCATCCAGGCATAAGATTTTTTAGGGATGCGCTTTAAACTACCGTGACCTAAATCATCCATGTCAATATATATAAAGCCATAACGCTTTTTCATTTCTCCGGTCGAAAGAGAAACCAGATCGATAGGTGCCCACATGGTGTAACCGATACATGGGACTTTATCTATATTAATAGCGTCAGCCATTGCTGATAGGTGTTTTTGTAGATAGTCAATTCGATAATCATCTTCCACAAAACCATTTTCGTCTGGTTTATCAATTGCACCCATGCCATTTTCAACAATGAAGATTGGTTTTTGAATGCGATCATAAATCATGTTCATGGTGTAACGCAGACCAAGTGGATCTAATCCCCAGCCCCATGGCGTTTTTTCAAGGTATGGATTAGCCGAACCGCCAACATTGAACCATTTATCCCCAGCCTTAGAGATGTTGGATCGGTAATAACTAAAAGCAATGAAGTCTAGTTGACCGTCTTTTAAGATTTGTTGATCAGCCGGGTCCATCTTGATTTCGCTAAGTCCTTTAATTCCATGATGCTGTAGAATTTCGTCAGCGTATCTTGGATAGTAACCTCTGCCCATTGTATCAACGAAATACCAATTTTCGCGCAACTCTTGTTGATTATGAAAAACGTCTTCTGGCTTGCAAGTAGCAGGGTAACAAGTGCTTAAGGCATACATTGTACCAAATTGGCTGCCTGGGATTAGCTTGTGACCAAGTTTAACGGTCTCAGCTGAGGCAACAAACATGTTGTGAGCAGCTTGATATCTTCTTAATCCTGTTGCTTTATGAACACCGCTGGGACCAAAGCCACGAACGGCATTAATTTCATTGAAAGTAAGCCAATATTTACACTTGCTTCCAAAGTGTTCAAATAATGATTTAGCGTATTTTACATAAAGTTCAATCACTTTTCTTGAGCTCCAACCATCGTACTTTAATGCTAGGTGAACGGGCATTTCATCGTGACAGATAGTGATTAGTGGTTGAATATGGTATTTTTCTAGTTCACTAATAACATTGTCATAAAATTTCAATCCTTCTTTGTTGGGCTCATCTTCTTCACCATTAGGAAAAATTCTGCTCCAAGCGATCGAAAAGCGATAAACACTGAATCCCATTCCAGCCATTAATTTGATATCTTCTTTATAGTGATGATAGAAATCAACGGCCTGATGACTAGGATAATATTGATCCTTTAACCAAACTGGTTTGGCTTCTTCTGGTACATCTTCAGCATCAAGAAAAGAACTTTTGAGATTAATGGTATCTCCGTTTGGCATTTTCATTGTATGGTGACGGGGATGCTCCGGTGAGCCATTGGTCTCATAATCATGCGTTGAGGGGTCACGACCACCTTCAGCATATCCACCTTCATATTGAAAATCAGCAGTGGCACCGCCCCATAAAAAATCCTTTGGTAATTCTTTAGTCATTTCTATAATCTCCTTGCATCAATTAAGAATCAATTCAACAGATAAATTTTCATTAAATTTTGCTAATTGATGTCAAGGGCGGTTTAAAAATGTACAAAAT
>NZ_JQBY01000025.1 GCF_001437405.1 Pediococcus ethanolidurans | reverse complement strand
CTCCGTACGATGTCGATTCTTGTGGCAAAAAATAGCCGCAAGAACTCGCACTACGTTCCAGCCCAAATTTGCTGGAAGACGGCAGTTAAATCTAACTTTGTTAACATGAATGCTTTTGTACCAGATAACAAGATGTGTTTTTGTACTTTCAATCTTTAGTATTTAATTTATGGAAAAATTAGACCAAATTAAATATTTTGACACAAAAACCCCTAGTCGGGTTTAGACTGCAGATTTTTTTAAATTTATGGTTGTTTTTTTGATATAGGTTATTTATGATTAGAATTGACTGTACAATTATTAGCATGTTGATAAGTGAGGAAAGTACACATGAAAAAAATGGTAATCCGTGGCGGACAACAACTTTCCGGTGAAGTGACCATTGGTGGTGCTAAAAACAGCACAGTAGCTTTAATTCCAGCTGCTATATTGGCCGATACCCCTGTCCGCCTGGACTCTGTTCCTGACATCCTAGACGTTCATAATTTGATGATCATTCTTGAATCAATGAATGTTCATTCAACGTTTAAAGATGGTGTCATGGAAATTGATCCAACTAATATAATTGAAAGTGCCTTACCAAGTAGGGCAATTAAAAGTTTGCGTGCTTCCTACTATTTTATGGGGGCATTGCTAGGTAAATTCAAACGTGCAACAGTTAGTTTCCCTGGTGGAGATAATATTGGACCTCGTCCAATTGATCAACATATCAAAGGTTTTAAGGCTTTAGGAGCAACTGTTAACGAACAAAATGATTCTGTCTATATTACAACCGATAATCGTGAACTACACGGTGCCCATATTTTCTTAGATGTCGTTTCCGTTGGTGCAACTATTAACGTGATTCTGGCGGCTGTAAAAGCTAATGGACAAACAATTATTGAAAATGCAGCTCGTGAACCCGAAATTATCGATTTGGTTACCTTTTTAAACAGTATGGGAGCCAAAATCCGCGGCGCAGGTACCGACGTTATTCGGATTGATGGTGTGGATAGTTTGAGAGCTAGTGCTACGCATACAATTATTCCAGATCGAATTGAAGCTGGAACTTATTTGTCATTGGCGGCATCGGTCGGAAATGGCATTCAAATTAACAACATTATCCCAGAACACTTGGAGTCTTTTAACTCGAAGCTTATTGAACTAGGCGTTGATTTGGATGTTGGTGAAGACAGTATTTATGTTCCTGAAGCTAATAATCTGCACGCAATTGAGATCAAAACTAATCCTTTTCCTGGATTTGCAACGGATCTTCAACAACCAATCACACCAGCCTTGATGAAGGCGCAGGGAAGCAGTGTTATTGTGGATACCATTTATCCCAAACGAGTTAAACACATCTCACAGTTGCAAAAAATGGGTGCTAATGTACGCGTTGAAAATGACATAATTATTGTTGCACACACAGAACAGTTACATGGTGCCAACGTTGAAGCCGGCGAAATTAGAGCAGGAGCGGCGTTGATGATTGCTGGATTGATGGCCTCTGGAACAACTGTAATTTTCAAAGCAGATAATATTCTTCGTGGTTATGATCGCATTGTTCATAAACTTCAACAATTGGGTGCTGACATTGAAATTGTGAGTGATGAAGAAGAAAAAGTTAAATAGAGGTAAAGTATGAGTGACTTTTTAACAATGGCGGAACTGCAAAATATGACGCTTAAACAGATCTATAGTTTTGCACGAAAGTTTAAAATTCCGTATTACGGGCAGATGAATAAGGCTGAATTATCTTTGGCAATCATTCGTGCTCAGGCTAAGGAACAAGATTTTGTGGAAATGGAAGGCGTTTTAGATATCGTTTCTCAAGAGGGCTTTGGGTTTCTCCGTCCAATTAATTACGGACCTTCTCAAGAAGATATCTATATTTCTGCTTCACAAATTACACGTTTTGGATTGAGAAATGGCGATCTGGTGACTGGAAAAGCAAGACATCCAAAACCTTCTGAACGTTATTATGGATTGATGCATGTCGACCAAGTCAACGGTAAAAATCCAGAAGAAGCAAAACAGCGTCCGCATTTCCCCGCGTTAACACCGATCTATCCTAAACAACAAATTAAATTAGAAACAACTTCCAAAAATTTAGCAACACGCTTAGTTGATATTTTCACACCAATTGGTTTTGGGCAACGAGGATTAATTGTGGCCCCACCTAAGGCCGGAAAAACAACCTTATTAAAAGAAATTGCCAATGGCATTACCACCAATTATCCAAAAGTGAAACTGATTGTTTTATTGATTGATGAGCGTCCAGAAGAAGTGACAGACTTGGAACGTTCCATCAAAGGTGAGGTAGTGTCATCTACGTTTGACAAAGAACCTAAAAATCATATTCGGGTTTCTGAATTGGTTTTGGAACGTGCTTTGCGTTTGGTAGAGGACAAAGAAGATGTTGTGATCTTATTAGATTCAATCACACGGCTAACTCGAGCTTATAACTTAGTGATCCCACCAAGTGGCCGAACATTATCCGGTGGTATTGATCCGGCAGCATTTTACAAGCCAAAGAAGTTTTTTGGTGCGGCACGAAATATTGAAGAGGGTGGCAGTCTAACGATTTTGGGCACTACTCTCGTAGATACTGGAAGTCGAATGGATGATGTTATTTATGAGGAATTCAAGGGAACCGGGAATTCTGAATTAACACTATCACGTGAACTGGCAGAACGGCGCGTGTTCCCCGCACTGGATATTAAACAATCCGGGACGCGAAAAGAAGAATTGTTACTACCACAAAAAATGCTTGATGAAGTTTGGCGCATTCGTCGTGCAATGGTTGGCGATTCACTGGAGACAACTGAACAGTTATTGCAATTTTTACGTAATACTAAAAATGATCAAGAGTTTTTAAGCGAAATTGAAAATGTAAAGTTTAAATCAACGATTCGAAAGCGGAAACTACGTTAAAAGTGAGTTGCGTCTAACAGATATTCATGATATTATAGTGGTCGTTGATTATTTTAAGAACAAAATAACTATGTCTCAGTAAATGACTCATGGCAAAGGAGCGTAATTATAATGAAAAAAGGAATTCATCCAGATTATCACGAAGTCGTATTTCAGGATTCAACAACTGGTTATAAGTTTATTTCCGGTTCAACAAAGACTTCTAATGAAACAATCAAGATGGACGATGGCAAGGAATATCCATTAGTTCGTGTTGAAATTTCATCTGATTCACACCCATTCTACACAGGTCGTCAGAAATTCAACCAAGTCGATGGAACTGTCGATCGTTTCAACAAAAAATACGGATTTACAGACAGCGACAAGTAATTCTGCGTTTAAAAGGGCACAAGCTAACGTTTTTAGTTGGTTTGCGCTTTTTGTTTATACAGATAACAGTGATTGTTAAAATGGTTTAGAAGCATAATTCTAAAAAAATAGGCATAATCCATTGTGAGATTTCACAATGTGATTATGCCTATTTTTGCATTAGATTTTACTCTCGATTTTTATCAAGGTGAGTATTAACTTGAACTAAGATAAAGTTTAAGGCGACCAGAACGGACGTTGAAATGAAAACAGAACCGTAATCAAATGTTCCAGAAACTGCAGAGCCAATTAAGGGACCTGACATGTTACCAAGTGCTTGGAAGGACTGGTTCCAACTAAAAACACGTCCTGTGACTTCTGCGGGAGATCGTTTGGACAAGATAGCTTGAACTGCGGGTAACATGGCACCGTCAGAAATACCGACCATGAATCGGAAGAAAGTTAATAACCATACGGAATTAACAAAGGCCATTGGCACATACATACAAATTGCAAATATAAAACCAATGGAAAGAATTTTTTCTGTACCGATATGATCCCCAAGTTCACCTAATCGAGGCGCAGAGAATAAGGTCGCAATACCTGGCACAGCAGCAACAATGCCCGCTACCAGTGTGACTGGTCCGATACCCCTCATTAGTTGACGCACATAAAGACTTAGGATTGGTGTAATAGAGTTGTTTGAGGCCTGAATGATCATGGTTGTGACAAACATGCCAAATACAATTTTGGGATTATCCAATTTGCCAATGACTTCTTTGGTAGATAAAGGCTTTGCGCGTTCAACGGGATGAAAGTGTTCATGAACAAAAAAGTAGCTTAAGAAAAAGACGAGTAACAATACTGCACCGGTAATGAAGAAAGTAATTCGGTAAGAGAAAAATTCGGCAAGAATTCCACCGAGTAACGGGCCAATCAAATTACCACTGACGTAACCAGTAGATAGTGTTCCCAAAGCAAGACCACTTTTTTCTTTGGGTGTTTCAGTAGCTAACAAAGCGTTGGCATTACTTATGTAACCAGAAAAAACTCCTTGAATCATACGTAGTGCAATAAGTTGCCAAATGGATTGAACTAATCCCATTGCACCGATGACGAATGCCATCCCAAGTGATGCGCGGAGAATCATCAGTTTTCGACCTTTTGAATCAGCAAGCTTTCCCCAGATGGGAGAAACTAAAGCGGTAACTAAATAGGTTGCAGAATATGTGATCCCACTGTAGAATGTAAGTTGTTGCTTGGAAAATTGGCCTAGAGTGTCTACATATAACGATAAAAAGGGCATGACTTCACTAAAAGCCATCCCGGCCATAAAAGTTCCGAACCATAAAACAACAAGGTTTTGTTCCCAGGGGGCTCTTTTTTTGAAAATTAATCTTTTAATTTTAGAAGACAAAGCCATCCTCCTTTCTAAAACAAACAATTGGTGTAACAAAAACCATATTTATTAGAATACCACTATTTCGGTTACTGGGAGAAGAACATGCAAAAAAAACGATCAAGAATTAGAAAATGGCTTACTTCGATTTTTATTGTCCTTTTATTAGTTGTCAGTTTGGCGTTAATCTTTAATGAGCAAATTAAAAATTGGTTGGTAGATTCCTATAAGCCACAGATTACGCAGCAGACGATTAATAAAAATAAAAATAAGAAAACAAGTTACAATTTTAAAAATGTAAAGTCGCTTGATTTTCAAACGGTGGCAAAGGCTCGGGCTAATTCGGCTAAGTTAAATGTGATTGGTGAGATTAGTATTCCTAAGGTTAATTTGAATTTGCCGATTGCTCAGGGAATTACGAATGAGAACTTGGCTTTGGCGGCGGCTACGTTGAAGGCTGATATGAAGATGGGCCAAGGAAATTATGCGTTGGCTGGGCATCATATGGTACGAAAGGATATTTTGTTTAGTCCATTGTATTGGAAGATGCGACCGGGAATGAAGATTTATGTGACAGATTTGAAGAGGATCTATACGTATAAGGCAACGGAGCGTAAGTTTATAGCGGCGACGCGGGTAGATGTGATTGATGATGTGCCGAATAAGAAAATAATTACGTTGATAACGTGTGATGCGACGGGTGCGAAGAGATTGATGATTCGAGGAAAGTACGAGGGATCGGTGGCGTATAAGAAGGCACCAAAGTCGATTCAAGAGAGTTTTTCGAAGAATTTTAATAATAAATAAAAAAGAGTGCTAAGGAGAGCGTATAGCTTCTGAGCATAGCCTAGAAGCCCCAATGATTCGGTTTAGGAATCGTTGGGGTTTCGTAGCTAAGCGGAGGAA
Organism: Pediococcus ethanolidurans; assembly: GCF_001437405.1. Classification (GTDB taxonomy): domain Bacteria; phylum Bacillota; class Bacilli; order Lactobacillales; family Lactobacillaceae; genus Pediococcus; species Pediococcus ethanolidurans. The sequence continues at coordinate 20,727 of NZ_JQBY01000025.1, read as the reverse complement.
GCTGCTCTCCTTAGCACGTTTCGGCTATAAAGATAAAAAAGACATAGGAAAGGGAATGATTCGGTTTGGGAATCGTTCCCTTTTCGTAGCTACTATTCCACATTTAAGGAAGATTATTAGCAAAGAACGCTAATGATCAAAGATGTTCCATACGATGTCCATTCTTGTGGTGGCAACTCACACCGCAAGAACTGGCACTATTTCACGCTAAGGAAGATTATTAGCAAAGAACGCTAATGATCAAAGATGTTCCATACGATGTCCATTCTTGTGGCGGCAGCTCACACCGCAAGAACTGGCACTATTTCACGCTAAGGAAGATTATTAGCAAAGAACGCTAATAATCAATGATGTTCCATACGATGTCCATTCTTGTGGCGGTAGCTCACACCGCAAGAACTGGAACTATTCCACATCAAGGAAGATTATTAGCAAAGAACGCTAATAATCAAAGATGTTCCATACGATGTCCATTCTTGTGGCGGCAGCTCACACCGCAAGAACTGGCACTATTTCACGCTAAGGAAGATTATTAGCAAAGAACGCTAATAATCAATGATGTTCCATACGTTGTCCATACTTGTGGCGGTAGCTCACACCGCAAAAACTGGCACTATTCCACATCAAGGAAGATTATTAGCAAAGAACGCTAATAATCAATGATGCTCCATACGATGTCCATTCTTGTGGCGGTAGGTAGCTCACACCGCAAGAACTGTCAGGCGGAGGAAGCTGCTCTCCTTAGCACGTTTCGGCTATAAAGATAAAACGTCATACACACAACAAAAAAAGATCGACACTCCAATGGTGTTGATCTTTTATTCGTTATGCGCAGTTAAAAATGTTACCCATTCGTCAATACCAGCAGCGATTTGTTGGTAAGCTGCCTCAAATTTATGCGTATACCATGGATCTGGCACATCTGCATTTGAATGGATTGGTGAGACGGACATGAACAGATAAATTTTAGCAGTTGAGTCTTTAGGCCGTAATTCTTCTAAATCCTGAACGTTTTTATGATCCATGCCGATGATAACATCAAATTTATAGAAATCATCTGTCGTGACCGGCCGTGAAATTAAATTAGCCGTGGAAACATTGTGATTTTGCAAAGTTAAGCGTGTTTGCGGGTGAGGGGGATTACCCTCTTCCCAATCGCTGGTACCAGCCGAATCCACTTGAAATTGATCTTTTTGGCCTGTTTCAGTTATTCTTTGTCGAAAAAGTGCCTCTGCCATCGGGGAGCGACAAATATTTCCAAGACACACAAATAAAATTTTTTTCATAAAATCACCTAATCTTAAAAATTATTGAATTCATTGCCTAACGCTTTATAAAGAGGCTTACGTCTGGTATCATCAAGGTATTAAAACGTAGAGGAGAATTAATATGACAATAGGAATAATAATTGCGATAATCGTCGTCGTTTTAATCGGATTGTTCATTATATTATATAACAATTTGGTTAAAGCAAGAACCTATACACAAGAATCATGGAGTCAAATCAACGTGCAATTAAAACGGCGTAATGATCTGATCCCGAACTTAGTTTCTACAGTTCAAGGGTATGCTTCGTATGAAAAAAGCACACTGTCTAAAGTAGTTGAACTGCGAAATCAATTGGTATCTGTCACTGATAATCCACAGGCCAATTCAGTAGATCGTGCACAAACAATGGCTTTGTCAGATCAATTAAGCTCACAATTAAAAAGTGTGTTTGCACTCTCCGAAAGTTATCCTGATTTAAAAGCAAGTGCGGAATTCACAAAGCTTATGGAAGAACTAACTAATACTGAAAATAAAATTGCGTATTCACGACAATTATATAATTCTAGTGTGGCAAGTTATAACATGAAATTACAAACATTTCCAAGTAATTTGGTTGCTTCAATGACTAGTTTTAAAGCAGCAACTTATCTTCAAGTACCTGAAGAAGAAACTAAAACACCTGATGTTTCGTTTAAAAAATACGAAGATCTATAAACTCATTTAGGTAGGAAAGGAGGGGTGCTCAGTGCTATTTCAGCAAATTGCGCGTAATAAACGCCGAACTGTGTATGTCATGATAGGATTTAGTTTTTTAGTCCTTCTTATTGGTGGTGCGCTAGGCTATTTTTTCTATGATAGTGCAATTTCCGGGCTGATCTTGTCTGCTGTAGTTGCTGCCATATATATGGGAATGATGATTTCACAATCGACCTCAGTTGTCATGCGAATGAATCATGCTCACGAAGTCACGGAAGCTGAACAACCCGAGCTTTGGCACATTGTTGAAGATATGGCGCTAGTTGGTAAAGTTCCAATGCCAAAAGTATATATTATTGACGATCCAAGTCCTAATGCTTTCGCGACTGGTAATGATCCTAAACACGCCGCAGTGGCTGTTACCAGCGGAATCATGGAACGGTTAAATCGTGAGGAAATGGAAGGTGTTTTAGGCCATGAAATATCTCACGTCCGTAACTACGATATTCGTTTACAAACTGTAGCCCTGGCCCTTTCTGCCGCTATTTCTATGCTGGTTAATATTGGAATGCGTTCCTTTTGGTGGGGTGGTGGTCGTCGTCGGAGTAATAATAATTCCGAAGGGGGCAGTATGCAGATTATTCTGCTAGTGTTATCCCTTGTCCTCATTATTTTAGGACCACTGGCTGCTTCAATTGCTCAGATGGCCTTGTCTCGCAATCGTGAATATTTAGCTGATGCTTCAAGCGTAGAATTAACGCGGAACCCTCAAGGGCTGATCACGGCATTGGAGAAGATTTCTGATAGCAAACCCATGAAGGAAGCCGATCCTACTAGTTCGGCACTGTACATTTCAGATCCTTTACGGAAAAAGAAAGGTTTTTCACATTTATTTGATACGCATCCACCAATTGAAGATCGAATTGCAAGACTTCAAAAGATGTAAGTCATTTAGTGAAAACTAGCGTACAATAATAAGTTGAACAGATAATTTATTGAAAGTGAGCTATTAAGATTATGCGGGATGATTTCGTATATATCCACTTGGAGCCCATTGCGAACTTGATATACTCAAGAGGACTAAGTGTCGAAGACTTTCTACGTGGCATTCCAAGAATACCAACGCATATTTTGGTGCTAAATACGCCAATTAATGATAATTTAAGTATTGATCCCCATACCCAACTAAACACGGTAAGTGGGACTTTTAATATCCGTAAATATCTAACAAATCCAAAAGCCACGCAGCTCAGTTGGCTAGATTATTCTCATGGTGAGGGATTAGACGAACTATTACCTGAAGAAATTGCAGAATTATTGTATTTGGGTCATATGCACACGCACTATACGACACCTTTTTCATATAAATTGCAAAATGATTTTGTTTTTCTTTCGTTAGGTAGTAAACATCTAAAAGTTTATTATCGACAATTAAAGAATTTCTATCCTGTTTTAAATGGATCTTTAATTCGTCATACGAGACAAGCCTTTAATGAACGACGAATGTTTCGACGGTATGACGGGTTTTCAGACATTCCACAAACTATGTTGCGTCAATTAACCCCAATCTTAAGTAGTGGCATTATTTTTGCGTTTGACCAGGCGTTTGAACAAGAAAAGCAATATCGAATTCCAATTTTAGTTGCGCATGATAATGGACAGTCGCCGATTTATCGAAGTCGGACGTCGTTATATAATCGTGCTAATCAAGTGGCAGTTTTGCGGTACAATATGGCGAGCAGTCACTGGCACTTAGTGATTACAGATTCACGGGCATTTGAAGATGACCAATTTTATTAAACTAAAGAATTGTGGGAGCTGACTTGTTCAGTTCTTTTCTTTTTATTGTCAAAGTGAATGAAATTCAGGTTGTGGTATAATTTAAGGGTTCAAAATTCGAGATTAGGAGAATGGATAAAATGAAAATGCAGTTGACAGAAATTGCCAATGCGATTGGAATTGATGATGTACCTGAAAGTTGGCAGGAGATTACGATTACAAGCGTTGAGTTCGATAGCCGCAAGGTACAACCAAATTCATTATTTATTCCACTAAAAGGCCAAAGAGATGGTCATGAATTCGTTGAAAATGCGATGCAAAATGGTGCGGTAGCTACTTTATGGGCTAAGGATCACGAAAATGTGCCAAGTGGGTATCCCGTCTTGGTTGTGGATGATCCACTGATAACTTTGCAAAAATTAGCGGTTTATTATCTAGGAAAAATCAATCCTAAAGTAGTGGCAATTACCGGTAGTAATGGTAAAACAACTACCAAGGATATGACAGCGGCTTTATTAGAAACAGAATATAATGTGGTTAAAACGCAGGCTAATTTTAATAATGGCATTGGTGTACCCATTACTTTACTAAACATGAATGCTAATACGGAAGTGGTAGTTGTTGAAATGGGGATGGATCGCCCTGGACAACTTGATTTTCTTAGTCATATGGCACAACCTGACACCGTTGTTATCACGATGATTGGTGAGGCTCACATTGGCTTCTTTGGAACACGTGATAAAATTGCAGATGCCAAATTAGAGATTACACATGGTTTAAAAGAAGATGGACTGTTTATTTACAATGGGGATGAACCACTTCTACGAGAACGCAGTAAAAAAGTTGACCAGCGTCAGTATACGTTTGGAAACAGTGCGGCTGATGACTTGTTTGCTAGCAATGTTCAGGGAGCTCGCGACCACACAAGTTTTGAAATTAACCTAGTTCCTGGTCAAACCTATACAATTCCAATGATTGGGAAATATAATGTCATGAATGCTTTGGCCGCAATTGCGGTGGCAAAGGCCTATCACATTGCCCCTGATAAAGCAGGAGCAGCATTGAAAGACTTTCAACTTACGCATAATCGAACAGAATGGGTGCGTGGTAAGGTTGGAGAATTAATTTTAAGTGATGTTTATAATTCTAATCCAACTGCTGCAAAGGAAGTTTTGACTTCATTTAGCAAAACCGAAAGTAAAGGTAAACGTTTTGTGGTTTTAGGAGATATGTTAGAGCTAGGCGAACAATCTGACGTTATGCATGCAGGATTGGCAGATTATTTAGATCCCAAACTGATTGAGGATGTTTATTTAGTTGGGACTCATATGCAGGCGCTGGCAAAAACGTTAAAGGCTAAGTATGAAGAAACTCAAATTCATTGGTACAGCGTTGACCAAGAAGACCAGTTAATTGCTGATTTGAATACCAAATTAACGGCAGAAGATGAAATCCTAATTAAAGGTAGTCATGGAATTCATCTTGAAAAAGTTTTAGCAGGTTTACAAAACGCATAGTACAAATCTATTAAGCAAACCGATAGAATTGATCTGGTTTGCTTATTTATATGCGCGGGTGTATGATGTTAAGGTTATGTTTATAGCTGTGACTTCTCAGAATTGCTGAATAAAAGGACGGATTTTCTTTTGGATTCTGACAGAAGCACGATTTCACTAGGAGGAAAATTATTTGAAGTTTACAGATTTCGATTTATCGGATGAGTTGCAAAAAACCATTCAAGAAAGTGGTTATGAGACCCCAACCCCGATTCAGGAACAAACAATTCCCCACGTTTTAGCTGGCAAAGATATTATTGGCCAAGCACAAACAGGAACGGGAAAAACGGCAGCCTTTGGTTTGCCAATATTGGAGCATGTTGATGTTAATAATTCCAACGTGCAAGCATTAGTTGTCTCACCAACACGTGAACTTGCCATTCAAACGCAAGAAGAATTATATCGTTTAGGTAGAGCCAAACATGTTAAAGTACAAGTTGTTTATGGTGGTGCAGATATTCGTCGCCAAATTAAAAACTTGAAGAATCATCCCCAAATTATTGTGGGAACCCCTGGACGTTTATTAGATCATATTCGTCGTCATACAATTAAATTAGAAAATGTTCAAACTTTAGTATTGGATGAAGCTGATGATATGTTAGACATGGGATTCTTGCCTGACATTGAGTCCATCATTTCTGAAACACCTGATAGTCGTCAGACTTTGTTATTCTCAGCCACTATGCCTCCAGCAATGAAGAAAATTGGCGTTAAGTTTATGACAAATCCTGAACAAATTACGGTTAAGTCAAAAGAATTAACAGCTGATTTGGTTGACCAATACTATATTAAATCAAAAGAATTTGAAAAGTTTGATATGTTAACTCGTGTTTTGGATGTCCAAAACCCAGCTTTAGCTTTGGTCTTTGGACGAACAAAACGTCGTGTGGATGAAGTATCCCGTGGCCTAGAAGCTCGTGGCTATAATGCCGCTGGTATTCATGGGGACTTGACACAACAACGTCGTTCAAGCATTTTACAAAAATTCCGTAATGGTCAAATCGATATTTTGGTTGCAACGGATGTGGCTGCTCGAGGCTTAGACATTTCGGGTGTAACCCACGTGTATAACTACGATATTCCTCAGGATCCAGACAGCTACGTTCATCGTATTGGCCGTACTGGCCGGGCTGGAGCACATGGTGTTTCTGTTACATTTGTAACTCCTTGGGAAATGGATTATCTTCGTGAAGTTGAAAAATTAACGAAGAAACGCATGTTACCACTCAAGCCACCAACAGATGAGGAAGCCTTCCAGGGTCGCGTGACGCTTGCTGAAAAAGAAATCGAAGAATTAGTTTCTAAAACTCACGAGGATCAATTTAGCGACCAAACCAAAGAATTATTGGAAAAATACACACCAGAACAATTGGTTGCAGCTTTGTTAAGCAGTAAAACAAAGGCTGATTCCAGCCAAGTTAAGGTACGTATTACACCAGAACGTCCTTTACCAAAACATAAGGGCGGTAAGGGTGGAAATTATCATGGTAATGGTCACCGTGGTGGCGGTTATCGTGGTAATAACAAACGTCGTAGTAACAGTAGCAGCAGCTATCGTGGTAATCGCGACCGTGATAATAATCATGGTAAATCAGATCGTAACCGTGGTAACTACAAGAAGAACAGTGGCAGCAGTAACAATAGCGGCAATCGTCACTCTTCATCAAATCGTAAATTCACCATTAGAGAACATAATTAAAGCTAACCGTTGTTCTTTGATTAACAACTCCTTGGCTTTCTGTAATTCAGAAAGTGGGGAGTTTTTTTGTTTTCTATACATGAATATCATTCATTTTATTTTGAGAAAGATGAGTTTTACTTATTGTGAGCTGCGTTTTACACTGGAATTACGGGTTAAGAACTTGATGAAAAATTTTGCGTATATTTCGAGACCTTTTGCGTATCTGTAAATAGAGATCTGTTAAAATGAGAGTAACTTACATTTGGAGATGAGTTTATGATTTATGGTACCGGGATTGATTTAACTGATATTGATCGAGTCTTCAAGGTTCAATCGCATCTTCCAAAATTTGCGGAACGTATTTTAACCGATAAAGAACAGATAATGTATAAAAAATATTCTGGAAAAAGAGCAGCGGAGTTTTTGGCGGGCCGTTTTTCAGCAAAAGAGTCATACAGTAAGGCTTTTGGTACTGGATTAGGTGCTGAAGTTGGTTTTCAAGATATTGAGATTTTGGATGAATCATCTGGAAAGCCAGTTGTGACCAAACAACCATTTAACGGAATTGCGCATGTTTCGATATCACATACGGAGAGTTATGTAATGACCCAGGTGATTTTAGAAGAAAGAGGATAGTTATCTTATGAATGCAGGAACCCATCGTCCAACGGTATTAAAAGTGGATGCGCAGGCAATACGACAAAATATTAAACAAGAATTAGGACGATTGAAAGCCGGCAGTGAATTATTTGCGGTTATTAAAGCTAATGGTTATGGTCATGGGCTAACTCATGTGGCGAAATATGCGGCTGAAGCAGGGGCTACTGGTTTTTGTGTGGCTATTTTGGATGAAGCACTGGAGTTGCGCGAAGCAGGGTTTACACAACCGATTTTGGTATTAGGGATTGTCGATCCACAATATGCACAAATTTTGGCTGATCAAAAAATTTCTGTTGCAGTTGGCAGTCGAGAATGGCTTGAAACGGCCAATAAAAAGTTACATTCAGGTGCCAAAGTTAACGTACATTTAGCGTTGGATACAGGAATGGGACGAATTGGGTTTCAAGAGCCAGCAGAGTTAAAGACAGCAGAATCCTACCTGAATGAGCATTCAAATCATTTTTTGTTTGAAGGAATTTTTACGCATTTTGCTACAGCCGATGAGGTAGATGACCATTATTTTGAAACGCAGGTGGCTCGATTTAAACAATTTATGGCTGTTTTAACCAAACGACCGAAATATGTGCATGTGGCAAATTCGGCTACTAGTTTGTGGCATGACGCCTGTACAGGAAATATGATTCGTTTTGGAGCAGCTACATACGGTATAAACCCATCTGGACGAGTTATCAAAGCACCCTATGCATTGCAGCCAGCCATGACTCTGAGTTCAGCCCTTGTTTTTGTGAAAAAAATTAAAAAAGGACGTTCCGTAAGTTATGGCGCAACTTATACGGCACCTGAAGATGAATGGGTTGGTACCGTACCGATTGGTTATGCAGACGGCTATCCTCGCTGTTTACAAGGCTTTCATGTGCTGGTAGATGGTCAGTTTTGTGAAATTGTGGGCAGAATCTGCATGGATCAATTGATGATTCGGTTGCCAAAAGCATACGCGCCTGGAACTGAGGTTGTGTTAGTTGGGAAAAGTGGACAACGACAAATCTCATTGGTTGATGTAGCGGAACAGGCTGGAACAATTAATTACGAAATTGCTTGTAGTTTTTCAGAAAGAATACCCCGCGTGTACGTCAATGATTAAAAATCTTAATAAATTTGTTACCATTTAGCACGGAAACGTGATATAGTAATGGTAATTCATGAATAACGACGGGAGTTTTGATCATGGAAAACAATCAGCAGAACCAAGTTATAACTAATGATGGAAAAGCGACTGTAAGTCATTTGCAGGCGTATTGTGATTTGTTTGGTGTTAATCAAGAAACAGTTTCTGATGATGTAGTGGAAACTTATTTTGCTGATCATCAATTTGACCGTGTGCAGGCTTTGATTCAGGGATATGAAACAATGGCTAGTTTAAATGAACAAATTGTAAATGAATTTCAAGCTTGTGATGATGAGTGCTACAATGAGTTTTTACGAAACTAAGTAATTAGGGGTGACAATCGCAATGAGTGATGCCAACATTAAGCGTGGCGACATTTTTTATGCGGACCTGTCTCCTGTAGTTGGATCAGAGCAGGGTGGAATGCGCCCTGTCTTAATCATCCAAAACAATATTGGTAATCACTATAGTCCTACTGTGATTGTGGCAGCTATTACTGCTAAGATTCAAAAACCAAAAATGCCAACTCATGTTGGGATTACAGCTGCAGAGACTGGAGTTGAACGAAATTCAGTTATTTTATTGGAACAAATTCGGACGATTGATAAGCAACGGCTTAAAGATCGCGTTGGCGAATTGGCATCCGGCAAAATGCGTGAAGTCGATAATGCATTGAGAGTAAGTATTGGCTTAACTGAAAACGTTCAACGTACATAAAGATGTTTGATCTATTACACATAGGAAAACTAAAAAGGCTAGCACCAAGGCGACGTTGGTTACTAGTCTTTTTAATTTTATTTTTTGGAGGACAATGCGATGCAAATTAAATTAGAACGAATTTATACTAAACCAATTGACGAAACGGGTTATCGTGTTTTGGTAGATCGTCTTTGGCCACGAGGTATTTCAAAAGTTAACGCTAAGTTAGCTTGGTGGGCAAAAGAAATAGGTCCCAGTACGGAATTACGAAAATGGTTCGGGCATGACCCGGAGAAGTTTACGGAGTTTGCTGAAAAATATCGGTTAGAATTGAACCAAGCTGATTTCACAACCGAATTTCTTGAAAAAATTCAAACAGAACTACGCACTCAAGATGTTATTTTTCTTTATGGAGCAAAAGACGAAACCCATAATCAGGCTGTTATTTTGAAACAATATGTAGAAGCCTATTTGAAGAAGTAGACCATTTGATAATCGGCGACAAAAATACCGTTTAAAAAGAATTCATCTTTTAAAATGCCTTCGATTTCAAAGCCGTGTTTTTTATAAAATTGAATGGCATCGGGGTTAGTTCCGAGAACCCGTAAATGAATTTTATGAACACCAGATTTTTTTGCAAATTGTTTGAAGTGTTCAAGTAATTGACCGCCGATTCCAAGGGATTGAAATTTAGGAGAAACGCCAATTCCAAAAGTCCAAGTATATTTTGAAGCAGGTTTTGAAGTGGCTGGGTGATAATCAATTGAACCAACCGCTAAATCATCAACAACGGCAACAATTGTATCTTGATTTGAATGATCCTCAAGATAAGCTTGGGCGTTTGGATATGAAATGCTGGCAGGCGTATTGTTAGGATTCCAAATTTCATTTTCCATTTTGTATAGAGATTCGGCATCAGAATCACAAAGAGGTCGAATCATCAGTGAGTTTTTCATAAGAGCCTCCTGAATTATAGATGGTTTTATGATATCATAAAAAGGTTCGTGGTTCGCAATTATCCCACACAAAAAAACTAAGGAGGTATTTCTTATGACCAATCATCAGACGAAATCCTGGATTTTAAATGCAATGGTGGCCGCATTGTACATCGTTTTATCATTGCTAGTGAGTGTTTTAAATTTAGCTTCGGGAGCTATTCAGTTTCGAGTTTCTGAAGGACTGAATCATTTAGTTGTCTTTAACAAAAAGTATATTTGGGGAATTACAGCAGGTGTATTGTTGTTCAATGCATTCGGTCCTGGCAATTCAATTCCAAATGTAATTTTTGGTACTGGGCAAACTTTACTGGCTTTGTTAGTGGTAGCTTATATCAGTCCACATTTACCAAAAATGTGGCAGAAAATGGCCCTAAACACGCTTTTGTTTACTGTTTCAATGTGTCTGGTGGCATTAGAGCTGAAGTTAACTTTAAATTTACCATTCTGGTGGACATACTTTACAACGGCGGTTTCAGAACTCATTATTATGACAGTGACGGCGCCTATTATGTATTACTTAGATAAATTTGTTCATTTTAATCAACGTATTGAAGATTAATAGACGTGAGATCTACTTTATTGGTAGATGAAACTTTAACTAATTTGATTGTTGCTGATACTTTGGAATTAGGTAACCGCATGTTCTAACTTCAGATTACCGATATAAACTTTTGAATTACTTCACATATACAAAAATGCCAGCCGGGTTTGATTACCAGGCTGGCATTTTTTGGTCTTATTTAAATACGATCGTAAGACTGTAAATCTTCAATTTCAGGAACACGGAATTCTTTACGTTCCAAATTATCCACGATGCGGTCTAACTTTTTCTTGCCCACTTCAGATGGGAGCGTGAAAAGAGTTCGGTGAACAAGTTCGCCACCTTGAGCATCTAATGACATGACACTGGCAATTGACGTGTATTTTGTAATAATCTTAGCCATAGAAGCTAAGTCACCACGTTCACCGCTTGAAACAACGGTTAAAACGTAACTTCCGACGTTAACATTCCAAGATTGTGACAGCATGTCTAAAAGACGGGCATGGGTCAAAATTCCGTAGAAATGATTATTGTCATCTAAAACCGTAATGTAAGGTAAATCTTTAATGGAAAAGAATACGTTGAAAAAGGCCGCGTTAACTGAAATAAATTTGGTTGCATTCTTCAATAAGGTTGTAACAGGAAGGCTCATATCGCCACCCCGAGACTTATGACGATAGATATGCATTTTATAAATATTTCCGCGGAACAACTGACCCGTTTCGTCTAATATAGGTACACAACGGAAACCTGAATCCTCAAGAGTCTTGAGTGCTTCTTCCAAAGTTGCGTCTTCACGTATGGTGGTTAGACGTTCTTTTGGTTTAACAAGTGATTTTAAGAGCATATAGCATCCCTCCAACTGAATAAGTAGTCTTCACAAACTTAATAATAGCATGTTTTCAAAAAGAGTGCGATAAAATAATGAGACTTCTCACTATTTTATCACACTCTTTTAATAAATATTTAAAAGACAATGACAGGTGTTCCTAACGCTACGAGTTTATAAACCTTTGGCATTACAGAAGGTGGGGTATTGATACAACCGTTAGAACCATGGGTTTTATACCAAGTACCACCAAACGTGGGTTGCCATGAAGCATCATGAATACCAATCCCAGTGTCATCAATAGGCATCCAGTAACTTACCTTGGTGGCATATTTTGTGCCATCAAGATCGGAGCCGCGTAACGTTGCGTTACGTTTCTTTGCCCAAACAGACCAAACTCCAGTGGTTGTTGTTTGCTTTGGTGGAAGGCCAGTAACGACATTTGTCTTCAATTTAAGTTTACCGTTAACGTAAATAAACATTTTTTGATTTTTCTTATCAACTTCAACGTACGTATTACCAATTACTTGTTTGTTCGTGTTATAACCGGTTCCTTGAATGATCGGTTGACGAGTGAAATCTTTACCCTTTAAAATTTCAGTACTTAATGCCGCAGTTTCATCATCAACTTTGAGGCTCCATCCGTAAAAACCACCACTTACAGAAACAGTTCCTCGCAATGTACTTTTGAAAGTTTTCGTTTTTCCATATGTTTTATATTTAGTATTGACTTTAGAAACGTAAGCACGGACTAATGTTGAATTTAAACCAAGTTTGCCGTTTTGATAGGTAAGCCATTTAGCAATTTCACTCTTAGGAATCGTGAACTTATAGCCACCGACATTATACGTAGCTTTTTCATTAATAATCGTTTCGGCTTTTTTAGCAATCTGAGCATCTGAGCCAGTGACAGTTGAAGCGTAAACCGATTTGGTTATAGCAAGTGTGGTTGCTCCTGACGCAAGGGCCTTTTTTAATTTAGCGGTCAGTTTGTTGGCATCAATTTGATTACCTTGTGTGCCTTTAGAGAGTTTAACCTGACCATTATTAATTTGAAGTTTTCCACTGGTCCCCGCAGTTCGATTCTTGTTTAGTTTAATAACTTCTTGATTGACCAGTTTTTTTAATTGTTTTTGGCTTTGGGTTGTTGTTAAGGCAGTTGTAGTAGCAGCTGATGCCACATTTATAAGATGAAGGGGCCAAGACCAAACTGATTGTTTTTGCAAAGTTGTTTTTAAAGCTGTTGTGGATTGCAATTTTAGACCAATCTGTTTGGTACTAAAGCTAGTTAGGGTTTTACCATTTTGGGTGATTGAAAATTTACGGTTAGCCAACTGTTTAGTAATTGCGGTTGACGCTTGACTTACCGATTTGTTGCCAACATTTACACCAGCAACTTTAGTATTGGGTAAAAAATGATTGTTGGTAGCAAAGTAAAAAGTGCCAATTCCATAAATAATAAGGAGTATAGCAGCTAAAATGCCAACAATACGCCAATTGCTTCTTGATTTGTGTCTCATGTGTTCCTCCTAAAATGAAGTCAATTCATTAATTGATATAATTCAAGATACTGCAAAAAGGTAGAAACTGCAATATAAGAGTTAAACGATATTAGTTTTTAAATCAATAATTAAAGGTTGAAAGAATGAAATTATGCCTAGTCAACTGTGATGAAGTTATTAGTAGGAACAAAATTAGCTTAATCGTCCGTCCTCCAATGCGAGTTGAGCCGAAATACAGTGCGAGTTCTAAGCCTGGTGAATCAGACGACAGTTTAGACTGTTTTTGCTGAGCTCAATCATTTAATAGATGCGGACCGCCTTTCGTACTTTGAATTTTTAGACAAACAAAAAATCGGTAATCCGCGTAAATTAAGTTCGCGAATTATCGATTTTTTAATAACAGTCAAAAAATTGACTTTATTTTTCCAAGTTAGCTAAACCATCGTTTAAAACTTTCTTCAAAGTTTTTGCAGAAGCAGCCATCTTTTGTTTTTCATCAGCATTTAATGGAGATTCAATAACACGAGCTAAACCTGAACCATTAATAACAGCTGGTGTACCAATGTAAATGTCTTTTAAGCCATCATATTGGCCGTCCATGTAGGCACCAACAGGAAGAACTGCATTTTCATCACGTAAGATAGCTTTTGAAATTCGTGTCAAAGCAGTTGCAACACCATAGAAGGTTGCACCCTTTTTGTTGATGATTTCGTAAGCTTTGTTACGAACGTCGTCTTCAATCTTAGCAAGATCATCAGTTGAAACGCCTTCTTCTTTAGCAATTTCAAGTAATGGTTTTGTGCCGATAGTAGCTGCTGAGTAACCAGCAAATTCTGAATCGCCATGTTCGCCCAAGATGTAAGCATCAACAGAAGCAGGTGAAACATTGAATTTCTTACCAAGAGCTACACGTAAACGAGCAGTATCCAAAGAAATTCCTGAACCAATAACTTTTTCCTTAGGGAATCCTGAGAATTTCCATGTAGCGTAAGTTAAGATATCAACAGGGTTAGCAGCAACCAAGAAAATACCATTGAAGCCTGAGTCAACAACTGGTTTAACAATTGTTGATAAAATCTTCAAGTTCTTGTTTACAAGGTCTAAACGAGTTTCACCAGGTTTTTGAGGAGCACCAGCTGTGATGACAACTAAGTCAGCATCCTTGCAATCTGAGTATTCACCAGAATAGATCTTCTTTGGTGAAGTAAATGGGGTTGCATCTTCAAGATCAAGTGCATCACCTTGTGTACGTTCCTTGATGACATCGACAACAACGAATTCTTCAGCAATTCCTTGTTGAGCCATTGCAAAAGCAAAACTAGAACCTACGGCGCCATCGCCAACTAAAACAACTTTTTGATGATTTGGTGTATTAGACAAAATATAACATCCTTTCAATTTGTAATTTCAGATACAAGTATAACACGTTCACCATTGGTTTCGCATTCACTAATTAAAGTTTTCACAAATTTAAGTTTAGTAGTAAAAAATAAATAAAAGTAACCTAAGCTTGTGAAACTGCAAGGAACAAGCGAGTATGCTACAATTAACTAATCAAATAAACGGAGCGCTGAACGGATTTTTTCTGTTCGGCCATTTTGTATTATTTTAGACAAATATACAAGCAAATTAAGGGAGTTAAATTAATCATGAAAATGATCGTTGGTTTAGGAAATATTGGTACGCAGTATGACGAAACAAGGCATAATACTGGTTTTATGGTGGTAGATCGGTTAGCCAGTTTGTATCACACAACTTTTTCAAAACACCAAATGGAAGCCAGTTTAGCGACGACTCAAATTAATGGTGAGAAAATCCTACTAGTAAAACCTTCTACTTATATGAATGAATCCGGTCGCGCAGTACGACCATTAATGGATTACTATAAAATTGATATTAAGGATTTAATTGTTGTTTATGACGACATGGATCTACCAGTTGGCAAAATTCGTTTTCGTCAAAAAGGGGCTGCTGGTGGTCATAATGGTATTAAAAGTTTGATCGCCCATTTGAAGACGCAAGATTTTGACCGCCTCAAAGTGGGTACTGATCATCCTCAAAAGACAACAGTTGTGAACTATGTCTTAAGTAAATTCACGGCAACACAGCGACCATTATTTGATGAAAGTGTAGATCGCGGTATAAATGGTTTAGAGGACTGGGTTAAGGGTATGTCAATTGCAGATTTAATGAATAAATATAATTAAAAAAGCAGAAAGGAGATCCATAATGGATATTCAGGATTTCTTTGCTAAAAGTAATGGAATGCAACAAGTTTTGCAGCAAGTAGTTCCACAAAAACGACAGTTAGTTACTGGACTAGTCGGTTCTGCAAGAACACTTTTTTTAAGTGAACTGCTTAAACAAAAACAGGTCCCTATTTTAACCGTGTCCGACAATCTCTATCATGCACAACAACTCACCGATGATCTTCAAAACATATTGGATGATTCACAGATTCACCTTTTTCCGGCAGAAGAAACCCTTGCAGCTTCTGCGGCGACAAGCTCACCAATTTATCGGGCCCAACGAACGGAGTTTATTCAAGCTCTTTTAACCAATAAGCCCGGTGTTTATGTCACATCAGTTTCCGGGATCCGCCGTTTTTTACCGCCCAAAAAAGTTATGCAACAGGCGGTTCTTGATGTAAGTGTTGGAGCAGATTTTGAACTTACACAACTTGAGGATCAATTAGTTGATATGGGGTATGTCCGCGAAGAAATGGTGGCTCGACCTGGCGACTTTGCTGTTCGTGGGTCAATCGTGGATGTGTATCCTTTAGGAACCGAGTATCCGATTCGAATTGACTTTTTTGATACTGAGGTTGATTCGTTACGCTATTTTGATGCGGAAACACAACGCAGTGTTGAAAACATTGAGAGTTGTTTAATCTTACCCGCCACCGATTTTATCGTAACGAAGGTAATGCTACAAAAAGGGATTCAAAATTTCCAAAAAGCGGTTACTACTGAAAAACGCCGTCTTAAAAATGATAATGATCTGCAAATATTGACGCAGCAATCAACGGAAATTCTTGATCGTTGGCAACAACGTGATGTACGACCAAATGATATTGTTTTTACTGATTATTTATATGATGAAAAAAACAACTTATTGGATTACATGGCCGCTGACGGTGTTTTGGTCATGGATGATTATTCCCGGATATTAGAAGCTGAGAATGATTTACAAGATGATGAAGCTGAATGGGTAGCCGATAAATTAAAAACCCATGAAGTTATTTCAACACAAAAATTTGGTTTTGAGATTCGCCAATTAATTAAAACAAACCAGCAAGCACAAATATTATTGTCCTTATTTCAAAAAGGACTAGGACGTTTAAGACTTGATCAATTAACGGATCTTAAGACGCGAGCAATGCAAGAATTTTTTGGACAAATGCCGGTTTTAAAGACGGAAATGGATCGCTGGCAAAAACAGGGACAAACAGTTGTTGTTTTAATTCAAAAGAAAGATCGTCTGGATAAAGTTAGTGAGACACTGAGAGATTTTGAAATTGATGCTGTGATTGCGCGCGGTAAATCGATTCAGGCACAAGCCGTGACGGTCATGCAAGGACAACTTACCAGTGGGTTTGAGTATCCCGAGGCAAATCTTGTGGTTGTGACAGAACATGAGTTATTTGCCAAAGTTCCTAAGAAACGTCCTAAACGCCAAAAAATGGAAAATACGCAACGACTAAAGAGTTACACCGAATTAAAACCGGGTGACTATGTTGTGCATGTTAATCACGGAATTGGCCGTTATACAGGGATGACAACTTTATTAGTTGATGGTGTTCATCAGGATTACATTACAATTCAATATTCTGGCAGTGGCAAGTTATTTATTCCAGTGACGCAGTTAAATCTCGTTCAGAAGTATGTGGCGTCTGAAGGGAAAAAACCACACCTAAATAAATTAGGTGGTAGTGATTGGGCTAAAACGAAACGCAAAGTTGCCGCTAAAATTGAAGATATTGCAGATGAATTAGTGGAACTTTATGCAAAACGAGAAGCAGAAACAGGGTTTGCATTTTTACCAGACGATGATTATCAACGCCAATTTGAAGATGATTTTCCTTATACAGAGACGCCAGATCAACTGCGAAGTGTCACTGAAATTAAACGAGATATGGAACGAGCTAAACCAATGGATCGTTTGTTGGTGGGAGATGTTGGTTATGGAAAGACGGAAGTTGCTTTACGAGCTGCATTTAAAGCCATTGAATCAGGAAAACAGGTTGCGTTTTTAGTGCCAACCACCATTTTAGCTCAACAACATTACGAAACCATGATTAACCGTTTTAGTGGTTATCCGGTTTCGGCAGGGGTGCTTTCACGTTTTCGAACCAAGAGCCAAATTAAAGAAACTTTGACCGGATTAAAGAATGGGACAGTTGATATTGTGGTTGGAACACATCGGCTACTTTCAAAGGATGTTAAATTTCAAGATTTAGGTTTATTGATTATTGATGAAGAACAACGTTTCGGCGTTAAACATAAAGAAAAAATCAAACATTTAAAGTCCCAGGTTGATGTACTTACACTGACAGCAACGCCAATTCCACGAACGTTAAATATGTCAATGATTGGTGTCCGTGATCTGTCTGTGATTGAGACGCCACCCACCAATCGTTATCCAATTCAAACTTACGTCATGGAAGAAAATGCGGGAGCAATTCGTGATGGCATTCATCGTGAATTGGAGCGCGGCGGTCAGGTTTTTTATTTGCATAATCGAGTAGAAGATATCGAAGAAACTGTGAGTCACATTGAAGAATTAGTACCAGAAGCTAGTGTGACGTATATTCACGGTCAAATGTCGGAAAAGCAAATGGAAGATGTATTATATGATTTTGTGCAAGGAAATTACGACGTTTTGGTGACCACAACGATTATCGAAACAGGAGTTGATATTCCTAATGTAAATACGCTGTTTGTGGAAAATGCTGATCATATGGGATTATCGCAGTTGTATCAACTTCGTGGACGAATTGGACGCAGTAGTCGTGTGGCATATGCTTATTTTACGTATAAACCAAACAAAGTTTTGACTGAAATTAGCGAAAAGCGTTTAGAGGCTATTAAAGATTTTACGGAATTAGGATCTGGTTTTAAGATTGCCATGCGTGATTTATCAATTCGAGGAGCTGGGAATCTATTAGGTAAGCAACAGCACGGCTTTATTGATTCAGTTGGTTATGATTTGTACACGCAAATGCTATCTGATGCTGTAGCCCAAAAGCAAGGGAAAGCTGCCAAGGTGACTACTGATGCAGAAGTAGAACTGGGAATTGAAGCGTACTTACCAAGTGATTATATTGAGGATCAACGCCAGAAAATCGAACTGTATAAACGAATTCGACAAATTGAAAATCAAGATCAATTTGTTGAAATTCAAGAGGATTTAATTGATCGGTTTGGTGATTATCCAATTGAAGTGACTAATTTATTGGCAATTGGACAAGTAAAAATGTTAGCTGATGAGGCATTGATTGAAAAGATTCAGCGTCAAGAAGATAATATTTTTGTGACTCTGTCGCCACGTGCCACTCAAAAATTAAAGCAAGCTGATATTTTTGAAGCGTTGGCAGCTACTCAGTTACGGGCAATGGTAAATGTTGACAATAAAAAAATGCAGATCAAGCTTGTTATTCAACCCGCAATGAAGGAAAAAGATTGGTTAAAACAATTACAGCAGTTTGTGGAAGCTTTAATTAAAAAAGTGGCGTAAACCTTAGGAGGGAACTCCCGTGCAAAATAAAAAAATGAAAAATGTGATGCAAGGAGCTTTTATCCTAACGATTGCCTCATTGGTCGCCAAAGTTCTGAGTGCTGTGTATCGAATTCCCCTTCAAAATTTGGTGGGTAATACCGGTTTTTATGTGTATCAGCAAATTTATCCCATTTACGGAATTGGAATTACATTTGCACTCAGTGGTTTTCCAGTGTTTATTTCTAAACTTATCGCGGAGCAAAATTCAGATGAGCGTAAAGTTGAAGTGGCTCGCCAATCGTTTGTAATTTTAAGTGTCATATCATTTCTGATTGTTGTGGCGTTACTTCTTGGTGCTCCGGAGATTGCCCGAGGAATGGGGGATGAACAGCTAACACCAATTATCAGATGTGTATCACTGATGTTTATATTTATGCCGTTTTTAGCGGTTGGTAGAGGCTATTACCAAGGAATTTTTCAAATGTTGCCAACAGCCCGTTCACAAATAATGGAACAAGTCGTTCGTGTGGCGGTTATCATTGGCGTAGCTTATACGGCTGCTCACCAAAATTGGAATGTGTATAAAATGGGTACCTGGGCCATGTCTGGAGCGGTAATTGCGGCCGTTGTAAGTACACTATATTTTCTACAACTTTTTCGAACGAAGATTTTTAGATCAATGCCCAAACAAACTGGTGCTTTAGCTGTACCGTCAAACTACGGTCACCTCGTCAAACGTTTTTTAGTTGAAGGTGGCACCATTTGTTTATTTGCCGCAATTATTATTTTGCTTCAACTTATTGATTCGTTTTCCGTAAAAAATGGCTTGGTCGGTCAAGGACTATCTAATGAAGCAGCAAAATCTTTAAAGGGTGTTTATGATCGTGCTCAACCACTTGTTCAATTGGGATTAGTAATTGCAACCTCTTTTTCAACCACGTTGCTGCCATCTTTAACGAAGGCAGTTCAAAAACAAAATCAGTATGATTTTAAACGGACAGCACAATCAATGTTTCATATTGGACTGGCAATTTCGACGGCGGCTACAGTAGGGATGATTGCCTTACTCCCTCAAATAAATCGAGTGTTGTTTGGCAATATGGAAGGCACAACTGCCATAAGAATTTATGTGATCGCCGTGATTTTTGCAGCACTAATTGCCACTTATAACAGTGTTCTCCAAAGTTTAAGTATTTTTCAACCGGCTATTTTTGCGTTTATAATGGGATTGATCGTTAAATTGGGCTTTAATCAGTTAGCTGTTGTAAAATATGGAATTAACGGGGCTAGTTTTGTAACTGTGTTAAGCTTGGCTGTTATGTTGATTTGTATCCGACTACGAATATCTTCTTCTCTAAAAGAAAATATTCGGCTTGATTGGCGGTTCTTAAGTAAACTAGCGGTTGCCAGTCTGACAATGGCAGTGGTTGTGTATATGACACGGTTAGGACTGCTGGCGATTTTGCCAAATCTTAATCGAGTTGAACTGGGCTTGGTAATTATTCTAATTGTTTTGATTGGAATGCTAGTATTTGCTGGGGTGGCCATTGAACTGCGTTTGTTTACTATTCGGGAATGGCTGACTATTCCGTATGGAAAAAAATTGTTAAAGAAATTAGTTAAATAACTAAAGGTTGAAAGCATCAAAATCACTTCAATAACTGCTGTTAAAC